>NZ_WQNH01000057.1 GCF_009812055.1 Chelativorans xinjiangensis | reverse complement strand
CCTATCATCGACCTCTTCACGCCGGCCGAATGCGCCAACTACTTCAGGGCCGCAGGATATGACCCGGATTAAACAGGACGTGCTCTAGGCGGTCGTATACTCCGCGTTGGCTGTACTCTTTCAATTGCCCAGCGGCACGCGCAGGCCCGCTGCATCGAAAAGGTGCCAGTGGCCCTCTCGCGGCTGGGCGTGCAGGACGTCACCGCGCGCCACGCGGCTCTGTCCGGCCTCGTGGATCAGGACTGGCGTGCCGTCGGGTGTGGCGCAATGCAGATAGCTGTTGGAACCGTGCTGCTCGGAAACGCTGACCGTAAGCGGCCAGCCCGTGCCGTTCTCAGACAGCGTGAAATGCTCGGGGCGTACGCCCAGCGTTACCGTTGCCCCCGCCCTGAGCGGACCCGGGCGCGCGGGAAGGGTAAAGGACGGCAGATGGGGGCTTTGGAAGGAAAGGCCGGCTTCGCTCACCCCGGTGATCGCGCCGTTGAGAAAGTTCATGCGCGGCGAGCCGATGAAGCCTGCCACGAACAGGTTGCGCGGGCGGTTATAGAGTTCGAGTGGCGCGCCCACCTGCTCGATCACGCCCTTGCGCAGTACCACGATCTTGTCGGCCATGGTCATGGCCTCGATCTGATCGTGCGTCACATAGATCATGGTGTTGCCGAGCCGCTCATGCAACTTGGTGATCTCCACGCGCATCAGAACGCGAAGCTCCGCATCGAGGTTCGACAGCGGCTCATCGAACAGAAAGATCTTCGGGTTGCGGGTGATGGCGCGGCCGATGGCGACGCGCTGGCGCTGACCTCCCGACAACTCCTTGGGCCGGCGCTCCAGCAGTTCCTCGATCTGCAGCATCTTCGCCGCCGCCTCGACGCGGCGGGCGATCTCGTCCTCGGGCATGCGGATGTTCTCCAGCCCGAACGAGAGGTTCTGGCGCACGGTCATGTGCGGGTAGAGCGCGTAGGACTGGAAAACCATCGCCACGCCGCGGTCGGCGGCGGGCACGGAAATCACGCTCTCGCCGGCGATACGGATGTCGCCAGCGGTGGCCTCTTCCAGCCCGGCGATGAGGCGCAACAGGGTGGATTTGCCGCAGCCTGACGGTCCGACGAAGACTACGAACTCGCCGTCTTCGATCTGAAGGTCGAGGCCAGGGATCACCTCGACGGCGCCGAAGGACTTGCTGAGCGTTTCCAGGATGAGATTTGCCATTTCGATTTACGTGTCCGATTTCACTTGATGCCGGTCGAGGCGATGCCGCTGGCGATGTAGCGCTGCAGGAAGATGAAGGCGAAGGCGAGCGGCAGGGCGGTCAGCGTCGTCATCGCCAGGAGCTGGTCGTAATGAATCTGGTTCTCGTCCTGGAAGGAGGCGAGCGCCAGTTGCAGCGTGAAGACCTCGCGCCGGTTGAGCACGACCAGGGGCAGCAGGAAATCGTTCCAGCGCGACAGGATCGAGAAGATCGCCACCACCGCGAGCGCCGGCGCGGAGAGAGGCAGAATGATGCGCCAGTAGATGCGCCATTCGCTGGCATGGTCCATGCGCGCCGCCTCGATCAGTTCGTCAGGGATGGTGAGCATGTACTGCCTGAGGAGGAAGACGCCGGTGGGGGTGGCGACTGTGGGCAGAATGACGCCCCATAGATTGCCCACGAGGCCCAACTGGGCGACGATCAGATAGATCGGCACCAGCACCACGGTCGGCGGTATCATCAGCGTCATCAGAATGGCTATGAGGGCGAGTGTGTTACCCTTGAAGCGGTATTTCGACAGCGCAAAGGCGGCCATGGAATTCATGATCACCGTAATTGCCGTGGCGACGATGGTGATAAAGAGCGAATTATAGACGAACAGCCACAGATCCGAGCCCGAGGCAGACAGGAGCCGCGCGTAATTCTGCCAGGTGAAGAGGATACTTCGCACGGGCTTGGCGTCCGCCACCGGCACGACGAGCCGCCCGGCCTCAGGATTTGCTGGATCGATCATCTGGGCGTTGAGCCCGACGCGGCGGATCTGGGCCAGCTGCCGCGTCTCGCCGTCCTCGGTGATGACCTCGTAAAGGGACAGGGGCTCGTCGAAACCCTCCACCGTCACGGTCTCCGCCGCGTAGGGCAGGAAAGTGGGCGGAAACTCGGCCAGGTTGACCGGTGCCTTGAAGGAGGAAAGCACGACCCAGAGCACCGGCGCGAACATCACCGCCAGGCCGAGAAACAGGTAAGCGTAGGTGAGCCAGTCGGTCCAATCCGCCCGCACCCTGCCGCGGCGGCGGGTGAGGAACTGGAGGATGGAGCTTTGCGCGGTGCGGGCGGTAAGCTCAGTCATAGCTCTTCCCCCGCGCCAGCCGCAGTTGGATCAGGGTGAAGACCAGCAGCACGGCGCCGAGCAGCAGGGAGGCTGCGGCCGCCAGACCGAAATTACGCGGCTGGATGGCGAAGCCGATCTCGTAGATATACTGCACGATCAAAATCGTCGCCGAGCCCGGACCTCCGCCTGTCAGAACGTAAAGCTCATCAAAGGTCTGCACCGATCGGATGACGCACAGGATGAAGACCACCAGCAAGGTGGGCTTGAGCATGGGCAGCGTGATGCGCGTGAAGACGCGCCAGGGATTTGCGGCATCCATCTTCGCCGCCTCATAGACGTCGCGCGGGATCGACTGCAGGCCGGCCAGCAGGATGATTGTGAAGAAGCCCATATGCGCCCACACGGTCACGAAGACCGACCAGAAGAAGGCGGAGTTCGGGAACACCAACCAGTTCACCGGTGTGAGACCGAGCGCCGTCAACAGGCCGTTGAGGGCACCGTTTCGCTGCAGGATCCATTGCCACGTCAGCGCCACTACCACCGGTGAGAGCATGACCGGGAAGAAGAAGATGCCGCGGAAGAAGCCCCGGCCGCGGATGTCGCGGTTGAGGCAGATTGCGGTGAAGAGCGCGATCCCGATCATCGCCGCGACCTGTACGGGCACGAAGATCAGCGTATTGCCCAGCGCGCGCCAGAAGAGGTCGCGGGAGCATGTAGAGGGGTCGAGATAGCTCCCGCATTCGAACAGCGTCTCGTAATTCGCCGCGCCGACATAGGGCCGGTCCGCGGGGTAAAGCCGGTCGCTGCCGGTGGCCGAATAGAAGATATTGATGAAGACCGGCAGAAGCGAGAAGAACAGCACGGCCGCCAAATTGGGGAAGAGGAACACCCAGGGCATCCGCTTGATGCCAAGGATATTCTGCGCACCGCGCATGACCGGCTCGATCGCCCTGGCGGGCAGGGCGGCCAGGGCTCTCGAGAATATGGCTGCGGCGCGCATGGCTACCCTCCGTGCGCCGGCTACTTGGCTTCCGCAGCCTGAATCGCAAGCTCCACGTCCTGCCTGATGCGCTCCAGCGCGGCCTCGGCGGTCAGCTCGTCATTGATGACCTGGCTGATGCGCGTCGTCAGCGCGTTCATCATGGCCCGCTGATAGCGCCAGCCCTGGAAACGGTAGGCGGCCGGCGCCATCTTCGGGATCTGGTCCATGAAGGTGCGGAGCGCTACCTGGGTGCGCTCGGAGGCGGTGGGATAGTCGACGCCTTCCTCGATGAGCGATGTGGCGGCGGGAATCTCGACCGCTGCCGCGATGATCTCCTTGTAGTTCTCCGGCTGCGCGACATAGTCGATGTATTCGCCCACGAGTTCGGGGTTCGGCGTGTGCTTGAAGCCCACCAGCGCTCCGCCGCCGGGCATCGCCGTGCAGGAGGACGGGCCGCAGGGCGTATCGACCACGGCCCACTCGAACAGGTCGCCGACCTCGGTATCCATCCGGCTGAGCGTCCACGAGCCGCCGAAATAGAACACCACATTCGCGTTCAGGAAGTCCTCGAAAAGCTCCCGGTGCGTCGAGCCGCCGACCGCGCCCCAGAGATCGAGCGGCATGGTGCCGTTCTTGTGCCACTCGACGAACTTGTCGATAGCCGCGTGCAGGCCGTCATCGACGACGGGATTTCCTTCCTCATCGACCAGTTCGGCGCCATGGCTGATGGCGAAGCTCGCGAAACGGTGACCGGAGCGGTCCATCTCCATCGGGAACTCAGTGTTGGTCGCCTCGGCCACCTTGCGCGCGGCTTCGGCCCACTCGTCCCAGGTTGCCCCCTCCTCAGGCACGGGAACTCCCGCCTGCTCGAATAGGGTGAGGTTCACGTAGGCGCCATTCACGGTGAGCGAAGTCGGCATGCCGTTGATGGCCTTGCTCTTTCCGTCCGTACCGCGCAGCCATTGCAGCGTCTGGCCGAATTCCTTCTCGAAGTTCGCCGCGTCCACATACGGCGTGAGGTCGACATAATAGCGGCTAAGGCCGCCCAGATCGGTGATGATGGCGGCGTCCGGTCCCTCACCGGACTCGAGCTGCACGGGCAGCGCCTCGACGACGGTCTGATAGGATACCGTCTCCAGCTTCACCGTCTTACCCGGGTGCTCCTCGTTGAACCGCTCGGCGACGGGCGCCATCGTCTTGCAGCCGAATCCGATATCGTCGCAGTATATCGTGACCTCCTGGGCGTGTGCCGTCGCCGTCATCACCAGGCCGAACGCGGTGCTCGACAAAATAGCAGTAAGCTTCATGATTCTCCTCCCTCTAAGGACGGTCGCCCGCCCTGTCGACCAGCCGTGGCTGTCCCAGCCGAAAAATGATGTTGGTCTAACCAGAGGAGCTTCGTTTCGTCTGGTCGGAATGTCAATAGTCAAAGAGAACAGTTGCTTATTTTCCAGAAACTCATGATTTAACTACATCTTTTCACCTGAAGGGATGTCGTGTGCCGGACTTGACATATCTTCCAGTTTCCGTTCTGGTCTGACCGAAATGTGGTTCCGTGCTCCTGCGGTAGGGGCAAGAGGGGCTGGGCACCGGTATCGAATTCGGCTTCCCAATGGGCGAGGATTGGCAGAAGGAACGGCAAGAATGCTGAAGTTTGCGGCCGTGGGCATCGACCACGGGCATATATTCGATCATGTAAACGGCCTCACCGCGGCGGGCGCAGAGTTCGTGGGCTACTGCCCGCAGACCTCGGTCCCGGCGCTGTTGGAGAATTTCTGCAAGACCTATCCGGAGGCGAAGGCGCTCGACCGGGAGGCGATCCTCGCCGACCCCTCGATCGACGTCATCTGCACCGCCGCCATCCCGCGCGATCGGGCGGGGCTGGCGATCCGCGCCATGGAGGCTGGTAAGGACGTGATCGTCGACAAGCCGGGCGTCACCACGTTCGAGCAACTCGAGGCGGTGGAAAGAACCGTCGCGCGGACGGGTCGCATCTTCTCCGTCTGCTTTTCCGAGCGGCTTTGCGTGCCGTCCGCCGTAGTAGCCGGCAAGATGGTGGCCGACGGGGCGGTCGGGAAAGTGGTGCAGACCCTTGGCTTGGGGCCGCACAGAAAATCACTCTCCACACGACCGGGCTGGTTCTTCGAGATGGAAGCCATTGGCGGCGTCATCAACGACATCGCCTCGCACCAGATCGACCAGTTCCTGTTTTACACCGGCTCGGGCAGCGCCGAGGTGGTGGCAAGCTCGGTCGGTAATCTCGGCACGCCACAATCGGCCGAGTTCCAGGATTTCGGCGAGGTGCTTTTGCGCAGCGCGCAGGCCTCGGGCTACATCCGCGTCGACTGGTTCACGCCCGACGGCTTGCCCACCTGGGGCGACGGGCGGCTCACTATCCTGGGTACCGAAGGCTATATCGAGCTCAGGAAATACATCGACATCGCCGGGCGGCCGGGCAAGGACCACCTGTTCCTGGTGAACGGTTCGGGCATACGCCACATCGACTGTTCGAGCGAGCCGCTCGACTACTTCGACGCCTTCGCCAGGGACGTGCGCGACCGTACCGAGACGGCGATGAGCCAGCGCCACGTCTTCGAGGTCTGCCGTCTGGCGCTCGATGCGCAGGCCAGAGCTGCCATCATCACTCCCAAGCAACAGGATTGACGATCATGACCCAGAAACTGCGCGTGGCGGTGATCGGCGCCGGCATCGCCCAACGCCACCTGACCGGCTACGGCTGGAACAAGGATCTCTTTGAAGTGCCTGTGCTATGCTCGCTGGATGCCGAGCGCGCAAAGCCTGTCTGCGAGGAGTTCGGCATCGCGGAATATACCCAAGACGCCGACTTGCTCTTTGCGCGCGACGACATAGACGTCATCGATATCTGCACGCCGCCTTACAACCATTTCGAGTTGACACGACGCAGCATCGAGGCCGGCAAGCACGTGATCTGTGAGAAGCCGCTTTTCGGCTCGCTCGCCGAGGTGGACTTGATGGCCGAGATTCTGGCGAAGAGCGACCACAAGCTCATGCCGATCTTCCAGTACCGCTACGGCGCCGGGCTGCAGAAGCTCAAGCGCCTGATGGCGGAGGGGCTGACGGGTAAACCGTTCATGACCACCATCGAGACGCACTGGTGGCGCGGCGCCGACTATTACGAGGTGCCATGGCGCGGCAAATGGGCAACGGAACTTGGCGGCGGCCTGCTCGGCCATGCCATTCACGCACACGACATGCTGAATTATGTGCATGGGGAATGTGCCGAGGTATTTGCCTATGGGGCGACGCTTCTCAACAAGATCGAGGTCGAGGACACGATGGCACTCGCCGTGCGCATGAAGAATGGTTCACTCGCCGCCCTGTCGATGACGCTGGGCTCGCGCAAGGAGATCTCGCGCCTGCGCTTTTGCTTCGAGAACCTGGTGGCCGAAAGCATTACCGAGCCCTATACCATGGCGCGCGATCCCTGGACCTTCACGGCGGGGACGTCGGAGCACCAGGAGCAAATCGAGCGGGCGCTGGCAGATTTCGTGCCGACGGAGGACAGCTACACGCGTCAGTTCGAGCTTTTCCACCAAGCGATCGTCAACGATACGGAGCTGCCGGTGACGTTGCAGGACGCGCGCAACTCGCTGGAATTGGTGACTGCGGCCTATCACTCCGAGCGTACCGGCCGGCCTACGCCGCTGCCGATCAGCCGTGAGCATCCGCTCTACCGCTCCTGGTTGCCCGAACCGGAGGTGGCGGCCGCAAAGAGCGCATAGTATCCTCGGACGAGGGCGCGACCTTCGGGGAGAACGGAGACTAGGTTGGAGAAGGCTGAAGGCAGGGCCCGCATACTGACGTCCAAGCGGCTTTATCAAATTGTCGCGCGCCGCATTGCACGCATGATCGAAGAGAATGCTGGCAGGCCTGAGTGGCACCTGCCTTCCGAGCGCGAGCTTGCCGAAGAGTTGCAGGTGAGCCGCACCGTCGTGCGCGAGGCCGTCATCGCACTGGAGATGCGCGGGCTTGTGGAGGTGCGCGGTCGGGCCGGCATTGTCGTGCTTCCGACGCGGCCCAATCAGCTCGGCTTCGACGCCATCAACACCGACATCGGACCCGGCCCCTTCGAGCTCCTGGAGGCGCGGCTTGCGGTCGAATCGGGTGCCGCCTATCTCGCTGCACAGCGGGCGACGAATTACGACATCATGGAACTCGAGGAGTGCATCTCGCGCATGCAGCCTGACACGGGCGCGGTGCCGTCGAGCGAGAAGGGCGACCGCGAATTCCACATGACCATCGCCAACATCACTGGCAATGCCATCATCGTCTCCATGGTGGAAGCGTTATGGGCGCAGCGTGACGCTTCGCGCATGTGGAAGAGGCTTCACGAGCACATCCATGATGAAAGCGTGCGGCCGATGTGGATCGGCGACCATCACGCCATCGTCGCCGCTTTGAAGATGCGCAATCCTGAGGCCGCGCACAAGGCAATGGCGCGCCACATCACAAACATTATAAATGAGCTGCTGCAGGCAGACGAACGCGGCCGCTTCATGGACAACGAAGATATGACGTAGGGAGGCATTCCGTGCTGAGAGGCTTTGAACATGCCGGCATCACGGTGCGCAACATCGACCGGAGCCTGGCGTTTTATGTTGATCTCTTGGGGTTGAAGCTCGTTGTCCGCCGGCTGGGACTCTACGGCAACGAGATCGCATTTCTTCACGCTGGCAACAGCATGCTTGAGCTCGTCAGCCCAGCGACGGGCGCGTTGCTCGCCGAGGATGTGGCGGAGGGCCGCGCCGGCATACGGCACTTGACCTTCAGCTTTGATGACGTCGAGGAGACTTACCACCAGCTCGAGGAGGCGGGGGTGGAGATGGTTGAGCCTCCGCGGCCCGCCTATAATCCCGACATCGTGGGGAAGGTTGCTTTCTGCCGCGACCCCGACGGTTTGCTCATCGAACTGACGGAACCCTAGGCAGATCGCGCCACGGCGAACCGGTCCGCACCATATTAAGCACCGCTTCCACGAACATGCGGTTGTCGCGGCCGTACGAACCGCGCGTGTGTGCATCACCAATGATACTGGGCTACTTGAGCCCCGTGGAGTTCGAGGAACGAGCTATGTTAGCTTAACCGCGTGTCCGAAAAACCGGCAGCAGGCCGGCGGAAGGTTTCAGAGACGTAGCGTCCCTTACGGTGCACTTATATACGCCAGTTCCCCGAACCAAGTTTCACCAAAGTCGCCATTCGCGTGCACTCCTTTCCGGGGTGTGCGCTCCGTGTGCACAGAGAGTTCAAAAGTGGTACAAGCGTGTGCAATTTGGTCCAAAAACCAGTGCACACGTTCTCGGTTAGTTCCATGATAATGCAGGAATAATGCAACATAATCAAGCATTTAAGTTCGCGGTTGCACCCATGATGGACTGGACGGAAAATCCATGGGTTTCAGCCGGTTATTGAAGCGCCCGTGCAATTTCCGTGCAGTGAGAGGGCGAAAGTCAGCCACGTCGGACGTACACCTTTAGCGTCGCCGGCCCAAAGATCGTGATTTCGCGAAAGTGATTCATAACCGCCGGGCAGGGGGCTCAATTTAGGTCATGAATTGAGGGTGACAGCATTCGCATGCTGTCCTTGCATGTCGCCACCGGATTTTTGTCATTGGGGGTTCGAGTCGGGGTCCGCTACCGCCGATCCCCCCGACCGGAAGAGCCGGTGTTTGCTCTTGAATTGGAACGAATCCAAGCGGCTTGAACGCCAACCGTCTAACCACCGGGTCCCAACTTGCCGGACCCGGCGCAGCTGATTGAAACGGGGCGCCTCCGATAGGCAGTCTGACACGGCCAATGCGACGGCGCGAGTTGACCAAGACATTGCCGCATCAGGGTCAAATGGCCGCTTTGCGCCCGCCTTTTGGGTCGTTGAGCAGGCGGCAGACCGATCTCGAAAGCGGTCATCTGCGCGGTAGGCGCACATCAGACGGACGGGCCGGCGGTAATGCTGGCTACAGAAGAAGCGCAGACGGCAAACGAGGCTAGGACGGCTTAACGATCCAGGCCCCGCGCGGCTAGTTCGTCATCTGTCGCCTTTTCAACCCGAAGCAGAGCCTGCTCCCATGTTTCTCCCGGTGTTGCAGGTGAAAGATGGGGTTTGATCCACGCATAGTGCTGATGGAGCTGGCGTCTCGAATAGCGCGCCTTTCGCATGATTTGGCAAAGCGCAGCCTTTTCATGGAAGTTAAGCCGTGCCTGACACAGCCGAGATTCTGGAGGAAGTTCAGGGTCTAACGTCAGGCGTCAATGAGCCCTCACATCGATTAATAAGTAAAACGAAATAATCTAGCTTTTTCTCACTTTCTCAGGGGCGGAATGTACATGGTAGTTGGCTCCACATCGTATCGTCCTTTCCAGCGAACCGAACGAGGAGGCAAACCCTATGCTCGCGTACTGGGTACCGGCCCTGTCGGGTTTAGCGCAATGTCCCTTTGATGTTGGCGCCGCTAGGCGGGCGCAGGACTACGAACTGGCAGGCGCCGACCGTGCTTAGGATCGGCATCGATATCGGCGGTACCTTCACCGATTTCTGCGGATGGCGCGAGGGGGAGGGAAATGAGATCGTCAGCCTGAAAGTGCCCTCCACGCCGCCGGCATTCGAGGAGGGCTTCCGACAAGGCTACGAAATCCTGCTCGAGAGGCTTTCGCCCGCGCCGGGGGAGGCCGCCGTGGTGATGCACGGGACGACGGTGAGCACGAACGCGGTCATCGAGCGCAAGGGGCCGAAGATCGCCTTCTTCGTAACGGCGGGATATCGGGACCTTCTGGAACTGCAGCGCATGGGGGTTCGCAATCCGCTCAATATATTCGAAAGCCGCACCAAATCGCTTGTCGAGCGAAAGCTGGTCTTCGAGATCGAGGAAAGGCTTCTGCGCGGTGGCGACGTAGCGAGCCCGCTGAATGAAGAGGCGGTCGAGGTCGCGGTGCGGCAGGCGGTGGAGGCGGATGCCGAGGGATATGCTGTTGCGCTTCTTCACAGCTACTCCAACCCAAAGCACGAAGAGGCTGTCGCCGGGATCATTCGCAGGGTGGTTGGAGAGGATGCCGATGTCAGCCTGTCGAGCGAGATCTGGCCGCGCATCGGTGAATACGAACGCGCGGTCGTCAGCGTGCTGAACGCCTTCGTGCGCCGGCGCATGAATGAGTATATCGGTGCGATCGAGGACTATGTCGCCGAGAGGTTGCCTGGATCGCAGCTCTTCGTGACGCGTTCCAATGGCGGCGCGATGGCGGCTGCCGAGGCGCGTAGATTTCCGGTCCACACGCTCCTGTCGGGGCCGGCCTCGGGCGTGACGGCGGTGCAGTATCTCGGTCGCGCCGTCGGCGAACACAACATCCTGACCATGGATATGGGCGGAACCAGCACCGACATCTCGCTGGTAAGCGAGGGGCAGGTGCTTACCTCCACCTCTGCCGAGGTCGGGGAGTTTCCGGTCGTCATGCCGGTGACCGGGATTGAGGCGATCGGCGCTGGCGGAGGCTCTCTCGCAGTCTTCGATGGCGGCGTGCTGCGCGTCGGACCCCAAAGCGCTGGTTCCTATCCGGGACCTGCCTGCTTCGGGCGCGGTGGAACCGCGCCGACGCTCACCGACGCCTATCTTCTGGCAGGCTATCTGCCGGAAGCCTTGCTCGGCGGCGAAATGCGTCTGAACCGGGACGCTGCCTTGCGTGCCATGGCGCCCATCGCGGAGGCCTTGCGGACGGATGCACTTTCCGCAGCCGAGATGTGCGTGGCCGTTGCCAGTTCCAACATGGTCGCGGGTGTGCTGCCCTATCTTGCCCGGCACGGCGTGGACCCTGAAGACCTCACCCTGCTCGTCTACGGGGGAGCAGGAGCCATCCACGGTCCGCTCCTTGCCGCCGAGATCGGCGTCAACCGCATCCTCGTGCCGACCACGCCTTCGGTCTTTTGCGCGCTTGGCGGATTGGTGTCGGACCTCAGTCACGATTTCCTCGAAACGATCCACGGCGTCGTGGTCGACGGAGCGCTGATTTCGGAGAAGTTCGCGGTCTTCGAGCGACAGGCCGATGAATGGCTTTCGCGCCAGGCTCCGCCGGAGCGGCTTGTCTCCAGGAAATTCGAGCGCTGGGCCGAGATGCGCTATGTCGGGCAGTCGTTCCAGGTCGATGTCCGTCTTCCCGATGCCGCCGTCGAGGAGCGGGATATCGCCGCGATGCACGATGCCTTTCATCAGGAGCACGAACGCATTTACAGCCATGCGGATCGCAGCGCGCCGGTCGAGTTCGTGGATCTGCGCCTGCGCGTGCGCGGCGCCATGTCGATACCGGAGCCGGCCTCGGCACGAACGGCGGCCAGCGGGGGTGCGGGAAAGGGTGCTCGACCCATGCGTTTCCAGGGACGGTCCTTTCCCGAGGCTCCTGTTTACCAACGCTCGCGCCTCTCCCCGGACCAGACCCTTCAAGGGCCTGCGGTAATCGAACAGTCCGACGCCACCATCGTCGTGCCGCCCGGCTTCGTGGCGCGCGCCGGCGCCTTTGGCACAATTCTCATGACCCGGAGCTGAGCGATGGACGCCGTACGTACTGCGATCATGAACAATCGCTTCAACGCGATCGTCGAAGAGGCGTCGGCAGCGGTCTACCGCACCGCGCACACGACGTTCGTCAAGCTTGTCCAGGACTATCAATGCGCCCTTGCGACCGCGGAGGGCGACATGTTCGCCTATCCGATGATGTCCGGCGTCAACGTCTTCATCGGCTCACCTATCCGGCCCACGCTCGATTCCATCGGGCGGGAGAATTTGAGGCCGGGCGACATCATCATCACCAACGATCCGTTCGCCACCGACGGGCTGGTGACGCACCTCATGGACATCACCCTGCTTTACCCGATCTTCAGGGACGACAGGCTGATCGCGGTCGGCTGGGCGTTCGTGCATGCGTCCGACATCGGCGGTGCGGTGCCCGGCAGCATCTCTCCCGCCTTCACCGAAGTGTTTCAGGAGGGCACCAGGATCAGGCCCGGCAAGCTCTACGAGGAGGGCAGGCTCAACCAGACATACAAGGCGCTGCTCGAGGACAACAGCCGCATTCCGACCGAGCTCTGGGGCGACATCCAGGCCATGGTTTCCGGCCTGAAGAGCATGGACCGCAGGATCGGCGAATTGTGCGAACGGTACGGGCGCGACGCCGTTGAACAGGGCATGCAGGATGTCATCAGCTATGCCGAGCTGAAGGCCCGCGCCGTTATTGAGCAAATTCCGGACGGCAGCTATTCCTTCTCCGATTACCTGGAGGGGATCAATGACGGGCAGCTTGCCTATTTCAGCGTGACGCTGACCGTTCGCGGCGGTGACATCGACGTGGATTTCTCGGGGACCGATCCCCAGCTTCAGGCCGCGTACAATCTGGTGACTGGCGCCACGACACATCCTTACGTGGTCCAGTGCCTGATCTCCTTCATCCTGACCATGGATCCGCTGACGCCGCGCAATTCCGGCATCTTGCGGCCCATCCACGCCCACGCGCCGCGCGGCACGGTCCTCAACGCCATGTTTCCAGCTTCCGGTGGATCGCGTGCGGCATCGGCAACGCGCGCCTACGACATCATCATGGGCTGCCTAAATCAGGCGCTGCCGGACGGCCTTGCCGCGGCCGGCGCGGGCATGGCCGGCGTCATCGTGGTGGCGGCGCCCGATCCGCGGACGGGCCGCGATCGCGTCAACGTCATCAACACGATCCACGGGGGCGGAGGCGCCCGCCGCGACCGGGACGGGGTGGACGGCACGGAGGTGCGGTACTCGCAGCGCATGGTGCCGACCGAGGTGATCGAGGTGGAGACGGCGCTGATCATACGCGCCATCAGGAGCGTCCCCGACAGCCGGCGTGCGGGGCGCTACGCCAGCGGCGCGGCGCTGGAGATCGAGATCGAGAACACCGCCAGCCGCGCGATCATGACGGTCCGCAACATGAATCGCTTCGTCTTTGCGCCCTGGGGTTACAGGGGAGGGGAGCAAGGCCTTCTGGGGAGGACACTCGTCAATCCGGGAAAGCCGGACGAGCGCTCCATCGGCAAGATCTCTGTTCTCGAACTCGGCCGCGGCGATGTCGTGCGGATCACCAGCCCGACCGGCGGAGGGTTCGGCGATCCGTTGGAGCGCGAGACCGCGGCCATCGTGGAAGAGATCGAGAACGGCATGCTGTCGCGCGCGCGAGCTGCAGAGGTCTATGCCGTGATGTTCGACCAGGAGGGAAGGGTCGACGAGGAGGCGACCTACGCCGCGCGCAATCGCCGCGCCCGCCCTGCTCTCGATGACTTCAGTTTCTGTGACGAGCGCGCGCGCCACGATCGGGCATGGCCGATGGCCACACGCAAGCAGCTTGCGTCGATGGCGCTGTCTCTCGACCCGCGCATTCGCAGCCAGGTCGTCGGAAAGGTTCACCAACGGATGCTTTGCGAGGGAAAAGCGGTCGCGCCCGAAGCATTGCAAGCCGTCATGGAGGAAGAAGCGGCGCTGTTGTCCGGCTTCCGGCGCGCTTCTTGAACTATGATCGGCTACCGATCGAGCAGCGAGCGCTTGCAGGACGGGGTCAAGCCTTTGCGATGAAACTTGCCATCCGCCCGGCCCTCGTTCAACCTGACGATCTTTGTCCGCGGTGATCGCTAGCGCCATGACAGAGATGCCGGAACTGTCGAGCATGAAATGCTTCATCGCCGTGGCCGAGGAGCTGCATTTCGGCCGGGCGGCGAAACGGCTCAACATGACGCAGCCCACGTTGAGCCACAGGATCAGAAAGCTGGAGGACAGTTTCGGCGTCCAGCTTTTCATACGCTCGACACGCAGCGTGGAACTGACGCCGCCGGGCGAGACCTTCCTGCCGCTCGCGCGCGACATGCTGGTCAATCTGGACGAGGCTGTCCTTCTGTCAAAGCTTGCGGCTGGAGGGATGTCCCCGGGTGGCGAGCATCTTAAGGTCGGCGCCATCGATCCGGCTGCGCACCGTCTTCTTCCTCTTATCCTGCGACGCTTCCGGAACCGGTTTCCCGAGACGCGTCTCGACGTCAGGATCTATGATTCCTCGGAATTGCTGCGCGCACTCGAACGTGGGGATTGCCACGTCGGCATAATGCGGCCGCCCTCCAACGTGAACCTCGTCCGCTTCCGGCCGCTGGTGGCCGATCGGTTCATGGCCGTCATCCCGAGACAGTCGCCGCTCGCTGCCCGCACCTCGCTGCGGCTCAGCGATTTCGTCGGCCATAAGGTCTTTACCCTCAAACGTTTCGAGCTTTCGAGCTTCGAGGAGGTGCACAATCAGATCACGGCAGCCGGCATCGACACCGATATCGGCGTGAATGTATCGAACACGACGGCGGCTCTCGCACTGGCCACGGCTGGCCTCGGCATCACCTTCCTGCCGGAGTGGATCGAGAGCGTGGTCAGCAGCGCCGTGGTGCTGCGCCCGGTCGAGGAACTCACGCAGGAGATCTCGATGGGCATAGGTTGGCGCGCGGACAATCCAGTCCCCGGCATACTGCCCTTCGTCGAATACGCAGACAGAGTTTCACGAGCGCGGTAACCGCCCTTCAGGGCTGCGCTTCATGCCTGAGCTTCGTTTCCGTCAATGCCTTCGCGATGTCGACCAACTCGTCCTTGTTGGCGATGGGGTCTTCCTTGCGCCAAGCGATGCCGAGGCTGATCTTCATGTCCACATCCTCCATCTTGCGCAGGGCAAAGCCGGGATTGGGGAAATCTCCCGCCCATTCCGGCACGAAAGCGACGCCGAAACCGGCGGTCACCAGCGCCATCATCGATAGCGTGTTTCGGCAGACGATGGAAATGTTGCGCTCGATGCCATGCTGGGCGAATTTTGCGCGGAAATAGTCCTCCACGTACCGGGCGTCGGCCAGAGGGTTATCGCGGGGAATGGCGAGGAGATAATTGTCGGTCGAGATGTTCATGTAGGCGAGCGAGGCGGTTTTCTCGATCCGGCGCAGGAAGCCGACATTGATGTTCCCGCGTTCGATCTCCCCGCTGAGGCTTTCTGAGGTTCCCGTTTGAATGCTGGTCTTGATCGCCGGGAAACGCTCCTTCACAAGGCCAAGGTAACGGGGAAGAAGCTTGAATGTCGCCGGATAGATGGAGCCGACGCTAAGGTGGCTGATCTGCTGCCCGGCCGTGCGCATCAGCAGTGCGACGTAGTCGGCCTCGTTCAGGATCGCGTGCGCCTTTTCATAGAATACCTTTCCGGCGTCGGTCAGCTCGACGCGCCGCGTGCTCCGCCGCAGGAGTTTCACCCCCATCTCGCTTTCGAGGGCGCTGATCTGCAAGCTCAAGGCCGGCTGGGCGATGTTGAGGCTTGCTGCGGCCCTTCCGAAATGGAGCTCTTCAGCGACAGCAACGAAGTAGCGGATGCGCCGTAGTTCCAATGCTTTAGCCTCAGTTCATAAGGTTTTCGAACGTCGGTTTGTTATGGATTATTGATTAATCCCGCGCAATCCATATTAGACTTCGCGTAATTGATGAAACAGACTGCCGGGATCGAAAAAGGCGCAAAGAGGGAGAACGTCAGATGAGATTTGCCCGGTATGCATTATCTGCCGCTGCGCTTGGCGTAGGCATCAACGGGACGACTGCCGTCGCGCAGGAATTGATCGTCAACAGCTATGGCGGCCCCTATGAGGAGATCATCTATGAACGGATCATCAAGCCGTTTCAGGAGCAGAGCGGCATCAAGGTGATCTACGACGCCGTCGGTTCCTCCTCCCAGGACTATGCCAAGATCAAGGCGACCAAGGGCAGCCCGGGCTTCGATGTGGTGGTGATGACCGCCTCTCAGTCACTTGACGGCTGCAAGGATGGAATCCTGGAGAAGCTCACGGTCGAGAACGTGCCCAACCTGGCATTCCTGGATCCGGACGTAAGCGCGATGGCGAGCGAATGCGGCGCCGTGCACGAGGTGCAGTACATGTCGCTGCTCTACCGGACCGACCACATAAAGCAGGCGCCGGATTCCTGGGAATTCCTCTTCAGCGAAGAGCTCGATGACAAGATTGTCCTGCCCACCTTCGAAAACATCATGGCCGTCTATCTGATGGAAGTGTTCTCGACGATGAATGGGGGCTCGCTCCTGGAGATCGACCCGGGCTTCGAAAAGATGGTGGAACTTGCGCCGCGCGCCATCGCTTTCGAGCAATCTTCCGCCGTTCTGGACAAGTATGTCCGCGAAGGCCAGGCCTGGGCCATGCCCTATTGGAGCGGCCGTGCCCAGCTGATGAAGGATGATGGCGTCCCTGTCGATTACATCATCCCCAAGGAGGGTACCATTCCGCTGCTGGCGACGCTGAACGTACCTATCGGTGCGCAGAACAAGGAGGCCGCCCTCGAGTTCGTCAATTTCTTCCTGGAGAAGACCAGCCAGGAAGCCTGGATGGACGGCTACAAGGTCGGCAGCATCCGTTCCGACGTGGAGGTTTCCGACGAGATCCGCGCCAAGCAGATCACCTCCAAGGAAGACATCCAGAAGCTGCTCCTGCCCGATCCCTCGACCATCGCCGAGCGGCTGCCCCAATGGGGTGACAAGTGGCAGCGCGAGGTCATTCCTGCCGCCAAATAGGAACGGCAAGAAAAGAAACAGGGGCCCGTTCTCCATGGCTGCCGAACAAACGACAACCACCGTGGTGCCGAGGCGCTATAGAATGCGCCTCGGCGGCACCATGCCTTCCTTGCGCGGCTATGTGCCCCTTATTCCCCCTGTTACCATCCTGATGATGTTCTTCGCCCTGCCTATGGGCATGATGATCGGCTTGAGCTTTCAGGATGGCGACACCGGCAGCTTTTCGCTCACAAGTTACGAGCGGTTCTTCACGGACGATCTGGCCTTGGACGGGTTCTTCCGCACCATCGTGATGTCGGGCCTGGTCGCGGTCTGCGTTACCGTGATGTCCTACCCGATCGCCTACTTCCTTGCCCGCTCGACCTCCCGCTGGCGCGCGGTGGTGTTCGCCCTGGCCATCGCTCCGGAACTCGCGGGCGTCGTGCTGCGCACCTATGGATGGCTGATCATTCTGGAGGACCAGGGCTTCGTCAACGATCTGGTTATCCAGCTAGGATTGATCGATCGCCCGCTGCCTCTCTCCCACAACATGTTCGGCGTGGTGGTGGGCCTGACGCATGTGCTGCTGCCTTTCGGCATCCTGTCCCTGCTCACCAACATCCAGGGGATCGACCCGAACCTCGAGAAATCGGCGCAGATACTCGGCGCCTCGCGCCTTTCGGTGCTGCGCCACATCATCCTGCCGCTCTCCGTGCCCGGTATCGTCAGCTCGCTCCTGATCGCCTTCACGCTGGCGGCGAGCGCCTATGCGACCCCGGCACTGCTTGGCGGCATCAAGTTCAGCGTTCTGGCCACCATGATCTACCAGCAGGTTCTCTTCTACATAAACTGGCCATATGCCGCGGTGATGGCCAACGTGCTTCTCGTTATCGTCCTGGCCATCGCCTTTACCGGAGCAAGGCTGGAATCCCGTCTCAACAGCAAGCTGCACGTGAGGTGAGACGATGTCGAAGCTGCTCTCCGTCGGCTACTGGGTCTTCTTTTCTTTCATCCTTCTGTTCATCGCGCTGCCCATGGTGGTGGTCCTGGCGGCTTCGGTGAGCCCCACTTCTCACGTCACTTTCGAGTTCTGGACCTGGACGCTCGAGTGGTTCGGGAAGCTGTGGACGTCCAAATGGCTGGATCCTTTCATCCTGAGCGCCAAGATCGCTGCGATCGTGGCGGTGATCAGCGGCGTGCTGGCGACACTCGGTGCCTACGCGGTCGCCTATGAAAAGTGTCCCGGCCACGACGCCATCATGTCGTTCCTGTTGTCGCCGCTCGCGGTGCCGCAGATCGTCAAGGGCGTCGCCATCGTCCTGTTCCTGTCTTCCGCGGGTCTCTTCCGCTACCTCGGCACGCCGGGCCTGATCGCCGGCCACATCATCCTGACGGTGCCCTTCGCCGTGAGGATGATCGCGACTTCGATGTACAATTTCGACAAGAACCTCGACCGTGCCGCGCGCATCCTCGGTGCCAGCTGGTGGCAGAGAATCCGGTATGTCCTCCTGCCGCTGATAAAGCCGGGGATCTTCTCGGGCATGACGTTCGCCTTCATCATCTCGTTCAACAATGTGCCCTTGTCGCTGTTCCTGGTACGCCCGGGCCAGTCGACGCTTCCGATCACCGTCATCAATTACTTCGAATACAGCCTCGACCCCATTCTGGCTGCGGTCAACGTCGCCTCCCTCCTGTTCATTCTCGCGGTGATCTTCCTGTTCGAGAGGATCGGAGGGTTCACGGTGCAGATCCACGGAGGAAGCAAATGAGCGCGGCAGAAATCGCCGACATCGAGCTCGTCGGCGTGACGAAGAGCTATGGCGGCAATGTGGTCGTGGTGGACAATGTCAGCCTCACCGTGCCGAGGGGAGAGTTCGTGAGCATCCTCGGACCTTCCGGGTGTGGCAAGACCACGACGCTGAACATGATCGCGGGTTTCCACGAACCGAGTTCAGGCGAGATCCGCATCCGCGGCAGGAACCAGGTCGGCGTTCCCCCCGAGAAGCGTAACATCGGCCTCGTCTTCCAGAACTACGCCCTGTTTCCGCACATGACGGTGCAGGAGAACGTCGCCTTCGGCCCGAAGATGAAGGGGCAGTCCAAGAGCGAAACGGAAGAGGCCGTTCGCAGCGCCCTCAAGAGCGTACGCCTGGAGGGCTATGAGAGCCGTTACCCGAAGGAGCTGTCGGGTGGGCAGCAGCAGCGCACGGCACTTGCCCGTGCCATCGCGCCACGGCCTTCGGTGCTGCTCCTGGACGAGCCCCTTTCAAATTTGGATCTCAAGCTTCGCGAGGCGATGCGGATCGAACTGAAGGAGGTCCAGCAGCAGCTCGGCATGACGTTCGTATACGTCACGCACGACCAGGAGGAAGCCATGTCCATGTCCGACCGCGTGGTGGTGATGTCGGATGGCGTGGTGGCCCAGGAGGGGCGGCCGTCGGAGATCTACCAGAACCCGGTCTCGGCGTTCGTGGCCGATTTCATCGGCAAGTCCAATCTCCTGCCGGTCAAGCAGGCGAGGGACCACGATGGCAGGCTGACGCTGACGCTGGGCGGCGGCTTGTCGCTCGTCTCGGAGAGATCGGGAGACATCCCGGCGAACGACATCACCCTCTGCTGCATCCGCCCTGAGAACGTACAGCTTGCCCGCAAGGGCGCTTCCGGCGAAAACCTCTTGACGGGTCGCGTAGACAAGCTGGTCAATCTCGGCGCGCATGCGGAGCTCTGGGTGGATGTCTCCAAGGATTGCCTGCTCAAGGTGCAGGTGCCGGTCCGCCGGCTTCAGGGGATTGAGATCGGCAGCCATGTCGATCTTCTGATCGAGTCCGCCGCCATCCAGCCATTGGCGCATTGAGCGTATCAGCAATGTCCGATCCATATGAGATCCTGCAATCACCGAATCGTGTGACGGGAGAGCTAAAGACGCTGCTGGAAGGCGTCGAGGTGGCGACGATCGGACACCTGGCGCTCTACGGCGTGATGCATGGGCGCATTCGCCCTGTCTTCCCGGTGAAGGCTCTCGGAAACGCGGTGACGGTCGTGGCGCCGGGGCGGGACGGCGCGGTGATCTACAAGGCGATCGATACTCTGAAGCCCGGCGACATGCTGGTGATCTCCCGGGTCGACGGCGATGACATAGCGTGCGTCGGCGGCGGAGTCGCGGCAGCGGCGAAGGGGCGCGGCGCGGCCGGCATCGTCCTCGATGGCCCCTGTGCCGATGCGGCCGAGATCGTCGAGGCGGGCCTGCCGGTGTGGTGCGCGGGGGCTTCTGCCAAGACGACAAACCGGGCCTTTCGCATCGGCGGTACCGTCAACGTCCCCATTGCCTGCGGCGGGGTCGCGGTCCTGCCTGGCTACGTGGTGCTGGCGGATGCTGACGGCGTCTTTGCCGCCGATGCCGATCGGATGGCCGGCATGGCAAGGGCTGCGCTCGAGCGCCAGAGCCGCTCGGCCGGGCTCAGGGAGCACCTCTTGGCCGGCAAATCCATCTTCGATTTCGACCGGGCGGGCTAGGATGAAGCTCTCCCTCATCCAAATGAACTCGCAGCCGGACAGAGCCTACAACCTTCAACAGGCGGACAGGCTGATGCGGGCGGTCGTCGAGCGCGACGCGCCCGATATGATCGTCCTTCCTGAACATTTCGACTGGAGCGGCGGAACGGCTGCGCAGAAAAGGGCGGCAGCCGACGATATGCCGGGCGGAGCGGCATATCGCCAGATGCAGGCATTCGCAGCGAAACACCGCATCTGGATCCATGCCGGCAGTTTGCTCGAGCGAATCCCGGGCGAGGAGAGGATCCACAACACGGCCGTGGTTTTCGACCCCGAAGGCACCGAGGTCGGCCGCTACCGCAAGATCCACATGTTCGACATTGAGGCGCCAGACGGAAAGACCTACCGCGAATCGGAAGCGGTGAAGCGGGGGTCGGATCTTCTGGTCTACGAGGCGCACGGGCTCAGGATCGGAGCCGCCATCTGCTACGATCTGCGCTTTTCGCGGCTTTTCGACAGGCTGGCATCGAAGGATGTCGACCTGATCATCCTTCCCGCGGCGTTCACGCTGCAGACCGGGAAGGATCACTGGGAGGTCCTCTGCCGTGCCCGGGCCATCGAATTCCAGGCCTATTTCGCAGCCTGCGGACAATGGGGTCGATTTCCCGGGCCGGAGGGCGATGAACGTCAGGTCTATGGCCATTCGCTCGTCTGCGACCCCTGGGGACACGTCGTCGCGCGGGCGTCGGACGGGATCGGATTCGTGACCTGCCATATCGATCCGGAGCAGGTGTCACGAGTGCGCAAGCTCATTCCGATGTCTTCCCATCGGGTGGATCTGTCCTCGTTTCCGCTACGGTTCGCCGATGAAGGACGGCGGTGGCCATGAGGTACGGTCAATTCACGTCCGGCAGGCTGGCCGCCTATTCGGCTTCGATCCGTTTCGAGGAACTGCCCCGCGACCTGGTCGAAAAGGCTCGGCAGTGCTTGCGCGACTCCATCGGCTGCCTTCTGAGCGCCAGAGGTTTGCCTGTGGCCGAAATGCTTCAAAGGACAGTGATGCCGGAGCGTGGATCCGGCAGAGCCAAGCTTTCGGATGCGGGCAACGTCGCTCTCGCGAATGCCACGCTGATCAATGCGCTCGATTTCGACGATATCTACCGGAAGGGTCATCCCGGAGCGACCGTGATCGGCTCTGCGCTCGCCCTGGGTGAAGTTCTCGATGCGTCGCCTGAGGAGCTGATCGCGGCGATCATAGCAGGTTACGAGGTGGGCTGCCGAGTCGGCATGTCTTTGGTACAGACCCAGCCGCGAAAGCTCCTGCACGGGCACGGCACGTGGCAGACGCTCGGCGCCGTGGCCGCTTCCGCGCGTCTGCTGCGGCTCGATCCGGACCGGACGGCGCATGCTCTTTCCATCGCGGCGGCCAGCGCTCCTGTCGCTTCGGTCATGAAGACTGTCTACGGCGCCAAGCCTTCGATGGCGAAGAACAATTTCGGCGCTGCCGCGCAAGCGGGCGTCAATGCCGCCCTGCTCGCCAAATGCGGCGGCGAGGGCCCGCTCGATGCCTTCGACGGCGAAACCGGCTTCTGGCGAATGTTCGGCGCCGATGCGTGCGACTGGGCGGTGTTCGATGTCGAGCCCGGCACGTTCTCGGAAACCCGTGAAGTGGGCTTCAAGCCGTTCAGCTGCTGCCGCATCCTGCAAAGCAGCATCGAGGCTGCGTTGGCTGCGGCAGCCGAACTCGGCGCCGCCGATCCTTCTGGAGAAATAGTCGAGATCCTGGTGCGCGGGCCGGAAATCCTGACGCGCCCTCCTTTCAGCAATCCCAACCCTTCTGACATGTGGGCCGCCCAGTTCAGCGCGCCGCACGCGATTGCCATGGCCCTGCTTGGTGTGCCGCCGGGGCCGGATTGGTTCAGTTCCAAGAACCTGCAAAATCCCGCGCGCCACAAGCTGGCGGCGCGCGTCGTGCTGGAGTTGGGCAGCCCTGCCTCCGGCAAGGCTAGGCCGCATCATCATGCATCGACGGTGCAGGTGACGCTGGGGAGCGGCCGACGGGCCGAGGCCGCGATCGACATCGCTAAAGGCGAAGCGAGCAATCCCATGAGCGAAGCGGAACTGCGTGCAAAGTTCGTCACCCTCGCGGCCAAGCGCGTTGCGCCGGAGCGCGCCGAGGCGGTTGCTTCCATGTTCGACACAGCCGCGGCGCTTCCGCCGGTCAGGGTCCTCCTAAATGCCGTCGCGGAGCCAGCATGATGCGTTTGATAACCATGCCTCGCCCTTCTGCTCCATGCGCGGCAAGCCCGGAGGCATCGTGAAGACAGCTGACATTGTGGTCATCGGCGCCGGGATTGTCGGAGCGGCCATCGCCTTCGGCCTTCTCGGGAAGGGGAAGAAAGTCATGGTGCTCGACGGGGCGCCGGAGGATTTCCGGGCCTCGCGCGCCAATTTCGGTCTCATCTGGGTGCAAGGGAAGGGGGAAGGCATTCCGTCTTACCAGGCAATTACGCAGCAAAGCGCGAGTGAGTGGGACGAGTTCGCGAGGAAGGTGCGGGAGATCGCGCGGCTTCCGCTCACGATGGAGCAGAAGGGCGGGCTCATCCTCTGCCTAGGTGACAAGGAATGGAGTGCGCGCTCGGCCAAGAATGAACGGCTTGCCGCCCAGCAGCCCGGCCGCGAACCCGACACGGTCATGTTGGAGAGGGACGAGCTCAGCCGGCTCCTGCCGGGTGTGAGGCTGGGGCAGGAGGTGGTTGGAGCGAGCTTCGGTCGCACGGACGGGCACGTCAACCCGCTGGAGCTTCTCACCTCCCTCCATGTGGCGATACGGCGGCTCGGTGGTGCCGTTTCGTTCGGAACGCCGGTGCTCAACGTTCGGCCGACATCCCTCGGCTTCGAGATAGTCACCGACAAGGAAACTTTTGCTGCTGAGAAGGTCGTGCTGGCGGCGGGCCTCTCAACACCCGGGCTTGCCGCGCCTCTCGGCATGCGTGTGCCTCTCAAGCCGCAGCGTGGCCAGATCCTCGTGACCGAGCGCATGCGCCCTTTCTTGCCGTTTCCCGCCAGCGGACTTCGCCAGACGGGCGAGGGGACCGTGACCATCGGGGCAACCCAGGAAGACGTGGGCCTCGACATCTCCACCACCGTGTCGGCTGCATCGAGACTGGCGGCCCGCGCAGTGCGGATCGTGCCTGCGCTGGAGCACGCCACCATCGTGCGCCAGTGGTCGGGGCTCAGGATCAAGTCGCCGGACGGCGCGCCAATCTATGACCGATCGCGGCGTTATCCTGGTGCTTTCGTGGCGAGTTGCCATTCCGGCGTGACCCTTGCTGCCTATCACGCGCATGGCGTCGCCGATGCCGTCATCGCTGGTGCCCTGGACGACCACATGAGCGCCTTTGCGCCGGAGAGATTTGATGTTCAGAAATGCGCTTGACCTCAGCCGCTCGACCGTCCGGATCACGGTGGATGGCAAGCCCATCGACGCTCCCGAGGGAGAGACCGTGGCGGGGGTGCTCGTGCGGATGGAACCCTTCCATGCCCGCACCAATCCCGTGAGCGACGAACGCCGGGCACCCTATTGCATGATGGGCGTCTGTTTTGAATGCCTGGTGCGCATAGACGGCACCTCCTCCATCCAGGCCTGTCTGGTGCCCGTCAAGGCCGGCATGGTCGTGGAGCGGCAGGCGGGCCCGCGTGAGGTCGCGTGATGCAGCGGGAATATGATGTCGTGGTTGTCGGTGCAGGCCCCGCCGGCATGGCCGGCGCGATTTCGGCGTACGAGCAGGGATTGTCAGTGCTGCTCCTTGATGAGCAGCCTGCGCCAGGCGGTCAGATCTGGCGCGCCGTGGAGCGCAACGCCGCAGGCCCGCTGGGCCGGATACTGGGAACGGATTATCAAAAAGGCGCAGAGCTCGCAGAGAAACTGCGGTCAAGCCGCGTCGATCTGCTGTTTGGCGCGAAGGTGTGGCAGGTCGAGGACGGGTTCGGCGTCTTCATGAGCGTTGACGGGCGGACGCGGAGCGTCAAGGCCCGTGCGGTCCTGCTCGCCACCGGCGCGCAGGAAAGGCCTAACCCCTTCCCGGGATGGACCCTGCCGGGGGTAATGAGCGTCGGCGCCGCCCAGATCCTGATCAAGAACGCGGCAAGCATTCCGGATCAACCGGTCTGGATCGCCGGAACCGGACCCCTCCCGCTTCTGTACATGACGCAGCTCCTGGAATTGGGCGGCAGCATTGCCGGCTATATCGACACCGCGCCGTGTGGCAATTTCCGGCGTGCTCTTCCCCATCTTGCCTCCGCGATGAAGACGCCCAAGGGCCTCGTGAAAGGCCTCGGCTGGCTGACAAAGCTGCGTCGTGCGGGCGTTCCGCATTTTCGAGGCGCGCATGGTCTGGAGGCGCTGGGGGATGAAAGGCTTCGGGCAATACGGTTCCGGACGGCCGCGGGCGAAACCATAGAGGCCGGCACGGACATCCTGCTGGCTCACGAGGGTGTCGTGCCGAACGTACACTTCCCGATGGCGATGGGCTGCGAGCATGATTGGGATGATGCGCAGCTCTGTTTCGTGCCGCGGCTCGACAGATGGGGTGAAAGTACCCGCGAGGGGGTGTTCATTGCCGGCGATGGCGGCGGAATCGCTGGTGCTGATGCTGCCGTTGAGCTCGGCCGGATCGCCGGGCTTGGAGTTTCGCGCAAGCTGGACGTTCAATCTTCCACGGCGGCAGAGGGGAAGGCGTCAGGTTCGCGGCGGTCGTTGAGACGATTGCTGGCAATACGCCCCTTCCTCGATGCGCTATACCGCCCGCGCCCCGAGGTTTTCTCGCCGGCGCCGCAGACATTGGTCTGCCGATGTGAATGTTTGACCGCGGCGACGGTCAGGGAGGTGGCAGCTCGCGGGGCGGCCGATTGCAACGGCGTCAAGGTAGAAACAAGGGCCGGAATGGGGCCATGCCAGGGTCGGCAGTGCGGCTACACGGTTGCCTCACTTGTGGCACAGCAGCATGGGCTGCCAATGGCTTCCGTCGGATATTTCAGAATCCGTCCGCCCCTGAAGCCGGTAACACTGGGCGAGCTTGCTGCTTTTAGAGACTAGTCTAGTGCCCGTCCATAAACGGTAAGCTGCTGAAATTACTGGAGGAATCACCAAATTTCCGCAGGAAAGGCCCGACGGTTTCAG
>NZ_WQNH01000056.1 GCF_009812055.1 Chelativorans xinjiangensis | reverse complement strand
AGCCGCGCCGATCATTGATCCGCGTCAAACCAGGTCGAAATGTGAAACCGATTGACGATGTGACGAATACGGACCCGCGCTTCCCGGCCGGCGCGGCGGCCGTGACGACACCCGGTACGGAACCGTGCCGGCGTGGGATGTCGAAGGGCCCTATCGCTGCATCAAGCGAGCATAGGCGCCAACCAGCCCGGCAAGCGGTTCGACCAGTCCGGTCAGGCTTGCGACACCGAGCGGGTTGAGTCTCGAATATTCGTCCTCGGAGCCGTATCGATCAGACCGGAATTGCAGCCGACAGCGCCACCGCCGCACCGCGCAAGCCCGCATCCTGGCTCTTGATGACCTGAACCGGGAGCCGCTCCAGAAAGGAAAAGAGCCTGCCCTTGGACAGGAAGGCGCCGCGGAATGCATCGGTGGCGAGCAGGTCCAGTATTCGCGGCGCAATTCCACCCCCCAGATACACGCCGCCTCCGGCACCATAGAGCAGAGCGACATCGCCAGCGAAACGACCAAGCCATTTCACGAAGAGTTGCAGCGCCAGCTCCGCGAGCGGGTCCTCCTTCGCAAGACCCCGTTCGACAATCTCCTGGACAGAACGCGGTTCGACATGCCGCCCCCGCTTCTTCGCGAGCGCCGCGTAAAGCCGGGAAAGGCCCGGGCCGGAGATCAGCCGTTCAGCCGACAGGTGGCCTTCGCCTGCCCTGATCTGTTCGACGATCTCCAGTTCCTCGCCGCTTTCCACGGGAAACGACACATGGCCGCCTTCCGTCGGCATGCCGACCCAGCCCGATGGGGCGGCAACCAGCCCCGCCACGCCGAGGCCCGTACCCGGTCCGAGCACGACCCTTGGACGACCCTCCGCCGGCTCGCCGCCGCCGAGCTTGTGCAGATCGTGGGCCGTCAGGTACGGAAGCGAAAGCGCCAGCGCCTCGAAATCGTTGACCACGTGGAGACGTTCCGCCCCGGTCGCCCGCCTCAAGTCGTCGCGCGTGAAGGACCACGGGAGGTTGGTGAGGCGCAGTTCGCCTTCCGTCACCGGCCCTGCGATGGCGAAACTGGCCATCGCAGGGCGGTGCGGAACGGAACCCATATAGGCTTCGATCGCAGCCTTTAGCGATGTGAACATGTTGCAGCGGAACACGGCGAAGTTCGTGACCGTCAGTTCGTCGATGTCGCTGATCGCAAAACGGGCATGCGTGCCGCCGATATCGGCCACCAATGCCTGGCGCGAATTCCCTTTCATGCTCTGCTCCTATGTCGTGGACGCGGCGCTGCCGTGGTCCGGTCTCGCACACATCTCCCGCATTCCCGGCGCCGATGCCTTGATCTGTGTCAGATCGGGCGAAGGATAGAGCTAAAGCCGCTTTCCCGTTTCCGGGTCGAACAGCTTCGCGCGGTCCATGTTGACCTCGAAGCGGTACTTGCTGTCGACGGGGGCCTTGTCCTCGGGATGGACGCGGGCGATGGCCTCGATGCCGCCCAGCGTGAAGACGAGCAGCGTGTCCGGCCCGGTCGGCTCCACCACATCGATCATCCGCTCGAAGGCGAAGGTCGCCCTGCACGGGCGCTGCGTGCCCTCGCGGCCGATCGTTTCCGGCCGCAGGCCCAGATAGAGTTCCCGGCCGAGGTAGCGCCTGGCGGGGCCGGCGAGTGCCTCGGGCACGGGGAAGTGGATCGTGCCCTCCTCGTCCGTCACCTCGAGGTGCAGCCCGCTATTCTCCACCACCCTGCCCTTGAAGAGGTTCATCGACGGCGAGCCGATGAAGCTTGCCACGAACAGGTCGACGGGCTCCTCGTAGATCGCCTCGGGCGGGGCAACCTGCCGGATCGTGCCGTTGTCCATCACGGCGATGCGGGAGGCGAGCGACATGGCCTCGATCTGGTCGTGGGTGACATAGATGACGGTCTTGCCGAGCCGCCGGTGCAGTTTCTTGATCTCGGTGCGCATCTCCACGCGCAGCTTGGCGTCGAGATTGGAAAGCGGCTCGTCGAACAGGAAGACGTCCGGGTTGCGCACCAGCGCACGGCCCATGGCGACACGCTGCCGCTGGCCGCCGGAGAGCTGGCCCGGCTTGCGGGCAAGCAGCGTGTCGATGTGGAGAAGATCAGCGACCTCGGCCAGCGCCTTCTCGCGCGCCTGCCTGGGCACGTGCCGGGTGACCATGCCGAAGGTGATGTTGTCCTCGACGGACTTCGTCGGATAGAGCGCGTAGGACTGGAAGACCATGGCGATATCCCTGTCCTTCGGCGCCACGTCGTTGACCTTGCGTTCGCCGATGAAGACGTCCCCGTCCGACAGCGTCTCGAGGCCGGAGACGAGGTTGAGCAGGGTCGACTTGCCGCAGCCCGAGGGGCCGACCAGCACAACGAATTCGCCCTCCTCTATATCGAGGTCGATGCCCTTGATCACCTCGTTGGTGCCAAAGCGCTTGCGGACATTCCTCAGCCGGATATCGGACATTCGGTCAACCTTTCACGGCGCCGGCGGAAAGACCGCGGATGAAATACTTGCCTGCGAACACGTAGACGATGAGAGTGGGGATGGCGGCGATGATGGCCGCCGCCATGTCGACATTGTATTCCTTCACGCCGGTCGAGGAGGCGACGAGATTGTTGAGCGCCACGGTGACGGGGTTGGAGTCGCCGACCGTAAAGGCGATGCCGAACAGGAAGTCGTTCCAGATCTGCGTGAACTGCCAGATGACGGTCACCACGATGGCTGGCGGCGCCATCGGCAGGACGATGCGGAAGAAGATGCCGAAGAAACCGGCGCCGTCGACCTTGGCCGCCTGCACGATGCCGTCCGCCACGCCGACGAAGAAATTGCGGAAGAAGAGCGTGGTGAAGGCGAGGCCGTAGACGGTATGTACGAGCACGAGGCCCGGTACCGTGCCGGCGAGCCCGAGAACGCCCAGCGTGCGCGCCATCGGCAGAAGCACCACCTGGAAGGGGATGAAGGCCCCGAACAGCATCAGGCCGAAGATGACGTCGGCACCGCGGAAGCGCCATTTCGTCAGCGCATAGCCGTTGATCGCGCCGAGCAGCGTCGAGAACACCACGGCGGGGATCACCATGGCGATCGAGTTCCAGACATAGGGCTTCAGCCCCTCGCAACGCACGCCGACACAGGCCGAATCCCAGGCCCTGAGCGTCGGCTCGAAGGTCACATCCTTCGGCAGGCTCAGAAGCGTGCCGGTGCGAATCTCATCGAGCGGCTTGACCGCCGTGATCGCCATGACGATCAGCGGCATGAGATAGTAGAGTACGAAGAGCCCCAAGACCGCGAAGAGGAGGAGGCGGAGAAAGGTTGCCGCAGCACTCTTCGGCCGGACAATGCCGTGGACTTGACGTGCGCTCATTTCCGGCCTGCCCTGAGTTCGGAGTAGAGATAGGGCACGACCACCGCCATGATTGTGATGAGCATCATGACGGCGCTGGCTGCCGCCAGCCCCAGTTCGCTGCGCTGGAACGCATAGGAGTACATGAAGGTGGCCGGCACGTCGGTGGCGATGCCCGGGCCGCCTGCCGTCAGCGCGACGACCAGATCGTAGCTCTTGATGGCGAGATGCATGAGCGTGATGAAGGCCGACAGGAAAACCGGCCTCAGCATCGGCAGGATGATGCCGACATAGGTGCGGATGGGCCCTGCCCCGTCGACGGCCGCCGCTTTGATGATCTCGTCGTCAATGGACCGCAGCCCCGCCAGGAACAGCGCCATTACGTAGCCTGACGACTGCCAGACGCTGGCGATGACGATCGTGTAGATCGCCATCTCGCGGTCGACCAGCCAGTCGAACTGGAAACTCTCCCAGCCCATGTCGTGCATCAGCTTCTCGATGCCGAGCGTGGGGTTGAGGATCCATTTCCAGGCCGTGCCCGTGACGATGAAGGAAAGCGCCATCGGATAGAGGTAGATGGTCCTGAGCACGCCCTCGGCGCGGATGCGCTGGTCGAGCATGATGGCGAGCAGGATGCCGATCGCCATGCAGAAGGCCATGAAGAGGACGCCGAAGATGACGAGGTTCTCGAGCGCCACATACCAGCGCGGCGTCTCCCACAGGCGGATGTATTGGATGAGCCCTGCGAACTCGTAGCGCGGCATGACGCGGGATTTCGTAAAGGAGATATAGACCGTCCAGGCGATGAAGCCGTAGACGAAGAACAGGCTCAGCGCGAAGGACGGCGCCACCACCACCTTGGGCAGCCATAGGTCGACGCGTTTCAGGCGTGTGACGAGATCGGTCGCAGTGCGCGCCACGGTTTTCTCCATCGTCCGGAAAAGAACCGGGCCGCCGGAAACGACGGCCCGATAGCGGATGCGCGGTCACATGGCGCGCTGGATCGCCGCAACGAGACGCTCGACGGCTTCCTGGGAGGTCATGTCGCTGTTGAAGTGCTCGGTCACGACATCGAGGAACTCGCCGCGAACCGAACGTGGCACAGCCATCTCGTGGGCCATACTCGGCACCAGGCTGTCGCCCGTCATCGCGGCAGTCAGGTCCTCATGGGACTTCTTCGCGCAATCGTCGAACGCGTCGAGCGCGACGTCGACACGGGCCGGAATAGAGCCCTTTGCAAGGTTGAACGTCTCCTGGAAGCCCGGCGACATGATGAGGCTTGCCAGCACCTTCTGGCCCTCGATCCGCTCGGCACCCGAGACCTCGAACATGACGAAGGAGTCGGAGTTGAGGATGAAGGCGTTGCCCGGTGCGGGCGCGCAGAGGAAGTCCTCACCCGGCACCTTGCCGGCGGCCAGGAATTCGCCCTTGGCCCAGTCGCCCATGATCTGGAAGGCAGCTTCGCCGTTCATGACCATGGCGGTGGCGAGGTTCCAGTCACGGCCGGAAAAGCCCGGATCGACATAGCCGCGCAGGGTGCGCATCTGGTCGAACACCTTGACCATCGTGTCGCTCTTGAGCGCCTCCATGTCGAGGTCGACCAGCGCCTTGCGGTAGAAGTCGGCGCCGCCGAGACCCAGCGCCACCACCTCGAACACGGTGGCGTCCTGCCAGGGCTGGCCGCCATGGGCGAGCGGCGTGATGCCGGCCGCCTTCAGCTTCTCGGCCGTGGCGTTGAACTCGTCCCATGTGGAGGGCACGTCGGCGCCGACCTTGGCCAGCACCTCCGGATTGGCCCACAGCCAGTCGACGCGGTGGATGTTGACGGGCGCGGCAACGTATTTGCCCTCATACTTCATGATCTCGGCCAGAACCGGCGGCAGCACGCTGTCCCAGTCCTCCGCCATGGCCACATCGTCGATGTCGGCGACAGCGCCCTCCACGGCCCATTCCTGAATGCCCGGGCCTTTAAGCTGCACCGCCGTTGGCGGGTTGCCGGCAACCACGCGGGCGCGCAGCGCCGTCATCGCTGCGTCGCCCCCGCCGCCGGCGATCGGGGAATCGATCCACGTGCCGCCCTGATCCTCGAAGGATTTCTTCAGTTCCCCGACGGCCTTGGCCTCGCCGCCCGAGGTCCACCAGTGGAGCACCTCCACCGTCCCGCCCGCCTGCGCAGCGCTGGACGCCATCAAGAGCCCCAGCCCGAAGGCCAGAGCCATGCCCTTCTTGAACCTTCTCATCGTGACTTCCTCTCTGTTTCCGCCGAGGTTTTCTCGGCCCGGAAGGTAGTTTTCCGCCTCGAAAGGAAACGCGCTTTGATCTGTATCAGACCGCTTCCCGGCAACGGAACGATCCGACTCTGCGGCGCACCCATTTCTCCGTCTCCACGACTGTCAGCAGCGCAATTCCCACCGCTAAGACGGCAAGCCCTTCCGAAAGAGAAACCGGGCGCGTCTCGAAGATCGACTGCAGGAAGGGCGTGTAGGTGAGCGCGACCTGCGCGGTGGCGACGCCGGCGAGCACCGCGGGTGTGCCCAGGATGCCCTGCCATGTGAGGGATGTTCCATGCATGTAGCGCACGCTGAAGAGATAAAAGATCTCCTTCTCCCCCAGGCCGGGCTGGCGCCCGATCTCCTGCGCGGTGATCGCGTGGTCGCCCGTGATCATGACGACCCGGATGCCCGCCTTGCCTTGTGGCATTCGCCGACGGCCTCGACCGCCTCCGGCCTTGTGGTTCGATGCTGACCACGCTGCAAGGCGGTTCGCAATCTCCTTCCACCCGTCGCGGTCTATGGGCCTGCCACCACCACTAGCCCGGAGCGCTCTTCCTGCCTTGACGAGGATCAAGCCACCCTTCCCCTGCGGCCCCGGCGCTTGATCCAGCGCAAAGCCCCGCGATACTCCCGGCAGTAGGAAGGCGCGAAGGCATGAATTCACCGGCAACGGAGAGAGACAATGGTTTTCAAGACCGTCCTGAGCGTGATCGACGTCGGCCAGTCCGACCGCGACCTGGATCTGGCGATCGAGCTGTGCGGGCAGATCGATGCCCATCTCTCGGTCCTCGTCCTGTCGGTCGCTTTTCCTCCGCCGGCCAGCGAATATGCCGCTGCACTCTCGGAAACCTGGCTGCAGGAGCGCCAGGAAGACATCGAAAAGCTGCGGGCGCGTGTCAGCGAGGTGACCTCCCTCCTGGCCAAAACCGGGCTTTCGGCGGATGCCGATGGCGAATATGTCGAGAGAGCCTGGACGGATGATATCGTGGGACGCAAGGCGCGCTACGCCGATCTGACGCTGGTCGGCCCCCAGCTTGCTGCGAGCTCCGACCGCAAGACCCAGGTCCTGAACGGCGCCCTCTTCGAGTCTGAAAGACCCGTCCTCATCGTTCCGGAGGAAGCCGGCGCGACCTTGCGGCCGAAAAAGGTCCTGGTCGCCTGGAATTCGCGGCTCGAGGCCGCCCGCGCGGTGCGCGATGCCCTGCCCCTGCTCACTGGCGCCGAGGACGTGTGCATCACGATGGTCGACCCCCGCGAAGGCGACTATGAAAGCGGCCCCGAGCCGGGAGCCGACATCGCCGCCTATCTCGCCCGCCACGGCGTGAAGGTGCGCGTCGACAGGCTCCCCGGTTCCGACCGCTCGGTGGCCGATGCGCTACGCATCCATGCGGTGGATATGGCGGCGGAGATGATCGTGATGGGCGCCTACGGCCACTCGCGGCTGCGCGAGCGCATATTCGGTGGCGTCACCAGATCGATGATCGACGAGCCTCCCCTGCCCGTCTTCATGGCGCGCTGAGCGGGGTTTTGACCCGCCGGCCCAAATGCGTTCTCCTGGGGCTTTCGGCACACGAACGCTTCGCAGATATCCCTACCCCCTGGAAGGAAGTGCGAGATGTCATCGATCCTCACCGTCACCCTGAACCCTACGATCGATCTGTTCGGAGAGGTCGAGGTCGTCCGGCCGATCCGCAAGATGCGGATGTCCGAGCAGCAGTACGACCCAGGCGGCGGCGGCATCAATGTCGCGCGGGTCATCATCGAAATCGGCGGGGATGCCGAAACGGTCTTCCTGGGTGGAGGCGCCACCGGCGCGTGGCTCGACGCGCTGCTGGCACGTGACGGCATCCAGCGCCGGATGGTGCCGATCGTGGGCGAAACGCGGGTGGCCTTCGCGGTGCAGGAGCGCGGGAGCGGATTTGACTACCGCTTCGTGCCTCCGGGTCCTGCCGTCTCGGCGGAGGAGGCCGAGACCTGCCTCGACATCGTGCGGGCCCGTCAGGCCGGCTATGTCGTTGCGAGCGGCAGCCTTCCGGCCGACACGCCGCCGGACATCTACGCCAGGATGGCGCAGATCGTGGTGGAGAAAGGAGGCCGCTTCGTGCTCGACAGTTCCGGCGAGGGGCTGTGCGTCACGCTGGAGCGGTCCCGCGTCTTTCTTGTGAAGCCGAGCCTCGGCGAGTTGGGGCAGCTTGTCGGCCACGAACTGGACGAACAGGGCGCGCGCGAAGCGGCGGTCGGCCTGGTGAAGCGCGGCGCTGCGGAGATGGTGGCAGTGACGATGGGCGCCCAGGGAGCGCTGCTGGCGACGGCCGACGAGGTGCTGCGCATGCCTACGCCGCGCGTCAAGGTGCGCTCCGCCATCGGCGCCGGCGACAGCTTCCTCGGCGCAATGGTGTGGGCGCTTTCCAGCGGATGGGCCGTGAAGGGGGCATTCCACCTGGGCATCGCCGCGGGTGCAGCCGCCGTGCTGACGCCCGGAACGAAGCTCTGCCGCCGCGAGGACATCCGCGCGCTCTATCCTATGTCGCCCGATGCCGACACGGAGCTCGCAGCCGGCCTTTGACGATCGTTCCATCGCACTTGGAGAAGCTGCCTGCCAACCGGCACGAGAAGCGAGCCATGACGATCCGCAATCTTGAATATGCCGTCCGCCCGAAATCCGTCGCGGTGTTCGGCGCCTCCCCGCGGGAGGGCTCTGTCGGACGCATCGTCATGGAGAATATCGTGAAGGGCGGCTTCGAGGGCGCGGTCTGGCCGGTCAATCCGAAACATCGCAAGGTTTGCGACCTTCCATGCTACGCACAGGCCAAAGACCTGCCCGCAGCTCCCGATCTCGCCGTCATCGCCACGCCGCCACGGACCGTGCCCGGCATTATCGGCGATCTCGGAAGGAAGGGAACGCGCGCTGCGGTCGTCATCACCGCGGGGCTGACGGAAGAGAACGGGCTGAGACAGGCCATGCTCGACGCGGCAAGGCCCTATCTCTTCCGCATCATCGGCCCAAACACAGTGGGGCTCATCATCCCGCCTTTAAGGCTCAATGCGAGCTTTGCGCATTTCGCCGCGCCGGCGGGCGGGCTGGCGCTACTGTCCCAGTCCGGCGCCATCGCCACCTCGCTGATCGACTGGGCGGCCCAGGAGGGTGTCGGCTTCTCCAAGATCGTCTCGCTCGGCGACATGGCGGATGTCGATGTGGGCGACTGTCTCGACATGCTGGCGGGCGATGCGCACACGCACGCGATCCTGCTCTATCTCGAAACGATCCCCAATCCGCGCAAATTCATGTCGGCCGCCCGCGCCGCCGCCCGCATCAAACCGGTGATCGCGATCAAGTCGGGCCGTCATGAGCAAGCGGCGAAGGCTGCGGCGACGCACACCGGCGCACTGTCGGGCGCCGACGCGGCGGCGGATGCAGCCTTGCGGCGGGCCGGCATATTGCGCGTGAACGATCTGGGCGAGCTGTTCGACGCGGCCGAGATCGTGGCGCGCTTCCGTCCCTTGCCGCGCGCCCGCGTCGGCATCGTCACCAATGGCGGCGGCGCCGGCGTGCTGGCGGTCGACCGGCTGATCGACTGCGGCGGCGAGCTTGCCCCGCTCTCCGAGGAGACGATCGCGCGGCTCGACAGGGAACTGCCGGCAAATTGGTCGCGCGCCAATCCGGTCGACATCATCGGCGACGCACCGGCCAGGCGCTACCGCGCCGCCGTCCAGGCGATGGCGGCGGATCCCGCGACCGACGCCCTGCTTGTCATCAACTGCCCGACGGGCCTTGTCTCGCCGATGGAGGCGGCCACGGCCGTCTCGCAGATTACCGAAAACGGCAACGTCCAGGGCAAGCCGCTGCTCACCTGCTGGCTCGGCGAGAAGACCGCGCGGCAAGGGCGGGACATTCTGCAATCAGCCGGCATCGCCAGCTTCAACACGCCAGGCGACGCGGCGCTTGCCGTCTCCTATCTCGATCGTTGGTCTGATTCACAGAAGGCGCTGATGCGCGTACCGGCAAGTGACGGCGCGGACATTATGCGCGACCGCGACAAAGCGCTGGCGGTCTTCGGGCAGGCGGCGGCCGAAGGCCGGCACATGCTGACGGAGCCGGAGGCCAAGGCCGTGATCGGGGCCTACGGCATCCCGGTGCCGGAGACGGTCACGGCAGGCAGTGCTGCCGAGGTGAAGAAGGCCGCCGCCAGGCAGCTTAAGGGCGGCGGGCGTGTCGTCATCAAGCTGCACTCCAAATCGCTCAGCCATAAATCCGATGTCGGCGGCGTGGTGCTCGGCCTCACGAATGCGGAGGAAGCGCACGACGCGGCAGAGGCGATGGAGCGGCGGCTGCGCAAGAACGGCCAGTGGACGGAAGGGGACGGCTTCGTAGTGCAGCCGATGGTGGAGCGCAAACGCGCGCATGAGCTGATCCTCGGCATGAGCCGCGATCCGATCTTCGGGCCAACCATGCTCTTCGGCGCCGGCGGCACGGCGGTCGAGGTGGTGGCCGATACGGCGGTCGCCCTACCGCCGCTCGACAGCGTGCTTGCCGGCGACCTGGTCGACCGGACGCGCATCGGCAGGCTGCTTGTTGGCTATCGCGACCGCTCGCCCGCTGACCGCTCCGCGATCGTCCAGGCACTCAATGCGCTTTCGCAGCTCATCGTCGATTTCCCCTGCATTGTGTCGATGGACATCAACCCCTTGCTTGCCGACAGCGAGGGCGTGATCGCGCTCGACGCGCGCATCGAGATCGAGCCCGCTGCAGTCGGACAGAAGGGGCCGAACCCGGCGCTCGCCATACGTCCCTATCCAGCCGGCTGGGAAAGAGAGCTTGCGCTGGGGGGTGGGACCTACCGACTGCGGCCCATCAGGCCGGCCGATGTGGGGCTCTACCCGGACTTCCTGGCGAAAGTGTCACCTGAGGATGTGAGGCTGCGCTTCCTGGCGCCACGCAAGCACTTTCCTGACGAGATGCTGCTGCGACTTACCCAGCTCGACTATGAACGTGAAATGGCCTTTGTCGCCCTCTCGGTTGAAGAGGGCGCGCTGGCCGGCATTGGAAGGCTGTCGGCCGATCCCGACAAGGAGATAGCCGAGTTCGCCCTTCTCGTGCGCACCGATCTGCAGGGCCACGGGCTCGGCTGGGCGCTTCTGAGCCAGCTCCTCGATTACGGGAAAGCGGAAGGCCTTTCACGCATCGAAGGGATCGTGCTTGCCGAGAACGAAGGCATGCTGACCATGTGTCGCGAATTCGGCTTCGCCATCCGCCCGCATCCGGACGAGCCGGGCGCCATGCTGGCGACGTTGATACTGTAGAAGCCAATGCCTCCCCATTGACCAGGATCAAGGAACACCGAGGCAACGCGGGGATGATTGCTGCTACCAGGCATGCCATTGTCTGGATGCATCCGCGTTCCGTCGCTCAAGGAAAAGGCGATCCGATGCCCAAGACAGCAGGAGGCTCGAATATAACTGCATTTCAGCGGATGCTTGCCTTTGCGCCCTTCAGCCCGCCAGATGCGACACCATTTCCTCGATCATCTGCCGGAGCGTTGCGATGAACGAAACCCATGTCGTGTGCAGCGAATGCGGCGGCGTGAACCGTATTCCCTCCTTTCGTCCTGCGCTCAAAGCGAAGTGCGGCAAGTGCGGGGCGAAGTTGTTTTCCGCGCATCCGCGGGATGTGGGCGCGGACATCTTCGAGCACCAGATCGCCCGCAGCACCATCCCAGTGCTGGTCGATGTTTGGGCGCCGTGGTGCGGCCCGTGCCGGACGATGGCGCCGGCCTATGAGGCTGCCGCGTGCGAGCTGGAGCCCGACGTGCAGCTGATCAAGCTCAACGCCGACGCCGAGCAGGCGACCGCAGCCCGGCTCGGTATCCGCGGCATCCCCACGATGGTTCTGTTTCACGGCGGCCGGGAGGTCGCCCGTACGGCCGGTGCCATGTCCGCCCCCCAGATCGTCCGCTGGGTGCGTGACCGGCCGCCGCTTGCCGCGTGACCAGGTTCGATGGATCCCCTGATCGCAAAGCTGGGACTGGCGCTTGCCATCGGCTTGCTGGTGGGGCTGGAGCGGGGTTGGCGAGAGCGCGACGCACCCGAGCACAGCCGCACAGCAGGAATCCGCACTTTCGGTATCTCAGGCCTCCTGGGCGGCATCTTGGCGGCATTGTCCCAAGCCGCAGGCTCCTCTGCCCCGCTCGTCGCCGGCTTCCTCGGCTTCGCCGTCATCTTCGCCTGGTACAAGTCCCGTGAAGCGATCCATGACGAGGATTACAGCGTCACGAGCGTCATCGCGGGGCTCGGCGTCTTCGCCCTCGGCGCCTTCGCGGTCGCCGGCGACTATCGCGCCGCGGCAGCGGGAGGCGCGGCGCTGGCCGCCGTCCTCGCCAGCCGGGAGGTGCTGCACGGGCTTCTGAAGCGGCTGACCTGGATCGAGTTGCGCTCCGCGCTCATCCTGGCGGTCATGACGGCCGTCGTCCTGCCGCTCCTGCCCAACAGGACCATCGATCCCTGGGGCGGCCTGAACCCTTGGGAGATCTGGTTCTTCACCGTCCTCGTCGCGGCCATTTCCTTCCTCGGCTACATCGCCGTGCGCGTTCTCGGCGAGGCCCGTGGCCTTTTGGTGAGCGCGCTGGCCGGCGCGGTCGTTTCCTCGACGGCAGTGACGGTCGCGCTGGCGCGGAGCGCCAAGGGGGCGGGCCGGCCGATGCCGCTCGCAGGTGCCGCCTCGCTCGCGGCGATGGTTTCCATCCTGCGCGTTTCGCTGATTGTCATCCTGATCGAGCCGCGGGTCTTTCCCGCCATCGCCGCGCCGGCACTGGCGGCTGCCTTCTGCTTCGGCGCCTGCGGTGGACTGCTTCTGCTCAGAAACGGTGGCGAGGTGGGCAGCGCGCCGGCGCAGAACCCATTCGACCTCGCGCCGCTTCTGCTGTTCGCCCTGTTCTTTGCCGTGGTGGCCACGGCAAGTGCCGCCCTCTCCGAGATCTCCGGCGTCAGCGGCCTGCTCGCCACCTCCACTGTTTCCGGAGCGCTCGACGCCGATGTGGCGGTGCTGGGCGCAATCCGCCTCGTGGGAGGAACGGTCGGAGCTGATACGGCGGGTCAGGCGGTGCTCGCCGCCCTGGCAAGCAATGCTGCAGCAAAACTGGTCTTGGCGGCGGCGGTGGCCTCGCTCCGTTTCTCCCTCGCCCTTGCCGGCTTCACGCTCCTGGCGCTGATCGCCGGATTTGGCGTCTATCTCGCCGTGCCGGCATAGAGCTCAAGCCGTTTCCAGCACCTCCTGCCGGGTGGGCGGGATGTCTACGGCCGGGCTCTCGTCCTCCGGCTCGATCTCTCCTTCGTGCCCGCCTCTAAGCGCCACGTAGATCGCCGGGATGACGAGGACGGTGAGCGCGGTAGAGGAGGCGAGGCCGAAGAGGAGCGAGATGGCGAGCCCCTGAAAGATCGGGTCGGCGAGGATGACGACGGCGCCGATCATCGCCGCGACCGCCGTCAAGAGGATCGGCTTGAAGCGGATGGCGCCGGCTTCGAGCAGAACGTCCAGCAAGGGGCGCTCCGGGGTACGCGCGTTGCGAATGAAATCGACCAGCAGGATCGAGTTGCGCACGATGATGCCGGCAAGCGCGATGAAGCCGATCATCGAGGTTGCCGAGAAGGGCGCCGCGAACAGCCAGTGCCCGAGCATGATGCCGATGAAGGTGAGCGGGATCGGCGTGAGGATGACCAACGGCAGCTTGAAGGAGCCGAACTGGGCGACCACGAGGATGTAGATGCCGAGAATGGCGACCATGAAGGCGGCACCCATATCGCGGAAGGTAACCCAGGTCACCTCCCACTCGCCGTCCCACAGAAGCGTGGGATGCGCTTCGTCGTCGGGCTGGCCGTGGAGAGCGATCACCGGCTTCAGCACGTCGCCCCAGTCGGCCTGCTCAATCGCCTCGCCTACGGCCATCATGCCGTAGACGGGCGCCTCGAACTGGCCGGCGAGTTCCGCCGTCACCATCTCGGCCGCCCGGCCGTTGTGGCGGAAGACGGGATAGGAGGCGGGCTCGCGCGTCACCGTCACCACGTCGCCGAGTTCGACGATGCCGCGCTCGCCAGGTAGGGCATTGGCGGGGACCGGTGTGGCGAGCGCCCGCTCGCCCACGACCCTGTCGCCTTTGGACAGCGCGACACGGATGGGGATCGGCGGCCGGCCGCCGCCGCGGTGCGAATAGCCGACGGTCGAGCCCGCATAGAGCGAGCGGATGGCGTCATAGACATCCGCCTGCTCGACGCGGTGGTATTCGAGATTGTCCTGGTCGATGGAAAACCGCACGCGCTCTTGGCTAGCGCCGTAGGAATCGTCCACGTCAACGATAAAGGGCACGCTCTCGAATGCCTCGCGCACTTTGGCCGCGACCGCCCGCCGCGTCTCGGGATCGGGGCCGTAGACCTCCGCCAGCAGCGTGCCGAGCACCGGCGGTCCTGGCGGCGGCTCGACCACCTTGAGCGCCGTGCCTTCCGGCACGTCAAGGCCCGCGAGACGCGCGCGCATGTCGAGCGCAATGTCATGGCTCGACCGGTCGCGCTCATCCTTCGGAAGCAGATTGACCTGGACATCGCCCAGTTCCGGCGAAGAGCGCAGATAGTAGTGCCGCACCAGCCCGTTGAAGTTGAAGGGGGCGGCGGTGCCGGCGTAGGTCTGGAAGGAGACGACTTCGGGTACCGACGCCAGCCGGCTTGCCACCTGCTGCAGGACGCGGTCCGTATCCTCCACCGAAGCGCCCTCCGGCAGGTCGGCGACAACCTGAAGCTCGGCCTTGTTGTCAAAGGGAAGCAGCTTGACCGTCACGTCCTTGGTGTAGAAGAGCCCGAGCGAGGCGAGCGTGGCGATGCCCACGAGGATGAGGAAGGTCCAGGCCCTGAGACGCGACTTCAGGATCGGCCGGGCGACGGCGACATAGGCCCGGCCCAGCCGCCCGCCGTGGCCGTCGTGGCCGGCGACTTCCGCCCGGCCCGCGAATTTCAGCATCAGCCAGGGCGTCAGCATCACGGCGACGAAGAAGGAAAAGAGCATCGCGGCCGACGCGTTTGCCGGGATCGGGCTCATATAGGGGCCCATCAGGCCGGAGACGAAGAGCATCGGCAGGAGTGCCGCCACGACGGTGAGTGTCGCAACGATGGTCGGGTTGCCGACCTCGGCCACGGCGAGGGTGGCGTCGAGGGCGCGCGAGCGGCCGGTGTTCATGCCCCAGTGCCGGGCGATGTTCTCGATCACCACGATGGCGTCGTCCACCAGGATGCCGATCGAGAAGATGAGCGCGAAGAGGCTGACGCGGTTGAGCGTGTAGCCCATCACGTTGGAGGCGAAAAGGGTGAGCAGGATGGTGGTCGGGATCACCACCGCGACGACCAGCGCCTCGCGCCAGCCGATGGCGAAGGCGACGAGGAGCACAATGGAGACCGTGGCAAGCCCCAGATGGAACAGAAGCTCGTTCGCCTTCTCGTTGGCCGTCTCGCCATAGTCGCGCGTGATCGTCATCTCCACGTCGTTGGGGAAGATCTGCCCGCGCACCTGCTCCAGGCGATCGATGACGGTCTCGGCGATGGTCACAGCGTTGGTGCCCGGCCGCTTGGCGATGGCGAGCGAGACGGCCGGCAGGCGCTGAAGCCCCTCATCCGTCTTGCGCAGCTCGGTTACGCGGGTCTCGTTCGGCTCCGTGGCGAGAACGATGCTTGCCACGTCGCGCACATAGACGGGCCGGCCGTCGCGGGCGGTGAGAAGCAGGTTGCCGATCTGGCCCCGCGTCTGCAGCGTCTGGCCGGCCAGCAGCGTGCGCTGCTTGCCGTCCTCGCGCACGAGGGCTGCCTGGAACGAGCGGTTGGCGCCCTCCACCTTGGCCGCGAGCTGCTGCAGCGTGATGCCGTAGAGCGAGAGCTCTTCCGGGTCCGGCTCGACGCGGATCTCCTCCGGCTGCTCGCCGACGATGTAGGTGAGGCCGATGTCCGGGAGCTTGGCCACCTCCACCTGCAATTCGCGTGCAAGGCGTGTCAGCCCATTGGTCGTCCAGCGCTCGGCGGCCTCGGGCGTCGGCGTCAGCGTGACGACGACGATGGCGACGTCGTCGATGCCGCGTCCGACGATCAGCGGCTCGGGGATGCCGACGGGGATGCGGTCCATGTTGGCGCGCACCTTCTCGTGCACGCGCAGGATGGCCGCGTCGGCGCTGGTGCCGACCAGGAAGCGGGCGGTGACGACCGCGCCGTCGTCCCTGGTTTGGGAGTAGACGTGCTCGACGCCGTCGATGCTCTTGACGATGGATTCCAGCGGCTCGGTGACAAGCTTGACGGCATCCTCCGCCTTGAGCCCGTTGGCCTCCACATGGATATCGACCATGGGCACGGAGATCTGCGGCTCCTCCTCGCGCGGCAGCGTGAAGAGCGCGACGAGGCCCAGCGCGAAGGCCGTGATGAGGAAAAGCGGCGTGAGCGGCGAGGCGATGAAGGCGCGCGTGAGTGCGCCGGCGATGCCGAGCTTCATGGGAGGAGCACCTTGTCGCCGTCGCGCAGGCCTGTGAGGATTTCCACGCGCGGCCCGGCGTCATGCAGGAAGGTCTCGCCGAGGACGACGGCGACCTCGATGGTGTCGTCGGCGGTCGAAAGCGCGACGTAGTCGATGCCGTGGCGGGTGGTGACCGCCTCGGGCGGCACGGCGACGGCACTGCGGCTGCCGACAGGTATGCGCACCAGCGTGCGCTCGTTGACGAAGTAGTCGCCGAGGCCCTCGACCTCGACATCGGCGATGACGCGCCCTTCCGAGATCTCGGGATAGACCTTGGCGATGCGGCCTTGCCTCTCCGCCTCTTCCGCGGCTGCATTGCCGAAGCCGCGCCGGCCGAGGAGCACGGTGCGGCCTTCCGCGATGTCGGCGGCGTATCGCTCCGGCAGGGAGAGCCGGAGGTAGTAGCGGCCGGTGGCCACACGCGCGACCTCCTCACCCGGCAAGACGACGGAGCCGGGCGTCACCGGCACCGTGAGCACGCGGCCGGTGGCCGGCGCCAGCACCTCGCCCTCGCGCGCCTGCTGCTCGACGACCGCCTTTGCCGCCTGCGCCGCCACCAGCTGGTTGGCGGCGACATCGAACTGCGTCCTGGCCTCGTCCACGCGCCCTTGCGAGACGACTCCTCGCGCGAGAAGCTGCTCGGCACGTTCCAGCTCCGTCCTGGCGTTGTCGAGCTGTGAGGTGATTTCATTGATCCTGGCCTCGGCCGCGCCGAGTTCGAGCGCGATCTTCTCGTCGACGACGACGGCGACCACCTGGCCTTCCTCGACCTCGCTGCCCTCGGTGACATGGACCGCACGGATCGTGCCGCCGGTGCGCGCTCGCGCCGGCACCACGGTGCGGCTCTTCACCTGGCCGAAGACGGCTTTCATTTCGGGGATGAGCACGGTGTCAACCGTGAACTCGCCGGCCGCGGCGGAAAGAGCGCCACCGGCGAGGAACGCCAGAACGGCAAGGACAGGAGGGCTGGTCCGCGACATGGGCCGCCGTCCTATTTGAAAGCCTGGCCCGGCTTCACCCCGAGCTTCTTGAAGGCCATGGCCGCCGGACAAAAGCCGGTGACGGACGCCTGCATCAGGTTGAGCCCGACGAAGACGGTCAACAGATACCAGTAGGGCGAAACGTAAAAGCCGAGCGCCAGAGAGGCAAGCACCATGAAGCCGGCAAACATCATAACGGCACGGTCGAGGGTCATCGTTCTTCTCCAGGTTGGCCGGGCGTTCATTCGCTCGGTTCGAGGTGGATTTCCTTGAGCTTGTTGATGCCCAGAAGCTCAAGCGTAAGGTTCTCGTAGAAGGTCTCGGCATGGCCGTGCCGGACCTTGTGCAGGAAGTATTTCTCGAAGCCGACCTTGGCCGCATGCACCCATCGCCCCTGCGAAGACCAGTTGACGTTGCGCGGCGGGATCTGCGGCTGCGCCACGAAGGCGATGCCCTCGTCGCCGAAATCGGCCAGGCACACGGCGTTCCAGGAGGCGACAGCCTTCGGCTCCTCGCCCCGGATGAGGGCGGCAATGTTGTTGGTCGTGGCCGTCACCATGGATTCGATCATGAAGCCGGTCTTCGGCACGCCGACGGGCAGCGGCGTCTTGCCGACCGGCGGGATGGCCACGCACACGCCGATGGCGAAGATGTTTGGATAAGCCGGGTTGCGCTGGTGCTTGTCGATCAGGACGAAGCCGCGCGGATTGACGAGACCCTCGATGCCGTAGATGGCCGGCACGCCTCGGAAGGCGGGCAGCATCATGGAGTAGGTGAAGGGAAGTTCGTGCTTCGTCCGGGTTGTTCCGGTCTCGTCGACCTCTTCGACATACATCCGCCCCCGCTCCACCTTGGCCACCTTGGCGTTGGTGATCCACTTGATGTGGCGCTCGCGCATGGCGCTTTCGAGAAGCCCCTTGGTGTCACCCACCCCGTCGAGGCCGAGATGGCCGATATAGGGCTCGGGCGTGACGAAGGTGATCGGCACCTGGTCGCGCTTCTTCGCGTGGCGGAGCGCGGTATCCAGGATGAAGGCGAACTCATAGGCCGGGCCGAAGCAGGAAGCGCCCTGCACCGCGCCGACCACGACCGGCCCCGGCGCCTCAAGAAGCGCATCGAAGGCCTTTTTCGCCTCGACCGCATGGCCGACCTGGCAGACGGACTGCGTGTGGCGGTCGGGGCCCAGTCCCGGCACCTCGTCGAAGGCGAGGTCGGGGCCGGTGGCGATCACCAGATAGTCGTAGTCGATGAAGGTGCCGTCGCAGAGCGCGATCCGGTTTTCGTGCGCAAGCACGCGCCGGGCGCCCTCCGGTCGCAGGGCGATACCCCTGCGCTTGAAGACCGGCGCCAGGTCGACGGCGATCTCCTCGGGCTTACGCCAGCCGACGGCCACCCAGGGATTGGACGGGACGAAGGAATAGGTTGGGCCGAGATTGACGACCGTCAGCCCGTCCGTCGGCCGCATCTTGTCCTTCATCTCATAGGCCATGATGACGCCGCCCAGACCGGCGCCGAGAATGACGATATGTGACATGGCTCTTCCTCCTTCCGGGATTGCCATAAACCGCTCGTCCGCATGCCACACGCCGCGCCGCGGCACCTTGATCTTGCTCAATTCCCGTGATCGATGAGGAAATGAGGAATCCGGCATGTGCACCAAAACAAGCACTCCAAGGTGGCACCACCCCGTGGCAGCACCGTTGCGCTTGCATGTAACATTCAAAAGTTATAAATTCAATGATATGAATATAGAAGAGATGATCTCCGCTTCGAATGAGGCCGCAGAGCTGATGCGCAGCCTGTCGCATCCCCAACGGCTCCTGGTGCTTTGCGCGCTGGTTGCTGGGGAGAAATCCGTCGCCCGGCTGCGCGCCGAACTGGACATCGCGCAAGTGCCCATGTCGCAGCAGTTGATGCGGCTGAGAGCTGACGGGTTGGTCGAGGCGCGGCGGGAGGGTACGACCGTTTACTACCGGATCGCGCGGCCCGAGGTGCTGACCGTGGTCGAAGCGCTCCATGCCGCCTTCTGCGGGCCGCGATAAGGCCTTTTCGGCCAGCGATTGTCGTGCCGCTCTCCGGGCACGGCTTCGCTTGTCACTCGCCCATGGATAGAGTGGCAGCATGCAAGCGGCGGATTGACCCGGATCAAGGCGACCCGCGACCGCCGCGGCAGACTGGCTCGCAAACCACAGGAGCCCGTCATGGAAAGCACGATCCGTCAGCCGGCCACCGCGGCCAAGCAAGCGGGTAAGCCGCGTCCGGTCATCTGGTTCGAGGAAGTCGGACGCCACGATGTCGGCCGTGTCGGCGGCAAGAACGCATCGCTGGGCGAGATGGTGCAAACGTTGGCGCCGAAAGGCATCCGCGTTCCGCCCGGCTTCGCCACCACGGCCGACGCCTATTGGGATTATGTGGAGGCGAACGGGCTCAAGGAGCGCATCTCCGACCTACTTGCCGAGATGGCGGCAAGCAAGGCATCGCTCGCCGAGACGGGCCAAGCGATCCGATCGCTGCTCCTCAAGGGCGAATGGCCGGAAAGAACGGCATCGGCGATCACAGAGGCCTATCGCGAGCTTTGCGAGCGGGCGGGTAAAGCGGAGGTCGACGTGGCCGTGCGGTCCAGCGCGACCGCCGAGGACCTTCCCGACGCCAGCTTCGCCGGCCAGCAGGAGACCTTCCTCAACATCCGGGGAGAACGCGCGCTGCTGCAAGCCTGCCGCCGCTGCTATGCCTCGCTCTTCACCGACCGCGCCATCAGTTATCGCCAGGCGAAGGGCTTCGACCACATGAGCGTCGCCCTTTCCATCGGCGTGCAGCAAATGGTGCGCGCCGATCTCGGCGGCTCGGGCGTGATGTTCTCCATCGACACGGAAACCGGCTTCAAGGAGGTGGTCGTGATCGACGCCGCCTGGGGATTGGGCGAGAACGTGGTCCAAGGCGCAGTCGATCCGGACGAATACCAGGTCTTCAAGCCGCTTCTGTCCGACCGGTCGGTGACGCCCATCGTCGGCAAGACGCGAGGTGAGAAGGCGCAGAAGATGGTTTATGCCGCGGGCGACAAGCCGACGCGCAATGTGCCCACCTCCAGGGCGGAGCGCATGGCCTTCGTTTTGGAGGACCAGGAAATCCTCACGCTCGGCCGCTGGGCCGCTGCCATCGAGGACCATTATGGCTGCCCGATGGACATGGAGTGGGCCAAGGATGGCGAGACCGGTGAGATCTTCATCGTCCAGGCGCGGCCGGAGACGGTCCAGTCGCAGCGCGAAGAGACGGCCTTCAAGGCATACACGATTACCGAGAAGGGCAAGACGCTGGCCACGGGACTTGCCATCGGGGATGCCGTCGTCTCCGGCCCCGTCTGCCTGATCGAGGACGCGCGCGACATCGACAAGTTCGTGGACGGCTCGATCCTCGTCACCGTCACCACCGATCCGGACTGGGTGCCGATCATGAAGCGGGCGGCGGCCATCGTCACCGATCATGGCGGGCGCACGTCGCACGCCGCGATCGTCAGCCGCGAGTTGGGCCTGCCCGCCATCGTCGGCACCGGCAACGCCACGCAGGTGCTCCACACTGAGTTGGAGGTGACCGTTTCCTGCGCCGAAGGCGACCAGGGCTTCGTTTATGAAGGCGCGGCAAGCTTCGAGACGGAGACGGTCGACGTGGCCGACCTGCCGGAGACGCGGACGGAGATCATGCTAAACCTCGCCAACCCTGCCGCCGCGCTGCGCTGGTGGCGCATCCCGGCCGATGGGGTGGGGCTCGCCCGGATGGAATTCGTGGTTTCCAACCACATCCGTGTGCACCCCATGGCGCTGGTGCGCTTCGAACAGTTGAAGGACGAGGCGGCCAGGCGCGAGATCGAGAACCTGACGGCAGGCTACACCGACAAGACGGAGTATTTCGTCGACCGGCTTTCGCGCGGCCTCGCCCGCATCGCCGCCGCGCTTTACCCCAAGCCTGTCATCGTGCGCATGAGCGACTTCAAGACCAACGAATATGCGGGTCTCATCGGCGGGGCGGAGTTCGAGCCGGAGGAAGAGAACCCGATGATCGGCTTCCGGGGTGCTGCGCGCTACTACTCGCCGCGCTACCGCGAGGGCTTCGCGCTCGAATGCAGGGCGATCAAGCGGCTGCGCGAGGAGATGGGCTTTACCAATGTCGTCGTCATGATCCCGTTCTGCCGCTCCATCCGAGAGGCCGACCGAGTGCTCCAAGTGATGGCCGAGAACGGGTTGAAGCGCGGCGAGAACGGCCTGCAGGTCTTCGTCATGTGCGAGATCCCGTCGAATGTCGTGCTGGCGGCGGAGTTCGCCAAGCGCTTCGACGGCTTCTCCATCGGCTCCAACGATCTCACGCAGCTCACCCTCGGTGTGGACCGCGATTCGGGCGAGCTAGCCGAGCTTTTCGACGAACAGGATGCCGCCGTGAAGTGGATGATCAAGAACGTGATCACCGAGGCGCGCGAGGCCGGCGCCAAGATCGGCCTGTGCGGCCAGGCACCGAGCGATCATCCCGAGTTCGCCGCCTTCCTCGTCGAATGCGGCATCGATTCGATCTCGGTGAGCCCGGACAGCTTCATTGCGGTGAAGAAGCAGGTGGCGGCGGCGGAGGCCGACCGGAAGCATTGAAGCGTCATCGCCTGTGATGGAGAAGGAACCATGCGCCTTTTCGCGATGAAAGGATCGGAAGACCTCGGCGTTGCCGTTGCTGGAGCGATCGGCACAGCCCTCGATCCCCACGAAGAGCGGGATTTCGAGGACGGCGAGCACAAGGCGCGCCCGCTCGTCGGCGTGCGCGGCGAGGATGTCTACGTGCTGCACAGCCTCGCCGCGAGCCGCGGCGCTAGCGCCAATGACAGGCTCCTCAAACTGCTCTTCTTCCTGGCCACGTGCCGTGAGCATGGCGCCGAGCGGGTGACGGTGGTTGCGCCCTATCTCGCCTATGCGCGCAAGGACCGGCAGACCAAGGCCCGCGACCCGGTGGCCACGCGCTATACCGCGCTGCTGTTCGAGGCGGTGGGGACGGATCGCATCGTCACGCTCGACGTGCACAACATCGCGGCCTTCCAGAATGCGTTCCGCTGCGAGACCGTGCATCTCGACACGCGCCAGCTTTTCGTGCCGGTGATCGAACGGCTGGCGGAAGGCGGGCCCGTCACCATCCTTTCGCCCGACGGCGGCGGCGTGAAGCGGGCGCAACTTCTCAAGGAATGCCTGGAGGCGGAGACCGATCTGCATGTCGGCTTCGGCTTTCTGGAGAAACGCCGCAGCCGTGGCATCGTATCCGGCGACCTCTTCGCCGGCGAGGTGGCCGGCACGGTCGTCTTCATCGTCGACGACATGATCAGCACGGGCGGCACTATGCTGCGTGCGGCCACAGCCTGCCGCGAGCGCGGGGCGAAGGCGGTGCATGCGCTGGCGACCCACGGGCTGTTCGGCGAGAGTGCCGAGACACTGTTTGCCAGCGACGCCATAGACCGCATCGTCGTGACCGACAGCGTGGCAAGAGCGGCACGTGCCACGGCGGAACATCCTTCGGCGCGGCTGGAGATCGTCTCGGTCGGTCCCCTGATCGGCGAGGCGCTCAGACGCCTTCGCGACGGCGGATCGATCTCAGATCTTCTGGGGACCGAAAGCTGACGAGTTCCTGTTTCGCCTGCCCGATATAGCGGATGGCCAGGGGACGCCACCTCTCGGGATGGCGCACGGGCTCCTCCAGTAGATGCACGATGCACAGGCGCGCCCTGAGCAAAGCCCGGAAGGCGCCGTAGAGCGCCAGGAGACCGGCCGAGGGGCGGCGTCCGTGCCGCTTCTCCAGCGCTGCACTCAGCATCGGCCGGATCCAAGGTGCGCCGAGCATCTCGCATTCCATGCCGAGATAGTTGATCTCGTCATAGGGATCGATGATGCGCATGGCCCGGTTGAACTCCAGGCAGTCGATGATCTGCGGCGGATGCGACAGGCAGACATGCTCGGGCCTCAGATCGCCGTGTCCCTCGACAATCATGTCGACGGCGATGCGCGCAAGGATTTCGGCCCTCGATCGCGCAAGAAGCCATTCTACGGCGTCCAGCGGGCTCCCGGCCGTCTCACCCAGAGCCAGATCGGGACGCATTAGGACGGAGCGGTTGAGGCGATGCTCCGCCAGGAGATGACGCAGATAAACGCCGCCTTCCGCCCGCTCGGGCGCGCGACACGCGTAGAATTCGGCAAGCAGTCCGGCAACACGCCCGATATCGTCGCGCCCGGCCTGCCCTTTCGCTATGCGCTCGTCCAACATGTCCGCTTGCGGCAACCGCCTCATCTCCACCAGCCAGTCGACGATGCGGCCGCGATCTCCGAGCGAGAACGCGCCGGAAGGCAGCCGACACAGTGGAACCACCCGCAGATAGGTCTCTGGCGCCAGGCGGCTGTTCAGCCGCACCTCCTCCTCACAGAAGAACCTGCGCTTTGCGACCGTGCTGAAATCCAGGAAGGGCCGTCGTACGGGCTTCTTGAGCTTGTAGACCCGATCGTCGGCAAGAAAGACCCACGACATGTGGGTCTCCCTCGCCTCCACACGCCGGGGGGCCGAGGGATAGGATTGCGGCCTGCCCAGGAATCGCACCTTGGCCGCCAGGTGATCGATCCGCCGTCTTGCCATCGAGAGAGACAAAGCCGACGGCCCGATTCAGTTCGAAAACAGACGGTTGAGCGATCCGTCGCTAATGAGCGAGCGCGTCATGCCGCCGAATATCCATTCGCGAAGCCGGCTGTGGCCGTAGCCGCCGGCTACGACCAGGTCGGCCCCCTGCTCCCGTGCGATCTCTGCGATCGCTTCCTCGCGATTGGCTCCGCCGACGTCCAGAACGTCGGAACTTGCCTTCACGCCATGCCGCATCAGGAAACGCACCACGTCGGCTGCACTCTCCCGGGCCGCCTTTTGCTCGCCTTCGGCAATCGTGGTGACGATGACCTCCCGCGCACCCTTGAGGAAAGGCATGGCATCGGCAACCGCGCGCCGCGCCTCGCGCGTGTCCTTCCAGGCGACCAGAACCTTGTGCGCGCGCAAGAGGGCGAGGCTTTCTGCGGCAAAGAGCACGGGACGGCCGGCCGAAAGGATCAGCGCTCCAGGTTCCACTGTTCGCCGGCCGTCGCCTGCGGCCTCGGCCGAGGGCGCGCCGGTGACGATGAGATCGGCCGCGCGCGCGTGGACAGCCAGAAGCTCCGTCGGATTGCCTAGCTCGTCGCGCCATGATACGCGCTCGCCGTCGCCGGCCACGCCGAGGAACTCTTCCTTCAGTGCCTTGAGCCTTTCTTGGATGTCCTCGATCTGCTGGCGCATGACCTCGGCGACGACCATGCCGCCCTCGCCCCCCGGAACGAGCGCATGGGGTTCTGCAGCGGCAAAGCCGATCAGGTTGGCCTCGAAGCGCCTGGCCAGATCCATGGCGAAGGTAAGCCGCGGGGTCACGGCAGTGTCCATGTCGAGTTGGACGATAATTGTATTGTAGGTCATGTTGCTTGCTCCCACAGTGTCGCGAAAACTGATCATGATCGGCAGCGGCCCGCTTTGACGCGCATCAAGGAGGGCGCGGGAGAGACGATCGGGGAGATTGAGCCATGGCCCGCAAGAGCGCTGGCATTTTGCCATTCAGACGGCGAGCCGGGACGGTACAGGTTCTCCTCGTGCATCCCGGCGGCCCATTCTGGCGAAAGCGGGACGACGGCGTCTGGTCGATCGCGAAGGGAGAATATGGCGACGACGAGCAGGCTGAAGCCGCCGCGCGCCGCGAATTCACGGAAGAAACCGGATGGCAGGTGACGGTAGACCTGATGCAGCTCGGCGAGACCCGCCAAGCCGGCGGGAAATATGTCACGGCCTTCGCGGTCGAGAGCGACTTCGATCCGACAACCCTGCGCAGCAACGTCTTCGAGATGGAGTGGCCGCCGCGCAGCGGCCGCATGCAATCCTTTCCGGAGATCGATCGCGCCGAATGGTTCAGCCTCGAAAAGGCACGGGAAAAGCTGCTTGCCGGGCAGCGACCCTATATCGAGCGGTTGGTGCGCCTCCTCCAGCGCAGGCCGAACCTTTTCGATGCTGATTGACGTGGATCAATACAAGAACCGGAAATTCGGCCTAAGAATGCACGACGTCACGCCGAGGCAGATTGGCGAAGTACGGCGGTGAACCGTCTGCGGGCGCGGATCCGCCCATGCGATGAACCAGTCGTTCGTTGACACGTGGCGGCGGACCCGCGGTGCCAGGCCGAGCGCCCCAGGAGAGATCCCAGGGTGGAGGGTGCTGGGCCGCGGGTTTCGCTTTGCCCCGCGGTGCGATCGGGCGGTTGCACCGTTCGATGCAAGGATGCGCCCGGATCGATCTCTCGTCGGAAAGGTTGAATTGACCCGGATCAATGGCTTTCCACCCGGCAGGTTTACAATGCGAGCGTCCAAGGCCGCAAGAGCGCTTCGGGAGATGTCGATGACACGGTTTTCCAGACAGACCGCGGGGGATGACACCGAGTTGTCGATCCCTCTCGAGAAGGTCTGCTTCATCATCATGAAGGCGCGCGAGTTCGACGCCAAGGACGTCGAGACCGAGCCGGCATCGGGCTCGAACCCCGCCGACGACCATGAGATAGGTGTGCTCGAGGATCGCCCCGACGATCCCTCGCTGGACGAGCTGAATTCGCTGATTTCGGATCTTTCGGTCGACGAGCAGATCGATCTCGTGGCGCTGGTATGGCTGGGCCGCGACGAATACCCCGACGATTGGGAGAGCGTGCGCGCAGCGGCAGCCGACGCCCACAACGAGCATACGGCCGACTATCTCACCGGAAACCCGCTTCTGGCCGATCATCTTTCGGACGGACTTTCCATCCTGGGACTTAGCTGCGCTGACTACGAACTGAAGCATCTGTAACCGCCTTGCGGCAATGTCCGGGGAAGCGTTCGCGGTCAGGCTCTCTCTTTTCTTATCGCGAGCTTCTCGACCGAGACCTCATGGTTTGCGCAGCCGCATTCGGCGAAAGCAGCAATGTTTGCGATGGTGGTCTCGGCGATGT
>NZ_WQNH01000055.1 GCF_009812055.1 Chelativorans xinjiangensis | reverse complement strand
CCAGGGGGAATCGGTCTCCCGCCAGCCACCGCAACTATGAGTATATCAGATGCGGCGGAGCTTGAGTTACAAGGGGGGCGCGAAGGGGTGCCGGCATCTCCATTTGGCCGGTCTCATCCAAGAGCAGAAGGCTTTAGCTACCAAACCCCGAAATAGATGCCCCGTGTCTTGTGCGTATCGGTGCGCCTTTCGACCTCGCTGTCGGAGATGGTGACGCGCATGCGGCGGGTGCGCAGCCAGGTGAAGAGCCGTTCGTGCAGCTCTTGGCGGATGTCGGCGTGGGCGGGGTCGGCGCCGAGATCGGTCAGCTCCCTCGGGTCGGCTTGAAGATCGAAGAGCTGCGGCCGGTAGCCGTTGAACTCGACATATTTCCAGCGCGTCGTGCGCACCATGTAGCCGCGCGCGTCGCCGGGTTCGCGGCCAAGCAGCTGCCGCGCCTTGCGGAAGCCGTAGTCGCACTCGGAGAACACGGCGTCGCGCCAGTCGCCGTTCGCCTCTCCGCGGATGATGGGCAGTAGCGAACGGCCTTCCAGCACATGGCCGGGAACCACGCCGCCTGCCGCCTCGACGAAGGTGGGCGCAAGGTCGATCGCCTCCACCAGGAGATCGCTCGCCGTGCCGCGCGTGGCATCGGCCTTCGCCGACGGGTCGTAGACGATCAACGGGATGCGCACGCTCTCCTCGTGGAACAGCTCCTTCTCGCCGAGCCAGTGGTCGCCGAGATAGTCGCCATGGTCGCTGGTCACGACGACCATGGTGTTTTCGGTCAGGCCGCGCGCTTCAAGGAAGGCCCACAGCCGGCCGAAATGGTCGTCCACTTGGCTGATCAGGCCCATATAGGCGGGGATGACCGCCTGCCGCACCTCCTCCCGTGCAAAGTTCTCGCCTTCCTCGTGGCGCATGAAGGCGGCGAAGACGGGGTGCGGATCGCGCCGCTCCTCCTCGCTGCGATTGGCGGGAAGAACGTCGCCCGGCCCGTACATGGCGTGGTAGGGCGCGGGCGCGATATAGGGCCAGTGCGGCTTGATGTAGGAAAGGTGCAGGCACCAGGGCTCCTCGCCCGCCTCGGCGATGAAATCCATGGCCCGGTCGGTCATGTAGGCGGTCTCGGAATGCTCCTCCTTCACCGTCGCCGGCAGGCGCGCGTTGCGCAGGAGCCAGCCCGACAGCGCCTCGCCGTTCTCGCCGCGCCCCGAATTGGCGAATTCGTGCCAGGGGTTGGCGACGTCGTAGCCCTTCTCCCGCAGGTAGCGGTTGTAGGGAACGTCCTCAGGGCTTGCCTCGTCGGGCCACAACCCGTCGTCCCGCTCGTAAGGCTCGAAGCCGCACTCGCTGGCGAACACGCCTTCGATCGTCTCCCGGCTCACGCCGAGCCTTGCCATGCCGAGCCGGTCGGCGGCCATGTGGGTCTTGCCGACGAGGGCCGTGCGCAGGCCGAGCGGGCGCAGGTGGTCGCCCATCGTCATCTCGCCGACACGCAGCGGCACGCCGTTATAGGTGGAGCCGTGAGTGCTCACATAGCGGCCCGTATAGGTGCTCATGCGCGACGGGCCGCAGACCGGCGCCTGGACGTAGGCGCGGTCAAACCGCATGCCGCGCGCCGCCAGGCGGTCGATGTGCGGCGTTTTCAGCGCCGGGTGGCCGTAGCAGGACAGGTAGTCGGCCCTCAGCTGATCGGCCATGACAAACAGGATATTTTTTACTTTCGACATTTCGGCTCGGTGTTCGATGGGGCGGGGGCGGCGGGAAAGGGCAGCCTCCCCCGCCGTTCCGGTGGGCGCTTTATTCGCCGGCGACGAGTTCGGGCGGGATCTCCATGCCGATCTCCTCGTAGTAGCGGGCGGCACCTGGATGCAGCGGCAGGTTCAGGTCCTGGAAGGCATTCTCGCGCGAGATGCGCTTCAGCCAGGACGTCTTCTGCACTGACCCCTCAAGGCCTTCCCAGAAGGCCTTCGTGATCCGGTACACATCCTCTTCCGCAAGGTGCCTGCCGGCGCCGACGCCGACGATCGAACCCAAGGTCTGCACCGGCTCGGTGTTGACCTGGTTGTCGCCGTAGGTGCCGGGCTCGATCTTTCCGAGCACGCCGCCGGGGCGTGACAGGACGGCCTTGACCGCGGGCTTCTCCATCTGCTCGGGCGTCAGGCCGAGGAAGCGGATATCGTGCGACAGCGCCATCTGCTCGATGACCGGGCTCGGCGCGTTGGTGGCGTTGATGTAGACGTCGATGCGGCCGTCCTGGAAGGCCTGCGCTGCCGCATCCCAGCCGAGCTGGACGGATTCGAAATCCTGGCCGGCCTTGTAGCCGGTCGCGCCCTCGACCACCTTTTGCATGATGACCGTAGCCCCGCCGCCGGGCGGGCCGAGGAAGACCTTCTTGCCCTTGATGTCGTCGAGGCTGGCGATGCCCGAATCCGCGTAGGTGGTGATGTGATAGAGGCCGAGCGGGAAGGCGAAGACGGCGCGCAGGTTCTGCGCAAGCTCGGGCGCCTCGGCGATGTTGGCGTACATGTTGGCGCCCTTCATCATGGAATCGTGCACGCTGGCCGACCACATGAAGAAGTCGAGCTGGCCGTTGCCGGCCTCCAGCGCGTGCTGGGTCGCGGCACCGGTGGCGTTCACCTGGATTTGCACGTCTGGCAGTTCCTTGCCGACGATCTGCGCGAAGGTGCTCATCACGAGATAGGGCGAGGAGCCAGGGCCGAGCGTCGCCAGACGGAAGAACTCCGCCGCCCCTGTCGACATGGCCATGGCCATTCCCGCAAATCCGGCTATCGCGCCGATGAGATGTCTTTTCAGTCGCATCGCTTTCTCCTCCCAGGGTTTCTTTTGGGCCCGATCATTTGCCCTCCGCGCCCGGCTCCAGTTGCCCGGTCTTCCCGCGCAGCCAGCCGGCGATGGGGGCACCGTACGGTGTGGCGTCGTTGACGACGAAGAGCATTGCGGCGGCAAAGCCGGTGAGTTCGATCCAGAACGCGGGCAACAGGATAGCCAGCCCCACGCAGCATCGAAGCACCCTTGAAACCCAGGTCAGCCGCCCGCTGGCATAGCCGGCGAGGCCGGTCGCAAGGAGCCAGATCGCCAGGGCGAGGCGAAAACAGATCCATAAAAGCCCGGTGAGACTGAAGTCGATCACCAGTGAGAGCGACGGGTTGTAGACGAGCACGAAGGGGATGATGAAGCCGATCAGGGCGACCCTGCAGGCGTCGACGCCGATGCCCATCGGGTTGGCACGGGCGATCGGGGCGGCCGCGAAGGCGGCGATGGCGACGGGCGGCGTGATGGCGGAGAGAACGCCGAAATAGACGACGAAAAGATGCGCGATGAGGGTCGGAACGCCCATCGCCTCGATGGCCGGCCCCATGACGATGACGACGACGAGATAGGCGGGCACCGTGGGCATGCCCATGCCGAGCACGAGCGAGCTGAGCATCATCATGACGAGGGCGAGGAACAGCGAATCGCCGGCGATGCCGAGGATGATGTTGGCGAAGCGCAGGCCGAGGCCGGTCATGTTCATGATGCCGATGACAATGCCGATGGCGCCGACGGCGATGATGATCTGGGCCGCCGCCAGCCCCGCCTGATGCAGAGCGTCGAGGAGGCGGCCGGGCTGCCGGCGCAGCTCCGGATTGAGCGTGAACCCCAAGAGGACCGCCGCGATGACCGCCACGAAGCCGGCGAAGGCCGGCGAGCGGCCGCCGATCAGAAGCGCGATGACGATGGCCAGCGGAATGGCGAAGCACAGCGACATGACCCAGTCCCGACGCGTCAATTCAACGCGCTCGCCGGCTGGAATGGGGCCGATGCCGCGCTTGACGGCCTCGATCTGCACGGATGCGAACAGCGATCCGTAGTAGAACAGCGCGGGCAGCAGGGCGCCGATGCAGATCGTCAGGTAAGGGATCCCCGTGACGTCGGACATGATGAAGGCGACGGCGCCCATGATCGGCGGCATGAACTGGCCGCCCGAGGACGCCGCCGCCTCGATGCCGCCGGCATAGCGGGCGGAAAAGCCGCGCTCCTTGATCATCGGGATCGTCATCACGCCCGTGCCGACGACATTGCCGGCGACGGAGCCGGACATGGTTCCGAAGACGCAACTCGCCGCGACCGCCGCGTGCGCCGGGCCGCCGCGGGAGCGGCCGGTGAGCGCAAAGGCGAAGCGGATCAGCACCGGCCCGGCGCCGATCCCTTCGAGAACGACGCCGAAGACGATGAAGGCGAGGATCAGCGTGACGACGACCGAAAGGGGCCGGCCGAAAACGCCGTCGAAGGAGTACCAGACCACCTGCAGGATCTGGCTGAGGCCGAATCCGCCATGCTCGAAGATCCATGGCAGCCGGTCGCCGAAGACGCCGTAGCCGAGCGCGGCGAGGCAGACGAGCACAAGCGGCAGGCCGAAGCTGCGGCGCGTCAGTTCGACGAGCACGGCAAGGCCGGTAACGCCGATCGCAACGTCGGTCGCGGAGAACGAATAGAGGCCGATCTCCAGGGCCTTGCCGATCTGCAGATAGCGCCAGACGGAGAGCGCCAGTCCCGCCAGCAGCAGGAGATCGACCAGGAAGCGGGCGCGCCCGAGCCGGCCTTTTCCCTCGCCCATCGTATGCAGAATAAGGATGAGCGCGGCCAGCGCGTAGGTGCCGACGCGCAGCATCGTCTCGTTCAGGAAGCCGAAGCCGGCGATGTAAAGGCCGAGCAGGCTGAGGGCGATGGCAAGTGGCGCCGACAGGCGCGCAAGCGCTCGACCGGCCGCGGTGAAGTCCAACACGCTCCATCTCCTCCCGTTTGGCGCGCGACGGGAAGACAATGAAGCAACCCGGCGCGAACGGGAACGCCGCGCGCGCATGCTTTTCACCTGGTGAAATCTTCGCTAGGCTTCCGCCGATGACCACCGTCAAGACCATCCGCGCGCTGTCACGCGGGCTCGACGTGCTGCGCCACCTGGAGACGGGCGGCGCGACGCTGCATGCGCTCGCGGCCCGCACGAAGCTCCCGAAAGCGACGCTCCTGCGCATCCTGGCGACGCTGGAGCGGGAGGGATATGTGCGGCGGGGCATCGCCGACCAGCTCTATCACCACAATTTCCGGCCCACGCGGCCGCCGGAGACCGGGTGGAAGGCGGTTCTGGCCGAAGTGGCGGGCCCCGTGCTCGACGGGCTGTGCCACAAGGTCCTGTGGCCCTCGGATGTCGGCGTCTACGAGGACGGCGCGATCCGCGTGCAGGAGACCTCGCGGCGCATCTCCCCGTTCCTTCTCAACCGCGACGTGCTGGATCACGAGATCCACGTGCTGCAGTCGGCGATGGGCCGCGCTTTTCTTGCCTGGAGCGACGAGGAGAGGCGCGAGAAGGTGCTTGCCCGTCTTTCCAGATCGAGGGACCTCCACAACCGCCTGGCCCGGGACCGGGAGAAGGTCGCGGCACTGGTGTCGAACGTGCGCGACCGCGGCTACGCCGTCCGCGAGCCCGGCTATTTCATAACCCAGCCGCGGGAAGCGCGCGTCAGCGCCATCGCCGTGCCGGTGTTCCTCGATGCCAGGTCCGTGGGCGCGATCAACCTCGCCTGGGTGAGCAGCGCGATGTCGGAGCAAGCCTTCGTCGCCCAGCACCTGCCCAGCCTGAAATCGGCGGCCAGGGAGATCAGCGCCGGCGTCGATGTTCGGTTTAAGCATGCCAGGACAGTAAGGTAAGCCGCGGCTTGAGGAACGGCTTCGTTCACCGAAGCCGGCATGGCAACGCGCCAAGGGACTTCGCAGCGCTTATGCCGGGTCGGCCCCGATGGGAGTTCGGCTTTCAGCCTCAAGGGAGCGGATGAATGCCTGAATGCCCTCAAGCAAGAAAGCCTCGGTCGCCTCGTCGACCAGGAACCCGTCCGCTACCTTCGCTGCCGCGTGGGGGACGACCACCTCCTGCCACGTGAAGACACGCGCCAGCGTTCCGTTCAGGACGTATTTGAGATGGGCTTGCGCGCGCACGCCGCCCAGCGCGCCGCCGGAGACGGAAGCCACGAAAACGGGCTTGTGCTTGAGCACCGAGGCATAGGCCGGGCGGGAGGCCCAGTCGATCGCGTTCTTGAGGACGCCGGGGATGCCGTAGTTGTATTCCGGCGTCACCATGACCAGTCCGTCGGCCGTCTCGATCGCCTCCTTGAAGGCGTCCACCGTCTCGGGGCTGGGCAGGTCCGCGTTGTAGTGAGGCAGGCTGCCGATGTCGAAGCGCATGGTCGAAACCTGGCCTTCCAGCCTCGCGCAGATGGTGGAGACCACGGCGCGTGAGGTGGAGGCAGCCCTGAGACTGCCGGAAATGCATAATAGTGTCGTCATTGTCTAAAGCCTTGCAAGCCAAACTGCGATTTCAGGGAACGCGACCAGGACCGCCAGCCCGACAAGCATCGCCACCACGAAGGGGAGGGCGCCTCGGAAGATCTCGCCCACCCGCAGGGTGTTGTCGTTGAGAGCGGATTTGATCGTGTAGACCGACAGCCCGAACGGCGGCGTGAGCAGGCCGATCTCCACCGCCACCACCGTAAGAACGCCGAACCAGATGAGGTCGAACCCGGCTTCGCGCGCGACGGGTAGCGCGATCGGCAGCAGGATCAGCATGATCGAGATGGAATCGATCAGGAAGCCCATGACGATGACGAGGATGAGGAAGATCAGCAGGAAGCCGTAAGGACCCAAACCTCCTGCGAGCAGCGCCTGGGCCAGCGCGTTCGGCAGGCCCGACATGGCGAGCATGCGGCTGAAGAAGGTCGCTGCCATGATCAGGAAAAGAACCGACACCGTCACCTGACCTGTCTCGACCAGCAGGCCCCAAAGCTTGGAAGGATTGAGCGAACGCCTGAAAAGGGCGATCACGAGGGCGCCGAGCGCCCCGACCGCGCCGGCTTCCGTCGGATTGAAAAAGCCGCCGTAGAGCCCGCCGAGAACCAGCGTCACAAGCGTGACGATGGGTATTCCCTTCGCCATTGTTGCGAGCACCGCCTCGGGTTCCATCTCGACATTGTCGCTCTCGCGTTCGAACACCGACGACTTCCGCCAGGTTGCGAGGATGAGGATCGTCGCCGAGAAGAGCAGCGCCAGCAGAATGCCGGGGCCGATGCCGGCGAGGAACATGCGCCCCACCGATTCCTCGGCAAGCACCGCGTAGATGATCATCAGCAGCGAAGGCGGGATGAGCATGCCGAGCACCGAACTGCCGGCGACGACACCCGTCGAGAAACGCCGGCTGTAGCCATGGCGCGTCATCTCCGGAACCGCCACGCGCGAAAACACCGAGGCGGAAGCGATCGAGATGCCGGTTATCGAGGCGAAGACGGCGTTGGCGAACACCGTGGCGATACCGAGCCCCGCCCGCACGCGGCTGAGCAATCTTTCGAACAGGTCGAACGTGTCCTTGCCGACGCCCGAGATGGTGACCAGCAATCCCATAAGCACGAACAGCGGCACCACCGCGAACAGATATTCCTCGAGGCTGTCGTTGGCGACGGAGCCGATCATCCGCATCGCCACGGTCTCGTTGCGGATGAAGAAAACGCCGGCGAACGACACGACGATCATGCCGATCCCGATCGGCATGCCGAGGGCGATGAGGATGACCAGGCCCGCGATGCAGACGGCGCCGATCTCGATGCCGGTCATGACGTGTGCTCCCCGGCGCCCGTGGCCTTCATGAGGGAACGGACGGCCTGGACGACGAACTGGGCCGCGGCGACGGCGCTCCCGACAAGTATCAATGCGCGAAATGGCCAGGTCGGCAGTGTCACTCCGGCGGTTACGCCTATGAATTCTTGGTGTTCGATATCGCCCAGGAGAATTCCGTATGTGGACCAGGCGATGCCCGCGCAGACGGCGATGCCGAACAGGTCCCAGAGGCCCGAAACAAGAGCGGCCGCGCGCGGCTTCCACCCTTCAAGCGCATCGAGGAAGAAGTCGGTTCGCGCGAGCCGGTTGTTGCGGATCGTCGTTCCAAGCTGGAGATAGACGATCATCACGAGTGTGAGCGCGCCGAGCTCCGAAATCAGCGGAAGCGATCCGCCCGTGATATTGCGCGCGAAGACGTCGCAGGAGATCATGACCATGAGCAACCCGATCATGGTCGTTCCCAGCGCCGCCAGGCCATCGACGGCACGCGACCAGAGGCGCTGCGCGGCCAAGAGCCGGCGCCGCCCCTCGGCGGCGCCGCGGTCTTGCGAGCGAAGGCTCATATCCCTGCCGCCCTCTCAGCCAGCCCTTATTCCTTGTCCCAGTCGCGGACGGGCTTCTCGCCCCGGGCGCGAAGACCGTCCATGTAGGCGGCGAGGAATTCGCGCGCGGGCAGTCCGCGGGCCGCAACGTCGGTCGCCCAGTCGGCGGCGATGTTCGGCATGCCGTTCACCCAGGCTGCGCGATCCTCCTGCGACATCTCGGTCATGGTGACCGGCGGGTTCTGGCCGGCGCCGATCTCCAGCATCTTCTGCAGCGCGGCCTCGTGGCGCTCCAGCAGGTCCTTGCCGTGAGCCTCGGTATAGACCTTGCCGGCCGCGACCATGGCGTTCTGCACCTCTTCGGGAAGGCCATCCCAGGAATCGCGGTTGATGGCGACGGCGCCGGAGAAGGCGACGCCGATATCCACGCGCGTGATGTAGGGGGCGACCTCGTAGAGCTTTGCCGGCAAAACACCGAGCGCCAGCGACAAAACACCGTCGGAAACGCCGGTCTGGATGTCGGTGTAGAACGTCGTTAGCGATCCATCGACGGCATTGGCTCCGGTGCCTTGCAGCCACGCGCCAAGTACGCCCGGCGCCGACAGCTTCATGCCGCTAAGATCGGCAAGGCCGGTGATCGGCGCCTTCGTGTATACGTCGTAGCTGTCGGTGCTGGTGAGGCCGAGCACCTTCAGATTGTACTGCTCCCATTCATTGCGGAACGCCTCGTTGTTCTCCAGAAGCTCCCACATCACCTCTAGCTGGACCGGCGGATTGGCGGTGGCAAAAGGCGCGTAGGTCGAAGCCTGGCTGAGCGGCAGTTTGGCCCCTTCGAGGAAGGAGAACACCCAGCCGATGTCGGTCACGCCCTCTTCGACCGAGGTCAGCGTGGCGTTCGCCTTATAGAGCGTGCCGCCGAAGGCTTCCTGCCATTCGATCTTGTAGTTGCCGGTCTCGGCCAGGATACGGTCCGTCTCGGCCATGAACTCCGACTTGATCATGCCCACCCACGGAATGACGAGCGGGTGGCTCGATGCCACGGTGAGATTGATCGTCTCCTGCGCCATCACCGAGGTGGGAAAGGCGATCGCGCCCGCGAGCAGTAGTCCTGTCAGCTTCTTCATTGTTTCTTCCTCCCTTTGAACCTGGATCACGATGACGCTTCGCTGAATCGTCGCTCTGATCTATCCTTTTGTTTCAGAATGATTTTTTCTGAAAATTGGCATCCACTTTTCGGGATCTAAAGGATCGAGAAGGTCTGGCTCGAGCTGTCGAGACGGATCGTCACCGTTCCTTCGTTGATCATCCACGGGCGCACCGTGAATGTACGCGCACCGCGCGCGTGCATGGGGTCGCGCTCGGCAATGGCGATGGCTTCCTCGCGGGAGGCGGCGCGCACCACCACGAGGCCGTCGCCTTCCCAGCTCTTTTCGTCGTCGGACCACATGGGGCTGGCGGCATAGAGGATCCCCTCCTTCTCCAGCGAGACCTGGAAGGCCAGATGCTCCTCCATGTTCGCCAGGATCGGCTCGATGCCGCCGGAGGGCCGGGTGAAGATCGCGTAGAGCTGCTTCTGCAGCATCGCGCTGCTGGCCTGCATCACCTCCTTGACGGGTACCGCCATCATCGTTCCTCCCTGCTTGCTGGGCCTTAGCCAGCTTTCCGGCGCGCGATCTCGGCCCGGATTTCCCCGCCGTGCTCGTCAAGCGTGGGCGGCGGCAGGATGTCCAGGTCGGGCTCGCCGTCGAAGCTGTAGGGTGCGCGCACGGTCTTGAACGCGCCCATTTCCGGGTGCTGTGCCTCCACCGCGATATGCAGATGCCTGGCCTGCGGGTCTTCCAGCGCCTCGTTGGAATCGTAGGCCGGCGAATGCGGCACCTCGTTTTCCAAAAGGATGTCGCACCACTCCTGCCGCGTCCGGGCAGCGAAGACGGGGCTGAGAATCTCGATCAGTTCCTGCTGATGCTCGATGCGGTTGAGGCGCTCCGCGAACCTCTCGTCCGTAAGCAGCTCGGGCTTTTCGACCGAGGCGACGAGGCCCTCCCAGAACTTCTGGGGCGAGGAGAGATGGATCGCGATCCATTTTCCGTCGGAGCAGGCGAAGGTGTAGGACTGGGATACTTTTGGGCGGCTGAGCGGCCCCATCACCTCGCCGACGCTGAAATAGTGCGTGAAGCTGTCGAGGTTGAAATGGCACATCGCCTCGAGCATCGAGATATCGAGGCGGCGGCCCTTGCCGGTCTTGGAGCGCTCCAGCAGGGCGGCGAGGATGCCGAGCGCGGCGTAGTGGCCGGTCACGGCATCGGCGATGGCCGGTCCGATGACCCTCGGATTGGCGGGGGGCGTCAGAAGCCGCAGATAGGCGCTGGCAGCCTGGGCGACCGTGTCGTAAGCCGGCCGGTCGCGCGAGGGGCCGGTCTGGCCGAAGCCGGTGATGGCGCAATAAACGAGGCGCGGGTTGAGCCGCTGCAACTCTTCCGCCCCCGCGCCAAGCCGTTCCGCGACGCCGGGGCGGAAGTTCTGGATGAAGATGTCCGCGGTTCCGATCAGGTCGTGGAAGACCGCGCGGTCTTCCGCCTGGCGGGTGTCGAGCGCGATGGAGCGCTTGTTGCGATTGTAGGTCTGGAAATGCGGCGAATAGAGCCCGCCCTTGAAGGCGCGGAAGGGGTCGCCGGCGCCCGGGCGCTCCACCTTGATCACGTCCGCGCCGAGATCGGCGAGGTGCATTCCCGCCGCCGGACCGGTGATGTAGGTCCCCATCTCCACGACCCGAATGTCTCTGAGTATCTTCGCCATCCGGGGTCCCCTCAGGCGGAATGGTTCTTGTCGCCGGGCGCCGCCGGCCCGTCATATTCGATGGCGAGGTCCGCGTGATGGGACATGATGAAGCCGATGGAGCGCTGCGACTCCTCATAGAGATGAGCCACCAGACCGGCCGCCCGGGCGAGCAGCGGGATGCCCTTCATGGCTTCGAGCGGCCAGCCGGCATCGAGCATCAGGGCCGGGATCGCACCCGAGACATTGATCGGCAGCGGACGGTTCATGATGGCCGGGGCATGCTTGGCGATGGCGCGCAGGCAGGCGATGTAGTCTCCCGAAACGCCGAGGTCATCGGCCAGCGCGAGAAGGGTATTCGCGCGCGGGTCGCCCGCGCTGTGCTGCGGATGGCCGAGGCCCGGCACCTTGGCGCGGCGTGCCTTCAACGCTTCCAGGCTTGCGCGCGCGGCCGTATCGAGGTCGGCACCCGTCTTGCGGCTTTCCTCCAGGACCTCGGCGATATAGCGCCCGGCCGCTTCCGAGCTGCCGGCGACGACCGAGCCCATGCCCAGCAGGCCGGCCGCCATCGCGCCCTGCCAGGCTTCGGGTGCGGCGGCCAGCGTCATGCGCGAGGCCTGCACGCTCGGCACCAGCCCGTGCTCGGCGATAGCCACCATGCAGGCATTGGCAATGGCGCGCTGCGCGTCGTTCGGGCGCGTTCCGGTGACCAGCAGCCAGAAATAATCGGTGAAGTCGATCTTCCCGATGAGCTCGGCACATAGATCGTGCCCGCGCACGGTGATGGTGTCCGCGTCGGATGTGGCAATCGCCGTGAAGGCGCCATCCTGTTTGCCGATGCGCATTCAGCCTCCAAATTTTTCGCACAGCGAAGTTTTTTTCTCTTGTCGGAAAGTACGGCGCGTTTTACTTTCCTGTCAAGCCTGTTGGCCCGGCATGGCGCTCGGGGGCTTCGATTTGCTATTCAGAGACGGGAGGAGAAGGCGATGCGCGACATCAACCAGTTCACGATCACGGAAGAGGTGAAGAAGAGCTTCCGGACGGAGGAGGGGTCGAGGTTCAAGTTCCTGCTCGAAAAGCTCCTCGAGCATTTGCATGATTATACGCGCGAGACCAACCTGACGCACGAGGAGTGGATGCGGACGCTGAACTTCCTCTACGACTGCGGGAAGATCTCGACGCCGGAGCGCCACGAATTCATCCTGTTGTCGGACGTGCTCGGCTTTTCAGCCCTCGTCGACATGATCAACACGCGGGGAGGCGCCACGGAAGGCAGCAACCTCGGCCCCTTCTATCTCGACAACGCACCGAGGAAGCCGCTCGGCGCCGATCTGGCCGGGCCGCGCGAGGGTGTCTCCGTGCTCTGCCACGGGGTTGTCCGGGATACACTGGGGCACCCCCTTCCCGGAGCGATCGTGGACACCTGGCAGGCCGACGGCTCGGGCACCTATCCCATCCAGGAGGAGGGGCAGGACAAATACGACCTGCGCGGCATCTTCGAGACGGACGAAAGCGGCCGTTACTACTATACGACCGTTCTGCCCAAGCCCTATACGGTTCCCTATGACGGGCCGGTCGGCGAACTCTTGCGCGCCGGCAACAGGCATGCCTGGCGGGCCGCGCACCTGCACTACATGATCCGCGCACAGAAGATGCGCAGCATCGTCACCGAGGTGTTCTTCGAGAACACCGAATATGTCGACAACGACGCGGTGTTCGGCGTCCGCAAGTCGTTGATCGCCAAGGTGGAGCCGTATAAGGCGGAGAAGGCGGGGGACCTGGCGCTGGAGCGCAGGCCGGATGCGATGCTGGAGTTCGATTTCGTGCTGGCGCCTGGCTAAAGCATTTTTCAGCAAAAATTGGAGATTTTTGCGCTCGCGAAAATGCGACAAGACAAGAGCTGAGAGGCAATCGCAATGCTCAACGATAAACAGGAGGGGGAGGCGCGGCCAGCCGAAGAGGAATCCCGGCCTGCCGAATTCGTGGAGGCGCTCGCCAAGGGCCTGTCGATCCTTGAGAGCTTCGATTCGGAACATCCTGAAATGACGTTGAGCGATGTCGCGCGGCGCGTGGGCTTGAGCCCCGCGGCGGCGCGGCGCAGCCTCATCACGCTCCAGACCCTCGGTTATGTCGGGCAGACGAACAAGCGCTTTCACCTGCGCCCGAAGGTCATGAGCCTCGGCTCGGCCTTCTATTTCTCGGCGCGGGTCGACGAGGTGCTGCAGCCGGAGCTGCGGCGGCTCGTCGGCACCTTCGGCGACGCATCCTCGGTCGGCACCCTCGAAGGCCATGACGTCCTCTACATCGCGCATTATTCGGAGCAGCGGGCGCGGCGGCCCACCGCCGTGGTCGGCGCCAGATACCCGGCGCACGCGACATCGCTCGGCCGCGTGCTTCTGGCCGGACTGCCTGATGCCGACTTCGACCGCTACCTGCGCGAGGTCGAGCCGGTCCCGCTCACTAACAAGACGGTGGTCGACAAGGCCGCGCTGAAGAAGGTCGTCGAAGAGGTCCGGGAAAAGAACTTTGCCACCACCGTGGACCAGCTGGACTACGGGATCACCGCGCTCGCCGTGCCGATCAGGGGCGCGTCGGGCCGCACCATCGCCGCGCTCAACTCGTCCGGCTATTCCGGCCTGGTGACGGCCGAGGACCTGGTCGAGAACCGGCTGCGGGAACTCAGGGTATCCGCCGGGCGCATCGCGCAGACCCTATCGCGCTATCCGGTGCTGGAATCGATCATCGGAACGCGATGACGTGATCGGGGGCGGATGGATTTTGAGTCCTTGATCGGACCCCCACCCCTCACCCCTCCCCCCTCCCCTCAAGGGGGAGGGGGATTCTGAGAGGTCGGCGCCCCCCTCCCCCTTGAGGGGAGGGGTGAGGGGTGGGGGTCCCGGCGAAGCCGAACAAAGACTCCATCCATATGCGATAGCCCTGATGAAATGGGGAGAGGACCGGCGCCATCGAAGCAGGAGAGCGTCTCGGTTGACATGCATCGTGCGCTGGTTCTAACATCCTAATGCGAAAAAGTTTTCGCATAACGAAAAAATATACGCGCTTGGCACGCGCGAGGCGAGTGTCTTGGTCTGCTGGTGGTGAATGCCGCCGTCTGGGGAGGGTTCGATGTGCAGATTATGCGAGGAAGCAGCTTCTTTCGGCCTGGTTCGTGACCCCGCCGAGCGATTGCATGCGTCGATCACGGCAGAGGGCGCGGCCGCTGCCTCGTCCGGAGCGAAGGGCGCCCCGCGGACGGGAGCCCTCCCCAAGGGTTCCGGCGAGCCCGGCCGCCGCCTGCTGATCAAGGGCGGTCATGTGCTGAGCATGGACCCGGCGGTGGGCGACTTCGCTTCAGCCGATGTGCTGGTCTCCGGCAGGACCATCGAGGCGGTCGGCCCGAATCTCGACGCGGGCGGCGCCGACGTGATCGAGGCGGCGGGCATGATCGTCATGCCGGGCTTCATCGATACCCATCACCATCAGTTCGAGACGGCGCTGCGCAGCTTCCTCGCCGACGGCATCCTCATCAATGACGGAAAGCCGCACGGCGCCGTCAACTACTATGACCACATCCTGCAGAAGTTCTCGATGGTCTACCGGCCCGAGGACGTCTACATCAACGAGCTGTTCGGCTCGATCGCGCAGCTCGACGCGGGCGTGACGACGGTGATGGACGTTTCGCAGATCCATCATTCGCCGGAGCATTCCGATGCGGCCGTGCAGGCATTAAAGGATGCCGGCCGCCGCTCGGTCTTCGGCTATTTCGAGGGCTGGGGCGAGGCGGCCAAATATCCGGACGACGCGCACCGGCTCAAATCCGGACATTTCGCGTCGGACGACCAATTGCTGACCATGGTCATGGGCGGGGAAATCTATCTTCCCGGCTACGAGAGTGCCTGGAAGACAGGCCGCGAGCTCGGCATCCCGATCGCGCTGCACGTGGTGGGCACTTTCGGTATGGCCCCGACCTTCGACGAACTGGCGCGGGCAGGCCAGTTCGGCCCCGACAACATCTTCATCCACATGACCGGCATGACCGACCTCGCATGGAAAGCGGCGGCCGATGCCGGCGCACATGTCTCGCTCTCCGTGCCGATCGAGATGACGATGCGCCACGGCATGCCGCCGATCCAGAAGGCGCTCGGCCTCGGCATGCAGCCGTCGCTCTCCTCCGACGTGGAATGCACGATGACCGCCGATCCCTTCACGCAGATGCGCTCTGCGCTCACGCTCCAGCGCGCCTTCGTGAACGAGGCGGCCCTGGCCGGAAGCGAGGAACCGCCGGCGCTGCTCACCTCGCGCGACGTCATCCGCTTCGCCACGCTTGAAGGCGCCAGGGGCCTGAAACTTGACGGAAAGACCGGAAGCCTCACCCCCGGAAAGGACGCCGACGTCATCCTGCTCGATGCGACTGCCGTGAACGTCACGCCCCTGAACCATGTTCCCGGCGCCGTGGTGACGCTGATGGAGCGCAGCAATGTCGACACGGTGATGGTGGCGGGCAAGATCCGCAAATGGCGCGGCGCGTTGCTGGATGCCGATCTGCCGAAGCTTCGCCGCGAACTCGAGGCCAGCCGCGACTATCTGTTCGAGGCGGCGGGCGTTGAACGCGACCTGTTCAGAGCATAGCCCGAAAGATCGGCGCTGCGCGCGCCATGTCATGGGCCTATACCAGCGGCCCTTATGTCTAACCGCTGGTGACGCGTCGCCTGACCGGTGCAAGTGGTAAAACGGTCGTTCTCTACGCGGCCATGCCCCGGCTGAAGGGAAGCGTCCGGACGCGTTTGCCGGTTGCCTTGAACACCGCATTCGCAACGGCAGGACCGATGGGCGGCAGGCCGGGCTCGCCGACACCCGTGGGCGCAGCCTCCGAGGGCACGATGTGGACCTCGATCTCGGGCATCTGGTCGATGCGCAGCGGCGTATAGGTGTCGTAGTTCTCTTGATCGACCACGCCTTCCGTCATGGTGATCTCCTCGGCAAGGATGGCGCCGAGGCCGAAGCCGATGCCGCCTTCCATCTGGGCGACCACCTGGTCCGGATTGATCGCAACGCCGCAATCGACGGCGCAGACGACCTTCTCGACCTTGACCTGATCGGGCGACGGCAGGCTGATCTCGGCAATCTGGGCGACCACCGTTCCGAACGCCTCGACCACCGCGACGCCGCGGAAGCGGCCTTCGGCGAGGGGACTGCCCCACCCGGCCTTCTCGGCGACCAGCGCCAGCGCCGCGCTGTGGCGCGGATGGTTCTCCAGGAGCTCCATCCGAAGTTCGACCGGGTCCTTGCCGGCGGCTTCGGCCACCTCGTCCATGAACGCCTCGACCGCATAGCCGGTGTGGGTCGATCCCACGGCGCGCCAGAACAGGATCGGAACCGGGGACTGCATGTTCGTGACGCCGACATTCACATTCGGGATATGATAGGGAATGGTGTTGGCGCCCTCGACCGAGGACCAGTCGACTCCGTCATGCACGAGCGCGCTTTCAAAGACGGTGCCCATGGCGATCGACTGGCTGACGATATGGTTATCCCAGCCGATGATGTTGCCGTCGGCATCCAGCGCCGCTTTCATGGCATGAACCACTGCCGGGCGGTAGCGCCCGCCCTTCATGTCGTTCTCGCGCGTCCACTGCACCTTGACCGGATGGGCCCAGTTCAGTGCCTTTGCGACCTCGACGGCCTCGGCAACGATATCGGCGTCCATGACGCCGCGCCGGCCGAAGCCGCCGCCCGTGCGCATCACGTTGAGCTTCACCTTGTCGGGGGCGACGCCGGCAATTTCCGAGGCGATATACTGGTAGAGGTCGGGCATCTGATGCCCGCCCCAAACCTCCAGCACGCCGTCGGTCATGCGTGCGGCCGCGTTGAGCGGTTCCATGGCTGCGTGACACAGATAGGGAAAGGTGAACGTCGCCTCGACCGTTCTCGCCGCCTCGGCGAAGGCGGCGGAGACGTCGCCGTCGTTGCGTGCCGAATGCGCGGGTGCCGCCGCCGACTGCTCGACAAAGGCGGCAAGGATCTCGTCCGTTCCGCGGGTCTCGGCATTCTCCTCGTTCCAGGTGACATCGACCAGGTCGCGCGCCTTGATCGCCGTCCACATATTGTCGGCCACGACCGCGACGCCGCGCGGGATCTGCACCACGTCCACCACCCCCTTGAGGGCCTTGGCCTCGGTCGCGTCGAAGGCCTCGACGGTCGCGCCGAATTTGGGCGGGTGGATCATGACGGCCGTCATCATCCCCGGCAGCTTCAGGTCGATCGTATAGGGCGCCGTGCCGTCGGTCTTCATCTTCGAATCGTAACGCTTCAGCGAAGCGTCGCCGATCTGGGTCCACTCCGAGGCCGGCTTCAGCGGGATCTCGTCCGGCGGCGCGATGTCGGCCGCCTTCATGGCCATTTCGCCATAGGTTGCCGTCTTGCCGGAAGCGTGCGTCAGCACGCCGTTCCCGGCCGTGATCTCGGCTGCCGGAACATCCCATTCCCTTGCGGCGGCCTCGACCAGCATGAGCCGCATCGCCGCGCCCGCCTTGCGGTAGCGCTCCCAGGACGTGGCCATCGAGCTCGATCCGCCGGTCCCCTGATTTGCACCGCCCAACGCCAAATTGCCGTAGGCCGACGGGTTCGAGGCGGCCCCTTCCACCGTGATCTGCGACCACTCGGCGCCGAGCTCCTCGTTCACCAGGGTGGCGATCCCGAAGTAAGCGCCCTGTCCCATTTCGAACTGGGAGGAATAGATTGTGACCTTCCCATCCGGCGCGATCGCGATATAGGGCTGAAAGGGATGCACCGCCGGCTTTTCCTGGGCGCTGGCCTCGCCGCCAAGCCGGAAGCCGACGGTCAGGCCCGCGGCCGTGGCCAGGGCGCCCAGAAGGAAACCGCGGCGGGACGTGGGCAGTTTCGGCAGGTTGCCGACGGCTTTGGGGAACCTTGCGTACATGATCATGCCTCCAGGCGACGGGCGGTTTCGTGGATGGCGCCGCGAATCCGTTGATAGGTCGCGCAGCGGCACAGGTTCCCCCACATCGCCGCATCGATATCGTCATCCGTCGGGTTCTTGTTTTCGCTCAGAAGAGCGACGGCCGACATGATCTGACCGGATTGGCAATAGCCGCACTGGGGTACGTCCATCTCCGCCCAAACGGCCTGGACCGTCTCGGCGACATTGCCGTCGACGCCCTCGATCGTGGTGATCTTTGCGCCCTCGACGTCGCCGACGAAGGTCTGGCAACTGCGGACCGGCACGCCGTCCAGATGCACTGTGCAGGCCCCGCATTGCGCCAGCCCGCAGCCGAACTTCGTGCCGGTCAAACCGACAAGCTCACGGATTGCCCACAGGAGGGGCATGTCCGGCTCGGCGTCAATCTCGTGGACGGTACCGTTGATCGTCAAGCTAACCATCTGCAGTTCCTCGGTTGCTGTGGGTGGCGTCGGACGACGCCGTGGCGGCCTGGGATTTATGTCTACCGCAGATAGCAAGGAAGCTTATGTATGATAAGTGCAAACATCAATGTAAGTGTGCTCAACCGTGCACGGGAGCAGTTGGGCGGATCGGCAATCAGCCGGCCGGACGCGCATCATGCGCGGGTTCCGGCATCTACAAGATGCCGAGGGCACGCCGCACGTCGTGCCAGACCGCCTCGTTTGAGGCCAGAAGAAGCCGCCCCTGACCCATCGACGGGCGATAGCCGATTCCCGGCGGGATGGCCGCGTAGCCGCCGGCCTCCAGATGGACGAGGTGGCCGGCCGCGTGATCCCAAGGCTGCAGCGAGGCATTCATGACAAAGTCGATGCTGCCCTGGGCGAGAAGCCGGTATTCGTAGGCCGAGCAGCGGTAGTTCGTCACCCGCAGGAAGGAAGGCAGGTTCGGCGCGATCGCGGCCTGTTCCTCGGGCGGCAATTGCGGCAGGCAGACGATGCCCGACATCTCGGCAATCGGCTTGGGAGGCGCGACCTTTAGCCGGCGGCGCTCGCCGTCCGGGGCGACATGCCAGGCCCCGCCGCCACGCCGCGCGAGGATGAAATCGCCGGTCAGCGGATAGTGGATCAGGCCGGCGATGGTCTCGTCGCCGGCGATGAGCGCTACCATCATGCCGAAGACCGGCAGGCCGTTGGCGAAGTTCCACGTGCCGTCCACCGGGTCGATGACGATGGAGAGCGGGGCTGTGCCGACCCGGCCGAGCAGGTCCGGATCGGCTGAGACGGCCTCCTCGCCGACCACTACGGCACCGGGAAAGCGGCGGGCGAGCGCCTCGGAGAGCATCGACTCGGCGCGCAGATCGGCGTCGGTCACCAGATCGTCGACGCTCGTCTTGGCGCGCACCTGATCGCTTTCCAGGCGCAGGAAGCGGGGCAATACCTCCTTGAGTGCCGCCGTGCGCATGTCGGCCATCACCGCCTCCATGTCGGCATCGGAAATGAAGGTCAACGGCCCGTCTCCTTAAGATAGGACTGGAGTGCTGCCGGCTCGTCGGTCTGGATGATGCCGACGCCCGCATCGATCAGGCGGCCCCAGATTCGGGCAGGATCGGCAAGGGCAGCGCTGTCCGTCAAGTCACAACAGGAGACCGGGTCGAGCGTGTTGACCCAGATGGCGATGCCGGCATCGGAAAAGCGCTGCCGGCGCTCGGAAATGGTGTCGAGGCTGTCGAACTTGGTCTCGCACATGAAGGGCGCCATCGCCTCCAGAACGTCCGTCAGCTCCGCCGCGTTGCCGTTTGCAAAGCGCGCCATGGCCATGAAGGGCACCCCGCCCATGTCGCCCTGGCCGGCAAGCCACCGCCGCGCCTCGGGCGAATCCACGCGCGCCTTGAGGTCCACCTGGCCGGCCATGCCCATGTCCACCACCTCGGCGATGACGCGCGGCATCAGATCGCGGTCCTTGAGATCCAGATCCAGGAAAATGCGCCCGCGCGCCGCCTCCAGCGCCTTGCGCAGGGTGGGGATGGTGGCGTTCGTCGTCGCCCGCCTCTCCCCGCCATCGGCCTCGCGCAGCCGAATGGCCGAAAGCTCTGCGATGCTTAGCCGTTCGGCTACCTCAGCGCGGCCCGCCATGCGCTCCAGCGTGTCGTCATGCATCAGGAACAGTTGTCCGTCGGCGCTCTGTCTGACGTCGATCTCGACAATGTCAAAGCCTGCGGCGATGGCATTCTCGATCGCCTCGATGCTGTTTTCGGGTGCCGCGTGCCAAGCGCCGCGGTGGGCGGCGATGGCGCATCCGCGCCCGCGGTCGGCGATGAAATCGATATAGTCAGACATACTCTTCCTTTCTGGCCTTCTGGTCCTCGAAGGCGTTGCGGATGGCCCGGCCGCTCTCGGGCTCGAAAAGATGCAGCCGGTGGCGCGGCAGGGAGATGAAGAGGTCGCTGTTCTCATCGAGCGAGGAGCCGAAGGGCATGGTGACACGCAATTTCGCCCCGCCGTCGAGGCGCACGGTGACGACGTTGTGCGATCCCAGATCCTCGCGATGGACGGGCGTGACCGGAATGCCGTCCGGCAGGGGTTCGCCGGCGCTCAGGGTGATGTCCTCGGGGCGGATACCCAGGCGGAAGTCGCCGCGCCGGGGCGAGCGGACGAGAAGCGGCCCGCCGGGCACGCGGAGCCCCGTGCCGTTGCCGGTGACGGACAGGATGTTCATGGGCGGGGCGCCGATGAACTGGGCGACGAACACTGAAGCCGGACGGTGATAAATTTCCCTCGGCGCATCGAATTGCTCGATGCGGCCCTGGTTAAGGACGAGGATGCGGTCGGCCAAGGTCATTGCCTCGACCTGGTCGTGGGTGACGAACACCGTCGTTGCGCCGATCCGCCGGTGCAGCTCGGCTAGCTCGATACGCATGTCGTGGCGCAGTTGCGCATCGAGGTTGCTGAGCGGCTCGTCGAAAAGCAGCACCGAAGGCTCGCGCACGATGGCCCTGCCGATGGCCACGCGCTGGCGCTGGCCGCCCGAAAGCTGGCCGGGCCGACGGTCGAGCAGGTCGGTGAGCCCGAGCATCTTCGCCACGCGCCCCACGCGTTCCCGCTGCTCGGCCTTGGAGAGGCCCGCGACCTTGAGGCTGTAGGCAATGTTCCTGAAGACGCTCATATGCGGGTAGAGCGCGTAGTTCTGGAAGACCATCGCGCAGCCGCGATGCTTGGGCTCCAGGTCCTGCACCTCGCGCTCGCCGAAGCGGATGGTGCCCCCGCTCACGCGCTCCAGCCCGGCGATCATGTTCAGGAGCGTGGACTTGCCGCAGCCCGACGGGCCGAGGATCACCGTGAACTGACCGCCCACCAGTTCGGCGGTCAGTTCGGGAATGACATCCGCGCCGTCATAGGATTTGGTCAGTTCGGCAAGCGATATGCCGGCCGCTCGGGTTGCCTTGGTCATGCCTATTTCTCCGAAAGGGCCAGGCCGCGCACGATCCGGCGCTGGGTCAGGGCGATCAGCACCAGCGGGATCACGGTGACCATGATCGCGCCGGTCATTTCGAGGGGGTAGTTGGGAATGTCCTCCTCCATGCCCGGACCAAGCCGTGCCAGGCCGACGACGGCTGTCTGCATTTCGGGCGAGGAGGCCGCCACGAGCGGCCACATGTAATCCACCCACCCGCCGATGAAGAAGTAGATAAAGAGGCTCAAGAGCGGGCCTTTCGAGAGCGGCAGAAGGACATCGGCCATAAAGCGCAGCGGCCCCGCCCCATCCATCGTCGCGGCGCGGGCGAGATCGCGCGGCAGGGTCTTGAAGAATTGCACCAGGATCAGCGTTCCGGCGCCCTGCGCCATCAGCGGCAGGGCGATACCCGCATAGCTGTCGAGCGCATTCAGTTGCAGATCGAGCGGTGCGCCGAAGAGCACGGCCCAGAGCCCGCCCGTATTGGCCGCCGCATTCACTGGCAGCGCCAAATTGGACGCCACTTGATAGACGGTGATGACCCTGAGCTCGATCGGCAGCATGATCGAAGCGACGACCGCCGCATAGACCAGCGGCACGTACCGCGTCCTGAAGAAGACGACCGCATAGGCCGTGGTGAAGGCGAGAAAGCACTTGCCGCCCGACACCAGCGCCGCCACGATCACGCTGTTCATGATCTGCCGGGGCAGGTCCGTAAGCGACCAGACGGCGGCCACATTGTCCCAGAAGTGGGTGCCCGGCAGCAGCGAGAAATTGTTGCGCAGGAAATCTCCGTAGCTCTGTGTCGCGGTGATCGCCACGAACGCCAGCGGCAAAAGCACGAAGACGGAGCCCAGGAGCAGCAGGACCGTCGCTGTGCGGTCGATGGAACGCGCGTTTTCAATCATTGGTTTAGCGCTCGTACTTCACGCGTTTCTCAAGGAAGAGATATTGCAGGGCGGTAATGCCCGCGACGACGACCATCAGCATCGCCGTCTGCGTTGCCGCGCCCGAAAGATCGTAGGCTTTGAAGCCGTCCACATAGATCTTGTAGACCAGCATGTTGGTGGCGCCGCCCGGTCCGCCCTGGGTCATGGTGTCGATAAGACCGAAGGAGCCGGACAGGCTATCGGCCACCTCCAGCACGACCGCGACGAAGAGCTGCGGCGTCAGAAGCGGAAGCTGGATATCCCGGAGCCGCCGCCACGGCCCGGCGCCGTCCATCGCCGCCGCCTTGTGCAGCGTCTCGGGAATGGCCTGCAGGCCCGTCAGCAGGATGATGAACGTGAAGGGGATCGCCGACCAGATGTTGGCGATATAGATCATGATCCACGTATGCAGCGGATTGATGCGCGGGTTCCAGATACCCGGAAAAACCTCGTTAAGCGGCGCAAGCACCCCCAGGAACGGGTTGAAGATGAACAGGAAGATCACGCCGACCGAGGCGATCGCCACCGCCTTGGGCCAGATCAGGAGATTGCGCGCCAGCGGCGAAAGGCGCACCGCCCGATCGGCGGCCAGTGCAAGGATCAACGCCACCAGGATCGAGCTGCCGGAGGCGAGCAGCATATAGACCACCGTACGCCGCAGTGCGGCCCAGAACTCCTGATCCGCCAGGACGCGCTGGAAGTTCGCCCAACCCACGAATTGGGAACCCCCGCCGAAGGGGCGCTCCAGATGAAAGGCCCAGAAGAAAGCGAGGAAGACCGGCAGGTAGAAAAAGAGAAACATCACCAGCAATTGCGGGCTTGCCAGCCAGAACGGCAGCCAGCGATTGCGGAAAAAGGCGTTGCTCATCCTATACCCCTCAAAAAAACTGGCCGGCGCGGGCGCGCCGGCCAGGAAGGTCCGTATGTGCTCAGTTCAGCTTTGCGCTTTGGTAGGTTTGCTCGAAGCGGCGCAGGAGTTCGTCGCCGCGCGTCTTGGCGCGGTCGAGCGCTTCCTGCATGGTCTGGTCGCCGTTGAAAGCCTTCTGCGTCTCTTCCATGAAGATGTCGCGGAACTGCACGTAAAAGCCGAGGCGGATGCCACGGCTGTCCTCGGTCGCCGGCTGGTTCATCGTGTCGATGCCGACCGAGGCGGTGGCGAATTCCGGCGCGTCGGCCTTGCCGCTGGCCTTGAGCGCCTCAAGCGCATCGAGGGTGACTGGAACATAGCCAGTGGCTGCGGTGAATGCGAGTTGCTGTTCAGGCTGGCGAAGGAAATCGAGGAAGGCCTTGGCCGCCTCGATTTCGGCCTCCTCGTGGCCCTTCATCACCCAGATTGAGGCGCCGCCCACCAGCGTGTTGTGGCGCTCGTGCCCCTCATACATCGGCGTCATGGTGACGGTGATCCCGTACTTGTCGCCGAAAGCCTTCTTGGCCGCCGCATAGGAACCCGACGAACCTTCCATCATCGCACATTCGCCGGAATTGAACGCCGCGGCGTAATCGCCGGCCTTGGTGTCGGGATTGAGCTTGACCAGGCCGTCCTCGCGCCAGGAAGCGAGATTGGTCAGGTGCTCGGCAATGAGCCCCTGATTGAAGATGTATTCGGCATCGAGCCCGTCATAGCCGTTGTGCTTCGATGCGATGGGCAGGCCGTGGCGGGCGGCGAACTGCTCGAGCACGCGCCAGGGATGGGCGTCGGTGACGAAGGGGCATTCATGCCCCGCCTCCTCGAGCTTGCGGGCGGCGGCGATCACCTCCTCCCAGGTCTCCGGCGTCTCGGTGATGCCGGCCTCTTCGAGTTGGGTCTTGTTGGTGTAGAAGAGAAGCGTCGAGGAATTGTAGGGCTGTGAGAAGAGCCGGCCATCCGAGGTCTCGTAATAGGCGCGGGCACCGGCGATATAGCTGTCCCAGTCGACGTCTGGTATGAGTTCCTCGACCGGCACCACCGCATCGGAGAGCATCAGGTCAAGCGTGCCGGCATCGAAGAACTGGATGAGCACGGGGTGCTGGCCTGAACGGTAGGCGGCGATCGCCTTCTGCATGCCCACCTCGTAGCCGCCCTGGCCGACGCAGCTTACCTCGTGCTCGCTCTGGGCGGCGTTGAAAGCCGTGCAGGCGTCGAGAATGGCCGTCTCGACATTGCCCGTATTGCCGTACCAGAATTCGATCTCGGCGCCGTGCGCCAGGCCGGCAGCCGTCATGAGCGCGGCCGAAAGGGCCGCGGTTTTCGGGAATCGCATTTCGTTCTCCTGTTTCCTCCGAAGGGGGATAAGCCGAAACTCTGGCGTCTAGGGATGACGCGCCCCATTATTTACACTTTATGCGTAACAAATATGTGACGGGCGGCAAAACCCATCAGAAGATGTTCATCAGAAGTGCATATTCGTCGCGAGCGGCTGGAAATTATTACACATTTCCAGTAACTACCCGGAACGATGACGGAGGCGACGCATGAGCTACGATCCCGAGGCGCTGATCGCGCGGCACTTCCTGCGCGAGACGGAGAACGCGGTGGTCTCTGCCAATGAGCGCGCCATCCTGCGTCTCATCTGGCACAAACCGGGCATTTCCCGCTCCGAGATCACCGCCCATGTGGAACTGACGCAGCAATCGGTCTACCGCATCATCGACCAACTGACGGAGCGCGGGATGCTCTTGCTGGGCGCGCCCAAGCCCGGTCGCGGGCAGCCCAGCCCCACGCTCAGGCCCAATGGCGCCTTCGCCTATTCGACGGGCATTTCGGTCAACACCGACATCGTCGGCATATGCCTCGTGGATATGGCCGGGCGGCTTCTGGCGCAGAGCACGATGTCGCTTGCCGGCGAGACGATGGCCCAGTCGCTCGAGCGCATCGAGGAGCACGTGGCGGAGCATCGGGCGAGATGCGGTCTGACGGAAGAGGGCTGGCTCGGCGTCGGCTTCGCCATCGCCGGCTATCATGTCGGCGGCACGCGCTATAACGCGCCCTTGCCACTGCACGAGTGGTCATTGATCGAATTGGGCCCTTTGTTTGCCGAGCGCTTCGGCAAGCCCGTCTGGGTGCACAACGGCGCCGACACGGGGGCGATCGCCGAGGCCATGTTCGGGGCTGGGCGCTACGTGCGGCATCTTGCCTATCTCTCCTTCAACTACGGCTTCGGCGGCGGGCTGATCCATGATGGCGAACTGCTTCTGGGCGGCAACGGCAATGCCGGCGAGTTCAGCGGCATCTATGACGAGGAGGAAGGAAAGCGCCGGCCGGCGCTGCAATATCTCATCGAGCGCCTGCGCGAGAACGGTGTGGACGTGCCCTCGATCAGCTATATGCGGCAGCACTTCGATCCCGACTGGCCGGGCGTGGCGGATTGGGTGGAGGAGGTCACCCCGGCATACAACCGGCTGATCAACGCGATCTATGCGGTCTTCGATCCGCAGGCGATCGTTTTCGGCGGGCAGGTGCCGCCCGATCTCGCCCATATGCTGATCGCCCGCACACGCATTTACGGCCGCCCCCGCTACGGCGTGTCGCGTCCTTCGCCGAAACTCGTCGTCAGTGACATCAAGGGCGACGCCTCGGCCCTCGGCGCCGCCGTCGCTCCGTTCAAGGCAATGCTGTATTAGGGCTGTATTAGGTCATCCTTGCCGGCTTCACCGAACCAAGGTCGGCTTTCTCAGCAAAATCCCGCTCTTCCCACAGTCACCGGTCCGCCTAGCATTACAGTTGTAAATTGAAATCCGATATGGTCAGCGCCCCTTCACGCCCCCCTCTGTCCTGAGCTTTGTCGAGGGGCCGGACAGAGGGGGGCGTGAAGGGTGCGGCGGTAAATCGTAACTGTAAAACTAGGGGCTCCCGGGCTGGACCAGATGCACGTCTTTGTTGTAGGGCGAGCAGTAGGGCGTGTGCGGTCTTTGCATTTTCTGGAAGGACAAGGGGTCATATTGCGACATCAGATTCAGCGCCCCGCCCGGCTGGTGCCGCTGGCTTTCCTTATCGCCATTCTTGTCGGCACGGCACTGCTGATGCTGCCGGTTTCCCGG
>NZ_WQNH01000054.1 GCF_009812055.1 Chelativorans xinjiangensis | reverse complement strand
CTTGTGCTTCTTCTGGGGCATTCCAACGTCCTCTCTACGGCTCAATAGCCTACTTCAGGGAGGACCACTTTCCAGGGGGCAGGCCAGTCCGTCGCCAACAGGATTTTGCCTCAGGCTGAATTCGCTCAGGAGAAGACCCGATCGTAGAGTGGGCGAAGAGTCTCTCGTCGCTGGGGCAAAGGTATGTTGTGCCCGCAATCGAACAGCTTGAGCGATGTGACCGCCCCGCCACGCCGTACTGCGGCCGCGAACATCTCCGCTTGGCGCACAGGCACGCGATCATCAAGCCTGCCATGCAGGATCAGGGTTTCCGCCCGGATATTCTCCGCATGATATATCGGTGACCGTTCTGCGAAGGCACGCACACTGGTCCCGGCTTCCCTTTCAATGCTCCGACGTATTCCTGGCAGGGTTGCCTAATAGGTAGCAGCGAGATCGTAAATTCCGGCGACGAGTACAACCGCTCTGAGATCCGAATCTTCCGCCGCTACCATGGCCGAGGCTGTCGCGCCTCTGCTGACGCCGTAAAGAACCACCTTTTCACGATCGACGTTTGGTATCGAACGCAGATACAGGAGGACCGCGTGAATGGCCTGCTGAGTTGTCGGTCCACAAAAATCGGATGGCCCGTCAGATGCGCCGTAGCCGGGCTGTGAAAGTGATGCCGCACATAGTTGAGCGTTGTTGCAATCCGTTTCAGAACTCCGGTGTCGGCCATGTCACGCCCGCCGATCCTCGTTCCCTCCTGATGGCCATGGACGAACAGAATTAGGCCGCGAGCGTGCGTGACAGTCGGCTCAACAAGAAATACCTCAACACCTCGACCGTCGAGCTCAGGCGGCCGCAGCAGGATCCTCTCGCACGTTGCCATCTATTGCACCCCATACATTAGCCAGCGCAGTGGAAATGGTCTGCAGTCCGAGATGTGAACCTACTGGCTGAAATTTCATCGTCAAAGGCCGCACAGCGTGTGGTCGGAACGTTGGCGAACCTTGGCGCGATGCCTCTTTGACTGCCGTGCGGACAAACAAGGCATTGGGTCAATGACCCCATTTTGACACAAAACCACTATCGAACTTGCTGTAGTAAGGGACACGACTCCCGTTTCTCCCCGGTCTTTGAAAACCAATCGCCTTGTCCTCCGACCGACAGTCGGCAGGGACGAACAACGGGCTTTCGAAATTCAATCGATCCTGAGAGGTGACGCGCATGCTGCGCATGACGTTATTTCCTCCTGATCGAGATGCGAACCACAGGTGGTTCGTGGGTCACCAAGACGAATGGCGAGCAGGCGAGGCATACCGATTTGCGGTGGAGCTTAACGAAGAGATGATCAGCGTTGTCGATATCGACGGCATTGTCGATCACGAGGGAACCTTGGGCTATTGGTTCGATCGTGTTGCTTGGGGGCGCGGCTATTCCTTCGAAGCCGCACAAGCTGTCACTCGGTTTGCGTTCCGAGATATTGCCTTGTTGAAGGTCAAAGCAGGGCATGCCCACGATAACCCGGCATCTGGGCAGATACTTACCAAGCTAGGCTTTCGTTCCCTCGATACCGTTCTGCGATTTTCGCATCCGCGAGGCGAAATGATCACCCAGCACCGCTACGTCCTAACGCCCCAGGAATGATCGTTTTCCACTGTCTATCTCTACCGGTGGTACCAGACAGTGAAGGTCCCGTTTGGGGCCGAAGAACGAACATGATGTAATCGCGGGAGCGGTGGCCACCTTCGATGTGGCGGTGATGTTCGGAACATCTAGCCGGCTGGCTGTCCCCCGATAGGATGAAACAACGGGCTCACGATTGACACCGGGCCCAGGCATCGAACGGAGGACAGCCATGGAACAGTATATCGGTCTCGACGGTGCGCCGTGACGGCGCGGGAGGTGCACATGAAATAGCCACCTCTCAAGCTTGCTGATTTTCGACCGGCGGCTGCAATGCCGCCCTGCCTGCAGGAGCAGCGGGCGGAAGGGGGCCGAGAAGCTCGACCGGGCGTCGCCGGTTGGGTGTCATAAGCAGATTGGCCTGAACTGTACCGGGTGCGGACCATCGACCGCAGGCCGGGCTACCATAGTGTCTATGGCGAGATAACGAAGTGAGCGTTGGAAGCCTCGGATTCAACCGGTAAAGCCTCCAAGTCGCGCGATGGCGTGGGAGGTAAGAAGCGATCAGACGCGGTGGGGCTCGTCTATCCCCACTGGGGGGCGCGCTTAGCGCGTCCGAGACGGGGAGGCTCTCATGGCCCCGTCTTCCGCATCGCCTGGGGTAAAGCTCACCGCCTACGGGCATGAAGGTTGGAAATCGGAACACGGGAACTCGGATCGTCTGCCCAGTACGGAACTGGGCTCGCCGCGACGGCCGGAGACGGACGACACCGAGGGCGGAGCTTTCGTAGTAGTCGGAGCGCGGGAAAGCCGTGCACAGGGCGAAGGGAAGCAGGAGACGGTAGACTTGCATGACGGAGGAGTGATCTGTGGACATGGATCATCAGACCGACGAGGCCTGGGTACTCAGCGTTCAGCGCAAACTCTATCAGTGGAGTAAGGCAAATCCCGAAGACGCGTGGCGGGACATGTGGGGTTGGGTCACCGACCTGCGCGTGCTGCGTCACGCCTGGCAGCGCGTAGCCTCCAACCGAGGCGGACGCACAGCCGGGATCGACGGGGTGACCGTGGATCGCATCCGGAATGGGATCGGTGAGCAACGCTTTCTCGAAGGGATTCAGGCCGAATTGCGCTCTGGCGCATATCGGCCAAGTCCTGCGCGGCGCAAGCTCATCCCCAAAGCCGGTAAACCAGGGCAACTCCGACCCCTGGGCATTCCCACGATCAAAGATCGTGTCGTTCAAGGCGCGATCAAGACACTTCTGGAGCCAATCTTCGAGGCGCAGTTCTGGCATGTCTCCTACGGGTTCAGGCCCGGACGGAGCACGCATGGCGCCTTGGAGTATATCCGACGGGCTGCCCTTCCGCATAAGCGCGACAGGGACACCCGGCGGAGCCGGATGCCGTATCCATGGGTCATCGAGGGCGACATCAAGGGCTGTTTCGATAACATCAGTCATCATCACCTCTTGGAGAGGCTGCGCAAGCGCGTGGCGGATCGTCGGGTCGTGAGGCTGATCGGGCAGTTCCTGAAGGCCGGCGTGCTGACGGAGGACCAATTCCTTCGTACGGAGGCCGGGACCCCGCAGGGCGGGATCATCTCACCGCTGCTCGCCAACATCGCACTCAGCGCGATCGAAGAGCGGTACGAACGGTGGGTGTATCAGCGCACCAAGGCCCATGCCGATCGTCAATGTGACGGAAGGACCGCGGCAGGCAGAGCGCGCTACTGGGATCGCATGGCCGGTCGCTGTGTGTTCCTGCCTGTGCGCTATGCCGATGACTTCGTAGTGCTGGTGTCTGGCACACGGGAGGATGCCATCGCGGAAAAGACCGCGTTGGCGGAACACCTGCGCCAGTCCACGGGCCTCGAGTTGTCGCCGGAAAAGACGAAGGTCACGGCCATGACGGACGGGTTCGAGTTCCTCGGATTCCGCTTTGTCATGCACTGGGACAAACGCTACGGCTACGGCCCGCGCGTCGAGATCCCCAAGGCAAAGGCCGCCGACCTGCGTCGAAAGGTCAAAGCACGCACCGGAACGAGTTCTGCCCGGTACAGTCTGGCCGCCAAGCTTCAGGAGCTCAATCCCATCCTGCGTGGGTGGGCGAACTATTACCGCTACTGTGCCTATGCTGGCCGGGTGTTCACCAGTCTCGACTGGTACACTGGCATGCGCATAGCGCGGTGGTTGCGTAGGAAGCGCCCCAAAGCAGGGTCGCACGACATCTGGGCCTCATGTCAGCCCAGCGGCCGCCGGTCGACGAGACGGCTTTGGCGCGAGGGACTTACCGAGCAATATATGCTCGCTTGGACCCCCGTCTGCCGCTTTCGTCTCGCATGGATGGAAACGCCTGACTTTGCCATGTCTTCTGGAGAGCCGGGTGCGTAACGAAAGGCGCATGCCCGGTTCGGGGAGAGGCGGTGAGAAACCGGTCGCTGAAAGGCGGCGCGGCGCTTGCCGCCTACTCTACTCTCGGTGAAAGAGACATCGGTGTGTATCGTGGACGAAACGGGCGCGATCTGCCGCGAGATCAAAGTCCTCAGCCACCCGGAAGATCTCGTCCAGGCTTTGAAAAATCCCGAGTGGCGTCTCGTTCGGATCGGGCTCGAAGCCGGGCCTTTGTCGCAATGGCTGTTCAGCGGATTGGCGGAAGCCGGTTTACCGGCGATTTGCATAGAAACCCGGCATGCGAAAGCATTCCTGAAAGCGCAGGTGAACAAGACCGACCGCAACGATGCGCGCGGCATCGCGCAGATGATGCGGGTCAATCTGTTCCGGCCCGTACATGTCAAGACGTTGGCGAGCCAGCGTCGCCGTGCCCTGCTGACCGCGCGCAAGCTGCTGCAGGAAAAAGCCATCGCCATCGAGAACGATATCCGCGGACTGCTGCGCAATTTCGGACTCAAGGTCGGCATCATTGGAACGGTTGGGTTCGACGATCGCATCCGCGAGCTTGTTGATGGCATGCCGGACCTCGGCGAGATTATGAAGCCTTTGCTGGCGGCGCGGCAAAAGCTGCGAGAGACATTCATGGAGCTCCACGGCAAGCTGCTATCGATCGTCCGTGATGACGAGACCTGCCGACGATTGATGACGATTCCCGGCGTTGGTCCTGTCACCTCGCTAGCCTTCACCAGCACCATCGATGTTCCGGCTCGCTTCAGTAACTCTCGCGCCGTCGGTCCGGCGCTGGGATTGACCCCGGTGCTCAACCAATCCGGGGAAAGCCATCGCGTCGGCCGCGTGTCCCTGTGCGGCGACGACATGATGCGGGCCCTGCTTTATGAAGCGGCCCAGGTCATGTTGAGTCGAGTGAAGAAATGGTCCTGGCTGAAAGCCTGGGCGATGAACGTCGCCAAGCGGCGCGGACGGCAAAAGGCAATCGTCGCACTCGCACGCCGGCTGGCCGTGATCATGCATCGCATGTGGAGCGATGGCACCGAATTCCGCTGGACAAGGGAAAGCATGCCCGCAGCCATTTGAACGGACTGCCGGGAAGGAGACGATAAAGTTCCGCCTGCCGGTGGAGAGACGTCCTTCGCGGGACGATGGATGAGGTAAGCTCGCTTGGGGTCTTGTGCCGTTCGCGCCATCGCGATCAGAACGCGAGTCAGATTGGGCTGCCTCATTCTACTGATCCCATGCTGGGAGGGCCAAAGAGCCGATCCCGAAGAGAAGCGCGGCCCCGCGAATGACGTCAAATACCGCTGCAGTGGAAAGCTCAAAAGCGCTTGACCTCAACACGCCGAATAGAGAAGACCACAAGCTATTAATCTGGTGGGGCGATTTGCCCTGACAGATGGGTACCATCTGTCAGGATCGCACCACTAGCCTCACGCGCTCAAAAGCGTCACTTCCGCTCTCAAGCCGCCAAGCTGCGAGCGCTCGAGCGAGAGCCCGCCGCCGTACTCCTCCACCAGATCGGCGACAATCGCCAGGCCGAGCCCGGTTCCCGGCTTGGTTTCATCCAGCCGCCTTCCCCGCTTCAGCGCCTGCCGCGCCTGGTCTTCCGGTATCCCCGGTCCGTCATCCTCGACGACGATGCGGAAGCTGCGCTCTTCGCCCTCCTCCTGCGGCGGATGGAGCGATAGCGTGACGCTGCCGCGTGCCCATTTCATCGCGTTTTCCAGGAGGTTGCCGGTGATCTCCTCCAGGTCCTCCCGCTCGCCGGCGAACACCACGGCCTCTTCCGGCAGGCGAACCGTCAGCTTTTTCTCCGGGTTGAGCTTCTCCGCTACCCGCACCATACGCTCCAGCGTCTCGTTCACCGGGCTGCGCTGGGCGAGTGCGCTGCGCTGGGCGGCAGCGCGGGCGCGCAGGAGATAGTGGTCGATCTGCTGCTGCATGGCCGAAGCCTGGGTGGAAATCAGCGTTCCCTGTCCACCGCCCATAGCGCGGCCCTCGTTCATCAACACCGCCAGCGGCGTCTTCAGCGAATGAGCGAGATTGCCCACCTGCTTGCGCGAGCGCTCGATGATGCGGCGGTTGCTCTCGATCAGCGCATTGGTTTCATCCGCCAGCGGTGCGATCTCCCCGGGGAAAGGCCCGGAGAGCCGCTCCGCCGTGCCGGCACGGATATTTGCGAGCGCCCGGCGGATACCCTGCAGCGGCCTGAGCGCAATCAGGATAGCGAAGGCGTTGATCGCCACCATGCCGAGCCCGAAGATGGCCAGATAGACAAAGAGCTGTCGCGCGAAATCGGCGATCTCCCGCTCCAGTTGGCTGCGGTTGCCCATGACGCGGAAGCGGGCAATGCGGTCGGCCTCGTCGAGCACGATCTCCGCTTCCAGCACCTGGATATCATCCCCACCCGGTCCCTTCGCCAGATAGCTGCGCTGAAATTCGCGGTTGAAGGGCACGACGTTCTGCGCCGGCGAAGGCACGGTCCCCACCAGCGACGGTGAGCGCAGCGGATTGCGCAGCGCCTCGGACGCCGGCTCGACGGACCAGTACCAGCCCGACAGCGGTTCGGAAAAGCGCAGGTCCCCGAGGTTAGGGCTGCCCACCAGGCTGCCCGCCTCAGACGCGCTCACCGAGGCGATCAGGTTGAAAAGATGGGCGGAAAGAACCTCCTCGAAGCCGCGGTTGCTGACCTGCCGGAACAACGTCGAGATCACAGTGGCGATGACCACCAGCGCGATGACGGCCCAAATGGAGGAGAAGGCGACGACACGAAAAGTCACCATGCGCGGCAGCCGCCGAAGCCGCGACAAAAACGCCACCGGAGGCGATTTCACCCTTCGCGCAGCCTGTTCAGGCATTCGGCTCGCGCAGGCGGTAGCCCATTCCCCGCACGGTCTCGATGAGGTCCGAACCCAGTTTCTTACGTAGACGTCCCACAAACACTTCTATCGTGTTGGAATCACGGTCGAAATCCTGATCGTACAAATGCTCGACCAGTTCGGTGCGCGAGACCACCGAGCCCTTGTGATGCATGAGATAGGCGAGCATCCGGTACTCGTGCGACGTCAGCTTCAGCGGCACCCCGTCCACATCCGCCTTCGAGGCCTTGGTATCGAGCCTCAGCGGTCCGCAGAAAAGCTCCGGCGAAGCATGCCCCGCCGCGCGGCGGATGAGCGCGCGCAGGCGCGCCAGGACTTCTTCCATATGGAAGGGCTTTGTTACGTAGTCGTCGGCGCCCGCGTCGATGCCGGAGACCTTGTCGCTCCAGCGGTCACGCGCCGTCAGGATGAGCACGGGCATCTTGCGCCCGTCCTGGCGCCAGCGTTCCAGCACGCTGATGCCATCCATCTGCGGCAGGCCGATGTCGAGCACCGCGGCGTCATAGGGCTCCGTATCACCTAGGAAATGCCCCTCCTCGCCATCGAAGGCGCGGTCCACCACATAGCCGGCGTCCTCCAGCGCACTGCAGATCTGCCGGTTCAGGTCCTTGTCGTCCTCGACAACGAGTATGCGCATGGTCGCTCGCTCCAGACAGGAAATCGGTGAAGCAGGATAGCCGATCCGCCGGAAACATCACCCCTGATTTTTATTGCGCCGGAACGGTGAACTCAGCGCGCCGCGGCCTTCCGCCGTCCTTGCCGGGCACCAGGACCACGATCCTGCAGACGGTTTGACCGCCGCGCGATTCCTCTGAGGCTTTCGCCAGTGTACCGCCCTGTTCGGCAGCGATCCGCTGGCCGACGGCATAGCAATCCGCGCCCTGGGCGAGCAGCATCGGCTTCCCGACCTGCTCTTGGCCGGACGCACCCGTGGCAACGAGTGTCACCGCCAGCGCGGCCGATGCGGTCAGAAAGTATATGGAGCGAAGCTGTTTCATGCTGCCGTGTCTAGCTCACCAGGGCTGAACGGAGAATGAACAATGAAAGCGCGCCGATGCCAAGGCTGCAATTTCGGGCGGCATGCGCGGGAAAGTCCCCGCGCATGCGGCTCCAAGCATCAGTTGATGCGGCGGTCGGCCGCCAGTCGGCCGAAAATCGCCAGCAGGCCGGATATGGCGGTGATCGCCTGCAGCAGCGTCTCCACCAGCGCCTGATTGTCGACCTCCTCAACGGGTATCCCCAAGAGACCGCCCATACCGGCGATGACGGTCACCACGGACGCCCAGATGGTGCGCGACAGATACCAAGGCTTCGTTTCGTTCATAGCAACTCCTTTCCAGCTGATCCTCGCTTCCTCACGCCATTGCGACCGTCCGCCGCACGGCTATGCCGGCACCGATTGCCGCGCTCAGTTGGCGCACCGTCACGTCGACCGCCGGCGGCGGTTCGGCGAAATCCGCCGCGGCCATGGCCGCCGTGTAGGTCCATTGGGGGCTGGCTGTGTCGGCGCTGCGTATGGCGGCACCACCCACTGGCGCGATCTCGACGCGGTATCGCTCCTGTGCCTCACCGAGAGGGATATCGGCACCCAGCCAGCCATCGGCATCGACGCGCCCGCGCCGCACCCAGGACAGGGAAAGGTCGCCGCGTTCGATCCGCCCCTTGAGATGCACCGGCGACGGCGGGAGCAATGCCCGCACGCCGCCGGTAACGCGCTCAAGCAGGAAATTCTCTTCCGATGGGTCGAACCCCGCCGGCCCCACCCGCCAGTTGAGATCGAGGCCGATCTCCCCGGCCTTGAGCCCGGCCGGCGCCACCGCCTCGTCGAGAAGCACGAAGGATGCTCCCTCCGCAGCGCCCGCCGCCATTGCATCGTTGGTTCCGAGTTGGCCGCGCAGCAAGCCGGCAAGCCGCCATACCGAGGGCGCGATCTCCTCCGCAGTGTCGAACTGAAGGATCTCCCATTCCCCCGCCAGCGAACGGACGGCCGCCGCATTCCCACCATTCAGCATCTGAAGACGCGACAAACTCTGCAACTCGCCGTCATAAAGCCGCACCGTCACCGTCGTCGCCCGGTCACGCCTTCCTTCCGCCGCCCCGCCGGGCAGCGCCGCGACAAGCGCGCCGATCATCGCTCTGAGACCGACGGTCGAGCGCAAGGCAAATCCCGTCTCCTCCGGCGAAGCCAGCACCGCTTGACTGCGCCAGGGCTTGGCTCGCAGGGCGAGCCGCAACTGATCCTGCGGCGCATCCTCGCCCGTGCGCATCGGCAAGTCGAGAAAGAGCGCGTGCGGGCGACCCGGCGCGAAGCCCTCCCCGGCCTCGCGCCGGGGAATGCCGGCCCCGGAGGCGGGTGCCGCCGCCACACGCACGATGCGCCGCGCCCTGACCAGCCGCGCCAGCCCATCCTCGATTTCCGTCGCCAGATAATCCGGCCCCTGCGGCGCATCCGGCAGCCGGAACACGCTTCCCACCTCCAGCCGCTGCTCCGTCAAAGGCACGGAAAACGCCAGGCGCTCGCGCCCGTCCCAGCTGCGGCGCAAGAGGTCGCGCACCAGCCCGTTCGCCTCGTCGGCGGAAAGAACGCCGGGGAAACTGACGAAGCTCGTTCCGCTCCCCTTCGCGCCTGCATAATTCGCCGCCGCCGTTGCCGACTGGTAATCGTTCAGCGGGTTGCGGAAATCGAGTTGGGCGAGCGCCGGCAACGCATGATCCGGCATGCGCACCCGCTCCACCATCTCACGCTCCTCCTCCACCACCAGTTCATCGAGGAGAAGCGTTTCGCCCGCCCCCGCTCCTTCGGTGGCGAACATCAACCCCTCCTCGCCGTCGCGCGCGCCAATGCCGAACAGTGTCGCCACCGGCTCGATGGCCGCGCGTGCCGTCGTCGGATCGGTGACGACATAGCCTGCCACCGTCCCGTCCGCCCGCGCCGCATCGGCGGCCGGAAGCCCGTGATCGGCAAGGATCGCCTCGATCAGCGCACCCACCGAAACGCCGCTCAGCCGGCCGTTCAGCCAGTGCCCGTGCGCCCAGTTCTCCCCGTCGCCCCAGACTCCTGCATAAGTCGGAAAGGCCGGAAACGGCCGCGCATCCCACGCCCATAGACTGATCGCGCCGACATCCACCATCGGACCGTCATAGACTGTCGAGATCGGGTTTGACGCCGCTCCGCCATCCACCCAATGCGCGTAATGAGCGGCCAGAAACCGCTGCTGCGCCAAGTCAGAGCGCCCGCCGTTGGAGAAGTGCGGGAGCACGTTCTCCGAAGACTTCCGGTCGGGGAACACGTTCGGCTGGTTCGGACCCTTGTCGACAGCCGCGCAGCCGAGTTCGGTGAAGTGGAACGGCTTCGACTGCGGCACCCAGGCCGTGGGCTCGGCTTCCTCGACCCCTCCGATGCGGTTGAAGTGCCGGTTCGACCACCAGCCCACCAGATCCTTGCAACGGAACACCCAGTGCTTGCCATAAGCTCCGTCGCCGATGGGTGAGCGAAGCCTAGCCGCCCGATCCGCCTCACTCGCATAATACCAGTCGAACTCCTCGCCCGAGGTGATCGCGGCGCGCAACCCCTCAGGATCGTAAGGCCCGGCAAACCCGTCGGGGTTCCCCCCTCCCACGTCCGAATCCCGCCAATCGGAGAGCGGCATATAATTGTCGATGCCCACCGCATCGACGTCGGCATGCGCCCACAGGCTGTCCAGGTGAAAGAACACGTCCCCCGACCCATCCGCCGGCTGATGCCCAAAGTATTCGCTCCAGTCCGCCCCGTAGGTGATCGTCGTCGCCGCTCCCAGAACGCCGCGCACCTGGCCCGCGAGTTCTTGCAGGATTTCGACAAAGGGGAACCTGTTCTCCCCATCACGCACCGTCGTCAGCCCACGCATCTCCGAACCGAGAAGAAACGTGTCCACCCCGCCGCCGGCGGCCGCCAGGTGCGCATGGTGCAGCACAAGCCGCCGGTAGCTCCATTCGTCCGGATCGCCCGAGAACCGGATCGAACCCGCCTCCGGGGAAAACTGCTCCGGCGCGGCCAGCCCCGCCAGCTCCTCGATCTGAACCCGTGCAAGGGCCGTCTTGTCGGCGGTCCCCGGCTGGCCGGGGGCGGGATGGCAGGTGATGCGCCCCCGCCATGGGTAGGCCGCCTGCTCGGCGCCGCCATAGGGGTCCGGCAGGTCGTTGCCCGCCGGCACATCCATCATGATGAAGGGGTAGAGCCCCACCTTCAGTCCGCGCTGCCTGATGGCGGCGATCGCCTCCATCACCGACCGGTCCGTGGGCGTCCCGCCATACGCGGCCTTCCCGTCGACCTGCGAGACGACCTGTGCCTCCTCCCTGTCGATGCCCGAAACGCGCCACGGCTGCGACAGTCCCGCCGGGTTTGCATGCATCACCATCGGCCGGATGGTGCAGTGCCCGGCATTCAGGTCCGTCCCGAACCACGTCACCACCAGCGACACGCTCTCAAGGTTTGGGCACAGTGCCTGCAGCTCGTCGAGCGCGGCTTCGAAGTCCGTCGCCGCTGCCCGGTTGTGCCGGTTCACCGCCCGCGTCTCGCCAGGATCGCCGGTCTGCTTCACCAACGTCGGCGACAAGCCGTACTCGGTCGCGCCCGGTATCAGCGACACCGACCGGACGCGCCGGTTGAGCTCGTCCACCGGCCGCATCACCTCGAACTGGAACTGCGGAATGCGCCGCCCGTAGTCATCGATGGGAAAGCGCTCGATCACCAGATAGGCCGTGCCGCGATAGGCCGGCGCGTTCCCAGCGCCCTGCTTCGCCTCGATCAGCGGGTCCACCGGCTGGTCTTGCGAACCCGGATAGACCCGGATCTCCACCCGGTCGCGGTCGACCTCCTGACCATCGGCCCATACCCGCCGCACGCCCGCGATCTCGCCCTCGCACAGCGCAAAGGCCGCGTTGGCGAAATAGGAATAGGTCGTGACCTTCGGTCCCCCTTTCCCGCCCTGCCGCTCCGTCCTTCTCCTCTCCTCGAAGCGCGTCGCCCAGATCAGCGTCCCGCCCACACGTGCGGTGCCGTAGACCCGAGGCAGCGGCGCTCCTTCCTCCGCCGTCAGCGGCCGCGCCGCCGAGAGCCGCGGCCCTTCGTAGCGCTTGGTCGAGTCGATGATCGCACGGTCGATCACGTAGCCTGCCATGGCTCCCGCCGCCGAGCCGATCGCCGAGCCGACCGGCCCCAGCACCCCGCCCAGAAAGGCGCCGGCAGCCTGCAGAACGATTGTCGCCATCTGGCCTATCTCTCTCCCGTTGCAGGAAACGCGAACACGCCGGCGATCCGCCGTCGCCACTGCGGCACGAGTTGAGACACCACCACTGCCTGCCCTTCATAGGCATGGACGAAAGCATCCACCGCCACCAGAATGCCCGCATGCTTGGCCGGCAGATGCGGCCGCCAACGGAAAAGCACCACCCGCCCCGCCGCCAGTCCACCATCCGCGCATTCCACGAAATGCCGTCGGGCAGCCGCAAAAAGCCGCTCCCCGCCCCCGGTCTCCGCCCAATCCATGCTGTAGGGGCCGGTGGCCTCTGGCTCCGCCCCGTAGAGCGCCCGCCAGACCCCGCGCACCAGACCGAGGCAGTCGCAGGCAATCCCCTTGCGGCTTGCCTGGTGCCGATAGGGTGTGCCCACCCAGGATAACGCCTCGGCCACCGCCGCCTCTTCCAAGGCAGCCCTTTCCGCTCTGCTCATTCCACCAACGGGCCGCCGTCGAACGTCTGTTCCTCGGTGACGTAGCTATAGGCAGCGTCATCCCCCGGCAGATGCGGAAAGCCGCGGAAATTCGCGCTGTTGGCAAATTTCGCCTTGCAGGTCGAAAACAGCTTGTCGCAGCCCGCGACGACCGTCAGCGCATCCCCCGGCGCCACCGCCGCCGCCGCGTCCCGCCAAAGGTCGAGCACCACGCCGTCCACCCCCTTGCGATGCGCCGCCACGCGCTCGCGGCGCCCGGCGCTCGCGCCAGACGTCCATGTCACGATCCCATTCGTGAACCAGCCCGTCTCAAACGCATCGAGCCCGGAGACAATGATGTTGTTGCTTTTCACCTCCTCCAGAACACCGTTGCCCTTGAATCCCCCCGCATCGAGATCGACCCCGCACCGTTCGTCCCCCAGCTCCGCATCGCAGCTCCGCCGCACGGTGCGCCCGTTGGTCTGGTCCAGCGCCCGCTCGGGGCTCTCCAGCTCAGCCACGAACCGCCCGTCGCGGCGGGCGATCTGCCCGATCACCGCCCGCCGCAGCCACGCGAATTGCCCGGCGTCCTGCCAATTGACCAGCAGCGTCTCCACCGTTGCCCCGTCATAGAGGCCCGCCAGGATGTCGGCCTCCTCGATATCCAACGCCGACAGCGCCCCCTCCACATCCACGGTGTCCACCGCCAACCCCAAGGAACGCCGCGCCTCGCTCGCCGAAAGCCCCGTCTCCGGCATGAACACCGTGCCGTCGCAGACGATCTCCCGGTCATGATCGGTAAAGCCCATCACGGTGCCGTCAGCGCGCGTCAGCCGCCAGCAATGGCAGAGCGTCGTCACCTCACCCTCCAGATGCGCCGCAAGAGCCGCCGGTACGTGCATCACAAAACCTCTACCAGTGGAATGGACGGGATCTGTCCCGCTCTGAACGTCGTCACGCTCGCCGACAGCCGTTCGATGTCGAAGCGCACCGGAACGTCGAATTCGTACCCCGCTGTCACTTCCTCGCCGTCCGCCGGAACGGCCCCGGCAACGAAGACCACCTCCCCCGTCTCCGCATCGATGGAATAGTCGGCTGAGATCCCCTTCGGCTCCCCCGCCACGGCGACCAGGACGCTCCCGGCCACCGGCCTGGCGATCATCCGCTCATAAGCGTCCGCCCCCTCTCCATAGGTCTTCACCAGGCGAAACCGCTCTCGCACCCCGTCGCCCACGCCAACCACCTGATCGAACGCGGAAGGCGCCTCCTGCGGACCGCACGACTTCCAATCGAACGGATCGCGGAACCGAAAGGCATGCAGCGACCCCCGCCGCGCTTCGAAGAACCCCAGCACCGCGTACAGGTCCTCGATCGACCGCACTCCCGTTCCTGCGTCGTAATGCCGGCGCGAGCGGCTCATCCGCGCGTTGCGCTTCTCCCGCCCCGAGGAAAGCTGCACGATCTCGTTGCGCCGCTCCGGCCCGCCGGTTGCGCCAAAAGAGACGCCGAGCGGAAAGCGGACGTCGTGAAAGCTCTGCATTGGCTCCTGCCATCACTTTGGATATGCATTTTTAAGGGGCTGTTTTTTTCCGTACGATTTGAATCCCTTGGCCGTGGATCCTCAAGCTTGGCCCGAGAATCCACGGCCGAACTCACCCGCCTCACAACCCCCGCGTCCCCCGCGAGACCGCCCGCGTCAGCATTCCCACGACCTGTGCCTCCGACTTGCGGAAGGAGGCCGCATCCTGCGTCGTCACGTTGAACACGATGTTCGGCGCCGCCGCGCCGCCGCCCGACGCCACGCCGAGCCGCCCGTCCGCTGTCCTCTGCAGGGGCAAGATCGCCTCCGCCCCCGCCTCCCCCATCAGCCCGATATTCCGCCCGGCCGGAAAATAGGTCGGCGCCGAAACCACACCCCCGCCCGCAAAGGGCACGACCCCGCCCTTGGCAAAAGGCAGCACACCGCCGACCCCGCCAAGAAGCCCGCTGAGCAGCCCGCCCGCCAGGTTCTGCAACGGTCGCAGACCCTGCTCCAGCGCCATGCCTGCCAGATTGAGCCCGATCTTGCGCAGCACGTCCTCCAGCGACTTGCCACTCACCACCGCGCCCTTCAGCGCTCCCGTCAGTTGCGTCCCGAAGTTCTCCGAAAGCCCTGTCAGGTTCTCCAGTGCCGCTTCGAACGGAGCCGTATCGGCAACGATCGGCACCCGCACCTCATCCGCCATCCCATTTCTCCTGATTGTCTGGGAAAAGCCGCATCAGCCGGTAAAGCTCCGTCCGCCCAGGCGCTTGCCCTCGCGCAAGCCCCAGCGCCTCCAGTGCGGCGTTGAATTCAAGTGGCGTCATCGCCCAGAAGGCGGCCGGCGACAGCCGCAGCAGGCCGAAGGCCGTCCCCATCACCTCCCGCCAGGGAAAGGGCGTCCTCCTTGCTCCCGCTGCGGCGTCTAAGGGTTTTCGCCCTGACCGCTCTCCGGCGCCCCCGCCCCGAACGTCACGGAGAGCAATTCTCCGACAAGCGCGGCAAAGCCCGCCGCGCCTCCCTCGCAGCGCATGGCCCGCACGTCCTCGTCGCTCACCTCGTGGCCACCGCCGCGCAAACCTGCGGCGATCACCGCCGCCATATCCCGTGCCGAAAGCCGGCCGCTCGAAAACCGCTCCACCAGCCGGTTCAGATCCTCGGCCTCGAACGCCGCCTCCAGCTCCGCCAGCGCGCCCAGCGTCAGGCACAGCCGGTACTCGCGTCCGTCGAGCCTGGCCGCTACCTCGCCGCGCCGCCTGTTCACGCTCATGGCGCCACCGCGAAGCTCACCGGCCCCGCCGATTCCAGTGCGATCTCGAACGTGACCTCCCCGTCGTGACTGCCCGAATACTCGAGCGCGGTAATCTGGAAGCCTCCCGAAACAGTGCCGAAATCAGGAATGGCAAACTGCCAGGCCGCAATCTCGCCGGCAAAGAACCGCCCTCTGATCATCGCGTCCGATTGTGCGTCCTTGAAGATCCCCGACCCGCTGATGGAGGCCCGCTGCACACCGCTGCCGGCAAGCAGCTCCCGCCACCTGCCCACCGAATCCGCATCGGTGATGTCGACCGTCTCGCTGTTGAAGGCGAGCCTCTTCGTCCGCAGTCCCGCCACTGTGACGAAATTTCCCTGCCCGTCCTGATCCAGCTTGAGGAGCAGGTCCTTCCCCTTCTGCGCACCCATCCATGGGTCTCCTTCGATGTAAGTGAAATGCTCTCAAGGGCGGCCCGGAGAGCTATGCCTCCACCACCGCCCGAAAATGCAACGCCCCGTGATAGGCCCCAAGATCCTCGTCGTACCTGACCTCCGAGGACTCCAGCCGAAGGTTGACGAGCCGATGCCCCGCCAACCCCAACTCCTTTTCATGCAGCGCGCCGCGCACCAGCTCCATCAGCGCCAACACCTCCCGCCGCCCCTTCCTCTTCGACCACATATTGAGTGTGAAGAAATGCTCGCTCCCCTCCTCCGTTCCAGTGCTCCAGTCATAGGCTGTCGCCCGACCGAAGGTGACGTAAGGAAAGGCAAGCCCCGCCGGCGTCAGGTCATGAAACCGCGCCCCGCCAAACGCGGCCACCAGTGCCGCGTCGTTCGTGAGCGCGGCGAATACCGCCTCCTGCAGATCAAGTGTCGCTGCGCTCATGCCTTCCTCCCCGCCTGCGCGTATTCCCCCGCCGGAGCGCTTCGCGGCGCATCCGCACCGCCCTTCCGGCCTCCGGCCGTGCCCCGCTCTCAACAGTGCCCGCCACCGTGTGCACTTTCGTCCGCATGGCCCGCACCAGCCCGTCCAGCGTCAGCCGCATCGCCACCTTCATCGCCCTTCCTCCTGTACGCGGCAGACGAGATAGCGCCCCGTCTCGTCCGCATCCCGCACCGTGACGATCGCCAGCACCCGCCCCTCCTTCACGAAACGCATGCCACTTGCCACGTCGTCGCGAAAACGCAGCGTCACCCGGTGCGTCACCTCTTCATGCGCCTGCCCTGCGCCGAAGCGGCTTGCCGCGCCCACCGGCTCGACATGGGCGAACACCGTCGCCACCTCCTGCCAGCTTTCCGTGTGCCCGCCGGCGCCGTCCGCAGCCGTCACCGCTGCCTCCAGCACCAGCTCGGTGCGCAGCCGCCCCGGATCGATAAACATGACGCCCATCAAAGCCTCGGCCCCTGCCAAGCGGCGATCAGTCGCCGATATTCGTCGGGAATGGACACCGGTTGGCCATCGGCGCCGAAAGCACCTCGGAACTCGTACCAATGCGCCATCAGGATCAGCATCGCCCGCTTCAGAAGATCCGGAACGTCCGTCCCCGCCTCGCCGAAACCTGCCGAAAAATCGATCTCGATCCCGTTCAGCGCCAGCCCCGGCGCCGGCCGTTCCTCGAGATGGAGTCGCGCCGGAGAAGACACGGCGTCGAGCTGATGGTCTTCCGGCGCCAGCACCGTCGCTGCCCCGTCGCCGTCGAACACGGTCACCGACAACACCTCCCGCACCGGCGTGCGCCTGAGAAGCACGATCCCGCCCTGTGGCCACCGGTCGAGCACCAGCCGCCAGGCCTGGTCGATCAGTGCCAGGCCTGCCACCCGCTCCACCTCTTCGCGCGCGGCGCGGATAAGCCCGGAAATCAGCCCGTCCTCGCTGTCGTGGGCAATGCGCAAATGCGCCTTCGCCTCTACAAGCGAGACCGGCTCGGCGGCCGGCTCGACCGTTCGAAACAGCGTCATGGAATGTCTCTCTTCAGGATGATCGAATGGATGACGGCCCCGGCGGGAGGAAACCGGGGCCGTCGAGGGCAACTCACCGCTCGGGCGCCGTCATCCCGGAAACCGGAGCAAAGCGGAGGTTGTCCGGGACCCATTCCGGAACTTCGACGTCACGGAATGGATCCCGGCTCTCGCTTCGCTCGGCCGGGATGACGCGCGCCACAGGCAGGAGCGCCCACCTGCATCACCGCCTAGATTTCCACCTTCAGCAGCTTGATCGCCTCGAAGTTCTGGATGCCCCCGCCCACGCGCTTGGTCGTGTAGAACAGCACGTAGGGCTTCGCCGAATAGGGATCGCGCAGAACCCGCACGCCCGTGCGGTCGACCACCAGATAACCGCGCCCGAAGTCGCCGAAGGCGATCGGCGTCGCGCCCGCCGCGATGTCCGGCATCTCTTCGGCCTCCACCACGGGAAAGCCGGCCAGCATCGCCCGGTTGCCGGGGGCAGCCGGCGGCTGCCACAGGTAATTGCCGTCACCGTCCTTCAGTTTGCGCAGCGCAGCCTGGGTCTTGCGGTTCATCACCCAATCCGCGTTCTGGCGGTAGCCCGCCTTCAACGCATAGATCAGGTCGATGAGCTTGTCCGAGGGCGCCACCGTCGGCAGCCCATTCGCTGCGCCCGTCGCCAGATAGCCGACGTTCCCCCAGCTCCATGCATCGTCGGCGACCTGCGGATAATCGAGGAAGCCGCGCGGCTTGTTCGTCCCGTCGCCGTTGACGAATGCCGCCCCCTCCTGCTCGGCGAACGCCGTCTCGATCTCGCCTGCGATCCACGCGTCGAGATCGACCACGCTGTCCTCCAGAAGGGCGGCGGTCGCCGCCGGCATGGCGTAGAGTTCGGCTGTCGGGAAGGAAAGCTCATCCAACGTGCTCGACGCGGTCTCCGGCCGAGGCGCCGTCTCGCCCACCCAGCCCGTCGCCGGCCCGGTGACGGCAAACGGCTTCTTCAGCACCGCCGTGGACACCTTCCGCACGGAAGCGATCGAGCGGATCGGCGAAATCTCGGCGAGCCTCCTGCCGATCATCGCCTCCGTCTCCTCCGGCACCAGATAGCCGCCGTCCTGGCCCGAGCCATAGGACATAGCCTTCTCCTCCAGTGCGCGCAGCTGCCGCTCGTCGCCGGTGCGGATGTAGTTCTCGAAGCCCTGCTTGTGCTCCAGATGCTCAAGCGCGCCGATGGCATCGCGCTGCCCGAGCGCCGGCCGCGCCCGCTTCAGAACAACCCGGTCCAGCACCTTCTTGTGCTCGTCGAGCGCCTGCGAGATGCGGTCGACCTTCTCGCTCGTCACCGGGTCGGCGGCGGAGCGCCGCTCGATCTCGGCCAGCCGCTCGTCGTTTGCCTCCCTGAAGGCCTCGAAGGAGGTCATGAAGTCCTCGAAGGCGCCGGTCACGTCGCCAGCCGGCCCTGCCGACTTCACTTCCAGGACGCCCTTGTTCGTCTCAGTCATTTTCCGATCCTCGTTGGTGAAAAAGTCTGGCCGCCCGGCGGATGGTCGCCGCCAGGCGCTCCGGCGTTCCCGGCGCGGCGTCCCGCTCGCGCAGGAGATGGGCGAAGCCGCGCGCAATCACCGTCTTGGCCTCGCTCCGCGTCAGCCCCGCATCCCGCGTCAGCCAACGTTCGAATTCGCGTGGGCTCGGAAGGCCGGTGAAATCCTTCACCGCCTCCACCCGCGCCTCCGGCAGCATGGGAAACGTCACCACGGAAATCTCCCAAAGGTCCGCCTTTTTGATGCGTCTGATCCCGGTCCGCGGCTCGCTAACGGCCCGCACCGTGCGAAACCCGATGGACAGCCCGTCCAGCGCCCCGTCGCGCATCAGCTCCAGCACCTCGCGCGCCTTGGTCACGCCAGCAGCAAGCTTGCCGCGCACGAACAATCCCCGCGCGTCCTCGCGGATCTCCTTCCAGGCCCCGATCGGCTGGTTCGGATCGTGCTGGAACAGCATCCTGATCCCGCCCGCCCCGCGCTTCTCGAGGGATTCGGCAAACGCCCCCCGCTCCACCACGTCGCGGCCCAGATCCACCCGCCCGAACAGGCTCGCATAGCCGGAGAACGACCCGTCGCGCTCCACCTGTTCCACGTCGAGCCCCGCATATTTGCGCTCGTCCGCCCCGATAGAGATGCTCATCGCGCGTCCCTCGCTTCCCGCCGCCTCGCGGCGTTCGCAAAAAGCCGCATTACGAAGCCGATGGCGCTCCAGGCACACAAGCTCGCCGCCGCCGAGCCCATCAGCACCACCTCGCCCGGCGCCAGCTTGCTGGCGAGCCCCAGTTCGGTGGCGATCTTCAGCCCCGCCGCGCTGCCGAAGATAACGCCGCAGACCACGCCGACGGCGAAGCGGATCGCCGCCTCCCGCCGCCCTGTGGGCAGCAGATAGGCGAGGGAGATCGCCGATCCGGCAATCGCCCCTCCGGCCTTGGCCACCCACAGCCAGGCCGCCTCGCTCAGTCCGATCATCCCTTGATCCTTCATTTCGTCATCCCAGCCCCACGAACTCCCTTGCCCGCACGCTCAACCGCCCACGGCGCCGTACCCCACGGCCTCGCGCTTCTCGTCGTCGCTCAGGAAACTCGCCTCGCTCACCCGCGCCCACAGCGCCTCGCGCTCGGCCGAAAGCCCCTCCACCTGGTCGGCGTCGAACCACAGCCGCACATCGCCGCCGAAGCGGAGCGCGAGGAACCCGCCCAGCTCCTTGGCGATCCTTCCGACCAGCGGCAGCACGGTCAGTCGATAGAAGGCCCGGTTCGCCTCCTGGTAGTTCGCGTAGGTGTTGTCGCCGGGAATGCCCAAAAGCATCGGCGGCACGCCGAGCGCCAGGGCGATGTCGCGCGCAGCGCCGTTCCTGGCCTCCATGAAGTCCATGTCGCGTGGGGAAAGGCTCATCGCCTTCCAATCGAGCCCCCCTTCGAGCAGCAGCGGCCGCCCGGCCTTCGCCGCCCCGGAGTAACCCTGCTCCAGTTCCGCCTTCAGCCGGTCGAACTGCTCGTGGGAAAGGTTCGCCCCCTCCTTCGACGCATAGACCAGCGCGCCGGAAGGCCGTGCCGAGTTGTCCAGGAGCGCCTTGTTCCACCGCGCCGCCGCATTGTGGATGTCGAGCGCCTGCAGGGCGGCCGCCAGCGGCGCGAACCCGTAGTGGTCGTCGAGCGGATGAAAGAGCGTCAGATGCAGCCCCGCTCCTTCCTCCTCCAGCGAGACCCGCCGCTTGACGCTCCCCGCCCGGTGCTCCAGCGCCACCGGCCAACCGGCGCTGTCGGCGACCACCGTCACCCTGTCCGGCCGCAGCAAGTGCATTTCGCGCGCACCCGTTGCCGCCTCGACAAGCTCCACATAGGCGTTGCCGGAAAGGACCAAGTGCCCGTAAAGCACCTCCATAAACGTCGTCCCCGCCTGGCCGTGGTTCGGCCGAGCCAGAAGATCGAGCAGCGGATGCCGGTCAAGCTCCGCCTCCCCCTCATATGCCAGCCACGGCACCGCCGCAGCGGCTTCCGCGATCAGCCGCACCGCCCTGTGGGCGACGGGATTGCGCATGAACCCCTCGCGTGCCAGCGAGGCATAGTCGCGCCGCGTCCACAGGGCCTCACCCTCCCGGTGAAGTGCCACGAAGCCGTAGCCTGCCGCCTGCTTGCGCTCGACGGCAACTTCCTTCTCCCCCGGGATTCGTGCCCAGGGCCAATTCCAAGCCATATGCGGTTCCTATCGGATTAGATCGGGGTCGGCGCCAGCGGGCCGCGCGCTTCAGCCCTGCACGGCCACGCCGGTGCCCGGCGCGCGTCATGCGGGCTTGGGCACTCCCTTCCTGGCATCGGCCTCCGTTGCAGGTTGCCTCAAATTCTGAGAACGCGCGTCGGGCGCCTGATCATTGATGGACTGCCCGTCGTTCTTCGCCGAATTGGACAGCGGCGGCACGATACCGGCCCGCATCGCATTCACCGCAAAACGTTTTCCGCATCCGCAACCCATGTGAGATTCCTTTCCTGGTTAGTTCACGAAGATCCCGATCAGCAGCCCGAGCGCAAACCCGCCCGCCGCACCGATCGTCATGAAACGAAACCCGAGACAACACGGGCAATCTGCCCACAGAAGCTCGGTCATGCGCACCGTCCAATGGCTTTCGACGGCGCACCAGCGGGGCAGCGCATGCGCGGCCGCCCATGCCATGAAGTTGGAGAGGCGGTTATCCGCCCAGTCCTCTTCTCCATCCGCCCCCGGCCGATGCTCGGGCCGGAAACGGAACGGATCGGTCACCGGGAAATGACGGCTCACGGCACGCGCGCAGCAAGATGCGCGGAAATCCCGCGGAAGGCGCTAGGCGCGCCCCGAACCGTGACCCCGAGCGGCGACACGCCGCCCGCACACGGGGCGCTGCGGGTTTTGTCGCCGGGAAGAATGCCTTCATATACACGGAGGGCCGTTGCCATTTCCTCTTGCTCCTTTCAGCTAAGAATGATCGATGAGCCGGGCCGCCTGTCGTCGGCCCGGCGATGACTCTCGTTTCAGGAAAAGTTGCCTGTGCGCGGCTCGCCGGGGCGGCCGGCATCGGTTCCCTGCTGGCTTGAACGGGGGCGTCCACCTGTCAGGCGAACGCCCCGCGATGGCCATCAACGCTAAGCCGCACGTCTCGTCCCGCGATAAGGAACGGCGCCGTGCGGCGCGCTGGCCCTTGCCCCTCAATCGCAGAACTGGACCTGACCGCGTGGATGGTACGGGGCGCCGTCCAGCCACACATCTGCGGTAGAAAGAACGTTTCCACCGCAATCGAGCGTGGTGTGCCGCAGGAACTGCACGGGATCGGGGGTGTTGACCGCCGGTGTCACGGTGAGTCCGACCATCGCCCAGCCGTTCAGCGTGGTGCCGGGGCTTGGAGAGAGGTCAAGGCTTATGATATTCCGAAGCCGGAACCGGTTGGCACGTTTGATGTCGGCCCCGCTGCCAGGTTCGCGGTGCAGCCGGTGCGTGGTAGCGTCCCAGAAAACAAGCGGCTGCGTCACCTCCAGCATTTCCGTGCCCACCTGAAAATGCAGGTATTTGGGATCCACCCCAAACTCGATCTCGCGAATATCGAATTCCAGATCGACCGGCCCGTTGTGGAAGTGCCACACGTGGTGATTGGTCTCGTCGCCCAAGAGAAAGAGGCCTGGGGTGACGGTTGCTGGGCCAAACCACGTGCCCTGGTTGATCGAATATATCACCCCGTTGGGAGCGGTGGCCTCCGTCACGGGCGTGGAGGTTATCCCTTCATCGTTCGTGGCAAAATCGAATGTATACGGGCGGACAGCAGGCGTGGGCAGTACATCGCAAAGCACCTGCGTGGTCGTCACACAATCGCTGCAGAGCTGAACCTGCCCCTCCGGCTGGTACTCGCTGCTGCCGTCCAGCGTCAAGTCCGTCACGGAAAGTACATTCCCATCGCAATCGGTGGAGATATGCCGCAGGAACTGTACGGGCGCGGCCCTGTCGACCACCGGCGCCACCGTCACGCTCATCATCGACCAGTCGTTCAGCGTGCCGCCGGCACTTGGCGTGAAGGCAAGGCTTGTGACATTCCGAAGCCGGAACCGGTTGGGACGCCTGAGATCGGCCCCGGTGCCGGGTCCGCGGTATAGCCGGTACGTGGTAGGGTCCCAGTGAACAAGCGGCTGCGTCACCTGCACCGCTTCCGTGCCCTCCGGAAACTGCAGATATTTGGACTCATTCCCAAATTCCACCTCGCGAACATCGAATTCCAGATCGACGGGCCCGTTGTGGAAGGTCCACTGGTGCGTATTGGACTCGTCGCCCATGAGAAAGAGGCCCGGGGTGGCGTTGGTACTGGGGCTAAACCATGTGCCTTGGTTGATCGAATATACCACCCCATTGGGCGCGGTGGCCTGCGTCACAGGCGTGGACGTTATCCCTTCGTTGTTCGTGATGAAGTCAAATGTATACGGGGTGACAGTGGTGGCGGGCAGCACATCGCAAAGCACCTGCGTCGTCGCCGTCACGCAATCGGATCCGCCGCCGCCGCCGGGGCAGCCGCAATTGCAGTAGGGGCCGGCAGCGTAGGTAAGCCCCTGGAAGGTAGCGGCATGGCAGGCGAAGCCGCCGCCCGCATTGCGGTAGAGGTGTGTAATGGTGGCCGGCGGATTGTCGTAGTAGGCATGTGCCGTGACGTTCTGGACGAGAGCATCGATGTCACCGGTCCCTGGCACCCATACGCCTTCGCCGTCGATGAACTCCACGCGGTCTGGCACCGGATCGAGGCCCCGCACGCCCTCCCAAGGGTCGATGTCGATAAAGTCGAGGCGCAGGCTCGTCATGCGCTGCGCCACTTCGTCGAGCGTGAAAGTGAATCGGCTTGCGGGATTTTCCTGGCCGAGCGGCGCGTTCACCGACACCCTCTGCCCGGGTTCCCAACTGGCGCCGCAAGGAGTGCTCCCACCCGGGGCCGTTACAGTGTTGAACTTGATCCGTGCTTCTTCATTCGTCCTGGGATTGGTCACGATATAGATGTAATCGTGTCCCTCCTGGCCATCCGGGTCAGCGATGACATTCGTCTGTGGCCATTCAAGCTCCACTAGGGACGGTATGCCATCAGTGGTGTCGGCGACCGCGATCGGCGTATATGGTTGTCCTTCGGCATCCGTGTCGTAGTGCCGTACGAAGTTGCCTTCACAGTCATAGACATAGTTGCGGAAGAACGGCACCGCACAGCGCTGCCCCTCTTCGTTGGGCTCGACATCGGCTCTCAGGTCGCGCATCTCGTGGGCGTGCACCGTAGCGGCACACGGCTCCTCCGCCGGCGGCTGGGGCACCACCTGGCCGTTGGGGTCGACTATATAGTCCTGCCCATCGAGCGCGGTGTCGTTGGTCTCGAGAACATTGCCCTCGCAGTCCACCACCGTATGCCGAAGGAACGGCAAAACCGTGCCGCTGGCACGGATGTCGTAGAGCAGTTGGGTCGTCGGTGTCGGCGCGCAGCCGGGGTCGACCGGGATCGGGCAGGGAGCGGAGATCGCGATGGTCTTTTGCGGCGCCACAGGGCACAGCGCCGTCACCTCGACGTTGAGGCCCTGCCATTCGGTGCTATAACCTCCCGCCTGGTCGCGCCGGTCCGCGCCGACATAGAGCCGGAGATTGGGCAAATCCGCGGCATTCACTGTTTCGTCGACACATAGCGTCCGAGGTATCCCGTCCGGCGGAACCGCCGAAGCCTCGGCTGTCGAGATAACCGTCTGCGTTGCTGCATTGACCAGCCAGAAGAACAGCTCCGGGCTCGCATTCGCCGCAGTCGCGTCCGTCTGCGTGATCATCGCATTCACGCAGGCCCGCACCTTTGCCTGCGTCGCACAGGCCGGCAGGGGATCTGCATTGATTTGCAGCGCCCGCCACGACTGCACACCGGCCTGCTGGATATTCAGATCACTCAATTCGTGAATGGACCCGAAGGCACCACCGCTTGAGCCCGAAAAGCCGGTCCGCAGCGTTGCTGGCGCGACCAAGCCACCGCATTCTGCCGTGACGTTGAAGCGGGAAATATACGATACGAACCCGTTTCCGTCATTCCAGTCGATCGCTGCGGAGATGAACGTCTCGCCGTTCTCGGTGACGATCGAGGTCCGCAACCGCGGCTCGTCTCCACGCGGACGATTGCCGATAGAATTTGGCAGCAAGACTGTGTGAATATCCCGGTAGCTGTTCTCCGGCGGCGTGGGCCCACCTGGCTCGAAGCAGGCCTTGATGCGCAAACTGTTAGCCAGGTGAGACCCGCCCTCGCCTCCCGAACCACCATATTCATCAAGTACGACTGCGATAAACGGATAGTCGATGTTGAAAAGGCCGAGATTGCCACCCCCGCCAAGGGGATTGTCCTGGGGCGGCTGAGAGCCATCGGAGAAGAATTGCATCCAGCCGTCACCAGCTTGGCTGGTGCCATGGCTCGCCCACGACACCTCGGTGACGATGTTGTCGGCATTGGAGAATACGGGAATGTAGATCGCCGCGCCGTTGCTGTGGCCCCAGGGGTTGGACAACTTCAACCGGCCCTCCCCGGCCGGATCTGGATTGTCGCTGATTCCAGCGGTCAGAACAGCCTCGCCCTGCAGCGTCCAGTTGGCATCGCCCGTATCGAACCCGGCATACCTGAACGACTCGTTGATCGGGAAGCCGGGCGCCTGCGGCGCAGGGCTGGTGGTCCATCGGCCACTGCAGACCTGATCGCCGCTCGCATCTTGCTCGACACGGGCATCCGTGTTCGCCCCGCGGGTTTCCAGAACCGCGACATCCACCGGCTCACCGGCGCCGCAACTGGCTGCAACCGAAGTCTCATCCGGATTTGGCGTGCACTCGGCCATCGGCAGCGGCGGTTGGGCCACCACCTGGCCGTTGGGGTCGACTATATAGTCCTGCCCGTCGAGCGCGGTGTCGTTGGTCTCGAGGACATTGCCCTCGCAATCCACCACCATATGCCGCAGGAACGGCACAACCGTGCCGTCGGCACGGATGTCGTAGAGAAGCTGCGTCGTCGGCGTCGGCGCGCATTCCGCATCCTGCGGACATTGGCCGGTGCTCACCGCCGCGGGATCCGGGGTGTAGGCCACGCCGTCGAGGTCGGTGTCGAAGAACTGACCCGTCGGCTGCCCGCCCTGCGCCACGTACCAGCGCAGGAAGCTGGTCGTCCCGCCGTCGCACATGACCTTTATCTCAAGGTCGGTGCCGTTCTCGCAGGTTCCAACTTCACCCTGAACCAGGTACGCAGCGCCGTCCAGATCGGTGTCCTCGGGCGGCTGGGTGGTGCCGGTGGCATCCTTGCAGATCCTGCGGATGAATGGGGTCGAAGACGTTCCCACCTTGTCGCAAAGCAGGAAGGTCTCGCACTTCGCTGCCGGCGGTTGGGCCACCACCTGGCCGTTGGGGTCGACTATATAGTCCTGCCCGTCGAGCGCGGTGTCGTTGGTCTCGAGGACATTGCCC
>NZ_WQNH01000053.1 GCF_009812055.1 Chelativorans xinjiangensis | reverse complement strand
GCCAGTGCCGCCCGATCCACGGCAAATGACCCTAAACCTCGCGCCAGCTTAACCGGACACCAGTGGGCTTGACCCGAGGATCCATGCCAAAACGGTCAAGGCTAAGGGCCGATGCTTTAAACAACCCCGCGGGCGATGCGCAGGACGAGCGAGGCGGCGAAAAGCGAGCAGGCGATGGTGTAGCTGTTGCGGGCGAAAAACACGTAGACCTCGCGCAGCACCCCGGTGAAAACCGCCCTGCCCTGTGCACCGGCGGGACGCGCGGTCTTGTCCAGGCAAGTCCACACCTCGGTGCGGTTGGGCTTCTGCCAGGGCACGATCAGCGCCTTGACGATGAGGATTTCGGCCATGGCCAGGGTCAGGAACGCGCCCACGAACAAGGCCAGCGCCAGATCGAACGACAGGCTCACCATGATAAGGGAAATGGCCAGCGCGCCGAACAACACGGCACGGCCGATGCAGATAAGCGCGGTATTGCGTATCTTTTCCATCGTTGAGCCCATTGCTTTCGCATGCCGGTGCCTTGCCCGGCGCAATGTGGCGTCCGCCATTTTGTTCCACGCAAGCCCACAGGACAAGGGCAATCGCGCAAGCATCGGCCCGAAATCGGAATCGATTTTCGGAAAGCACGATGCTTAGATTCAATAGTTACAGCGTCCTTTGTGCATCCCAAAGAACGCACGGCGCTGTAGCCGCTTGAAAACTGCAGCCATCCCCGCATAATCAGCCGCTATCCCGCTGAATGAGAAAAACGATAAGCTGGCGGGAAAACGGGGAGGGTTTCTTGGGTTACCGTTTCGTGGTCGCCGACGACCATCCGCTTTTCCGGGGCGCCCTGCAGCAGGCGCTCGCCGGCTTCGGCGCCGATTGCACTATTCTGGAAGCCGGCGATTTCGACAGCGTCAAGGCGCTGATCGCCAAGGACCCGGAGATAGACCTGGTGCTTCTGGACCTGGCGATGCCGGGCGCCAGCGGGCTTTCCGGGTTGGTTGCCCTGCGCGGATTCAGCCCGGCCATGCCCATCGTCGTCGTCACGGCCTATGACGACCCGCAGACCATACGCCGTGCGCTGGAGCTTGGCGCCTCGGGCTTCATCTCCAAATCCGCACGCATGGACGAGATGCGCCGCGCCGTCAAAACGGTGCTCGACGGCGGCATCTACACGCCCGAGGAGATCGAACTCGGCGAGGAGGGCGATCCTGAAATCTCCGACCTCATCAGCCGCCTGCAGACGCTTACGCCGCAGCAGACGCGGGTGCTCGCCATGCTTGCCGAGGGGCTGCTCAACAAGCAGATCGCCTATGAGCTTTCCGTCTCCGAGGCCACCATCAAGGCGCATGTCTCGGCCATCCTGCAAAAGCTCGGCGTCGACAGCCGCACCCAGGCCGTGATCCTTCTTTCACGCATCGGCACGGATCCGCTGTCGGAGGGGGTTTAGGGGGAAGCAGGGGAACCGGGCGCGACAGGGCGCCGGCTTCTCCAGAAAATCCAATCACTCCGCCGCCTGCACCTGGCGGTAGCGCGTCAGGAGGGCGCGGAGGGCGGCTGGCTTGACGGGCTTGTTCAGTACGGCGATGTCCATCGCCTCAGCCGCCGCGCGCACCTCGCTCGTGCGGTCGGCGGTGACGAGCACGGCCTGTATATCCGCGCCCCAGGCGCGGCGCAGGCGGCGCACGGCCGAAAGCCCATCCTCGCCGTCGAGATGGTAGTCGGCCAGAATGATGTCCGGTCGCATCTCCGGCGGCCGGCGCTCGTCCAATTCGGACGTGCCGGCGATGGTCCGCACGTGGCAGCCCCAACCTTCCAGGAGAAGGCGCATGCCTTCGAGGATGCGGTCGTCATTGTCGATGCACAGGACGTCGAGCCCGGCCAGGATGACGTTCGGGCGGATTTGCGGGGCGGCGGGCTCCAGGTGTGCATCGGCCGGCGCGGCGCTCACCGGCAGGATGACGGAGAAGCGGGTGCCTTTCCCGCGCTCGGACTGGAGCTGTATCTCCAGCCTGAGGACACGGGCGATGCGATCGACGATGGAGAGGCCGAGGCCGAGGCCCCGCGCCTCGCGCATGCCCTCGTCGAGCCGTGTGAACTCGCGGAAGACGGCGTTGAGCTCGCCATCGGCGATACCGATGCCGGTGTCCCAGACCTGCAATTCGACCAGTTCCCCACGCCGCCGAACGCCCACAAGGACGCGGCCCTTGCGTGTGTATTTGACGGCGTTGGAGACCAGGTTCTGCACCAGCCGGCGGAAGAGATTGCGGTCCGTCTTCACCGTGAGGGAAGACGGGACGATGGTGAGCAGCAAGCCCTTCTCGGCGGCGAGCGGCTGAAAGTCCGTGGCGATCTGGCGCAGCAGGCCGTCCAGCCGGAAAACCGTCTCGGCAGGCTTGAGCGCGCCGGTGTCGAGACGCGAGATATCGAGCACCGCGCCCAGGATGGTCTCGACCGAATCCAGCGACGAATCGATATTGTCGACCACGGCGCGCAGGTCTTCCCTGTCGAGCTTCTCCCGGAGCGGCGCGCAGTAGAGACGCGCCGCATTGAGCGGCTGCAGGATGTCGTGGCCGGCGCCGGCCAGGAAGCGCGTCTTTGATAGATTGGCCTCCTCCGCCAGCATCTGCGCCTGCGCCAACTCCTCGTTGACGCGCACCAACTCGACCGTGCGGCTTGCCACCCGCTGCTCCAGCGTCTCGTTGGCGCGTTTCAGCGCCATGTCGGCCTCCACGCGGGCGGTGATGTCGGTATAGGTGGCGACGATGCCGCCGCCCGGCATGAGGTTGGAGCGGATCTCCATGATGCGGCCGCTGTTCTGCAGCCTGAGTTCCCAGGGCGAGCCGAAGGAGGTCAGCCGGTCGAGGATCGTCCTTTCCGAATCGGGCGCCAGGTCGCCGCGGGCGATCAGGTGGCCGACGATGCGGCTTAGCGACACGCCCACCTGCCCCATGGCGTCGGGCAGATCGAAAAGGGTGCGGAATTGCCGGTTCCAGCAGGTGAGCCGGAAGTCCTGGTCGAAGACGGTGATCCCCTCCTCCATCTGGTCGAGCGCGGTCTGCAACAGGTCGCGGTTGTGCTGCAGCGCCATCGACGCGTCGTCCAGGAGCCGCATGGCGTCGCGCGGGGAACTATCGTTGCGCTGGAACAGGAGCGACAGGATGAGCCTTGCCGAGGAGGAGCCGACGGCGCTGGCGAGCAACTGCTCGGAAAAGCGGATGACGGCCATGCTGGCCTGCTCGTGGCCGTTGAGGGGCGTGCCCTGCTCGGTCTCGAAGGTGAGGAAGGAGCGCTCGGTGCGCTCCACGCCCAGATAGCGCGAGATGGTGTCCTTGAGGTCGTTGACGGTGACCGCCGTGCGGAAGCGGCGCAGGCTGGGCATGGGCGTGGCGTCGCGCGGCACGAAGATCGCCGCCTGGATGCGCTCCTGCGGCTTGGCGGCGCGCGAGAGCGAGCCCAGGATGAAGAACAGCATGTTGATCGACAAGCTCCACAGCACGCCGTGGTTCAGCGGCTCGCCGACCGTGCCGAACAGCGCCTGCGGGCGCAGCGCCTCGATGCCGAAGGGGCCGTGGGCGATGATCTCGGTTCCGGCCGGCGCCAGCGATGGGAAGAGCAGCGTATAGGCCCAGACGGCGAAGCCCGCGCCCATGCCGAGGAGCGCGCCGCGGCTGTTCGCCCCGCGCCAGATGAGGCCGCCGAAGAAGGAGGGCGCGAACTGCGCGATGGCAGCGAACGAGATCAGGCCGATGGCCGCCAGGCGGATGTTGGTGGTGATCTCGCGATAATAGAGGAAAGCGGTGAACAGGATGATGAAGATCGCCGCGCGGCGGATGTTGAGGATGACGGCGGACCAATCCTCCTTCTCCCGGCTTTCGGACCGCAAAAGCCGCCGCACGAAGAGGGGGATGACGAGATCGTTGGAGATCATGATCGACAGCGCCACGCTGGCGACGATCACCATGGCGGTCGCCGCCGACAGGCCGCCGATGAAGGCGAACAGCGCCAGGATGTCGTGCCCGGACAGGAGCGGCAGGGCGAGGACATAGAGGTCGGCGTTCGTGCGTGCGCCCACCACCTGCAGGCCGGCGAAGGCGATGGGGATGACGAACAGGTTGATGAGCACGAGATAGAGCGGGAAGAGCCAGACCGCCGTCTTCAATTCGTCCGGGTGCTTGTTCTCGACGATGGTGACGTAGAACTGGCGCGGCAGCATGACGATGGCGCAGGCCGACAGCGTCGTCATGACGATCCAGGTGGCAAGCGAGGTGGGATGGGCGAAGGCGCTGGTCACCTGCGGCTCCGACGCCACGCGGCTTGCAAGTTCCGCCGGGCCGTCGAACAGCACGAAGATCACCGCCACGCCGACGGCGAGGAAGGCGGCGAGCTTGACGATCGATTCCACGGCCACGGCGAGGACAAGCCCGTTCTGGTGCTCCGTGGCATCGGCATGGCGGGTGCCGAACAGGACGGCGAACAGCGCCAGGAGCATCGCCACGATCAGCGAGATGTCGCCGATGACGAGGTCGATGTTGGGCGGTGCACCGGTGTAGTGCTCCACCATCAGGTTCACCGAATCGGAGATCGCCTTCAGTTGCAGCGCGATGTAAGGGATAGTGCCCGAGGTGGCGATGAGCGTGGCGACGAGGGCGACGGCGAAGCTCTTGCCGTAGCGGGCGGCCAGGAAATCGGCGATGGAGGTGATCTTCTCGCTCTTGGCCAGCCGGATGATGCGGGCGATGAGGCGGTTGGCGAAGAGGAAGACGAGCACCGGCCCGATATAGATTGCCAGGAACTCGAAGGCGCGCTCCGAGGCGAGCCCCACCGAGCCGAAGAAGGTCCACGAGGTGCAGTAGATGGCCAGGCTCAGCGCATAGATGAACGGCCGCGATCCAGCGTTGCGGATCGCCGCCCGTCTGTCGCCATGGCTCGCGATCACGAAAAGCAGCGTGACGTAGGCGATGGCTATGATGCCGATAACCCACCCTTGCACGGCGGACCCTCATCCTCCCAAGATGATGAAGCCAAGCACAGCCGGGCCGGGCGGCGCAATGCTTCTTTCGCCGTGGGCTCAAGAGGCCGGATGTGCAAAGTGCAGAGCGGAAACTTACCAAGCGCTGCGCTTTTGCTATTCTCGCGGCGCACGTGCGGCGGAGAACGGCCGCTGCCTGGCCTGCTTCGTTAAACGGAGGGAAATAGAAATGTTCAACGAATTCAAGGAATTCATTGCTCGAGGCAACGTGATGGACCTTGCCGTGGGCGTTATCATCGGCGGCGCCTTCGGCCTTATCGTCAGCTCGCTGACCGATGACATCATCATGCCGATCGTCGGTGCGATCTTCGGCGGCTTCGATTTCTCGAACTATTTCATTCCACTCACCTCCGGCGTCACGGCGAGCACGCTGGAGGCGGCGCGCGAGCAGGGCGCCGTCTTCGCCTACGGCAATTTCATCACCGTCGTCATCAATTTCCTCATTCTGGCCTGGATCATCTTCCTGATCGTCAAGGGTGTGAACAACCTGCGCCGCCAGCAGGCCGAATCGCCGACGCCGCCGGCAGCGCCGCCGCAGGACATCCAGCTGTTGACGGAAATCCGCGACCTTTTGGCAACAAAGAAGTAGCAACACAAAAGGAACAAGGCATGAGCCTGAAGGAGATGCTGCGCGCTGAGGCGCGCGCAGCGCCGGTGAGCGGCATTGTATCCGTGGTCGACCATGCGCGCGGCCGCGAGGGGCTCATTCCCCTGTGGGTGGGCGAGGGCGACCTGCCGACGCCGGACTTCATCCGCGAGGCGGCGAGGGCGAGCCTCGCCGCCGGGCACACCTTCTACACCTGGCAGGGCGGCGTTCCCGAGTTGCGCGCGGCGCTGGCGCGCTACCACCAGCGGGCGTTCGGCCGAACCTTCGCACCGGAGGAGTTCATCGTCACCGGCGGCGGCATGCAGGCGATCCAGCTTGCGCTGCAGGCGGTGGCCGGCGCCGGCGACGAGGTGGTCTATCTAAGCCCCGCCTGGCCCAACTTTCCCGCGGCGCTCGGCATCGCCGGCGGGAGGCCGGTGCCGGTGCTGCTCGATTTTTCGGAGAACGGTTGGAGCCTCGACGTCGGCCGCGTCGAAGCCGCCATCACGCCGCGCACACGCGCGCTCTTCGTCAACACCCCGTCCAACCCGACGGGCTGGACTGCCGACCGCGCGACACTTGAGGCGCTGCTCGACATGGCGCGGCGGCGCGGGTTGTGGATCATCGCCGACGAGATCTACACGAAGTTCTTCTATTCCGGCCGGCGGGCGCCGTCCCTGTTCGATATCGCTTCCGACGACGACCGCATCCTCTTCGTCAACTCGTTCTCGAAGAACTGGGCCATGACCGGCTGGCGCATCGGCTGGGTGCGGGTGCACCCGTCGCTCGGCCAGGTGTTCGAGAACCTGGTGCAGTATTCCACGTCCGGCGTCGCGGAATTCATGCAGCGCGGCGCCGTGACCGCGCTCGACGAAGGCGATTCCTTCATCGATCAGCAGATCGAGCGGGCGCGCCACAATCGCGATCTGCTATCTACCGTCCTCAGGGCAACGGGGCGGGTGCAACTGGCCGTACCGGAAGGCGCCTTCTATCTTTTCTTCGCCGTGGATGGCCTGGAGGACACGCGCAGCGCGGCCATCCGGATCGTCGACGATACGGGCGTCGGGCTGGCGCCGGGAACGGCTTTCGGCGCTGGCGGCGAGCGCTTCTTCCGCCTCTGCTTCAACCGCAGGACGGATCAGCTCGAGGAGGCGGCGGAGCGGCTGGCGAAATGGGCGGTGGGGTAGACTTACCCGCCGGCTTTCGACACCACCAGCGGAATGACGCGGTCGGATTGGGCGGCGGGTGGTTGGCCGGTCTCCTGGAAGGGGATGCCGAGTGCTTCCCACGTCTCCATGAGCGCGCCCTTCAGCGCGTCGATGAGTTCGTCGGAATGGAAGGGCGAGGGCGTGATGCGCAGGCGCTCCGTGCCGCGCGGCACGGTGGGATAGTTGATCGGCTGGATGTAGATGCCGTGCTTTTCCAGGAGCCGGTCGCTGGCCATCTTGCACAGCTCCGGATCACCCACCAGGAGCGGCACGATATGCGTCTCCGACGGCATCACCGGCAGGCCGACGGCCTTGAGCACGTCCTTGGTGCGCTGGGCCTGACGCCGGTGCGCCGCGCGCTCGGCCGTCGAACCCTTCAGATGCCGGATGGAGGCGGTGGCGGCACTGGCGATGGCCGGCGGAAGGGCGGTGGTGAAGATGAAGCCCGGCGCGTAGGAGCGCACGGCGTCGATGATCGCCGCCGAGCCGGCGATATAGCCGCCGATGACGCCAAAGGCCTTAGCCAGCGTGCCCTCGATCACGTCCATGCGGTGGGCGAGACCGTCACGCTCGGTGATGCCGCCGCCGCGGGCGCCATACATGCCGACCGCGTGCACCTCGTCGATATAGGTCATCGCGTTGTATTTCTCGGCCAGGTCGGCGATCTCGGCGATGGGGGCGATGTCGCCGTCCATGGAATAGACCGATTCGAAGACGATCAGCTTCGCCCGCTCGCGGCCGGTGGCAGCAAGCAGGCTTTCCAGGTGCGCCAAGTCGTTGTGGCGGAAAATCTTCTTTTCGGCGCCCGAACGGCGCACGCCCTCGATCATCGAGGCGTGGTTCAACTCGTCCGAAAGCACCAGGCAGTCGGGCAGAAGCCGCGCGATGGTGGAGATGGAAGCCTCGTTTGAGACGAAACCCGAGGTGAAGACGAGCGCGGCCTCCTTGCCGTGCAGGTCGGCAAGCTCCGCTTCCAGCTCCACCAGCGGGTGATTCGTGCCGGAGATGTTGCGCGTGCCGCCGGCGCCAGAGCCCATGCGGCCGGCCGCCTCATGCATGGCGGCGATCACATCCGGGTGCTGGCCCATGCCCAGATAGTCGTTGGAGCACCACACGGTGATTTCCCGGGCCTTGCCGTCAGCGCGCCAGATGGCGCGCGGAAAGGCGCCCGCAATGCGCTCCAGATCCGCGAATACGCGGTAGCGCCGCTCCGCGTGCAACTGGTCGATTGCCTCGGAAAAAAACCGTGCGTAATCCATATTGTTATTCCCAAGTTTGCCTGGAGATCATAATCGCCCGCTCCCGCTGCGTCCATCGCCGGCGGAAGGGCAAAATGCCACGCCGCAACAGCAGCGCTTTGCGCTGAATCAACCGGGTTATGACCGGATTCCGGCAGCGGCCCGTACGAAAGAACTAGTCGGCGGTCGCCACACGCAAGGAGAAGATGTCGAGCGTGCGGCCCTCGCCTTCGACATCGGGTACGATGGCGATCGTGCCGCCGGCGACCGGCTCGCCGGCGGGCAACTCCGTCTCCAGCAGATATTCGGAGGGCGACGGGCCAACAAGGTAGCGCGAGCGGCCGCAATCGCCGAGCGTCCCGAAATCGCAGGAGACGGAGATCTGCGTCTCCTGCCCTTCCTGGGCGCTTGCCGTGATGTTGAAGATGACGCGCCGGCCGGCCAGCCGTTCCAGAACGCCCTGGCCGACATCGAAGAGCACGGCCGCCTCAGGCGCGCCGGCGATCCGCAGGAAGCCCTCCTCCTCGTCCATCACCTCGGCGCGCGCGCCGCCCTGAGCCCGCACAGTGGTGGGATCTTCCGGGGAGAAGATGGTGATCCAGTCGCCGGCCGCCCGAATGGTGCCGGCCACCGGCCGAGGTGCGCCGTCGCCGGGGTCGAAATCCTCCTCCTCGGCAATCGGCGGAGCGGACAGGCCGGCACCGCGCTCTTCGGCCGGCTGCAGGATACCGCTTTGCAGCGTCCACCACGCGCCGATGCCGACGGCGGCGATCAGCGTGGCGAACAGGAAAAGCATGGCGAAGGGCCGGCGCCGCCCCTCCATTTCGGCCTCGGATGCGAGGGGGTCGCCGGGTGGGGCGATGTCGTCCGCCGGCTCCTCGGCAGCCGACAGCCGGTCCTCGCGCTCGACGCGCGGCACGAAATCCGCCTCGGGTCCCGGCTCGGCGAATCCAGGTTCGGGAGCGGGGGCAGGAGCTACGGCGGGTATGAACTCGTTCTCGATCTCGACGATAACCGCCTTCACGCGATCGCGGCGCTGGCGCACGTCTTCGATGGAGAGTTGGGGCCGCGACTGCAAGGAACGCTCCAACGCGGCAAAGGCTTGCCGGTAGACCTTTTCCCGGAAGGCCCTGTCCTGCGCGTCGCCCTTTTCCAACGCGCCCCTGATCGCCCGCTTGACCGCCTCCAACCGTGCTCCCCTTTCGTTCCTTAACCATCGTTACCTGTGGACGCGGGCGCAATCAACGCCCTTCGCGTATAAAGCCTTCCGGCCTGAGCAGGGTTTCTTGACAGCGGCACGCCCTGCCGTCAGCTATCTGAGAGACTTTTTTCTGGGAGCCAAGCCATGGTGAAGACGCCCTATCTGCTCTTTCTCGGCGACGCGCCGGACCAACTGGCGGCCAAGGTGGCGCAGGGCATCAAGGACTGGCGCCCGCAATTCTGCCTCGGGCAGTTGCGGCTCGACGGCTGCAAAGCCGATCTTGGCCTGCCCGACATGGAGCTGGAAGAGGCGCGGGCGGCGGGGGCGCGGACGCTGGTGGTCGGCGCGGCCAACCGTGGCGGCGTCATCGCGCCCAGCTGGATCGAAACGCTGGTCGCCGCCACCCGTGCCGGCATGGATATCGCCTCGGGACTGCACAACCGGCTGACCGATTTGCCCGAACTGGTAGACGCTGCGCGGCAGGCCGGCACGGAGCTTTTCGACGTGCGGGTGCCGCAACAGGCGTTTCCCATCGCCGACGGCAAGCCGCGTACGGGCAAGCGTTGCCTCGCCGTCGGCACGGACTGCTCCATCGGCAAGATGTACACCGCGCTCGCCATGGAGCGCGAGATGCTGGCGCGCGGCATGAAGGCGACCTTCCGTGCCACAGGCCAGACCGGCATACTGATTACCGGTTCGGGCATACCGCTGGACGCGGTGGTGGCGGATTTCATGGCCGGCGCGGTGGAATGGCTGACGCCCGACAACGACCCCGACCACTGGGACCTGATCGAAGGCCAGGGCAGCCTCTTCCACCCGTCCTTTTCAGGCGTGACGCTGGCGCTCGTCCACGGCGGGCAACCAGATGCGCTGGTGCTGTGCCATGAGCCGACGAGCACGCATCTGCGCGGCCTGCCGCACTATGCCCTGCCCTCGCTGGAGGCGTTGCGCGACCTGGCGCTGGCGACGGCGCGCATCGTCAATCCGGCGGCGAAGGTGACCGGCATTTCGGTCAACACGGCGGCACTTTCACCGGCGGAGGCGAGGACGTGCCTGGAGGGCATCGAGGCGCGCATGGGCCTGCCCACGGTCGACCCGTTCCGCGACGGCGCTGGGAGGCTGGTGGACGCGCTGTAGCGGCCTATACCGCGAAACGCTCGGCTTCCGCGCCGTAGTAAGCGATATAGCGCTCCGAGATCGCTTCCACGGGCAGGACGACCAGCACATCCGTCGTTGAAAAGTCGTGGTCGACGACGCAGCCGTCGCCGAACCTGGCGCCGAGGCGGAGATAGCCCTTGATGAGCGGCGGCATGGCGGCAAGGGCGGCCTTGGCGTTCACCGCCTCGCGCGGCATCAGGTCCATGGCAGCGTAGCGGCTGGCGCGGGCACGCACGTACCAAGGGGCGTCGGCCCGACAGAAATGGGCGAGGAAGGAGAGAGGCTCGGCGTGGGCGGCGGGAACCGTGCCGGGGAAGGAGGCGCAGCCGGTCATCACGTCGACGTTCCTCTGCCGGCAGTAGGCCCAGATACCCTGCCACAGGAGCTCGATGGTGCGCTTGGAACGATAAGCCGGCAAAACGCAGGAGCGGCCGAGCTCCAGAAAGCGGCGTTTGGGATGACGGGCGACGAGGGCCTTCAGCTCGAACTCTTCCTCGGAATAGAAGCCGCCGGCGGCAACGGCGTTTTCCTGGGTGAGGAGCCGGTAGGTGCCGACGATGCGGTCGCGCCCGGCACCGGGAAGGGAGATGTCGACCACCAGAAGGTGGTCGCAGACGGCGTCGAATCGGTCGGCGTCGCGCTCTTCCAGCGAGCCCGGTTTCGCGCCCATTTCCTGGTAGAAGACGCGGAAACGAATGGATTGGGCGGCGGCGATCTCATCAGGGTCCTGCGCCAGCCGCACTTCGAGCGGGCCGATCCGGCCGAGGACGGCCTCCTCGGACATTCGGGCGGCGAGATCTTCGAGAAGCGCCAATTTCTCGGCACCTTCGGGACAGGCGGTCGGTTTCAGTGTCAAGCCCTGCACCACTGATTCTCCTCCACGTCGCGTTGAAGCCGACATAGAAGCTAGCTGCGACAGGACGATGACAGGAAAGTGGCCGGCTTACAATCGCCTGTGTAGACAGGTGCTTGTGTAGATCGGCGCTCTTGTGGACAGGCAGATCAAGCCGCCGCATGCGTCTCCAGCGCCGAGAGCAGCTTGTCCGGATCGAGCGGCTTGGTGACGAAACCGCTGGCGCCATGGGCCAGAACGCCGTGGCGCGTCTTTTCCTGGCCGTCCGCCGAAAGCACGAGGATGGGGATCGGCGGAAGGCCCGTTTCCTCCTCGTAGCGGCGGACGCCGGAGATGGCGTCCAGACCGCCCAGCACCGGCATATGCAGGTCCATGAGCACGATGTCGTAGTCGCGGGCGGGATGGGTGAGCGCGTCGACGGCGGCGCGGCCGTTTGAAACCAGCGTGACGCGGTGGCCGGCGCGGGTGAGGGTGGCGCGCGCCAGCATGGCGTTGATCTCGTTGTCCTCGGCCACCAGCACGTTAAGCGCCGCACCGGTGCGCGGGGACGGGCCGCGGCCGGGGGCGTCGGGCTCCGCCGCGGCGCTCTCCGCCGTGCTCGGGCGGCCGTTCAGGAGCAGGCGCAGGATCGTTCGTCCGCGCACCGGGCGGGCGAGGAAGACGCCGTAGCCATTGGCGCGAAAGGCGGAGAGCCGGCCGCGATCGGTGGGCGCGATGAGCGTCAGGGCCTGCTCGGCGTGGAGGCCCTGACGACGCAGCCTGGCGAGCAGGTCCACATTGCCGCTTTCGAGCGAAGCGTCGACGAGAACCGCGTCGAAGGCGGCCTGCCGCCGGCGCAGCAGCGCCGCCGCGCTCTTTTCGCCGTCGAAGACACGCACCTTGCCGCCGTGGGCGCGTACGGTCATGGCAAGCGCCTCGCCCTCCACCGCGTGGGGCGTTAGGATGGCGACGTTCCAGCCCTTGAGGGCAAGGGTGGCCTCGACGGGCGCATCGGCGCCCTCGAGGAGGGGCAACAAGACGGTGAAGGCCGCCCCCTCGCCCGGCGCGCTCTCGACGGCGATGCCGCCATCCATCGCCTCGACCAGCCGGCTGGTGATGGCAAGACCCAGGCCGGCGCCGCCGTGGCGACGGGTGGGGCCGCTGTCGGCCTGCTCGAACTCGTGGAAGATGCGCTCGATGGTCGCTTCGTCAAGGCCCGGCCCGGTGTCGTCGACCTTGAAGGCGAGCGCCGGCTTGTCGTCATGCATGGCAGTTGTCACGGTGACGAGCACGCCGCCCTCTTCGGTGAATTTGACGGCATTGCCGAGCAAATTGAGCAGGATCTGGCGCAGGCGGCCTGGATCGGCGGTGACGGTGTCCGGCACCTCCGGGGCGATGTGGCAGCCGAGCCCGATGTTCTTGGCGAAGGCGCGCGAGGCCATGAGCTCGACGATATTCTCCACCAATTCGCGCACGTTCACGCGCTGCGGCTCCAGCTCCAGCCTGCCGGCCTCTATCTTGGAGTAGTCGAGCAGGTCTTCGATGAGCGCCAGGAGCGCGGCGGCGGAAGTGGAGATGGCGCCGAGATAAGTGCGCTGCTCGGGCGAAAGACGCGTATCGGCGAGCAGCGTGGCCATGCCCATGATGCCGTTCATCGGCGTGCGGATCTCGTGGCTGACCGTGGCCAGGAAGCGGGACTTGGCAAGGCTTGCCTGCTCGGCGCGCTCACGGGCGTTGACCAGCGCGCCCTCGGCGCGCTTGCGGGCGGTGATGTCGCGGGCGATCGCCCAGTGGGAGACTGTGTCGTTTTCCCGGTCGCGCAGCGAAAGCTCGGTCCAGGAGAACCAGCGCAGACCGCCCTTGGCGTGGATCGGAACGTCGGTCGAGCTCAGGCTTTCGCCGTCGGAGAAAGCGGCATCGGGCACCAGGCCGATATCGACGCCGAGTTCGGGCAGCGTCTTGCCCTTCAGCGCCGACGGCTCGACCTCCATGAACTCGGCGAACACGCTGTTGGCGTAGAGAATGCGACCGTTGCGGTCGCGATGCACGACGAGGTCGCCCAGAGCTTCGAGAAGGCCGTGGAAGCGCTGCTCGCTTTCCTGCATCTCCCACATGCGGTCGGCGAGCGCCTCGATCTCCTCCATGCTTGCCGCCTTCTGCGCATCCTCCTGCGGGCCGGCTGGAAGCTCGGGCCAAGGCTGCAATGCCAGGGCACAGCCCGCCAGCCCAAGAAGGGCGAGAGCAAGGATCAGAAGGGGGGCGGCACCGGTGAGATAAGCCAGGAAGCAGACGAGCAGCGCCGTCAGGCCGAACCACAAAAGAGCGCCGTCGGCGCCACCTGCCCGGCTGCCGCGCCACAATCGTGCAAATATCCGCCGGACGCCCGCCATCATCATGGGGACCGACCATATATGGCGGGACTTACGGAAGATTTTGGCCGGCCGCTTAAGTCTTAGCGATTACGACAGGGCTTTGTTTACATTTCCACGACCAGCCGGCCGCGCACCCGGCCGGCGACGATATTTTCCGCCGCCTCCAGGAGATCGTGAAAGGAGAGCGTGCTGGAGAGCGCGGCGAGCTTGGCGTGGTCGAGCTCGCCGGCGATGCGGCGCCAGGCTTCCAGGCGCAATGCCTTCGGCGCCATGACCGAATCGATGCCGAGGAGGGACACGCCGCGCAGGATGAAGGGAGCCACGCTTGCCGGCAGATCCATGCCCTGCGCCAGACCGCAGGCGGCGACGGCGCCGCCATAGCAGGTCATGGACAGGACGTTGGCCAGCGTGTGGCTGCCGACGGCGTCGACGCCGCCGGCCCAGCGCTCCTTGCCGAGCGGCCGGGCGGGGCCGGAAAGCTCCTCGCGGGCGATGATCTCACTGGCGCCGAGGCCCTTCAGATAGGCCTCCTCCGCCGGGCGGCCGGTGGAGGCGGCGACCTCGTAGCCGAGACCGGCAAGCAGGGCGATGGCGACCGAGCCGACGCCGCCGGCCGCGCCCGTGACGATGACCGGGCCGCGGTCTGGGGTGATGCCGTGGCGCTCCAGCGCCATGACGCAGAGCATGGCGGTGTAGCCGGCCGTGCCCACGGCCATGGCCTCGCGCGGGCTCATGCCGCCCGGCAGCGGCACCAGCCAGTCACCGCTGACGCGGGCCTTGGCTGCGTAGGCGCCGTAATGGGTCTCGCCAACGCCCCAGCCGTTGAGGATGACCTTGTCGCCCTCCTTCCAGTCGGCGTGGGTGGAGCGGGTGACCGTGCCCGCGAAGTCAACGCCGGGGATCATGGGGAAGCGGCGCACGACGGGGGCCTTGCCGGTGATGGCGAGGCCGTCCTTGTAGTTGACCGTGGTGGCCTCGACGGCGACGGTGACGTCGCCTTCCATCAACTCGTCCTCGGTCATCTCGACGAAGGCCGCCGACTGGTTCTTCTCCTCGTCGCGGGTGATGAGAACGGCCTCGAAACGGTCGGTCATGGGGCTCCTCCGGGCGTGCTGAGTTCGAATGAACTGTGGGGCGGGGCGGACGGGAGGTCAATGGAGAACTCCCCTCGCCGGAATCATCCGGCCTTCCTGCCGCGGCGCCAGGCGAGCACCTCTTCGAGGATGACGAGGCCGGCACCGATGGTGATGAAGGCGTCCGCCAGATTGAAGATGGCGAAAGACCAGACGGGGGTATGGAAATAGACATAGTCGACGACGTAGCCGCGCACCGCCCGGTCGATGAGATTTCCCAGCGCGCCGGCGATGATGAGTGCGAAGCCGAGGCGGGCGAATATCTGCGTTGCCTCGGTGCGGACGGCCAGCACGGCGATGAAGACGATGACGCCGAGGACGGCGAGACTGAGCCAGAGGCCGTCGACGCCGGAGAACATGGAGAAGGCGACGCCCGTATTGCGCGAATGCAGAAGGGCGAGGAAAGGCAGGACGTCCAGCCTTTCGTGCAGCGGCAGGCGGGCCTCGACCAGCGTCTTGATCGCCTGGTCGAGGGCGATGGCGACGAACAGAAGGACGCCGTAGAAGGCAGTCTGGCGCGGCTTCATGGGGCGGCCTCCGGTGTGGACGGGAGGGCGGCGCGGCGGATCTCGTAGAGCATGACGCCGGTGGCGACGGCCAGATTGAGCGAGTCGGCGCGGCCGGCCTGCGGGATGCGCACGAGCCGGTCGCAGGTCTCCGCCAGCCGGTCGGGCAGACCCTGCTGCTCGTTGCCCATGAGAAGCAGGACCGGACCGGAGGCATAATCGAGGGTGCGGTAGTCGACGGAGCCCTTGAGGTGGGTGCCGATCGCCAGGCCGGGGAAGGACTTGCGCCAGGCGAGGAAGGCGTCCTCGTCGGCACGGGAAAGCGGCACGGAGAAGAGCGAGCCCATGGTGGCGCGGACGGTCTCGAGCGAAAAGGGATCCGTGCAATCGCCGACAAGGATGACGCCTGCTGCACCCACGGCATCGACGGTACGGACGATGGTGCCGAGATTGCCGGGGTCGCGCACGCGGTCGAGCGCCACCCAGACGTCGCCGTCGGCGGGGCGGATGTCGGCGAGCGGGCGGTAGCGCTGCTGGAAGACGCCGACGACCATCTGCGGGTTGTCGCGGCGGGTGATGGCGGAAAGCACCTTCTCGGAGACCTCCAGCACGAGGCCGCCGGCGGCGACCGTCCGGGCGGCGGCCTTTTCAACGGCGGCGTTGCCGCGGCCGGCCTTGGCGTAGACGAGGGTGCGGATGGTCCAGCCGGCGTCGAGCGCGTCGAGAACGAGCTTCAGGCCTTCGGCCATGAAGGCGTGCTCGCGGTCGCGGAATTTCTTCAAGGCCAGCGCCTTGATGTCCTTGACCAGCGGATTGGAAAGGCTCGTGACCTCCTTGACGCGGCCCGGTGCGCGGCTCTGCCTGTCGGTCATCGGGCCACCCAGCGCGAGAAGAGCGAGGTGGAGAGTGCACGGCCGGCCGACTTTTCGCGGATGACCAGTTCGCCCGATTCGACACGGCCGCCCATGCCGGCGAAGGAATCGCGCATCAGCGTGTGGATGGCGAAGAAGGAAGCGCGGATGGAATAGGCCGTCAGCACCACGGCGAGCGGCTTTTGCGAGAGGATGGCGCGGCAGGTCTCCACCAGGCCCGGGAGGTGCTCGAAAAGCTGCCACACCTCGCCCTTGGGGCCGCGACCGTAGGCGGGAGGGTCGAGAAGGATGATGTCGTAGGCATTGCCGCGGCGCGCCTCGCGCTCGGCGAACTTCACCGCGTCCTCGCAAATCCAGCGGATCGGGCGGTCGGAAAGCTGCGCCATCTCCTGGTTCTCGCGCGCCCATCCTATCGCCTTCTTCGAGGCATCGACGTGGGTGACCTGGGCGCCGGCGCGGGCGGCGACCAGCGAGGCAAGACCGGTATAGCCGAAGAGATTGAGCACCTTGACCGGGCGGCGCGCCTCCTCGATGAGCCCCGCCATGTGGGCCCAGTGGGAGGCCTGCTCCGGGAACACGCCGACATGGCGAAAGGAGGTGAAGCGGCCGAGATAGGCGATGCCGTCGTGGCGCATGGACCAGGTTTCGCCGAGCGGTGTGCGGGGAAAGCGCCAGCGGCCCATGCCCTCCTCGTCCGTGTCGCCGGTGAAGACGGCGTCGGCCTTTTCCCACTCCGCCTCGTCCCAGGCAGGCTGCCAGAACGCCTGGCCCTCGGGGCGGACGATGCGATAGGGGCCGTATTGCTCCAGCTTGCGGCCGGCACCCGAATCGAGGAGCGCGTAATTCTCGTCGGGCGTCACCTCCAGGATGAGCGGCAGGCGTTCGTCGGGGAGCGGACCGGTGCCGCGCCTGGACGTGCGCGCGGCGGAGGGCTGCCTTTCGCGGCTTTCAGTGCGCTGGCGGTGGTGACGGTTCTTGTCCCGCGAAGGCTTCAACAAGGGCTCCGGAGCGTGAGGGATTAAGCCTGAGCCGCTTCTGCCATAGCGCTTCGAGGGGCGCAACAAGCGGGTTGTCCTGCCTCTTGCGAGGCGTCAGCCCTTCGAGGCGCGGTAGACGGCGATACCGGCGGCGAGGTCTTCGATGGCGGTGCCGACGGACTTGAAGAGGGTGATCTCGTCATCGCTTCGGCGGCCAGGTTTCTCGCCGCGTGCCAGCTCGAAGAGGTCGGCCTTGATGTCGTCGGGCGTCAGGGCGCCGGACTCGATACCCTGGACGATGTCGCCGGCTTCCTTCGTGGCGCCGGCGCGGGTGTCGACGTAGACCGAGGCGCGGGAAAGTGCCTCGTCGTCGCTTTCGCGCATGGTGGGGGAGAAGGCGCCGACGAGGTCGACATGGGTGCCGGGGGAGAGCACGGCGCCGCGAACCAGCGGCACGGTGGAGAGCGTGGCGCAGGTGACGATGTGCGCCCAGCCGATACCCGCATCGAGGTCATCCACAACGCTCGCGTCGATCCCCTCGCCGCGCAGGGTCTCGGCCACCTTCTCGGCGTTGGCGGGCGTGCGATTCCAGATCTTCACCTCGCGAATGGGCCGCTGGCTCTTGTGCGCGCGGGCGAGATGGGAGGCGAGCGCGCCGGCGCCGACGACGAGAAGGCGTTCGGCCTTAGGGCGGGCGAGATAGGAGGCGGCAAGCGCGGAGGCGCAGGCGGTGCGCCACAGGGTAAGGCGCTGGCCGTCGATGAGGGCCTGCGGCTCGCCCGTCTTCCCGTCCATCAGCAGATAGACGCCCATGACGGCGGGCTTGCCGATGGCGTTGTTGTCCGGCGAGACGGTAACGATCTTGACGCCGATGTGGCCATCGCCTTCCTCGGCGGCGAAATCGCTCCAGGCAGGCATGAGGAGCAGCGTACTCTCACTGCCGCGGGGCCGCTCGATGGTGTGATGGTGGCGCACCGGCTGCACGGCGCCGGCACGGAACGCCTCGCGCAGGGTTTCTACCAGGCCCTCGTAGGTGAGGCATTTGTCGACGTCGGCGGCGGAGAGCGTAAGCATGAAACGTGTCAGACGTCCGTGGGAGCGAGGGTGGAGCTCTTCTGGCGCTCGGCCGTGCGCAACTGCTCGACCTCTTGCGCCCGCTCGCAGGCTATGCGGCGGTACCGCCCCTGGCGGAACCATGTGGCGATGCTGCCGACGAACATGCCGATAAGGAGCGCGGCAAAGAGATAGACGAACAGCGGCAGTTCCACCGTCAGGCCGGGATTGCCGGGATTGAAGGGGTCGAGCGTGAAGGCGGTGCTCGCACGATTGGCCACGGCGAGAGCGATGAGGACGATCGCAAGCGGCACAAATACCAGCACGATCACAATGCGATTGAACATGCGGATCCCCGCCTTTTCATGGAAGTGGGCGCCTCGTGGTCTGACCCAAACAGATGGTACCCATCTGTTTGGAAAAGTCAGCCCACAAACTATTAATCTGGTGGGGCGATTTGTCCTGACAGATGGGTACCATCTGTCAGGATCGCACCACTAGGAAGGCGCTACTCGTCCGCGTTCAGCCGCTCGCGCAGCTCCTTGCCCGTCTTGAAGAAGGGAACCCACTTTTCCTCGACATAGACCGATTCGCCGGTGCGCGGGTTGCGGCCCGAGCGCGCGGGGCGGTTTTTCACCGAAAAGGCGCCAAAACCGCGCAACTCGACGCGGTTGCCCTCCGCCAAGGCGTCGGTGATCTCCTCGAAGATCGCATTCACGATGTTTTCCACGTCGCGCAGAAACAGGTGCGGGTTGCGGTTGGCGATGGTCTGCACGAGCTCAGACTTGATCATGGTTTCGTTTCCGCCGCTTTGATTGCCAGGGGATTGTCGGAAATTTTATTGTAATATCAATCCGGCAAGTGGGTCATTTCAGGTTGCCAGACCGACAGCAGACCGTCAAGAAAGATGCGTTCGGCACCCAGAAAGGACAAAATGCCGCCCTGCTGCGGAAGGCCGAACAACTGGGCCAGCCATGCGGCGGCGGCCTGTGAGAAGAACAGCGATCCACCGGACGTGTCCGCCTTCCATTCGACGATCTCCAGATTCTCGTCAACACCCCTTTCGACCAGCCATTCCTTGGCCTCGCGCACACCGCCGAGCGCATCGACCAGCTTGCGGTCGAGCGCCTGGCGGCCGGTGAACACAGAGCCGTCGGCAAGCTCCGTCACCTCGCCGCGCGAGAGCGGCCGACGGTCGGTGACGAGGCCGATGAACCAGTCGTAGCTGTCGAGCACCATGGCGCGCAGCATGGCGCGCTCCTCTTCGGTGGTCGCGTTGAAGGGCGAGGGCTCTGCCTTGAGCGGCGACGACTTCACCTCCTCCACCGTGACGCCGACATTTTCCATCAGCCCGGCGACATTGGGAATCTGCACGATAACGCCGATGGAGCCGACGATGGAGGACTGGCGGGCAACGATATGATCCGCCGCGCTGGCGATCATGTAGCCCGCGGAAGCGGCCAGCGTGCCCACCTGGGCGACTACCGGCTTCTCCTCGGCCAGGCGGCGGATCTCTTCGAAGACGGCCTCGCCGCCAGCGGTCGTGCCGCCGGGCGAATCGACGGTGAGGATGACCCCTTTCACGGCTCCGGACTCGCGGATACGGTCGAGCCGCTCAAGAAGCTCGTCGTCCTCGGTGATGGTGCCCTCGATGCGAACCTGGGCGATATGGGCGGTCGCCGTGGCGAGACGCTCGGCGAACAGCCAGCGTAGGGAGCCGGCGAGCGCCAGGGCGATGACCAGAAAGGCGATCACGCGCCAGAAGGTGAGCTTGCGCCGGAGGCGGCGGCGGTCGATCAGATCGTCGGCTCGGGTGGACATGGGGGCCTCGCTGGATATGTGAGAGGGTCTCTCGTGGTCTGACCCAAACAGATGGTACCCATCTGTTTGGAGAAGTCAGCCCACAAGCTATTAATCTGGTGGGGCGATTTGTCCTGACAGATGGGTGCCATCTGTCAGGATCGCACCACTAGGCTTGCCTTTTAGACGAAGCCGCGCTTATGAGCTACATAGTTTCACTGTCCCGCGATCAAGGTTTACCTTGCACGGCAGCGGGTTAAGTACCTGACGTTAACCCAAGAATAGCCATATTGCGGTGTAACGCCGTGGTGGGCGAGCGGGCAAGGGACCTTATGTCGAGACTGCAGCGCGTAACGAAGGACGGCGCCATGGCACGGCCGGTCACGCAGCGCGCGGCCGAGATGAGGGTACCTCCCCTTTCCCCCGGCAGGAGCGACCAGATGAACAACGCCCGCAAGGCGGGGGCCAATACGAACAGCGCGCGCGCCGGCCGGCCTACGCGGGATACGGATTCGGACGCCGTCAGGCGCGCCGAGCGCGGGGCGGACGTCTTCGCCAGCGCCGCGCGTCACTCGCGCCGGGTGCGGATGCTGAAATTCGCGCTTCCGGCTGTGGCGGTGTTGGTGTCGGTGCTGTTCGTCGGCTATTCTTTCCTTCCCTCGATCGGCGGAAACACGATCGGCCTCGGCTCCACGGCGATCGAAGGCGGCAATCTCGTGATAGAAAACCCCACGCTCGACGGCTTCACCAGGGAGCGCCGGCCCTACACGGTGACCGCCGCGAAGGCGCTGCAGGCGATCGGAACCACCGACGGCCCCATCGAGATGGAGGAGATCAGGGCCACGCTGCCGATTGACGCCGACGACGAGGCGACGATCAGCGCGGCGCGCGGTACGTTCGACCGCGCGAACGACCTCTTGACGCTCGACACCGAGATCACGTTCAGGACGACCTCCGGGTTCGTTGCACGGCTGCAGTCGGCCGAGATAGACATTGCCTCCAACGATCTCACTACGGACAAGCCGGTGGAGATCGAGATGGACGGGATGCGCATCAGCGCCGATGCGCTGCACGCTTCGAATGGTGGCAAGAAACTGGTATTCGAGAACCGCGTGCGCGTGGAGATCGACCCGGGGAAAGTGCGGCCGGCGCAGGAACGGGACGGAGAGGGCAACGGCGATGAATAGGATTTCCAGTTTGCTTGCGGCCGGGGGCCTGGCGCTCGTGGCGGCGAACGCGGCGCTGGCGCAGGACAGGCAGGGCCAGCTTACCGGGCTGAAGCTCTCCGGCGACGAGCCGATCCAGATCGAAAGCGACCGCTTCGAGGTGGACGAGAGCGAGAGCAAGGGCATTTTTATCGGCAATGTCTCCGTCGTGCAGGGGCCGACGCTTCTCAAATCAGCGCGGATGACGGTCTATTACGACCGCCAGGGCGGCTCGGCGACTACCGGCAGCGCGCAGATCGATCGGCTGGAGGTGGAAGGCGGGGTCTACGTCAAGTCCGAGGACCAGGTGGCGACGGGCGAACGCGGCACCTTCGACATGAAGACCGAGGTGCTGGTGCTTTCGGGCAAGGAGGTGGTGCTGTCGGAGAGGGAGAACGTGATCGTCGGCTGCAAGCTGACGGTGCAGATGGCAACCGGACAGGCGACATTGGAAAGCTGCAAGGAAGAAGGATCGACCGGCCGCGTGCGGATGCTGCTCACCCCTGGCTCGCAGAACCGGCAATAGGTATTTCGTGACCGCCTCACCTTCCAAACGCCCCAAGCGCCGAAGCGCCGAACCCTCCATTGAACCGCATCGGGACAACGGCCTGGAGCGCTACAAGGGGACGCTGATCGCGCGCGGCCTGACCAAGGCCTACAAGAACCGGCAGGTGGTCAGCGGCGTGTCGCTGGGCGTGCGCGCCGGCGAGGCCGTCGGCCTTCTGGGGCCGAACGGCGCCGGCAAGACCACCTGCTTCTATATGGTGACGGGGCTGGTGCCGGTCGACCAGGGAACCATCCATATCGACGGCCACGACGTCACCTCCATGCCCATGTACCGGCGGGCAAGGCTGGGTATCGGCTATCTGCCGCAGGAGGCGTCGATCTTTCGCGGGCTGACGGTGGAGAAGAACATCCGCGCCATCCTGGAAGTGGTGGAGAAAAGCCGCAAGGAGCGCGAGAAGACGCTGGACGCTCTCCTGGAGGAGTTCCGCATCGGCCATCTGCGCAAGGCGCCTTCCGTCTCCCTTTCGGGCGGCGAGCGGCGGCGGCTGGAGATCGCCAGGGCGCTGGCCAGCAAGCCGAATTTCATGCTGCTCGACGAGCCCTTCGCCGGCATCGATCCCATCGCCGTGACCGACATCCAGGAGCTTGTGCGGCACCTGACGGGACGCGGCATCGGCGTGCTCATCACCGACCACAACGTGCGCGAGACGCTGGGGCTCATCGACCGCGCCTATATCATCCACGCCGGCCAGGTGCTCACCCACGGGCGACCGCAGGATATTGTCGGGAATGCCGATGTGCGGCGGCTCTATCTTGGCGAGGGTTTTACCTTTTGAACCCTGCGAAATCGGGCTGAATCCCGCAAAATCGGGCGCCGTGGGCACATTTTCCGCGTCGCAAACCACCGTCTTTTCTTGACAAGCAAATCCCGGGCCAGTTTTATCGCGCGAGCAGCGGGAAGGGCCCGCGATTTTGTCGGAAGGCCGGGGCAGGTAGAGTAAAATGGCCCTTTCGCCCAGTTTGAATCTACGGCAGAGCCAGTCACTGGTGATGACGCCGCAACTGTTGCAATCGATCCGGTTGCTGCAGTTGACGCATGTCGAGTTGGAGCAGTTCATCGCCGGCGAGATCGAGCGCAATCCGCTGCTTGCGCGCGAGGATGGAGAGGGGCCGGCGACGCCGGCGCGGGAGGAAGCGGCGGCGCCGAACACCTCCGAAGCCATGGCCGACCGGCTGGACAGCTCGCTGGAAAACCTGTTTCCCGACGACCCCGGCAGGCACGAGTCGATCGGCCCCGACCTTTCGGCCCAGTGGCGCTCCGCCGGCGGCAACGGGCTCACCGGCGGCGGAGACTGGAACCTGGAGGCGGTGGCGGCTGAACCGGTAACGCTGCGCGCGCATGTGCGCGAACAGATCGCCTTCTGCTTCGAGGCGCCGGCGGAGCGGCTCCTGGCGCTGGAACTGGCCGAGGGGCTGGACGAGGCGGGCTACCTGACGGCGGATATGGAAGAGATCGCCGTGCGCACCGGCGCCGACCCTGAACTTCTGGAGCGCGTGCTGGCCACCTGCCAGACCTTCGATCCCGCGGGTTTGTTTGCCCGCAGCCTTGCCGAGTGCCTGGCGCTGCAACTCAAGGCGCGCGATCGGCTGGACCCGGCGATGGAGGGCCTGCTCGCCAATCTCGACCTGCTCGCCAAGCGCGACTTCCAGGCGCTCAAACGGCTGTGCCGGGTGGACGAGGAGGACCTGGTGGAGATGCTCGGAGAAATCCGCACGCTCGACCCGAAGCCGGGCACCGCCTTCACGACGGCGGCGGCGGACCCGGTGGTGCCGGACGTGACCGTGCGGCCGGCGGCTGACGGCGGCTGGGCGGTGGAGCTGAACCAGGAAGCGCTGCCGCGGGTGCTGGTCGACCAGACCTATTTCGCCACCGTCTCGGCGCGCGCCGGGAAGGAGGACAAGGCCTTCCTCACCGACTGCCTGCAAAGCGCCAACTGGCTGGCACGCAGCCTCGACCAGCGGGCCAAGACCATCCTCAAGGTGGCAAGCGAGATCGTGCGCCAGCAGGACGCCTTCCTGTTGCACGGGGTGCGGCACCTGCGGCCCTTGAAGCTGCGCGACGTGGCCGAGGCGATCGGCATGCACGAATCGACGGTGAGCCGCGTGGCCGCCAACAAATACATGATGACGCCGCGCGGCCTCTTCGAACTGCGCTATTTCTTCACCGCCGCGCTTGCCGCCGCCGACGGCGGCGAGGCGCATTCGGCCGAAGCTGTGCGCGAGCGCATCCGCCGGCTGGTAGAGGCGGAAGACGCGAAAAACGTGCTCTCCGACGACGCCATCATGGATATCTTGCACAAGGACGGCATCGACGTGGCGCGCAGGACCGTGGCGAAATATCGGGAGGGGATGAACATCCCCTCATCGGTGCAGCGACGGCGGGAGAAGAAGGCGATGGCGGGGGTGGGAGCGTGAAGGGCGGACGCGGGACGAGAGGAACGGGCGGATGCTGACGGTTTGGGGGCGGAGGAATTCCTCAAACGTCCAGGCGCTGATGTGGTGCATCGGCGAGTTGGGCCTCACCTTCGAGCGGCACGATATCGGCCACAAATATGGCGGCAACGACACGCCGCAGTTTTTGGCGATGAACCCGAACGGCACTGTGCCCGTTCTTCAGGACGGGGACGACGAGCCCATCTGGGAGACGGGAGCCATCCTGCGCTACCTTGCCAACCGCTACGGCGATGCGCCTTTCTGGCCAAAGGATATTCACGCGCGCACGCAGATCGACAAATGGGCTGAATGGGCGAAGATCAATATCGCAATCAACTTCAGCGGGCCGATATTCTGGCGGGTCGTGCGCACGGCGCCGAAGGATCGGGACGAGAGGGCGATCAGGGAGGCCATCGAGACTCTCGGCAGGAAGCTCGACATCGCCGAGGCGCGGCTGGCGCGCCACGCATTCCTTTCAGGCGATGAATTTACCCTCGCCGACATCCAGTTGGGCCATGTGCTCTACCGCTATTTCGACATCGCTATCGATCGCCCCGAACATCCTGCCGTGCGACGCTACTACGACAGGCTGACTATGCGGCCTGCGTTCAGGGAGCATGTGATGGTGTCTTACGAGGACCTGAGAGTGATGTAAGCCTTATTGCGGTCGTTTCCGCGGTCTTGCGGACACGTATCGCCGCGCCTCTTCCTTGCTCGCTTCCCAGGCTCTAGTCGATCGTCTCGAACAGGTCCTCATAGTCGACGATGAGGCCATCTTCGTCGACCCTCAGATCGGCCTCGAACCCTTTGGCGACTCCGAGGTCGATATATCGCCACCGGTTCCCGCCGAGCGTTGCGTAACGCTGACGGGAGGGTGACAACTGCAGCGAAGGGAGATCGACGTATAGTGCGGTCAACTCCCCCGGACCCTGAAGCAAACGCATCGCCAGCGTATTGCAGAATGGCGTCGCCGACAGGTCGATCTCATCGCAGGCTGCCAGATCAGGCCGGGCCTGTCCGTCGACCGACCAGCCGACGGGAGAACGCCGGATCGTCATCTCCCGCAGCGTCGGGCTGGAAAGGCGTAGATCGAGCCGGCGTGTCCGCCAGCTCTCGTCAAGCAGCCAGACGTAAGACAAACCGAATGCCTCGCCGCCTGCGTGCACAACTGTCGAGACTGCGCGAAAGCCGTCGGCGTCGGGCGCGATATAAAAAGCTTCCAAGCCAGGCTCATCCAGCCGACGCCATTTGCGTTTCACTACCCTTCCTCCCGTTGAGCGTAGCCAGATAGAGCACTGTTTCACCGTAGCAGGACGTTGGGGTTGGGCCAAATACGCGTTGCCCTCGCATCGAATGTTCTTATAATGTTCCTGCCGTGGCAGTTGTCTTGGGAGGAACGCATGCGGCTTTATTCGGGGCCCCTCAGCCTCTTTGCGCGCAAGGTCGAGATTGCGCTTTATGAGAAGGGTGTCGATTTCGAGCGGGTCGAGGTGGCGTTCACGCAGACGGAAGGCTATCGGCCGAAGCATCCCGATGTCGTCACCGCCAATCCCAAGGGGCAGGTGCCGGTGCTTGTCGACGGGGATCTGACGATCTTCGATTCGACCGTCATTCTCGAATACCTCGAGGACGCCTATCCTGAGCCGCCGCTTTATCCCGCCGGGCCGAAGGAGAAGGCGCGCTGCCGGCTGGTCGAGCTGGACGCCGACGAGATCCTGTTTGTCGACGTGCGGCGGCTGCTCTACCGGACGGAACCGCCGCTGGCCGACGCGGAGCGCCAGAAGGCGCGACAGGATGAGGGGCAGCGGGGCGAGAAAGGTATTCTTGGCCATTACGAGCGGCTGGCGGAGCAGCTTGGCGGGAGGGATTATTTCTGCGGCGCCTTTACCGCAGCGGATATCGGCATGTTCACGACAGTGCATTACGCGGTGCGGATGAACGGGCCGCGCCTCAACGATTTTCCCCCGCTTGCGGCCTGGTACCGGCGCGTTTGTCAGCGACCGAGTGTCGCGCGGGTGGTCGCAGAGATCGCGGAAGCCGACGGCAGGCTGTCCTGGCCGCTCAGTGCCTGAGATGCCCCCGGGCGCGCAGGGCTACGAATCGGGGTTAACGGGGAAGTTGGCCGAGGATTGAGGCGAGGTATTCGGTGCTCCAGCCGGCCCTTTTACGCCTGAGC
>NZ_WQNH01000052.1 GCF_009812055.1 Chelativorans xinjiangensis | reverse complement strand
TTCCTCGCGAATCGGAAAGCCTCTCAAGAATCCATCCAAACCTTCTTGGCAATAAAGAAAATACTGATATGCGATTCCCCTGCCCTTGAGGGGAGGGATTGAGGGTGGGGGTCAGGCGAAGCCGAACAAAAACTCATCCAATGCGATAGCCCTACCGCCTGCGGGAGGGAAGCGCTACAGCGGTAGCGCCCCCGTCTCCTTCAGCGTCTGCAGGACGATAGCCGTCTTCACGTGCTGCACGGATTCGTGCGGCAAAAGCACGGCGCTGACGAATTCCGAAAGGCTCTTCAAGTCCGGTGTCACCACCTTGAGGATGTAGTCCATCTCGCCCGTCAGTGCGTAAGCTTCCTGCACCTCCGGCAGCCGCGCCACGAGCTCGGCGAAGCGGCGGGCGTTGTCCGGGTTGTGGGTGGCGAGCGTGACGGTGATGACGTTGACGAGGGGGAAGCCCAGGCGCTCGCGGTCGAGCAGCGCGCGGTAGCCCTTGATCAGGCCTTCCTCCTCCAGGCGCTGGCGGCGGCGCGAGCATTGCGAGGAGGATAGGTTCACGCGCTCCGACAGATCGTTGTTGGTGAGCCGTCCGTCGGCCTGTAGCAGAGACAGTATCTTGCGGTCGTAGTCGTCAACCTGCGCATTATTCATGCATTTCTTCCTCCTTCCGCATGCTTCATGCACGGATGGTGCATTTTGCAGCCGCTAATGCAAGCCGCTTGCGGGGCTTCCGGCATAGAATGGCGCTAGCAGAAATCCGAGCGACAGGAGGACAGAATGGGCCCGTTTCCGCACGACGCGCCGCCACCCGAGATCAGTGCCGAGAATCCGGCCGGCACGGACGGCTTCGAATTCGTCGAGTTCGCTCACCCGGAGCCGGAGAAGCTTTCCGACCTTTTCGTCAAGATGGGCTATACGGAGGTTGCCCGGCATAAGGCGAAGAGAGTTTTCGTCTGGCGCCAGGGCGACATCAACTATCTGGTGAACGCGGAGTCCGGCAGCCATGCCATGCGCTTCGTCGACAAGCATGGCCCTTGCGCCCCCTCGATGGCCTGGCGGGTGGTGGACGCGAAACATGCCTTCGAGCACGCGGTGTCGAAGGGCGCCACGCCTTATGAAGGCGACGACAAGACGCTCGACATGCCGGCCATCGTCGGCATCGGCGGTTCGCTGCTCTACTTCATCGAGACCTATGGCGAGAAGGGCTCGGCCTACGATGCCGAGTTCGAGTGGCTGGGCGAGCGCAACCCGAGGCCGGAGGGCGTGGGCTTCTACTATCTCGACCATCTCACCCACAACGTCTATCGCGGCAACATGGACAAGTGGTGGGACTTTTACCGCGACCTCTTCGGCTTCAAGCAGATCCACTATTTCGACATCGATGGGCGGATCACCGGGCTCGTGAGCCGCGCCATCACCTCGCCCTGCGGCAAGATCCGCATTCCGCTGAACGAATCGAAGGACGACACCAGCCAGATCGCCGAGTATCTGAAGAGGTACAACGGTGAAGGCATCCAGCACATCGCCGTCGGCACGGAGGCGATCTACGACGCCACCGACAGGCTGGCCGAGAACGGGCTGAAATTCATGCCCGGCCCGCCGGACACCTATTACGAGATGTCATACGAGCGGGTGCACGGCCATGAGGAGCCGATCGAACGGATGAAGAGGCACGGCATCCTGATCGACGGCGAAGGCGTTGTGGACGGCGGGATGACGAAGATCCTGCTGCAGATATTCTCCAAGACCGTCATCGGGCCGATCTTCTTCGAGTTCATCCAGAGGAAGGGCGACGAAGGTTTTGGGGAAGGGAACTTCCGCGCGCTGTTCGAATCGATCGAGGCAGACCAGATCAAGCGCGGCGTCTTGAAGATGGATGCGGCGGAGTAAGGCGCCGCTCGATCAGTCCAGCCCCAGCCTCTCCACCTCCTCGCGGCGCAGGGGCAAGTCGAAGTCGAGGAAGAACTCGTCGAGCTGCGGCGGCTTGACCGAGGTGCCGGCGAGCATTGCGTGAACCTGGCCGCGATGGTGGGCTTGGTGCGCGAAGAGATGGGCAAGCAGCGCGTCGATGCGCTCGGGGAATTTTCCTGCCCTGCCGCGGTCGGTGACGACACGGCGGGGCATGTCGTTCTCGCTTAAACCTGCACAAAACGCGATCAGCCGTTCGTCCTCGGCGCGTTGGGCGGCTTCAAGCGCGGTGGGCTCCGTGAACGGCACGAAGTCGTGGAAGGCGGCGGGGCCGATGCCGCCCTCCTCCAGCGCATCGAGATAATAGCGGTCGATGGCGAGGATGTGGTTCAGCGTCTCGGCGATCGAGGGAAAGAAGCTGACGCGCTCGGCCTCGAACTCGCCGGGTGCGAGAGCAAGAACATTGCGATAGAGCCGGTCGTTGGACCAGCGGTTGTTGGCGGCCATGCGGCGGAAGTGATCGACGAGCGACATCGGTAGGTCCTCACCTCTCGTATTTCTCGACCGTCTGCTCGATGGCGCCGAAGATGGAGTGGCCCTCGCCATCCTTCATCTCGATGCGCACCGTGTCTCCGACATGCATGAACGGCGTCTTCGGCTTGCCGCCCTCCAAGGCCTCGATCATACGCATTTCGGCGATGCAGGAATAGCCGGAGCCGCCTTCGGCAATCGGTTTGCCCGGGGCGCCGTCCAGCCTGTTCGAAACCGTGCCGGAGCCGACGACGGTGCCGGCGGTGAGCGGCCGGGTTTTGGCGGCGTGGGCGATGAGGGTCGGGAAGTCGAAGGTCATGTCGATGCCGGTATCGGCGCGGCCGAAGGGTTTTCCGTTGTAATCGACGCAAAGCGGCAGGTGCAGCTTGCCGCCGTCCCAGGCCGCGCCCAGTTCGTCCGGCGTGACGGCGACGGGGGAGAAGGCGGACGACGGCTTGGACTGGAAGAAGCCGAAACCCTTGGCGAGCTCGGCGGGGATAAGGCCGCGCAGCGAGACGTCGTTGACCAGCATGAGAAGCCGGATCGCCTCGCCCGCCTCCTCGAGGCTCGCGCACATCGGCACATCGTCGACGACGATGGCGACCTCGCCTTCGAAGTCGAGGCCCCACGCCTCATCGGCGAGCGGAATGGGATCGCGCGGGCCGAGGAAGGCGTCGGAGCCGCCCTGATAGATCAGCGGATCCGTCCAGAAGCTCTGCGGCATCTCGGCGCCGCGGGCCCTGCGCACCAGTTCGACATGGTTCACATAAGCGGAGCCGTCGGCCCATTGATAGGCGCGCGGCAGGGGCGCCATGGTTTCATGCTCGTGGAAGCGCTCGGCGGGAACGGCGCCGTGCTCCAGGCTCTCGGCAAGGGCCTCCAGGTGCGGCGATAGACGCTTCCAGTCGTCGAGGGCCGTCTGCAGGGTGGGCGCCACGGGGGAGGCGTCGGTAAAGCGGGTGAGGTCGCGCGAGACGACGACGAGCCGGCCGTCGCGTGTGCCGTTCTTGAGGGTTGCAAGTTTCAAAGGCCGATCCTCCCGAGATTTCGCCGGTTAAGGTTAGCGCCCTGTCGCGCGCCCCTCTGTCCTGCCGGACATCTCCCCCACGAGGGGGAGATTGGCCGTTATCGATGACTTCGCCAATCGACAATGTTGCAGAACAAGTGCCGTAGCAAGCGGCCAGCCAATCTTCCCCCTCGTGGGGAAGACGCCCGGCAGGACAGAGGGGGCGCGAAGGCGCGCCGGCCATCGCCAAATATGCGCCCCCTAATCGCTCCAATCCCCCTCCGGCGTGCCGTTGAAGCGCTTTTTCAGCCCCTTCCAGCAATCGATGTAGTCGTCCTGCAGCGTCTCGGTCTCCGCCGCGAAGCGGGTGAGGTGCTGGGGAAAACGGGTCTCGAACATGAAGGCCATGGTGTCGCCGAGCTTCACCGGCTTCAACTCCGCCTTCGTGGCCTTCTCGTAACCTTCGGCGTCCGGCCCGTGCGGCAGCATCATGTTGTGCAGACTCATGCCGCCCGGCACGAAGCCCTCTTCCTTGGCGTCGTAGCGCCCCCTGATGAGGCCCATGAACTCGCTCATCACGTTGCGGTGGTACCAAGGCGGGCGGAAGGTGTGCTCGGCCACCTGCCAGCGCGGCGGGAAGATGATGAAGTCGACATTGGCCGTGCCCTCCTCGCCGCTGGGAGAGGTCATCACGGTGAAGATCGACGGGTCGGGGTGGTCGAACAGGATGGCGCCGACGGGCGAATAGGTGGAAAGGTCGTATTTGTAGGGCGCATAGTTGCCGTGCCAGGCCACCACATCGAGGGGCGAGTGATCGATCTCCGTGCGGTAGAAGCGGCCGCACCATTTCACCGTCAGGCGGCAGTCGGCCTCCTTGTCCTCGTACCAGGCGACCGGCGTCTTGAAGTCGCGCGGGTTGGCAAGGCAGTTGGCGCCGATGGGGCCGCGGCCGGGTAGCGTGAACTTGGCGCCGTAGTTCTCGCAGATATAGCCGCGCACCGGGCCGTCCATCAGCTCGACCTTGAAGATCATGCCGCGCGGCACGACGGCGATCTCGCCGGGCGCGGCCTCCATGACGCCCATCTCCGTCATCACGCGGATCCGGCCTTCCTGCGGCACGAGAAGAAGCTCGCCATCGGCATCGAAGAAATAGTCGTCCACCATGGATGTGTTGGCGATATAGACGTGCGCGGCCATGCCCACCTGGGTGGTGACGTCGCCGGCAGTCGTCATGGTGCGGACACCGGCGATGAAGTCGGTCTCCTCGTTCGGCATCGGCATCGGATCCCAGCGCAACTGGCCGATGGGCAGCTCGTGGTCGTGGAGGTTGGGCGCGGTCTTCCAGCGCTCGCAAGCAGTCGGCCGGAAGCGGGCCGCGTGGCGGACGCTGGGGCGGATGCGGTAGAGCCAGGAACGCTCGTTGGCGCCGCGCGGGGCGGTGAAGGGGGAGCCTGAAAGCTGCTCCGCGTAGAGACCGTAGGCCGGTCGCTGCGGCGAGTTCTGCCCCTGCGGCAGGGCGCCGGGCAGGCTCTCGGTCTCGAAGTCGTTGCCGAAGCCGGGCATGTAGCGGAAGGTCATGACATCCTCCATCGAGCTCGCGGATTTGCCTGGATAGTTGCAAGCGTAACAATCGAAAATGTAACTATCAATTGGAGCACCGGGGCATGAAAGAAGACGCCCTGGCGCTATGGAAGTTCCCTCCCCTATCGGTTGGACCGGTTGATTGCCCGACGCGGCCGGAATGGCGAACGCTGGCTCTCCCGCCTCACCAATCCATCACCACCTTCCCCGCCTCGCCGCTGCGCATGGCGTCGAAACCCTCGCGGAAGTCGTCCGCGGCGATGCGGTGCGTGATGAGGCCGGAGACGTCGAGCGGGCCCTGCACCAGGGCGATCATCTTGTACCAGGTCTCGAACATCTCGCGGCCGTAGATGCCCTTCAAGTGCAGCATCTTGAAGATGACCTTGTTCCAGTCGATCTCGAAACCGGTGGGCGCGATGCCGAGGATGGCGATCTTGCCGCCGTTGTTCATGGCGTCGATCATGTCGCGGAAGGCGGGGGCCGCGCCCGACATTTCGAGCCCCACGTCGAAGCCCTCGGTCATGCCGAGACGCTGCATCACATGGGCGAGCGTCTCCTCTTTCGCGTTCACCGTATGCTGGACGCCGAGTTTTCTGGCGAGTGCCAGGCGGCCCGGATTGATGTCGGTGATGACCACCTTGCGGGCGCCGACGCACTGGGCCACGAGCGCACCCATGATGCCGATGGGGCCGGCGCCGGTGACCAGCACATCCTCGCCCACTAGGTCGAAGGAGAGCGCTGTGTGGACGGCGTTGCCCAGGGGATCGAAGATGGCGGCGATTTCGTCGGGCACGTCGTCGGGGATTGTCACGACGTTGTGCTGCGGCAGGGAGAGATATTCGGCGAAGGCGCCCGGGCGCTGCACGCCGACGCCGAGCGTATTGCGGCACAGGTGCCCGCGGCCGGCGCGGCAGTTGCGGCAGTGGCCGCAGACGATGTGACCCTCGCCGGAGACGCGCTGGCCGACGCGGTATTCGCTGACGGCCGCGCCCACGTCGACCACCTCGCCGACGAACTCGTGGCCGGTCACCAGCGGCACAGGGACGGTCTTTTGCGCCCACTCGTCCCAATTCCAGATGTGCACGTCGGTGCCGCAGATGGCGGTTTTTCTGACCTTGATGAGCACGTCGTTGGGGCCGATCTCCGGCAGCGGCACGCGCTCCATCCACAAGCCCTCCTCGGGCTTGGCCTTCACCAGGGCTTTCATCATGTTGGACATGGGCTTGCCTTCCGCCTGTTGGATGCCGCGATCCTTCGCGCCTGCCTATGCAATGAGACCCAATTCCCGCCCCGCGATCCCAAATGCCTCCACCGCCCGGTCGATATCCTCCGGCGAATGCGCCGCCGACATTTGTGTCCTTATCCGCGCCTCGCCCTTGGGCACGACGGGGAAGGAGAAGCCGATGACGTAGATGCCGTGGCCGAGAAGACGGTCGGCCATCTTCGAGGCCAGCGTGGCATCGCCAACCATCACGGGGATGATCGGATGGCCGCTGCCGGCGAGGGTGAAGCCGAGCTTCGTCATCTTCTCGCGGAAGCGTTCCGCGTTGTCGTAGAGCCTACGGCGCAGGGCACCGCCGTTCTCCACCAGATCGAAGACCTTGAGCGAGGTGGCGGCGATGACCGGAGCGAGCGTGTTGGAGAAGAGATAGGGACGCGAGCGTTGGCGCAGCCACTCCACGACCTCCCTTTTGCCGCTCGTGTAGCCGCCGGAGGCGCCGCCCAGCGCCTTGCCGAGCGTGCCGGTGAGGATATCCACCCGGCCCTCGACGCCGCAGGCTTCCGGCGTGCCGCGGCCATGGCTGCCTACGAAGCCGACGGCATGGCTGTCGTCAACCATCACCATGGCCTCGTATTTTTCCGCGAGGTCGCAGATGGCGGGGAGATTGGCGATGATGCCGTCCATGGAAAAGACGCCGTCCGTGGCAATCAGCCGGAAACGGGCATCGGAAGCCTCCTTCAGCCGCGCTTCCAACTCGGCCATATCATTGTTGGCGTAGCGGTAGCGCCGCGCCTTGCAAAGCCGCACGCCGTCGATGATGGAAGCGTGGTTGAGGGCATCGGAGATGATCGCGTCCTCGGGGCCGAGCAAGGTCTCGAAGAGGCCGGTGTTTGCGTCGAAGCAGGAAGAATAGAGGATCGTATCCTCCATCCCCAGGAAGGCGGAGATCTTCGCCTCGAGCTGCTTGTGCTCTTCCTGCGTGCCGCAGATGAAGCGCACGGAGGCCATGCCGTAGCCGTAGCGGTCGAGGGCGGCCTTGGCGGTCTCGCGCAGTTCGACGTTGTCGGCGAGGCCGAGATAGTTGTTGGCGCAAAAGTTGAGGACCTTGCGCCCCCCGCTCTCGATCTCAGCGGACTGCATGGAGGTGATGACGCGCTCGCACTTGTAGAGGCCGGCGTCTTTCAGGCCTGCGAGTTCAGCGGAGAGGTGCTTCAGGAAGGAAACGGTCATTCTTCACCTCGTCATATAAGCGGCGCGAGGCCCCTCTCAGAAAAACGCCTGCAGCCCGGTCTGCGCCCTTCCGAGGATCAGCGCGTGCACGTCGTGCGTGCCCTCGTAGGTGTTCACCGTCTCCAGGTTCTGCGCGTGCCGCATCACGGCATATTCGATCTGGATGCCGTTGCCGCCGTGCATGTCGCGGGCCGTCCGCGCTATCTCCAGCGCCTTGCCGCAATTGTTGCGCTTGACGAGGGAGATCATCTCCGGCGCCATCCTGCCTTCGTCGAAGAGGCGGCCGACGCGCAAGGACGCCTGAAGCCCGAGGGCAATCTCCGTCTGCATGTCGGCGAGCTTCTTCTGGAAGAGCTGGGTCTGCGCGAGCGGCTTGCCGAACTGGGTGCGCTCCAGCCCGTAGCGGCGAGCGCGGTGCCAGCAGTCCTCGGCCGCTCCCATGGCGCCCCACGAGATGCCGTAGCGGGCGCGGTTCAGGCAGCGGAAGGGGCCCTTGAGGCCGGAGACGCCCGGAAGCAGCGCGTCTTCGGGGACCTCGACGCCGTCCATGACGATTTCGCCGGTGATGGAGGCGCGCAAGGAGAGCTTGCCGCCGATCTTCGGCGCCGAGAGCCCCTTCATGCCCTTCTCCAGAACGAAACCGCGGATCTGGTTGTCGTGGGCGGCGGATTTGGCCCAGACGACGAAGACGTCGGCTATGGGGGAATTGGAGATCCACATCTTGGAGCCCACGAGCCGGTAGCCGCCGTCGATCTTCTCCGCCCGCGTCTTCATGCCGCCGGGGTCGGAACCGGCGTCCGGCTCGGTGAGGCCGAAGCAGCCGATGAATTCGCCCGAGGCGAGCTTCGGCAGGTATTTTTGCCGCTGCTCCTCGGAGCCGTAGGCATGGATCGGGTACATGACGAGGGAGGACTGCACGCTCATCATGGAGCGGTAGCCAGAATCCACGCGCTCCACCTCGCGGGCGACGAGGCCGTAGGAGACGTAGCCGGCGCCGGCGCCGCCATATTCGTCGGGGATGGTGATGCCCAGAAGGCCGGCTTCGCCCATCTCGCGGAATATCTCCGGGTCCGTATCCTCGTTCATGTAGGCGTGCTCGATACGGGGGGCGAGCTTGTCGGCGGCGAACGCGGCCGCTGCATCGCGGATCATCCGCTCCTCGTCGGAGAGCTGGTCATCCAGGAGGAAGGGATCATCCCATGTGAAGGGGGAGGTGGCGGAGCTTTCTTGCATGGTCATCGTTTTCCTGACGTCTGTCGTTGCCGGACTTTTGGCCTTTCCCGCCGCCGCGGTCAAATGGTCCATCGGACGCGGCCACAAAAGCCCCGTTGCCGTATATAGTTGCCGACACGTTTCCCCGGATGGGCCAGGGCCTTATAAGCCGCCATCCAACTGCCGAAAGAGGACCACCCCGTGACCGATACACATAGGCTAACGCAACTGGGCGGAAAGGCGGAAACGCCTGCCTCGCCCGAGGCGGCCGTTCTGGAGACCGTGCCCTTCGAGAAGGGCGACGGGCCGCCGGCGATCGTGCGCTTCACCTGCCCGGAATTCACCTCGCTCTGCCCGGTGACGGGCCAGCCGGACTTCGCGCACATCGTCATCGACTACGCACCGGACAGGCTTCTGGTCGAATCGAAGTCACTGAAACTGTTCCTGACGTCGTTCCGCAACCACGGCGCCTTCCACGAGGAATGCACGGTGATGATCGGGCGGCGCTTCGTGGACGCGGCGAAGCCCCTGTGGCTGCGGATCGGCGGCTACTGGTATCCGCGCGGCGGCATTCCCATCGACGTGTTCTGGCAAACCGGCACGCCGCCCGAAGGCGCCTGGCTGCCGGAGACGGGGGTGGCGCCCTATCGGGGACGGGGGTAACGGGGTCCGGCGATACGGGAGGACCGGCGCCCCTTCCGTAATTCCATTCAGTGCATCTCCACTGCCCACCTTCCACGCCCTCCCCGAATCCCGCTATAAGACCTGCATGCCCATACGCCCCCTCTCCGAGACCGTCATCAACCAGATTGCCGCCGGCGAGGTGATCGAGCGGCCGGCGAGCGTGGTGAAGGAGCTGGTTGAAAACGCGTTGGACGCGGGGGCGAAGCGCGTCGAGGTGGCGACGGCCGGCGGGGGCCTTAGCCTTATCCGCGTCATCGACGACGGCGGCGGCATTCCCGCCGACGAACTGCCGCTGGCGGTCTCGCGCCACTGCACCTCGAAGCTTTCCGACGATATCCACGACATCCGCTCGCTCGGCTTCCGCGGCGAGGCGCTGCCTTCCATCGGCTCGGTGGCCCGCCTCAGCCTGCGCTCGCGCACGGCCGACGCAGACGCCGGGGCGGAGGTGACGGTGGATGGCGGGCGCGTGGGGCCTGTGAAGCCGGTGGCCGCCAATCCCGGCACGACGGTGGAGGTGGGAGATCTCTTTTTCGCCACGCCGGCGCGGCTCAAATTCATGAAGAGCGAGCGGGCGGAGACGGCGGCGATCACGGATGTGATCAAGCGCGTGGCGCTTGCCTTCCCCACCGTGCGCTTCACGCTTTCGGGCAGCGACCGGACGACGCTGGAGTTGGCCGCCGTGCCCGCCGACGGCGACGGGCTCTTGCGGCGCATCGGGCAGGTGCTAGGCAAGGCGTTTTCGGAGAACGCGCTGGCGATCGATGCGGAGCGCGAGCGCGTCGGCCTGACCGGCTATGCCTCGATCCCTTCCTTTACCCGTGGCAACGCGCTTCATCAGTTCGCTTACGTCAACGGGCGGCCGGTGCGCGACAAGCTGATCGCCGGCGCCATACGCGGCGCCTATATGGACGTTCTGCCGCGCGACCGACATGCGGTGACCGCGCTTTTCCTCTCGCTCGATCCGGCGCTGGTCGACGTCAACGTGCATCCGGCGAAGGCAGACGTGCGCTTCCGCGATCCGGGGCTGGTGCGCGGGTTGATCGTCGGTGCCATCCGGCAGGCGCTGGAGGGAGCCGGCATGCGCGCCTCGACCAGCGGGGCGGCAGCCATGCTCGAGGCGTTTCGCACGCCGCAGGCATCCGGGAACGGGGCGCGGTATTCCGGCAGCCATTATACAGGCGGCTGGAGCGCCGCGACCTCGCCTAGCCGGCCGCTCGAACGCGCAACGGCGGCACGATCGCCGCAAGGTTTCGGCGAAGCCGAGCAAGCCGTCTTCGATGTGGGCGCGGGCGTCAGCGCCGATGCGCGGGCGGCGACGGACGAGGCGCCGGCACAATTTGCCCGGCATCCCCTCGGGGCGGCGCGCGCGCAGGTGCACGAGAACTACATCGTTGCGCAGACGGAGGATTCGCTGGTCATCGTCGACCAGCACGCCGCACATGAGCGGCTGGTCTACGAGGCGCTGAAAGAAGCGATCCACGCGCGCCCCCTGCCCTCGCAGATGCTCCTGATGCCGGAAATCGTCGACCTGACCGAGGATGATGCGGAGCGGCTTTCCGCGCACGCCGGCTTCCTCGCCCGGCTGGGCCTCGGGCTGGAGCGCTTCGGGCCGGGAGCGGTGGCCGTGCGCGAGACGCCGTCTATGCTGGGCGAGATCAATGCAGCCGCACTGGTGCGCGACCTGGCCGACGAGATCGCCGAGAACGACACCGCCGAGGCGCTGAAGGAACGCATCGACCGCATCGCCGCCACCATGGCCTGCCACGGCTCGGTGCGCTCCGGGCGGCGGCTCAAGCCGGAGGAGATGAATGCGCTTCTGAGGCAGATGGAGGCCACCCCCGGGTCCGGCACCTGCAATCATGGACGGCCGACCTATATCGAATTGAAGCTTGCCGATATCGAGCGGCTGTTCGGGCGGCGGTGAGACGTCAGCCTTCGATCGCTCCCCGCGCGGCCCAGGCGAACTGGGCAGGCGCTTCCACCGCGCCGGGCCGCGCTGCGCGCAGGCGGGCGAGCGCCTCCTCCATGGGCTCGCCGCGCTCGACAAGGAGGCGGAGCGCGATCATCCCGGAGCGGCCACGCCCGCCATGGCAGTGGAGGAGCACGCCGCCACCCTCGTCGAGAACGCCGTGCAGGCGGGCGGAAAGTGCCGGCCAGGCTTCCTCGGCAGCGCCCGCAGGACCGCCATAGTCGCTGATGGGGAGGTGGAACCAGTCTATGGAGGCATCCGCAAGGACCGATCCCAGATCGCCGGCGCCGCACCTCTCCATTTCCTCCTCCTCGGTCATGGAGACCACGATCTCCGGGTTCCATCGGGCGATCGCCGCGACATCCGCCAACAGATCGCCGACGCGGCCGGGCAGCGGAGACACGCCGATCCGGCCGCCGCCCTCGACCGGCACGGTGGCGATTATATAGGCCGTGCTCATCGCTCCTCCTCAAGACGTCGCTGCGAAGTGGTGCGAAGCTATCACACCGCTTGACCTCGGCGCCAATTTGTGGCGCAAGACCCTCATGGAAAAGCTTGTCGCGTCATGAACCGTTTCGAAGGCCCCGGCGGCAGGGAAGCGCGTATTCGCTATCTGGACGGCGACTTCCAGGTGCTCACGCCCGGCGCCTTCGTGCGCTGCGCGGTGACCGGCGAGGCGATCCCGCTCGAAGAGCTGAAATACTGGAGCGTGGCGCGCCAGGAAGCCTATCTCAACGCCGAGACCTCGCTGGTGCGGGAACTGGAAATGAACCCGGAGCTGAAGCGGCGGGGGTGAGAGGCGTGCGCGCTTCTGCCTGGACCGGATCGCTAACCCGTCACCATACGCTCGCGCCAGGCGCTCACCGTGTCGCGGATGATCCTGGCAGGCATCTCGGCAGCCTCGAACACGACTTCGACCGGCAGCGGGCGTACCGAGGCGGCGAAATCCTGGACCGGCTTCGTGCCGTGGTTGAGCCGCACCAGATCCTTCTCCGTGGTGACGAGCTGCAGGCCGTCGGCCATCGCCTGGGCGGCCAATTCTGCAACCTCCTCCTCTCCGAAAGGGTAATGATCGGGAAAGGAGCGGGTAGCGGCGAGCTCGGCGCCGGCCCTTTGCAGCGTGTCGTAGAATTTGTCCGGGTTGCCGATGCCGGCAAAGGCGAGAACGCGTGCGCCCACGAGCCCGTGCCCGCCGCGCGGCTTCAGGCTGGCGGCGAAGACCGGCTTGCCGGCGCGGGCCGCGGCACGCACGACGCCTTCGGCCGCCCCGCCCTCGCCCATGACGGCAATGCCGTCGGCGTGGCGCATCTGGCCGATCACGGGCGCGCGCAACGGCCCGCCGGGGATGACGTGGCCGTTGCCGATGCCGCGCCCGGCGTCGACGACGATGAGCGCGTAATCCATGTGGATGCGCGCGCTCTGGAAGCCGTCGTCCATGACGATGAAATCGCACCCCTCCTCGATGAGATGGCGGGCGCCGGCCGCGCGATCGGGCGTGACCACGGTTGGCGCGTGGCGGGCCAGAAGCAGCGGCTCGTCGCCCACCAGGCGGGCGGCATCGGCCTTCGCGTCCACGAAATGCGGCTGCGACAGGCTGCCGCCGTGACCGCGCGACAGGAAGCCGGGTTTCAACCCCTGGCGCTTGGCCTGCTTGGCGAGCGCGATGGCGACCGGCGTCTTACCCTGGCCGCCGACGGTGAGGTTGCCCACGCACAAGACGGCGGCCGGCACTTTCTCGCGCGGGGCATTGGCCATACGGGCGCCGGCGACGGCGCCGTAGAGCGCTGAGAGCGGCCACAAGGCCCAGGCGCGCCAGTCGGGCGGTTCCCACCAGAAGGGCGGTGCTTCGCCGGGCGCGGCCATCTTCAGGCCGCCCTGCCGTTGCCGCTTTGCAAGCGGCTCTTGACGATGAGAGGGTGGATGAAGGGCTCAAGCGCGATCAGCGTACGCGACAGGGCTCCCGACATCTCCTCGACCGCCGTTTGGCCGGCGGCGATCATGGAACGGCGCATGTCGTCGTTGTTGATGAGGAAGTTCACGGCGCCAGCCAGCATCTGCTTGTCGCGCACCAGCCGGGCGCCGCCACAGTCGATCAGCCGGCGGTAGGCGTCGCGGAAATTCTGCACGTTCAGGCCGGAAAGCACCGCCGTACCCAGCATGGCGGGCTCGAGCGGGTTCTGCCCGCCCTCCCCCGTGAGCGAGCGTCCGACAAAGGCGATCTCCGTCAGCTGCAGGTAAAGCCCCATCTCGCCGATCGTGTCGCCGAGGAATATATCCGTTCGCGGGCCTATCGGCTCGCCGCCGCTGCGGCAGACGACGTTGAGGCCGTCGGCGGCAAACGAGGCCTTGAGCGCGGCCGCGCGGTCGGGATGGCGCGGCACGATGACGGTCAGAATATCCGGGTGGCGTCTGCGCAGCATCCGGTGAACTTCTGCGGCAATCTTCTCCTCGCCCTCGTGGGTGGAGACGGCGGCCCAGACCTTGCGGGTGCCGATGGCGGCCTTCAGCCGGGCCAGCGCCTTGCTATCGGCGGGCGGCAACGCGGTGTCCACCTTCAGGTTGCCGGAGACGGTGACGGGCCTGGCGCCCAGCTTGCGGAAGCGCTCCCCATCGACCTCCGATTGGGCGATGACATGGGCAATGTTCTCCAACAGCGCCTCCGACAGGAAGGGACGCTTGCGCCACCTTTCGAAGGAGCGGTCGGACATGCGCCCGTTCACCAGCACCTGAGGCACGCGGCGGGCGCCGAGCTCGAGAATGGTGATCGGCCAGATTTCCGATTCTGCCATGATGGCAAGATCGGGCGACCAGTGATTGAGAAAGCGGCTGACGGCGGGCTTCAGGTCGAGCGGCACATATTGATGGATGACCCGGTCGCCCAACCGCTCGGCCGCCACGCTGGCCGATGTCACGGTGCCCGTCGTCAGCACGATATTGATGCCGCTCGCCAGGAAATGCTCGATGAGACCGACAACGGCCACCGTTTCGCCGACGCTGGCCGCATGCACCCAGACCAGCGGGCCGGGAGGCCGCTTCTGGCTCGGCCGGCCGTAGCGCTCATGCCGGCGGGTCCGGTCCTCCTTACCCTTGCTGACGCGCCAGGCGATATAGCCGCCGACGAGCGGATAGGCCGCGGCACCGGCCCAGCGGTAGGTTGTGAGGATGGCGCGCGCCCAGCGTTCGCTCATTACTTGCCATCAACGAGAGAATAGGCGTCGCGGGTGGCGTGGTTGAGCGCTTCCGTCACCTGGCGGCGCTTCTTCTCCATCTCGCCGTCACCCGCGTCCGCAGAGACAAAGATCGGCTTGCCGAAGACGATGGCGCGTCGACCGAAGGGAAGATTGATCGTCGTCTTGTCCCACGTGCCCTCCAGTACCTTGCGGCGGCTGGTGGCAATCGCCACCGGCACGATCGGCCTTCCAGAAAGGCGGGCGAGCGTGATGATCCCCATCCCCGCCTGGCGCGGCGTGCCGTGTGGGATATCCGCGATCATGGCCACATTGCAGCCGGCGTCAATCGTGCGCTTGAGTTGGATCAGGGCAGCCGCTCCCCCTTTCCTGGCATGGTGCGCGCCGCCGCGCCCGCCAGAGCCGCGCACAACGTCCAAGCCCAGCTTTTCTGCCACAAGCGCATTGAGCTCCGCGTCGGCGCTGCGCGAGAACAGCGCCACCAGGCGATGCTGGCGCACGCTGATGGCGGGAGCCAGCAGGTGCTGGCCATGCCACAGGGCGGCGATGGCCGGCGAATACGCGTCGATAGCCTTCTCCACGTCGTGCGAGCCCTCGACACGCCGGTTCGTGCGCGCGACGAAACGGACCGCCATGGCCATGAACGATGCGATGGCGTGCTTGAGGAAGCGCGAGCGGGTCAGCGGCTTGCGGATGCGCCGCCAAAGCGTCTTCGCCGGTCGCACATTGCCGCGCCGCCCCGGTTTAACCTCAAGCGAAGGCGCCATTGCCTCGTCGTCCATCGCCTCAACCACGGTCCGCTTTGGCAGCGTCCGGATCGAGGAGGCGATGCAGGTGGACGATGAAATAGCGCATATGGGCATTATCCACAGTTTCCTGGGCCTTCGCCCGCCACGCCGCCTCAGCCGATTTGTAGTCCCCGTAGATGCCGACGATATCCAGTTCGTCGAGATCGCGGAACTGGGCACCCGACAAGGACTCCAACTCACCGCCGAAGACAAGATGAAGAAGCTGCTTTTTTCCGTCTTTCTCCGCCATGGCACTCATCGTATCCGTTCTGGAAAATTTTGTGGCGGCGCCTGGCAAAACGCCGAACCCGTGAAAACCCTGCAGCCGCAAATCGATCCAGGTCTTTTTGAATCCATTCGCACCGGCAGGCAACCCCGCATAGCGCAGGCCAGGCCGCCGGTCACGCCCGAATGTCGGCTAGTGATGCGATCCTTGCAGGTGGGTACCATCCATTGGGGGTCATACCAGGAGTGCACCGGCCATCACGTCGAGAAGCAGGCCGCTGCCGGCGGCGAGCGCCCCAAGGCGCGGGTTTGGCCCGGCATAGCGCGGCCGCCGGCGGGCGCCGTCGACGATGCTGCCGCCGGCCTCGCCGAGGATCACGTCGGCGGCCGCCAAATCCCAGTCGTGGGAGGACGGCTTGATGAAGGTGGCGTCGAGCCTGCCTTCGGCCACCATGGCGACGCGGTAGGCGAGCGAGGGCACGTAAGGATGCGGCGCGACGCGGGCATGGACGTCCGGCGGCAGGTCTTTCATCATCGCCTTCGGGCCTGCCAATACGAGTTCCGGCTGCGCCTGCCTGACGGTAATGGGCTGGCCGTTGCGCCACGCGCCGGCGCCACGTGTGGCGGTGAAGCGCTCGCCGCGCGCCGGGCAGTCGAGAACGCCGGCGATCGCTCGGCCGTCCTCGACCACGGCTATGCTCACGCACCAGATGTCGCGGCCACCGAGGAAGGCACGCGTTCCGTCGATGGGATCGACGACGAAGGTTCGCCTGGCGCCGAGGCGCTCCTCGTCATCCACGGTCTCTTCCGAGAGCCAGCCATAGGCTGGCCGCGCCTCGGTCAGGGTGCGGCGCAGGAAACGATCGACTTCCAGATCGGCCTCGCTCACCGGCGACTGACCCTCCTTCCACCAGACATCCGGGTCACGGCGGAAGTAACGCATGGCGATGCGGCCCGCCTCGTCGGCGGCCTGCGCGATCAGCGACAGTTCTTCCTGAAGGCTATGGCCGATATCCTCACTCACCGGCAATGGTCATCCCGTCGATGAGCAGGGTGGGGGCCGCGGTGCCGAAGTTGCGGTCGATGTCGCTTGCCGGCACCATGCGCATGAACATGTCCTTGAGATTGGAGGCGATGGTGATCTCGGAGACAGGGTAAGCGATGGCGCCGTTGTCGATCCAGAAGCCGGCCGCACCCCGGCTGTATTCGCCGGTGACGAGATCGACGCCGTGGCCGAACAGTTCCGTGACGTAGAAGCCGCCCTTCACGGACCCGATCAGATCCTCCGGCGGCGTCCCGCCCGGCTCGATGGCGAAATTGGTGGAGGCGGGATTGACCGAAGAGGCGGCGCGCACACCGCGCCCGTTGGTCTCAAGCCCGAGTTCGCGGGCGACGGAGGTGGATAGAAGCCAAGTCTTCAGGACGCCTTCTTCCACCGGCACCAGCGGCTCGCCCGCCACGCCCTCGCCATCGAAGGGGCGCGAGGACTGGCCGCGCTTCACCTGCGGGTTGTCGGTTACGGTGATGCCGGCCGAGGCAACCTGCTTTCCCATCATATCGCGCAGGAAGCTGGTCTTGCGCGCCACCGAGGCACCGTTGATGGCGGCGGCGATGTGGCCGGCCATGCCGCGCGCCACGCGCGGGTCATAGACCACCGGGAAGACGCCGGTCTTGATCTTTCGGGCGTTCAGCCTTTTCACCGCGCGCTCGCCCGCGGTGCGGCCGATCTTCTCGGGCGTGTCGAGGTCGGCGAAATGAAGCCGCGAAGAATAGTCGTAGTCGCGTTCCATGGCCGTGCCCTCGCCGGCAATCACGCTGACTGAGCGTGAGAAGCGCGTTGCCGAATATTGCCCGACGAAGCCGTGCGAGGTTGCAAGCACCAGCCCGCCCGAGCCGGCGCTCGCCCCGGCACCGGAGGAGTTGGTGACGCCGGGAACGGCAAGGGCGGCTTCTTCCGCGGCCAGCGCATCCTCCTTCAGGCGCTCGGCGGAGACTTCCGTATCGTCGATCAGATCGAGGTCGGCGATCTCGCGGGCAAGCCGCTCCGGGTCGGCCAGTCCCTGATAAGGGTCTTCGGGCGAGACCCTCGCCATGGCAACGGCGCGCTCGGCAAGAACCGCGGGATCTGAGGCGGCGGTGGCCGAGACGCTGGCCACACGGCGGCCGACGAAGACGCGCAGCGACATATCATCGCTTTCGGCCGCTTCGGTGCCCTCCACCTTGCCGAGACGCACGGAGACGCCGCTCGAGCGGGAGCGCACAACGACGGCATCGGCCGCGTCGGCGCCGGCGCGCTTGGCAGCATCGACCAGGGCGGCGACGCGATCGAGAAGGGTTTTGTCGGATGCTGTGCTCATAAGGGGCCCGTCGTCGGTTCGTTGGAGAAGCCGTTCCTCCCGTTGCTACGGAAGAAAGTCGGCAAGACACGGCTGTCGCAACCATTTATGGTCGCGGACGCGACAACGCAATGGCCGCGCTTGCCGCGCAAGCCGGGAGAGATACGAGCAAGAGGAAGGGATGGAAGCATCCGTCGACGGCATCTATTACGAACCGCTGCTGCTTTTGGCCGGCGCGGTGATCGCCGCCCCACTGTTCAAACGCATCGGGCTTGGCACAATTCTGGGCTATCTGGCCGCCGGCGTGGCGATTGGCCCGGTGGCACGGCTGATCGTCGATGGCGAGGAGCTCTTACACGTGGCGGAGCTCGGCGTCGTCTTCCTCTTGTTCATCATCGGGCTGGAGCTCAATCCGCCGCGGCTGTGGGCCATGCGGCGCGACATCTTCGGGCTGGGCCTGGCGCAGGTGCTGGTGACAGGGCCGGTGCTGGCGCTGATCGCCGCGGCCGCGCTTGGCCTTTCCCTCGCCGCGGCAGTGATCGTCGGCTTCGGCCTTGCCCTTTCCTCCACCGCCTTTGCTGTGCAGACGATGGAAACGCAGGGCACGCTCAACCAGCGATACGGCCAGACCGCCTTCTCGATCCTCCTGTTCCAGGACATGGCCATCGCGCCGTTGCTGGCGCTCGTGCCGCTGCTTTCACCTGGCGGTGAGGGAGCGGACGCCATCAGCGGCAGCGGGTTCCTGCTGGCGCTGGCAAGCATCGCCGCCCTGGTGATCGCCGGGCGCTATCTGATCAACCCGCTCTTCCGCCTCATCGCCAGCACGGGGGCGCGCGAGGCGATGCTGGCCGCCGCCCTCCTCGTCGTTCTGGGATCGGCGACGCTCATGCAGATCGCCGGGCTCTCCATGGCGCTCGGCGCCTTCATCGCCGGCGTTCTTCTGGCCGATTCCTCCTACCGGCACGAGCTGGAAGCCGATATCGAGCCCTTCCGTGGCATCCTCCTCGGCCTGTTCTTCATGGCTATCGGGCTTTCGCTCGACCTCGGTGTGGTAATCGACAACTGGTATCTCGTGCTTCTTGCCGTGCCGGCGTTGATGCTTGCCAAGGCAGTGCTCGTCTACAGCCTGTGCCGAGTCTTCGGTGACAGTCACAACAACGCCATGCGCATCGCCACCCTTCTGCCGCAGGGCGGCGAGTTCGGCTTCGTGCTGTTCACCGCGGCTTCGGCGGCGCTGATCTTTTCGCCCGCCACCGCGTCGCTTTTGACGGCGGTGGTCACGCTTTCCATGGCAATGACACCAGTCTCCGTTGCGCTCGGTGCGTTGCTGCTCGACCGTGAAGCGCCGGACGAGATGGACGAAAGCTTCGACGGGGCGGGCGCGGACGTGCTGATGATCGGCTTTTCCCGTTTCGGCCAGATCGCTTCGCAGATCCTGCTGGCCGGCGGCAGGGACGTTACCATCATCGATCACTCGGCCACTCGCGTGCGCGCGGTGGAGAAATTCGGCTTCCGCATCTATTTCGGCGACGGCCGGCGCAAGGAGGTGCTGGAGGCAGCCGGCATCCGCCGCGCCAAGGTGGTGGCCGTGTGCACCAACGCACCCGCGGTGACGGACGCCATCGTCGACATGATCCGTTCGGAATTCCCGCATGTGAAGCTCTATGTGCGCTCCTACGACCGGACACACACGCTGTCGCTCAGGGCGCGCGACATCGATTATGAAATCCGCGAGACCTTCGAATCCGCCCTTCTGTTCGGGCAGAAGTCGCTGGAGGCTCTGGGCACGGCCGAAGACACGGCCAGGGCGATCACCGACGACGTGCGCAAGCGCGACGAGGAGCGTCTGGCGATACAGGCCGTCGAGGGTGTCATGGCGGGCCTCGACCGGATGCACGTGCGGCCGGTAACGCCGGAACCGCTGATCAAGCCTTCGCGGGAGGCACAGCGGCTGGATCAGGCGGTGAATAGCGAGTAGTGAATAGTGAATAGTGAATAGTGGCGGTAAAGAATTAAGCGCTATATACAGATTTTCTTCAACTACTCACTACTAACTACTCACTATTCTCTCTCTTCAACACCGCCTCCACCGCGCGCTTCAACTCCTCCTTGATGGAGGCGGTCTCCGCCATGATGGCGCCGACCTTCAGGAAGTCGAGCACGCGGAAGCGCTCGACGGCCGGACGCAAGAGGATGTCCGGGCGTTTCTTCTGCATCTTCATGGCGATGATCGACTGCATCATGAGTTGGGTGGCGCCGAACATCATCTCCATGGTGCTCGGCGTCTTTGCAGAGCGGACCGTCGGCGCGCCGACCACATCGACGGCGATCACCACGTCGGCGAGATCCTCCAGCAAATCGAAAGGAACCGGATTGTAGATGCCGCCGTCGATCAGTGTCATGCCGTCGCGCTGGACCGGGCGGAAGACGGCGGGAAGGGCAGCCGAAGCGGCGAGCGCAGAGAGCAGGTCGCCGCTGTCGAAGACGGCGAGGCGGTGGCCGTAATAGTCGGTCGCCGTCACATAGAGCGGTATCTCGAGCCTCTCGAAGGTCGAGGGAATCTGCGGCGGGAGAAACGCCTTCAAGATGCGCTCGGCATTGAACTGGCCGAGCCGCAGGCCGCCCTCGACCATCTCCGAAAGGCTCGCCGGACGGGCGCGCCAGACGCGGGCGACCACTTCGGCGCGGGTGGCAAGCACCGCGGCGACATAGGCGTGGATATCCTTGCCCGTCATGCCGGCGGCCATGCCGGCGCCGATGATGGCGCCGATGGAGGAGCCGGAGATCGCCGTCGGCCTGATGCCCAGTTCATCGAGTGCCTCGATGGCGTGGATATGGGCAAGCCCACGCGCCCCGCCGCCGCCGAAGGCGATGGCGAAAGTGGTGCCGCCGGTCCGACGCTTCTTGCGCGCCAGGCCAGCGGCCGCATCGGTGCGATTAGCCATTGGACACGACCTGCCGGTGTTGCCTCATGGCTGCGGGTACCACGTTTATGGGCGGGTCTCCAGTATTCAGCCTTTGTCCGGCCCGACGACCAGGACCGTCGGCTCAACGGCGAGCAGGCGCCTGGAGATTTCCTTCACCTCTTCGAGTGTGACGGCGCCGAAGAGCTCCTTCATGCGGTCAGGGTAGTCCATCCCCAGATCGTCCTGCTGCAGTCCGACAAGCGTGGCCGCGATCGAGCTGGTGGTGGCCAGGTTGTCGACGGCAAAGGAGCCGATGGTGTACTTCTTCGCCCGTTCGAGTTCCTCCCGCGTGGGCCCGTCCTCTGCGAAACGGCTGATGATCTGCCGCGCCATCTGCAATGACTCTTTCGCGCGCTCCGCCCTTGTCGTGGCGGCGGCCGACAGATTGCCCCAACCGCGATTCGGCTCGAGACTGGCGTAGGCACCGTAGGTCAGGCCGGATTTCTCGCGCAGTTCCTGGGAGAGCCGTCCGGCCATGCCTCCGCCGAGAATATACGCAGCGAGCGAGGCCGGATAATAGTCTTCGCTTTTCCTCGGAACACCGGGAAAGACCATGACGATCGAAGACTGGGGTTGAGCGGCGCGCTCGAACACCTTGCCACCGTACTTCACAGCCGGCGGTTGGATTTCCGCGACTTCGTCCGCGGAAGGCAGTTTGCCGAAGACCGTGTCCAGAACCTCGCCCAGCGTATGCGGGTCGATGGCCCCTGCGACACCGATGGTGAGATCAGAGCGGGCAAGGGTCTTTCTGTGCAGGTCGACAAGATCCCCGCGCTCGATAGAGTCCACCGTTTCGACAGTGACCGGCCGGCCGAGCGGATGGTTGCCATAGAGAGCGGCGCTCAAGGCCTCTCCGCCACGCTGGTCCGGATCCTTGCTTGTCTGCTCGATGCCCGAGACGGCTACCGCTCGCACCCTCTCCAGGGGTTTTTCGTCGAAACGGGGCGACGACAATGCCAGGGAGAGAAGCTCCAGTGGCTTTTCCGTGTCATCGGCGAGCATGTCGATGCTGCCAGAGAATTCTCCCGTTCCGACTCCGAAGGACAGTTGAGCGCCCGTCTCGTAGAACTGCTGCTGGAATGCGTCGGCATCCAGATCTCCCGCCCCCTCGGTGAGCATGGAGGCCATCAGGTATGACAAGCCTTCCTTGCCCTTGGGGTCCTGAAGGCGACCGCCGGAGAAGGCGAAGGTGATAGAAACCATCGGGTCCGCCTGATCCTCGACCAGCCAGGCCTTGATGCCTTTCGGCGAGGTTACCTCCACGATGTCGAGATCGGCGCGAGCAGGCAGGGCGGCGAAAAAGAACGCCGCACCCGCCATGGCAAAGCAGGTGACGGCCTGCCGGAAAACAAATGAATGGGTCATCGCAACCAGCTTTCTCATTTCTTGTCCCCTTCCTCGGGCAGGAGGTAGCCGGCAACGCTTCGCCGGGGGTCGAAATACTTCTTCGCCGCATCGCGGATCTCGTCTGCCGTGACCGCTTCGATGCGCTCGCGTGCCCTGGCAACATCGTCGACGGTGCCACCGATCGCCAGCGTCTGGCCGTATTCGAAGGCGCGGGATATCTGGCTCTGATTGGCGAAGATCAGTCTGCTCGCCAGCACTTTCTTGGCCGTACGCAGTTCATCCTCGGAGACGCCATCGGCGGCGATCTTCTCCATCTCGACCGTGACCGCACGCTCGACCTCGTCAAGCTTGTCCGCCGTCAGCGGAGTAGCGTCGACCTTGAGAAGGGAATAATCGCGCATGCTGGTATCGAGATGGGCGGACACGCCTGAGGCGATACGCTTGTTGACGACCAGTTCGCGATAGAGCCTGCTCCGCTTGTCGCCGCCGAGGACAGTGCTTAGCACCCCCAAGGCATCCAGCGCCTTGCGGTCCTTGGAGAAATATGCCGGCAGGAGCCAGACGCGCGAGAAGCTGGGCAGGCTAACGCGCGGATCGCTGATCTTGACGCTGCGCAGCGTCGCCGGCTCCGGCTCCATGGTGCGGACGCGTGGCGGCAGTTCGGGGCCGCGTGGGATTTTGCCGTAGGTTTCCCCGGCCAGCCGCCGCACGCCCTGCGCATCGACGTCGCCCACCACGACAAGGATCGCATTGTTGGGCGTGTAATACCGATTGTAGAAGTCGACGAGTTGTTGACGTGTTATCGCATCGATCTCGTGCCGCCAGCCGATGATGTCCCTTCCATAGGGGTGGTTCTGGAACAGCGTCGCATGGACCGATTCGGACAGCAGGCCCTCGGGCCGGTTCTCGACACTGCCCAGGCGCTCCTCCAGAACGACCTGCCGTTCCGTTTTGAGGGCCTCGTCGCTCAGGATCAGGTTGCGCATGCGGTCGGCCTCGAAGGCCATCATCTCGCCCAGCGCGCCCGTCGGGACCTGTTGGAAATAAACGGTGTAGTCGTAGGAGGTGAACGCGTTGTGGTTTCCTCCCGATGCGGTGACAGCCTCGTCCAGCTCGCCGGCCTCATGGTTGCTGGTGGCCTTGAACATGAGGTGCTCGAAGAGATGGGCAATGCCTGACTGGCCGGGCGGCTCGTCGGCCGATCCCACCTTGTACCAGACCATCTGCACGACCACCGGAACGCGCCTCTGCGGGATGACGACCACCTGCATGCCGTTGTCCAGCACAAAGGTCTCCGCCTCGGTGGTTCCCGTTGCGGCGGCTTCGGCCGATGCCGCCGGGGCGAACATCAGCCATATGACAACGAATGGCACGGCCGCCGCGACGCGTAACGCCGCCATGCAGGCGGCAATCTTATAATATCTCATAAATCAAACCCTTAACCGCTCCCGATAATCGCCGGGCAATCACACCGATGGCGTGAGAAAAAGGCGAAACTCAGATCAGGCCGCAAAGGGCGAGCGACGTGGAGGTGTAGGTACGCCGCTCATGGACGAGGATGCCCGCCGGCGGCTGGAACGGTGTGGCCGCCGCTTCCTCGACCACGATCAAGGCATCGGCGGCAAGCCAGCCGCCTTCGAGCGCCGAGGCGACTGCTTTCTCTCCGAGGCCCTTGCCATAGGGCGGGTCGGCGAAGACGAGGCGGAAAGGCTGCATGGTGCCGACGGGGCCGAGATGCGCGGCGTCGCGGCGGAAGATGCGCGTTGAACCGGCAAGACCGAGACTTTCCACGTTCTCGCGCACCAGGGCACGGGCTGCTGCATCCTGCTCGACGAAAAGGCAGTAGGCGGCGCCGCGCGACAGCGCCTCGATACCGAGCGCTCCGCTGCCGGAGAAGAGATCGAGCACCCGTGCGCCGTCGAGGCTGCTGGGATAGGCGTGCTCCAGGATGTTGAAGAGCGCCTCGCGGGCGCGGTCGGTGGTTGGGCGGATCATGTTGGAACGCGGCGAGGCAAGCCGTCTTCCGCGCAGTCTTCCCCCGACGACACGCACCGCCGCTCTACCGCCTCTTGCCGCGTGTCGGCGGGCGCTTGTCGGAAGGCCGCTTGCGATCCGCGCCGCGGCCGGGCTTCTTCGCCTCCTCCTTGCGCTCGGCGGCCTCTTCGGCCCTCTTCGGACCCATTGGCCGCGCGCCTGGCGCCATCCACACGTTGGAGGCTCGTGAACGCCGCTCGATCGGGCGAGCTTCCCTGTCAGGGCCTGCCTTGCCGGGACCTGCCTTGCGATCATCCTTGCCGGACCGCTTCTGGGGATCGCTTTTGTGGGCACGCGACGGCGGCTTCGTCTGCAGCCGCCCGCGCATCTCCTCGCGCTTGTCTTCGCGGCTCTTCTTGCGGTTCACCGGCGCCCGGCGTCCCTCCTCCTTGTCGCGCGGGCGGTCGGCCTTGTCGCGCGGGCGCTCGGCCTTGTCGCGCGGGCGATCAGTGGGCCGACGTGGCGTCTCGGCAGCAGCCGGCTTTTCCGCAAGCGCCGGCTTGTTGGCGAAGGGCCGGACGATCGGCGCATCGAAATTGGCGCCGGCTTCCTCGATCAGCCGCTCGCCAAGCTGGTCGCGTAGCGTGCGGCCCTTGATCTCCTGCACCGCGCCCTCCGGCAGGGCGCCAAGCTGGAAGGGGCCATAGGAGACGCGGATCAGGCGCGTGACGTCGAGCCCCAGCGCGCCGAGGACGTTCTTTACCTCGCGGTTCTTGCCCTCGCGCAGGCCGAGTGTCAGCCAGGCATTGGAGCCCTGCTTGCGGTCAAGTGTGGCCTCGATGGCGCCGTAGAAGACGCCGTCGACGGCGGTGCCGTTCTCCAGCTCCGCCAGCGCCAGCGGATCGACGTGGCCGTGCACGCGCACGCGGTAGCGGCGCAGCCAGCCTGTGGAGGGCAGTTCGAGAACGCGGGCAAGGCCACCGTCGTTCGTCAGAAGCAAAAGCCCCTCGGTGTTGATGTCGAGGCGTCCGACGGTGATCAGCCGCGGCAAGCCCTTCGGCAGGATGTCGAAAACCGTCTTGCGCCCCTCCGGGTCGCGGCTGGTGGTGACGAGGCCGGCGGGTTTGTGCAGCAGGAAAAGCCGCGTGCGCTCGACCTCGGGGATGGGCGCGCCGTCGACCTCGATACGGTCGGAAGGCCGCACGTTGAAGGCCGGCGTGTCGAGCAGCCGGCCGTTGACCTTCACCCTTCCCGCCGCGATCATCGCCTCGGCGTCGCGGCGCGAGGCGATGCCCGCGCGCGCCAGGCGCTTGGCGATGCGCTCGCCGGCGCCCGCAGGCTCCCGGACCTGTTCCTTCCGGGCTCCGCCTGCCGGTTTGGCGCCGGTTTTGGATGTCTTCATGTTCTTCATGGTGGCCTTCGTCCTTCAGGATCGCTAGGTATCAATTCGCCCACGCGCTTGCGAGCGAAAAGATTGAACCGGCAGCGGACGAACAACTATCCGGCTTTCATGGACGTCGCGCTTGAAGAGGCGCGGGCGGCCGCGGCGCGCGGCGAGGTGCCCGTGGGCGCGGTGGTGGCGCGCGGCGGCAAGGTGCTCGCACGGGCGGGGAACCGCACGCGGGAGCGCGCCGATCCCACCGCGCATGCTGAAATGCTGGCCATCCGCGAGGCCTGCCGGGCGGAAGGCTCCGAGCGCCTCGTCGGGGCGGACCTCTATGTGACGCTGGAGCCGTGCGCCATGTGCGCCGGCGCCATCTCGTTCGCCCGCATCCGCCGGCTCTACTTCGCCGCAGGCGACGAGAAAGGCGGCGGCGTGGTGCATGGCGGCCGCTTCTTTACGCAGCCCACCTGCCATCACGCGCCGGAGGTCTACGAGGGGATGGGTGAGCGGGAGGCGGCAGCGCTGCTCAAGGAATTCTTCGGGCGCATGCGCGGACAAGCGGAAGACGACTAGTGGTGCGATCCAGACGGATGGTATCCATCTGTCAGGACAAATCGCCCCACCAGATCAATAGCTTGTAAGCTGACTTTTCCAAACGGACGGGTACCATCTGCTTGGCTCAGACCACCAGCGCCGCGCCTTTCCGGGCCCCGGCGATGAGTGCCCGGGCCGCCCTTGAGAGGGGCGATCCGCAAATGAATTATTATTGAATATTACATGGTATATAAAAATATATTCTAATTTTTATTTACTAATCTCGAAGGTATACCGTAAATAATTTTAATACTATCTCATTGAGAGAATGTTTTATGTATATTACAGATATAAATATCTCCCTGATACTCGACCATCTTAGAGCCTGACCTGAAAAGAATGGAGTGATATCAGTAGGTTGTGATTCCGTCGGATTTGCAAAGATTCGATGGAGGACACGATGCC
>NZ_WQNH01000051.1 GCF_009812055.1 Chelativorans xinjiangensis | reverse complement strand
CGAAAGCTCGTCCTGCTCGCAAACGCCCTGCTCAGAGACAGCCGAAAATGGACGCCTGCCCTTCCTTGACCAACACGGATACTCTAGAGGCTGCGACCCTAACCGCCGGTGCGGGCGCGGGCAATGCGGCAGAGAGGGATTTCAATCTTATTGATGTTGCGGCGCAGCATATCCTTCGCACATGCAAAAATCGAATGGCTGGCATGCGCAATGAGCGCTGGTTGATCGGGTCAGCAATGCTTACCTTTCGAAGCGTGGAGGACGAACTTTCGATTGTGAGAAGGAGACTTCACATGGCACATGGTGCAAAGCGTGGATTTTTTCGTAACGCGGTGGATGCGTTGGTTGCCGCCCGCGAACGGCAGGTGAGCCGCTATGTCAACGGCGCGCTCCTGATGCTCGACGACGAGACGTTGAAGGCGCACGGCTACAGCCGTGAAGAACTGCGCCGCAAGGGCACAGCCTATATGTACTGAGATTTTCGCTCGGGGCTTTTAAAAATGGCGGCTGCAGCCACTGCGGCCGCCTTTTTCTTTTCAGCGCTTCATGTGGAGCGTGGCCCAGCCTTCGCGGTGGATCGTGGCGACGTGGCGGAAGCCCTGGCCGACATAGGCGGCGATGACGGCACGGCGCTGGCGATCCAGAATGCCCGACAGGATGAGCGAGCCGCCCGGTGCCAGATGATGCGCCATATCGGGCGCCAGCCGCATCAGCGGGCGGGCGAGGATGTTGGCGACAATCAGGTCGAAAGGCCGTCTTTCGGCAAACAGGCGATGATGGAAGCCGGGCGCGGTGACGGCATGGACCCAGGCGGCGGCGTCATTCAGCCGCACATTGGCACGCGCCACACGCGTGGCCGTGGCGTCGATGTCGGTGGCCAGCACCGGAATGCGCCTGAGCCTGGCGATGGCGATGGCCAGGACGGCGCTGCCGGTGCCGAGGTCCAGCGCGTTCCTGGGGCGCTCGCGGTTCATGACGCGGCCGATCATCTCCAGACAGCCCGCCGTCGTGCCGTGGTGGCCGGTCCCGAAGGCAAGGCCTGCCTCGATCTCGATGGCGATCTCGCCTGGCCGCGCGCCGCCGCGTTCGTGGGCGCCGTGGATGAAGAAGCGGCCGGCCCGCACCGCATGCAGGCCCTCCAGCGCATGGGCCACCCAGTCGGTCTGCGGGAGTTCCTCCGTAGCGATCTCCGGAAAGGAGGGCAACGCGCCGAGGGCCGCGCCCATGCGCGCTTTCATGCCGTCGGCATCCTCCATCGCATAGACGGAGACCTCGTGCAGGCCTTGCGCCTCATCGATCTCCGTGATGGCGAGCGCCAGTCCGTCATCCTCGAATGCGCGGTCGAAAAGATCGTAGATGCGGGTTGCAAGCGCCTGCGGCGCCTGGAGGTAGAGACGGGTCTGGGGCATTGGCCTTGAAGAAGGTGGGGCTGGTCAGCCTTCCTTTACCAGCCGGCGCAGCTTGGCGATAGCTGTCTCCGGGTTCTCCTGGTAGGAAATGGTGCCGAAAAAGTCGCCGTCGCGGCCAAGCAACATGACAGAGGCCGTGTGGTCCATGGTGTAGTCGCCGTCCTCCAGCTCGACCTTCTTCGCATAGATGCGGAAGGACTTGACCATCTCCATCACTTTCCCGGGCTCGCCGGTGATGCCGGTGATGCGGCTGGAAAAGTTTTCCAGATAATTCTTCATGATCTCCGGTGTATCGCGCTCGGGGTCGACGGTGACGAAATAGGCCCCCAATTCCTCGCCGTCCTCGCCCAGTTGCTCAAGCCAGCCGTCCATCTCGAACAGCGTGGTGGGGCAGACGTCGGGGCAATGGGTGAAGCCGAAGAAGATCGCTGTCGGGTTGCCTTCGAACGCGGCTTCGGTGATCGGCTCGCCATTCTGGTCGACAAGTTCGAAGGGGGCGCCGAAGGCGACCGCCGCGTTCCTATCGCGGTACCACTGGAACGTGAGCAGCCCGACTGCAAGAACCATGAGGACGAGAATGCCGACAAGAATGTAGCGCATCATGGAAATTCACCATTGAAGGAGATCAGAGACACCAGGCAAGGCCGGCCTCAGCCAGGGAAATAAAAATCGCCGCGCCGTTCTCTATCCACATCGCAAGCCCGAGACCAGCTAGCGCCGCTAGGAGCATGGCAAGAGCGCCAAGCTTGAAAAAGGCCGGAAGATTGGCGGGTGCCGTCTTCATGGATGAAGAATAGTCTCGATACCGAGGGGAAGGAAGATGCAAACTGTCGCAAGCGGCGACCGCTCGCGGGAAGAAAAAGCCGCCGCAGATATCATATGCCGCAGGATTTGATCCGCGCGGGCGGGCGAAGCTTATGTGCAACCCCATCTAGAAGTATACTCGCGTAGTGCGTGTATTGACTTTCATCCTACTTATATAGCCAAATGCCAAGGGCTTTTCTGCGCCCTGGCAGCGCGGTATCGAGCAGGGGCAATTAAATGAATAAGAACTTCCACGAACTGAAGCGTCAGCTTGCTGAACTTTCAGAAACCATCAACAAATTCGAGTCGGAAGCTGTCCAGCTCCGGATCGTGGAGCTTTTATTCAACCAGGCCGGCAGCGAGCGGTTCTTGGAGACACCTGGTAGTTCCTACGCCGCCGGGCCCGGTCGGGCCGGCAGGCGCGAAGCGGCGGCTGGCGCCTCGGGTGCCGGTCCGCGGGCACGCACGACCGCCCCCAGCGCCAGCGGTGCCGTTGCCGCGCTGTCGAGATTGATTTCCAGCGATTTCTTCAGTCAAAAGCGCACCATCGGCGATATCGTGAAGAAATGCGAAGAAGAAGTCGGCACCCGCTATAAATCCAACGCCTTCTCCGGGCCGCTGTCGCGCTACGCAAACAGCGGCGTGCTGAAGCGCGAGAAGAACGCCGACGGCAAGTACGTATATTTCAAATAGGTATGTGATCGTCATAAACGCCCTGTGTGGGCGAAAGCACGATGCGTAGAGTCACGCCCGCTCGACGAAGCCGTCCAGAACGCGTTTCTGGCCCGCCTTGTCGAAATCGATGGTGAGCTTGTTGCCGTCTATTGCCGCAACATTGCCGTTGCCGAACTTCAGGTGGAAGACACGGTCGCCCACCTTGAAGGCCGAGGGGCCATCGGCGACCGACTTGGCCACCAGTTCGCCCTCGATGGTGCGGCCCTTGACCGAGCCACGCCCCGCGCCATAGCCCGAATCCGTCTCGCCGTAGCCGATGCGCTCCACCTGATGGCCGGAGCGCGTGCCCCAGTTGCGGGCCGTGGCGTCCGTGCGGTTTTTCTGGGCGCGCTGCCAGCCCGGGGTGGCGTAGGAATTGGAGAAGACCTCCGCCGCCTCGTCGAAGCGCGAGGGGCCGTAGGGATTGGGCCGGCCCGGCTGCCTGCCGCCCAGCGGCCGTCCGTAACCGCCATAGGCGCCGCCGTCCTCGGCCACCTCGACATGCGCCTCGGGCAATTCATCGAGGAAGCGCGAGGGGATGGTGGATTGCCACAGGCCGTGGATGCGGCGGTTGGAGGTGAACCAGACGTGCAGGTTCTTCTTGGCGCGCGTCAGGCCGACATAGGCAAGCCGCCGCTCCTCCTCAAGGCCCGAGCGCCCGCCCTCGTCGAGCGCGCGCTGATGGGGGAAGAGGCCCTCTTCCCAGCCGGGCAGGAAGACGGTGTCGAACTCCAGCCCCTTGGCCGAATGCAGCGTCATCAGGCTGACGGCGTCTAGCTCCTCGTCGCGCTCGGCGTCCATGACCAGCGCCACATGCTCCAGGAAGCCGCGCAGGCTCTCGTATTCCTCCATGGAGCGGATGAGCTCCTTCAGGTTCTCCAGACGCCCCGGCGCTTCGGCGGAACGGTCGTTCTTCCACATGTCGGTGTAGCCTGATTCTTCCAGGATCAGCTCGGCCAACTCCGTATGCGGCGTGCGCTCCAGCATGCCCTGCCAGCGCTCGAAGCTTTCCACGAGGTTGCGCAGGGCGGCGCGCGGCTTGGGCTTCATCTCCTCGGTGCCGACGAGGTCGCGCGCAGCTTGCAGGAGCGGCGCGCCGCGCATGCGCGCGACATCATGGATCTGGCGCACGGCGGCTTCGCCCAAGCCCCGCTTCGGCACGTTGACGATGCGCTCGAAGGCGAGGTCGTCGGCGCCTTGCGCGACGACACGGAAATAGGCGAGCGCGTCGCGGATCTCCATCCGCTCGTAGAAGCGCGGGCCGCCGATGACACGGTAATTGAGGCCGAGGGTGACGAAACGATCCTCGAACTCGCGCATCTGGAAGGAAGCGCGCACGAGGATGGCCATGTCGTTGAGTGCGTGGTCCTTGGCCTGGAGAGCCTCGATCTCCTCGCCGAGGGCGCGCGCCTCTTCTTCCGAATCCCAGGCGGCGTGGACCTTGACCTTGGGGTCGTCCGGATCGGCGGCATCGGTGAAAAGCGTCTTGCCGAGCCGGCCTTCGTTATGGGCGATGAGATGGGAGGCGGCGCCCAGGATATGGGCGGTGGAGCGGTAGTTGCGCTCAAGCCGGATGACGGTGGCACCCGGAAAATCCTTCTCGAAGCGCAGGATGTTGTCCACCTCGGCGCCGCGCCAGCCGTAGATCGACTGGTCGTCGTCGCCGACGCAACAAATGTTGATTTGTTGTGTGGGTTTATCTTTGCTCACGGCTGAGCGCTCCCCCGGATCAAGTCCGGGGTCGCTGGCCTGCGCGGGCGCGCCCGAAAAGTCGGGCGGGCGGCGGTCGCCGCCTCGGCCTTCGGCCGGAAGATCGTGCACCTCTCCCGAAGCCGGGTCACGAACTTGGACGTGCGTAGGCACACCAGATGGTCGGCCGCCAGGCCTTGCCTGCGGCCGCTGCGCCAGGAGTCTCAGCCACATATACTGCGCCGTGTTCGTGTCCTGATACTCGTCCACCAGGATGTATTTGAACTTGGCGTGGTACTCCCTGAGCACGTCGGGATTTTCGCGGAAGAGGCGGATCGGATGCAGAAGCAGGTCGCCGAAATCCACCGCGTTCAACGTCTTCAGCCGCTCCTGATACGCGGCATAAAGTTCCCGGCCCTTGCCGTTCGCGAAAGCGCGGGCATCGCCCTCGGAAATGTCCTGCGGGACCAGCCCCTTGTTCTTCCAGCCGTCGATCATCTGCGCGAACTGGCGCGCCGGCCAGCGCTTGTCGTCCAGGCCCTCGGCCTGGATGAGCTGCTTCAGGAGCCTGATCTGGTCGTCGGTGTCGAGGATGGTGAAGGAGGATTTGAGGCCGGCGAGCTCGGCGTGGCGGCGCAGCAGCTTCACGCCGATCGAGTGGAACGTGCCGAGCCACGACATGCCCTCGATCGCCTGGCCGACCAACACGCCGATACGCGCCTTCATCTCGCGCGCCGCCTTGTTGGTGAAAGTCACGGCGAGGATCTGCGAAGGGTAGGCACGGCCGGTCGCCAGGATGTGGGCGATGCGTGTCGTCAGCACCCGCGTCTTGCCGGTACCGGCGCCCGCCAGCACGAGCACGGGACCTTCGGTGGTCTCGACGGCCAGGCGCTGCTCCGGGTTCAGCCCTTCGAGATAGGGCGCGGCCGCGCCCTGGCGGGCGGCCATGGCGCGCGCGGCAATGCCGCCCGCGCGCGGCGCGGCGGATGGGGAGCGTGGGGCTTCATCATCGCCGAAGAACGGCAGATCGTCCGGAGAACCTGACATTGGGCACCGCATATGGTGATTCGGGCCTGGGAGGCCAAGCGTTTTCCTTTTGTACCGGTTCGTCACGGCAAGGCCAAGGTCTGTGCGGCACTTCACGCAGCCCGGCACTTCACGCAGCCTTGAGTGGACCGGCCGGAAACCGCTTCCTATTCTCGCTCAGGGCGTGACGGCCCGAGGGGGAAAACGCAACTGTCCCAGGAAGAGAGCATGGCTATGTCCACACCGAAGATCACCCAGGCGATGATCGACGCCTACGACGAGTACACCCACCTCAGCCTCGACCGCCGCGGCTTCATGGAAAAGCTCACGAAGCTCGCCGGTTCGAGCGCGGCCGCGGCGGCGATTGCGCCGATGCTGGCAGCCAACTCAGCCCGCGCCGCCATGATCGCCGAAGACGACGAGCGGCTGAGGATCGAGGAGATCACCTATCCGGGGAGCACGGGCGAGATGCGGGGCTATCTCGTACGCCCGGCCGAGCAGGAAGGGCCGCTGCCGGCGGTCGTCGTCATCCACGAGAACCGCGGTCTCAACGCACATATCCAGGATGTGGCGCGGCGCATGGCATTGGAGGGTTTCGTGGCGCTGGCGCCGGACTTCCTGTCGCCCCTCGGCGGCACGCCGGAAGACGAGGACGAGGCGCGGTCGATGTTCGGCCAGCTCGATCCGGAGCAGACGGTCGCCAACGGCGTTGCCACCATCGAATTCCTGGAAGGGCACGAGGAGACGAACGGCAACGTGGGTGCCGTCGGCTTCTGCTGGGGCGGCGGCACGGTGAACAGCCTCGCCGTCAACGCGCCTTCGCTCGACGCGGCGGTTGCCTATTACGGGGCGCAGCCCGACCCGGAGGACGTGCAGAACATCAACGCACCGCTGCTCCTCCACTACGCCGGTCTCGACGAGCGCATCAACGCCGGCATCGAGGAATATCGCGAGGCGCTCGAGGCGGCCGGCGCGGAACACACCATCCACATGTACGAAGGGGTGAACCACGCCTTCAACAACGACACCTCCGAGGCCCGCTACGACAAGGAGGCGGCGGATTTGGCGTGGCAGCGGACGGTGGAGTTCTTCAAGGAAAAGCTCGCTTAAGCCGTAGGGCAGGGGCTGCCTAGGGGCAGCCCCGCGCTTCCTGTGCTCGGCGCAGGATTGCACGCGCGAAGACGAGGTCGATGGGGATAGGGTCGCGCTGCGTCTCGATCTGGTAAAGCTCCTCGTCCAGCGCCTTCAGGGCGCGCCAGACCTCGTAGTCGCTTACGCTCGCGTCACGGGCAAGCCTCTCGGACATCCGTTTCACATCGACCTTCAAGACTGTCTCCCTGGTGCCGCCGGGCGGTGGGCGAATCAATTTGAGCGTTGGGAGAATTCTGAAACGCCTACCGGGCGCTTCAAGGAAGGGCGGGGCGGTAAGCTGTGCAAAGGAGGTTGTGGTTAAGCGCCGGTTAACAGGCTCATTGTCTTGTCGCAATTCCGGACGGAAAACCGGTTGCCACTTTTCCTGAATTGCTCTGGGACCTCAGCGATGCTCTTCCTCGCTGAGCTGCACCAGCGCCTTGTTGAAGGAGCGCAGCGCGCGGATGTGGGTGGCGAAGGCGATGATGCGGGTCTCGTCCTTGGGGTCGACCACGGGTAGCCGGGTGTGGCCGCTCTGGTCAAAGGCGCGCAGGGCCGCTTCCAGTGTGTCCGTGGGCTTGAGCGCGGGCGTATCTTCCTGTGGATCGTGGCGCTCCGGTTCGGCGTCGTCGGCCAGCGGCTCCATGAAGTCCATCACGCGGGTGACCTGGCCGAGCGCGCGATGCGGGCCTTCCTGGATGAACAGGCCGCGCATTTCCAGCTGCCAGTGGAACCAGGAGTGGCCGTGGATCGCCTGGGTGATGCCGTGGGCGACGGCGACGGTGAGCAGGAGAGCGATGGAGAGCGTGTAGCCGCCTGTCAGCTCGAAGACGATGAGCGTGGTCGAGATGGGCGCGCCGAGGACGGCGCCGGCGACCGCGCCCATGCCGAGGATGGCATAGAGGCCGCCGCTCGAGGCCATGTCGGGGAAGACGGAGGCGGCGATGACGCCGAAGGAGCCGCCGGTGAGCGCGCCGAGATAGAGGGCCGGCGAAAAGATGCCGCCGCCGAAGCGGGCGCCAAGCGTGATCGCCGTGGCGATCGTCTTCACGACGATCAGCATTAGCATCGTGATGAGGGGCAGCCGCTGCCACAGCGCCATATCCGTTACCTCGTAGCCGACGCCCAGCACCTGCGGGAAGACGAGTGCGATGGCACCGACCAGGACGCCGCCGGCCATCGGCTGCAGCCATAGCGGGATGCGTGTGCCGCGTGCCGTGAACTCGGCGATGAACAGCGCCAACTGGAACAGGATGGCGACCACCGCCGCTGTCACGCCGAGCAGAACGAAGGCGGGGAACTCCCAAAAGGATGTGATCGCATAGTGGGGGACGAGGAAGGCCGCCGCATTGCCGAACCAAAGCCGGGAGGCCACGCCGCCCGCCGTCGAGGCTATGACGATGGGCACGAAGGAGCGCATGGCGTAGTGGCCGAGGATCACCTCGTGGGCGAACAGAACGCCGGCGATCGGCGCGTTGAAGGAGGCGGCGATGGCGCTCGCCACGCCGGCACCGAGCAGCGTGCGGCGGCACCATTCGGGGAGTTCGGCGCGCCCGCCGATGGCGGTGGCCAGCACGGCGCCCAGATGCACCACCGGCCCCTCGCGCCCGGCGCTGGCACCGGATCCCAAGGAGAGCGCGGTAATGAACGCGGAAAGCAGCCCGTCGCGCAGCGAAAGCTTGCGGCCGGCGAGCGCCCGCGCTTCGATGACATCGGCCACGGCACCCGTGCGCCGCGCCCTGAGCCCGATGAGAAGCAGCCCGACGAGAAGCCCGCCGACGACGGGGCCGGCCATGATCCAGTACCAGGGAAGCGTGACGGCGTTCGAATAGACACGTTCGGAGCGGGTGCCGAGCCAGGGAAGCTGAAAGATGCCGATCAATTCGCGGAAGACGATAGCGGCGATGGCCACGCCGATGCCGATCGCCAGCGCGATCAGCCAGACGAAGGGCTGGCGCGTCTCCATGAAGGCGCGCAGGTTCGGCTCGACCCAGGAGACGACGACGCGTGGAAGCCGGGAGACAAGCCGCGGCGCCATCGGTCCGTCAGGCCCGCCGGCGGATGGCGATGGCGCGGCCGGCACGCTCGGGCGCGGGCAGGCCGGCATGGGCCGCGGCAAGCCGCTCCACCTTCTCCATCACGTCCGGAGGGAACGGGGCTACTTTCGGGCCGCTCATGTCCACATGCAGTGTAAGGCATTCGCATGTGGCGGCGAGCCAGCCGTCCACATGGCGGATCTCCTGAAAGGAGCGCAGCCGCTTCTCGTCATGGTCGAGAAGCTGCCAGGAGACGGTGACGCGGTCGCCCAGATGCAACTCGCGTACATAGCAGATGTGGACTTCGGCCGAGTAGGTGGTCAGCCGGCGCGCCTTCGCATAGTCCGGCCCCATGCCGAGCGCAACGGAGACCTCATCGAACGCGCGATCGAACAGCACCGCGTAATAGGCCATGTTCATATGGCCGTTGTAGTCGATCCAGCCTTCCTCGACGTCGAAGACACTGGAGATATGCGGTCCGCCCACCCGTCTTGCTCCTTTCCCTTGCAATGCCGATCAACACTGGGCCGATCAACACTGGGCCGATCGCCACTGGACCGATCGCCACTGGACAATGCGACGATTTGCTGGAGACTCGGGATAGAAACGGAAAGCCTTTTGCTCCACAAGGGCGGGAGGCGGATTTTAGGAGAAAAAACATGGCCGTGGCGGCGGTGGCGAAGATCGAGCGCAACGAAAGCGGGATTTCGCGGGTGCTGGAACAGCTCGGCGCGCGCTTCGGCGAGCGGCTGCAGACCGGGCAGTCCCTGCGCGAGCAGCACGGCCACACCACCACCTACATCCCGAATCAGGCGCCGGATGGCGTGCTCTTCCCCGAAAACCTCGAGGAGGTGCAAGAGGCTGTGCGGATCTGCGCGGAGCACCGCGTGCCGGTTATCCCCTTCGGCGTCGGTTCCTCGCTGGAAGGGCACGTCAACGCGCCGGCCGGCGGCATATGCCTCGACATGGCGCGTATGAATAGGGTGCTCGCCGTCAACCAGGAGGATCTCGACTGCACGGTGGAGCCCGGCATCACGCGTGAGGAATTGAATCACTATCTGCGCGACACCGGCCTCTTCTTCCCCATCGATCCCGGCGCAAATGCCAGCCTCGGCGGCATGGCGGCGACACGGGCGTCCGGCACCAACGCCGTGCGTTACGGCACGATGCGGGAGAACGTGTTGTCGGTAACGGCGGTGATGGCGGACGGCAGGGCGGTGACGACGGCGCGGCGGGCGCGCAAGTCTTCGGCCGGCTACGACCTGACGCGGCTCCTCGTCGGCTCGGAAGGCACGCTCGGCGTCATCTGCGCGCTGACGCTCAAGCTCTACGGCATCCCCCAGGCGATCTCCGGCGGCGTGTGCCCGTTCCCGAGCGTGGAGGCCGCCTGTCAGGCGGTCATCACCACCATCCAGATGGGTATCCCCGTTGCCCGCATGGAACTCGTCAACGCGCTCGGCATGCAGGCCATCAACCGCTATTCCAAGCTCGATTATCCGGAGACACCCTGCCTGTTCCTCGAATTCCACGGTACGGATGCCGGTGTCGCCGAGCAGGCGCAGATGTTCGGCGAGATCGCGGGCGAGTTCTCGGGCGGCCCCTTCAACTGGGCGCGCGAGGCGGAGGAGCGCCAGAAGCTGTGGAAGGCCCGGCACGACTTCTATTGGGCGGGCTTCACGCTGAGGCCCGGCACGAAGGCACTGGCAACGGACGTGTGCGTGCCCATCTCGCGGCTTGCCGAATGCATCGTCGAGACGGAGGCCGACATCGCGGAGACCGGGCTGATCGCGCCCATTGTCGGCCATGTGGGGGACGGTAATTTCCATGTCACCGTGCTGATGGACATGGAGGACAGGGAAGAGATCGCCCGCGCGGAAGGATTCGTCTCGCGTCTCAACAGGCGGGCGCTTGCCATGGAAGGCACGTGCACGGGCGAGCACGGCATCGGGCAGGGCAAGATGCGCTATCTGGAGGAGGAGCATGGGGCGGAGGGCGTGGACGTCATGCGCGCCATCAAAAAAGCGCTCGATCCGCTCAACATCATGAATCCGGGAAAGATCATCGGGATCGTGGGCGAGTAACCGGGGTGCTGGCCACTTTATGGGCATCGAGGTCGGGTAACCTGGCGGAAAATGCTTTCGCCCCTTCGCGCCTCCTCCGGCCGGCAGGCGGGCTCGGGGCGACATAGGGCGCGGAACGGCAATGGAAGCCCCCACGCGCAAACGGAGGTGAAAACTGGCGCGGCTCTTCGTCATTATTGGCGGTCTTGTGGTGCTGGCGCTGACGGCGGCGCTGGTGGCGCCCTATTTCATCAACTGGACGAACTACCGCGACGATTTCGAGCGCGAGGCCGGCCGCATCCTCGGCCGAGAGGTGCGGGTGGAAGGCGCGGCGCGAGCGCGGCTTCTGCCTTTTCCCTCCGTCACCTTCACCGATGTCGTGGTTGCCGGGGGACAGCCGGGCGAGGCGGCCATGACGATCGACGAGTTCTCCATGGACGCGGAACTGGCGCCGTTCCTCTCCGGCGAGCTTCTGATCTTCGATATGCGGCTGGTGCGGCCGAGCGCCAGCCTTGAGATCGGCCCCTCGGGGAGTATCGACTGGGCTATGCGTCCGTCATCGCCCTTCGATCCGCACCAGGTGACGCTGGAGAAGGTAACCATCAGCGACGGCATCATCGCCATCCACCAGCAGGCCAGCGGGCGCACCATCCAGCTCAGCGACATCGATACCGAGCTTTCGGCACGCTCGCTGGCGGGCCCCTGGCGGGTGAATGGGGCGCTCGCCGTCGACGGCATGCCCGTGGCGCTTTCCGCCTCCACCGGAACGGTGAGCGAGGAGGGGGGTATGCGCGTGCGGATTTCCGCTGAACCGCGGGACTACCCGCTGTCGCTGGAGACGGACGGTCAAGCGCAATTCGTGGAAGGCGAGGGGCTCTACGCCGGCACCTTTCGCCTGCGCACAGTGCGGCCCGAAACACGAGATGCGGCCGATGCCCCTGCGCAGGCCGACAACCCGGGCAATCGGGTCACCGGCCGCTTCGCGCTCAACCATGAGCGGCTCGAGGTGGAGGAGTTCCGCTTCGAGACGGGGCCGGAGGTCAACCCCTATATGGCCGAAGGCGAGGCGGTGGTGGAATTGGGAGCCGAACCCTCCTTCTCGATCACGGCCGACGGCGCCCAGATCCGCTTCGGCGGACCGGAGGAGGAGGGTGGCGCGATGTCGGGCCTTTCGGCCGACGAGCGTTTCGCCGCGCTCACCGGGTTCGTCACGGGCCTTCCCAAGCCGACCATTCCCGGCGTGATCGCCGTCAATCTGCCCGCCATCGTCGCCGGCGACACGACCATCCGCGATATCCGCGTTCGCGCCGAGCCGGAGGAAAGGGGCTGGAAGATCGATTCGCTTGCCGCCACGCTGCCCGGCCGCACGCGCTTCGAGGGGGAGGGCCTGCTTGCCACCGCTGACGACCTCGCCTTTAACGGCAACCTCGTGCTCGCGGTGGGACAGCCATCGGGTTTTGCCGCCTGGCTCGCCAAGGACGTGGACGAGGTGATTCGGCGCCTGCCGGCGGCCGGCTTCAGCGCCGACGTGGCGCTGACGGCGGAGCGGCAGCGCTTCGACGATCTGGAGCTCATCCTGGGCGACGCCCGCTTTCGCGGCGTCGTTGACCGACGAAGCCCTGCCGACGCGCGACCCTCCTTGGCGTTGTCGCTTACCGGCGACCGGCTGGATGTCGACGGAATGCGGGCTTTCGCCTCGCTCTTCGTCGACGCGGCAGGCCGCAACCGGCTTGCCGACCATGACGTCGATCTGGAGGTCGTCGCAGGGCCCGTCTCAGCCGAGGGGCTGACGGCGGAACGGCTGGATACCGCACTCCGCCTGAGGGCCGGCGAACTGGAGATCGACCGGCTGACAATCGGCGGTCTGGCAGGGGCCAATATCAGCGCCACGGGCCAGATCAGCGGCATCGGTGAGGCGCCCACAGGCAGGTTGGACGCGGCGGTTGTGGCGGTCGACCTGGCGCCGCTGGTGGGCCTTTTTGCCGAGCGCTTTCCCGACAACCGGCTGTTGTCCGCGCTCAACCGGAGTGCTGCTTTCTATCCCGGCCTGCTGGAAGATGCGGAATTGGATATCGTCGCCAGCGCGACCGACAATGGCGGCGAATCCGCGGGACTTGCGGTGAGCGCGAAAGGGGAGGCGGGCGGCACCGTCTTCAGCCTTTCCGTCTCGGGCGAGGGCGCGTTGTCCGAGGCTGACGAGGCAAGGTTCACCACCAATTTCACCGGGCGCAACGAGGAGGCGGCATCGCTCTATGCGCTCTTTGGCCTGCCGGCCTTGCCGCTGGGCCTTGCGGGTGCGGCGGAAGCGGAGCTTTCGGCTACCGGCACACTCGCAGGGGGGCTGGAAACCGCCTTCCGTTTTTCCGGTGAAGGATTTTCCGCGCGCTTTAAAGGCGATGTCACACCGCAGGACGAGGATGTCTCCGTCCTCGGGAGGGCGCAGCTTGAGGCCGATGACCTTGAGCCGTGGCTTGCTGCCGCCGGCATCTCGCTGCCCGGTTTCGGCTACGGACTGCCGGCGAAGCTTGCGGCCGATATCGACTATGGCGAGGGCCTCGCCGTCGTCAGCGGCGTTGCCGGCAGCGTCGCCGATAGCGTCGTCAGCGGCGATCTCAACGGCACGCTCAGGGATGGCAAACCGCATCTCACGGGCGCGCTGCGTCTGGGCGCACTCGACCTGGGCTTGGCGGCGGAGATGGTGGTGGGCAGCGCGGCCTTCGGCGGCGACGGCGATGCCTGGCCAGAGACACCTTTCCAGCAGGGCGTGAGCGCGCCGTTCTCCGCCGATGTGGAGCTTGCCGCCGAGACGCTGTGGCTCGGCAATGCGGCGACGGCGCAGGAGGCTTCGCTGCGGTTGAGGCTCGATGCGGACGGGCTTGCCGTCTCGGGCCTTTCGGCGAAGCTTCTCGGCGGCACGGTCGAAGGCCTTGCCGAGCTCTCCAACAACCAAGGCACCGGCCTCTTTAGCGCCCAGCTTGCCCTTAGCGACGCTGCACTGCAGACGCTCCTGCCGGGGGCGGGTATTGCCGGAAACGCCGACCTCAGCGCCAGCCTGACGGCCAACGGCAAATCGGTGAACGGGATGGCCGCGTCGCTTGCCGGCTCCGGTTCGGCGGCGCTGAAGGACCTGGCGATCAACAAGCTCGATCCGCGGGCTCTGCCGAAAATCCTGGCGCGCGCCGATACCCTTGGTGCCGAGATCGACGCTTCACAGGTCGCGGATTTTGCGCCGGAGCTCGTGCGTGGGGGGCCATTCCGGGCGGGCGCTGCCGAGCTTGCCTTCTCGGTCGCCAACGGCGTGGCGCGCACGCCGCCCGTGCAACTGTCAACCGAGGGGGCGCTGATGAGCGCGGAAGCTGCCGCCGACTTCCGCGACCGGACGGTCTCGGCCTCCGGCAGCCTCACCTACGAGGCGGGGCGCGAGGCAGTGGCGGGGTCCGATCCGATGGTGCGTTTCGCCGCCCAGGGGCCGCCGGGCGCGGCGGAGTTCCAGCTCGACATCGAGCCCTTGGCGCAGTTCCTCACCCAGCGGGCGCTGGAGCGCGAGCAGGCGCGGGTCGAGCACATGCAGGCGCTGCTGCTCGAAGGTCAGCGCCTGCGCCGGGAGATGCGTTATTTCGCGGCGTTGGAGGCCGAACGCGCAGCGGAGGAAGCCGAGCGGGTCCGCCTGGAGCGCGAGGCGGAACGGCAGCGAAAGGCCGCGGAGGAGCGCGCACGGCAACAGCAGGAAGCGGAAGCGCGCAGGCGTCAGGAAGAGGAGGCACGCCAACGTGCGGAAGAGGCGCGGCGGCTGGAGACCGAGAGGCGGGCGGCGGAAGAGGAGCGCCGCCGGCGCGAGGTGGCGCCGCCAATGGACGGCGGCTCAGGCTCCGCAATCGAGCGCACACCGCTTTCCCCGCCCGTGCAAGAGCCGGAGGAGAATCGCTCTAACGGCGGCGGCGAGCCACGTTCGGAACCGGTGTTCCGCACGGAGGATTTGACGGTGGAAAGGCTGTTGGAGCTGCTCGGGCCGCGGTAGCGGACACACCTCCCGCTACATTCTATCCGCCTCCCGCTTCACTTCGACGAGCACATAGAGCCTCAGCGCCGAGGACAGGTTGGTGTCGCCTGTCCGCGCGGCGTCGATCTTGACGATAAGGGCGGCGAGGGAGAGGTCGCGCTTGCGGGCGAGACGCTCAAGCTCCCTGTAGAAGGCGTCTTCGAGCGAAAAGCTCGTCCGGTGGCCGCGGATGGTCACCGAGCGTTTTTGTGGAGGTGCCACCGGCTATTTCTTGCGGAAAGCGTCGAGCGATACGACGTCGGCGCCCTTGGCTTCATCCTTCTCCGCCTCTTCAGGCTTCTCTTTGCTCTTGGAGACAGCGCTCTTGGCGGGGGATTTGCTTTTGGCGACGGAGCGCGGCCGGGCCTTGCCCTCCGATGCTGCTTCCTCGGGTTCGGCCTCAGGCTCGGCGTCCGGCTTCAGATCGTCGAACTCCATCTCGAAATTCGCCGAGGGGTCGTAGAAACCGCGCACGGCGGAGAACGGGACTTCCAGCTTCTCCGGCGTGTCGGCGAAGGACAGCACCACCTCGAAGCCTTTCTCGCTCACCTTCAGGTCCCAGTACTGGTACTGGATGACAATGGTCATCTGCTCGGGGTAGCGCTCCTTCAGACGGCTGGAGATGCGCACGCCCGGTGCGCCGGTCATGAAGGTGATGAAGAAATGGTGGTTGCCGGGAAGGCCGGCGCGCGCGGTCTCCTGCAGCACCTTGCGCATGACGCCGCGCGCGGCCTCCTGGACAAGAATGTCGTAGCGGATGCGGTCGTCGGGCATGGGCGTGGCAGATGTCCTCAAATCGTGTGGCAGTCTTACCGCCTAGCTCTAATCAAGCTTCGCGCGGTCGTAAACCGGATAAAGGGCATCGTTTCAAGAAGGAAAGGAGAGGCTCAGGCCTCATGCACCTCTTCGAGCGCATTGGCGGCGACTTCACACTTGCGGCCATAAGCGCGCAGGAAGGTGCGCACCGCGCGGGCCGCGCTCGCCGACTGCTCCTCTTCGCTCAGCGTCTCGCCGAACAGCCACGGGATGTGGAGGTCGACGTTGACCAGGGCGAGGAACTGCCGTGCGGCGAGGTCGGGATCGTCGATGTCGAGATGCCCGGCAAAGGCCAGCCGCGCGAAACGCGCGGCAAGCGCCGACCAGACCCTGCCGGGACCTTCCCTGCGCCAGGTCTCGAAGAGCTCGGGATGGCGCTCGCCCTCGGCATGGATCAGCTTCGCCAGGAACCTGCCGTCGCGACCCCATATGCAGCTCTTGTTGAGCCGCATGGCGAAGACGGTAAGATCGGCTTCCAGATCTTCGGGATTGTCCGGAAAAGTGCTGAGTACGGAGAAGGCGCGCGCGTTGCAGCGCTCCGTGATGTCGGCCACGACGGCGGCGAACAACTTCTCCTTGTCGCCATGATGATTGTAGACCGTCTGGCGCGAGACACCGGCTTCGGCGGCCACCAGATCTATATTGGCTCCCGCGAATCCCTCGCGGCAGAACACCGCCGCCGCTGCGTCAATGATCGACTGCCGTTTGGCCGGATGCCCGCGTGGCGGGAGTATGTCAGGAGACGTACGGAACTTCATGCAAACTATATAAGCCTGATTGACGAATTAGACAAGACTGTCTAAAAAGTTAGGCATCTTTTGGAGGAGCCGGCTCGGGAGGACGTCGGATTCTCCGCATGCGCAGCGTCCTTAAGGTGAACGCCCCGACGGCGGACGCCTTATTTTTTGGAAAGATGAAGCCATGACCGTTGCATTCCTCCGTATTGCCATCGTGCTTGGTCTTTTGACCGCCGTGGGTCCGTTCGCCATCGATATGTATCTTCCCGCCTTGCCGTCCATCGGCGCCGATCTCAATGCCGGCACGGCGGCCGTGCAGATGAGCCTTCTGGTATTCTTTCTCGCCATGGGCTTCGCGCAGATCGTCGTCGGTCCGATTTCCGACATGGTCGGTCGCAAGGCGCCGCTTTATCTCGGCCTCGTGCTGTTCGTCATCGGCAGCGTCGGCTCGGCGCTTGCAGCCGATATCGAATGGCTGATCGGCTTCCGCTTCGTTCAGGGTCTGGGTGCTTCCGCCGGCATGGTAGTGCCGCGCGCGGTGGTGCGTGATCTGCACACCGGCGTGGAAGCGGCAAGGCTGATGTCGCTTTTGATGCTGGTGTTCTCCATCTCGCCGATCCTGGCGCCGCTCACCGGCAGCGTGATCATCGAGGCGTTCGGCTGGCGCGCCGTCTTCTGGGCGGTGACGGTTGCCGCCGTGCTCGCGACCGTGCTGCTTGCGACGGCGCTGAAGGAGACCAGGCCGCGGGAACTGCGCGTCGGCAGCTCGTTCGGCAGCGCGCTTGCCGGCTACCGCTTTCTGATGGGGAACGCCAAGTTCCTGGGGCTTTCCTTGATCGGCGGCTTCGGTATCGCCAGCTTCTTCGTCTATCTGGCCTCGTCCTCCTTCGTGCTGATCGACCACTACGGCCTGTCGCCGTCGCTCTACAGCGTGTTCTTTTCCATCAATGCGGTGGCCTTCTTCGCCATGTCGCAGCTGACGGGGACGCTGACGGAGCGATTTGGCCTCAGGCGCGTGGTGCGCGTTGCGGTTGCCGGTTTCGCCACCTCCATGGTCACCCTTCTGGCGGTCATGGCGTCGGGCTTCCAGCCGCTGTGGGTCATGGCGGCGCTGCTGTTCGTCGGCTACGGCTTCCTCGGCCTCGTCATCCCCTCCACCTCGGTGCTGGCGATGGACGACCATGGCGAGATCGCCGGTACGGCCTCTGCGCTGATGGGCACGCTGCACTTCGCCACGGGGGCGGTCGCCATGGCGATCGCCGGGCAGTTCTTCGACGGGACCCCGCTGCCGATGGTCACCGGAATCGCCGCCTGCGCGGTGATCGCCCTGGCGATGACGCAGATTACGCTCGGGCGCGCCCGCGAGGCAGCCCCGGCAGCCGCCGAATAGCGATGAAGGGGCGCGGACGGCCGCGCCCTTTCTTCACGGCCGGTACGCTGCCTCAATGGCGGCAAGCACGAAATCCCGGCGTTCCTCGACCGGCGCCGGCGGTACGTGCACCGGCGTGTAGTCCGCTTCCTCGTAGGCCGCGCGCATAGATTCGTAGGTCCGCTCGGCCTCCTCGATCGTCTGCTTCCGCTCATCGTCCTGAACGTAGATCTCCGGCCAGGGCGGGAGGATGAAGACGGTCTTGTGGTAGCGGAACATTTCCGCTGCCTTGCGCATATGGAGCGGCAGGGGCAGGCCGATCAGCCGAAAATAGCCGATCAGATCAGGAATGCCGCGGTCGAACAGGTGGATGCCGCCGGCCGCACGGGCCGCCTCGTAGGAGCGCAGTTCCCAGGAGAGCATCAGTTCCGCATAGAGCGCCTGATCGCGGTCATGTCCGGCCAGGCCGCCGATGGCACGCTGGGCCCGGATGATGGCGCGGCCGGCCTCCGGAGCGACCGCAAGGCCGGTGCGCCGCAAGGCTTCGAGAAGGGTCGTCTTGCCGGCGCCGGGGCCTCCGGTGACGACGAAGAGATTGTGCGTATGGCACGGCAGCATGGATGGTTCTCCACTGGAAATGGCATGCGCCGGCGGACCATGCGACGAGCATCGGCCACGCCGAGGCGTTCGGTCGATTGCGGGATGGGAAGATTTTGAGGGGAGGGAAGTGGAGGCTTCTGTTGCCAGGTGCCTCCGAACCCCGCTCAGACCTGCGACGGCCTGAGGCTTGAATTGAAGCTATCGCACCGCTTACGCGGCGAGACGTGCTTCCGCATAGTTGTCGTTGGCAACTATAAGTTTAGCCCGATAACGGTGGTACCATGCCGAGCGAAAGTCCGATCTTTACACCCTCGTCGATCCTGTTTCGCCCCCATCAGAAGCCGCCCTTCGCGTCACTTGGGCCGGCGGTTTCTGGTGGAGGCGCCGGGTACCGCCCCCGGGTCCGAATGGCTTATTCCATCGGCCGTTTATCGCCATAGTCAGCACGAGGCTGACGCGCCCAATATAGGCGTGCGAATGCGGCATTGGAAGGGCGGGAAGGCGAAAACCCAGTTGTTTTTCGTTGACTTGGCCCAGCGTATTCCGGATGGTTTCATTGGCGGGGGCCGCCATGGTGCGAGGGGCATGCTCCAAGTGCCGAGGGGGAGGGGCATCGTTAGCTTCAGGAGGGTGCAGACCATGGCTGACTATCTCGCCGACGTTCAGAAATACGACGCGACCGCCACCGCCGAAACGGTCGACAAGATCGTCAAGCATCTCGGCATCGCGCTGCGCAACCGGGACTCCTCGCTGGTGTCCTGCAGCGATCCGGATGAACTCGCCCGCGTGCGCGAGAAATGGTGCAAGAAGAAATTCGGCGAGACCGACAGCGCCCGGTGCGACTCCATCATCGAGATGGTTTGCGAGACCATGGCCGGCGACAATTCCAAGAGCCGTGTCACCTTCTACTATCTGGTTGCCAAGCATTTGGGAAAGCTTACCGCACTTTAGGGTGTGCCGATATTCAGTCCACGGCGGGCTGCAAATGGCGATTTTCTGCGCTTCCGGCCTTCGCCGGCCGAAGCCTTCACGAGCGCCAGCGCTCCAGGAAGGGCTACGGCCGGCATAGGCCGGTGCTCATGTACCCGTATGTACACTGCGCTCCGGTTTTCGAAGATCGCCATTTTCGCCTCGCCCTGGTCTGAATCTCAACACACCCCAGGCGGTATTATCGCGGGGCCGAGATGGCGCAGGCGTTTCGCCGTGCGCCCGTTCGTCCTAATATGGGCTCGTGAAACAACCCGATTCGGCCCCGCTTCCCAATGCGCCAATATCTTGATCTGCTTGCTCATGTCCTTAAGAACGGCGTCGACCGGGACGACCGCACCGGCACCGGCACGCGTGGCGTCTTTGGCTATCAGATGCGCTTCGACCTGCAAGCGGGCTTTCCGGTCACCACCACCAAGAAGCTGCATCTGAAATCCATCATCCACGAGCTTCTGTGGTTCCTCAAGGGCGACACCAACATCCGCTACCTCAACGAGCACGGGGTCACCATCTGGGACGAATGGGCGGATGGGAACGGCGATCTCGGCCCTGTCTACGGTGCGCAATGGCGCTCCTGGCCCGGGCCCGACGGTGGGCACGTCGACCAGATCGCGAATCTTCTCAAATCCTTGCGGGAAAATCCTCACTCGCGCCGTCATGTGGTGACGGCATGGAACCCGGCGCTGGTCGACGAGATGGCGCTGCCGCCCTGTCACTGCCTGTTCCAGTTCCATGTGGCCGAGGGGCGGCTTTCCTGTCAGCTTTACCAGCGCTCGGCCGACATCTTCCTCGGCGTGCCCTTCAATATCGCTTCCTACGCCCTTCTGACGATGATGGTCGCCCAGGTGACCGGGCTTGAGGCTGGCGACTTCGTCCACACGCTGGGGGACGCGCATCTGTACCAGAACCACTTCGAGCAGGCGCGCGAGCAGTTGAAGCGCAAACCCAAGCCGCTGCCGCAAATGTGGATCAACCCGGAGGTCGATGATCTCTTCGCCTTCCGGTATGAGGATTTCCGGCTGGAAGGTTACGTGGCCGATCCGACGATCCGTGCGCCGATTGCCGTGTGAAATGGCGGTTTCGGCAGACAAAGGAGCCTGGAGCAGGGCATGAAGATCGTCCTTGTCGTCGCCATCGCGAAGAATGGCGTCATCGGCCGGGCAGGCGGGCTGCCGTGGCGCCTTTCCACCGATCTGAAACGCTTCAAGGCGCTCACCATGGGCAAGCCGGTTATCATGGGGCGCAAGACCTGGGAGAGCATCGGCCGGCCGCTGCCGGGACGCCTCAACATCGTCATCTCACGCGATCCCGCCTATTCAGCGGAAGGGGCAGTGACGGCGGGTTCGCTCGACAAGGCGCTGGAAGAAGCACGGGCGCGGGCGGGCGACGCAGAGGAAATCTGCGTCATCGGCGGCGGCGAAATCTACCGCCAGGCGCTGGCCCGCGCCGATATGCTCCACGTCACCCATGTCGAAGCCGAGGTCGAGGGGGATGCCACCTTCGCCGAGATCGACCCCGATCTGTGGCAGGTTGTCTCAAGCGAAGCCGTTCCGGGGGGCGAAAAGGACATTTACCCGACGCGCTATGTCGTCTACCAACGGCGTCAGTAGCGAGGAGCCTTAAATTTCGGCTCTTTGAAGCGGAGGAGAACGGTCCAGCCCGCTGAGAACAGCGCATGGCGGCGCAAAGCGGCGTCCGGATGGATGCTCCCTCGCGTTGAAAGGGTGCGTCTTGCTCCCTATAACAGAACGCAGGGGAACGTCGGCGCGTGGCCGGCGCGCTCAAGGAAAAGGAACGATAATGCCCTGGAACAATCAGAGTGGCGGCGGCCCGTGGGGCGGCGGAAACGGCGGTGGACCGTGGGATCAGGGGCCACGCGGGCCGGGCGGACCGCAAGGTTCGCCTCCCGATCTTGAGGAGATCATCCGGCGCGGCCAGGACCGGCTGAAGCGCGCGCTGCCCGGCGGCGGCGGGCCGAGCCCGGCGATGTTCGGCCTGATCGCCCTGGCGCTGCTGGGATTATGGCTTTTCAAATCCGTCTACACGGTGCAGCCGGACGAGCTCGCGGTCGAACTGCGCTTCGGCAAGCCCAAGGCCGAGCTTTCCGAGCCGGGTCTGCATTTCCATTGGTGGCCGGTCGAGACGGTCGAGAAGGCGTCCATCGCCGAGCGACTGGTGGACATCGGCGAAATCCGCGGCGGCAGCTCCTCGGGCCTCATGCTTTCCGGCGACCAGAACATCGTCGACGTCAAGTTCTCCGTCGCCTACCAAGTGGCCGATCCTGCCGCCTATCTGTTCAACGTGGATGATCCGAACGGCATGCTGCGACAGGTCGCCGAAAGCGCCATGCGCGAGGTGGTGGGCCGGCGCCCGGCGCAGGACATCTTCCGCGACGACCGCCAAGGCATCGCCGAGGACGTGCGCGCCATCGTCCAGTCGGCGCTCGACGAATACGGTGCGGGCCTGGCGGTCAATGCGTTGTCGATCGAGGATGCGGCCCCGCCGCGCGAGGTGGCCGACGCGTTCGACGAGGTGCAGCGCGCCGAACAGGACGAGGACCGTTTCGTCGAAGAGTCAAATCAGTATTCCAACCAGCAGCTTGGCCAGGCGCGCGGCGAAGCGGCGGGAATCCGCGAGGCGGCCGCCGCCTACAAGAACCGCGTCGTGCAGGAGGCGGAAGGTGAGGCGCAGCGCTTCGTCTCCGTCTACGATGAATATGCCAAGGCACCGGAGGTGACGCGCAAGCGCCTGTTCCTGGAGACGATGGAGAATGTGTTGCGCGGGTCCAACAAGGTGATTGTCGAGCAGGGAAGCGGGCAGGGCGTGATCCCCTACCTGCCGCTGCCCGAATTGCGCGGGCGGGCGCAACCCCCCTCTGTCCAGAACAACCCGGCGCAAATCGGCAGCCAGGCGCAAGGGGGAAATAACTGATGTTGAACCGTCTTCCCTTCATTGTCGTTCTCGCCGTCATCGTCCTGTTCCTGGGCTTTTCCTCGATCTTTGTGGTCAACGAGCGCGAGCAGGCCATCGTGTTGCGCTTCGGCGAGATCGTGAAGGTCGAGCGCGAGCCCGGCCTCTACTTCAAGCTGCCGTTCGCCTTCGCCGGCGCCGACAATGTGCAGATCATCGAGGATCGGGTGCTGCGCTTCGATCTCGATGATATCCGCGTCCAGGTGTCGGGGGGCAAGTTCTACGAGGTCGACGCCTTTGTCGCCTATTCGATCGAGGATGCGCGGCGTTTCCGTCAGACGGTCTCCGGCAACCTGACGCAGGCCGAGCAACGGCTGAGAACCCGCCTCGATGCCGCACTCAGGCGCGTCTACGGCCTGCGTGGCTTCGAGGCCGCTCTTTCCGAGGAGCGCGGCTCGATGATGCGCGAGGTGGCGGAGGGCCTGCGTCCCGCCGCTGCTTCTCTGGGCCTGCAGATCGAGGACGTGCGCATCCGCCGCACGGATCTCACGGCGGAAGTCTCGCAGCAGACCTACGACCGCATGAAGGCCGAGCGCCTGGCCGAGGCCGAGCGCCTGCGCGCCCGCGGCCGCGAAGCGGCGGCGCGCATCCGCGCGCGCGCCGACCGTGAGGTGGTGGAGATTCTCGCCGCAGCGCAGCGTGAGTCCGAAATCCTGCGAGGCGAAGGCGAGGCTGAGCGCAACGCGATCTTCGCAGACGCCTTCCAGCGCGACGAGGAGTTCTTCGATTTCTATCGCTCGATGGCGGCCTATCGTCAGGCGCTCGACCCAGCTGGCACGACCATGCTCCTGAGCCCGGACACGGAGTTCTTCCGCTTCTTCGGTAATGCCCAGGGTCTGGGCACAGACCAGGCGCCGAGAGATGAGGACGCGGGGCCGCTGACGGGCGCGGTAGAGACGCCGGCGCCGGAAGGCCCGCTGCGCGAAGCCGCGCAGTAGCCGGAGCGTGCCCATGGGGCGAAGCATGACAGCGGCAAGACGATGTGGGCAGAGGCGGTGAGCGACTTCCTCGCCGCCCTCGGCCTCGTCCTCGTTTTCGAAGGGCTGCTTTATGGTGGACTGCCGCGATTGGCGAAGCGCTTGGCGGCCGACGTGATCGACATGCCGGAGGGCGCGATGCGGGGCGTCGGCCTGGTGGTGATGGCTGCCGGCGTTCTCATCGTCTGGCTGGTGCGCGGCTGACACAGGTTTTTGTACGGCATGTGAGGCTTTGGAGGCTGGCGGAGCGTCCTTTTAAGGTTATATCTCGTCGCAAACACGCCTCATTCGCGCCGGATCGTACGGCCCTGATCGGACCAGCGGGAGATTGCCAGATGCCTTTGCCGAAATCGCTTCGTGCCGTGTGCCGGCTGCTGACGGCGGGCGCCCTTGCTGCCGTCGTCTTTGGTGTGCCGGCGTCCAGCATCGCGCAGACGCCAGCGCCGGAGGGACAAATGTCCACGCCTGCTCCGCGGACACGTGGGCCGGCCTCGGTCGCCGATATGGCCGAGCGATTGCTCGATGCGGTGGTCAATATTTCCACCACCCAAAACGTATCGCGGCGCGGTCCCGGGCGCGTGCCGATGCCACAGCTGCCGGAAGGGTCGCCTTTCGAGGAATATTTCGGCGAGTTCTTCGGTGACCAGGATCAACAGCCGCAGATGCCCAATCCCGGCTCCTCGCTTGGCTCCGGCTTCGTCGTCGACGCCGAGGAAGGCATCATCGTCACCAACAACCACGTGATTACCGGGGCCGCCGAAATCATCGTCAATTTCGCCGACGGTGAGACGAGGACGGCGGAACTGATCGGCGTCGACACGAAGACCGACATCGCCGTGCTCAAAATCGATCCGGAGGGCAGGGCCCTTCAGGAGCTGCAATTCGGCGATTCGGAGGCCATACGCATCGGCGATTGGGTGATGGCCATCGGCAATCCTTTCGGCTTCGGCGGATCTGTGACCGTCGGCATCGTCTCGGCGCAAAACCGACAGATCGGCTCGGGACCCTATGACGATTACATCCAGACCGATGCAGCCATCAATCGCGGCAATTCCGGCGGCCCGCTCTTCAGCATGGACGGCGAGGTCATCGGCATCAACACCGCCATCATCTCGCCCACCGGCGGCTCCATCGGCATCGGCTTCGCAATCCCGTCGAACCTCGCGGTGAACGTGGTCGGTCAGCTGCGCGAGTTCGGCGAGACCAGGCGCGGCTGGCTCGGCGTGCGCATCCAGCCGGTGACGGAAGAGATCGCCGAGAGCCTCGGTCTCGACGAGGCCAGCGGCGTGCTGATCAGCGGTATCGAAAAGGGCGGACCCGCCGACAATGGCGTGCTGCAGGCGGGCGACATCATCGTCGGCTTCGACGGCAGGAAGATAAAGGATGTGCGCGAGTTGCGCCGCATCGTCGCAGAAAGCCCGGTAGGCAAGAAGGTCGATGTCGAGATCCTGCGCAAGGGCGAGGAGCAGACTGTGCAGGTGGAGCTGGGCCGCCTGGAGGAGGACGAGGACGTCGCGTCCGCCACGGAGGAGGAGAGCGAGGAATCAGCCCCTGTCGCCACCGCCAAGGTTCTCGGCATGACCATCGCCGAGCTCGACGAGGAGGGCCGCAGCGAGTTCGGGCTCGCCGAGGACGTCAACGGCGTGCTGGTGTCGGAGGTGGAAGATGGATCGGTGGCCGCCGATCAGGGCGTGCAAGCAGGGGATGTGATCGTCGAGATCGCCCTGCAATCGGTATCCGCCCCGCAGGACGTTCTGGACCAGATCGACAGCCTGAAGGAGCAGGGCCGCAAGAATGCCCTGCTCATGTTGGCCTCGCCCTCGGGTGAGTTGCGCTTCGTGACGCTGCGGATGGATTAGGTTTTTTTCCTCGTGGTGAATGTCTAGTTTTACAGTCCGATTGCCGCCGCGACCTTTCGCGCCCCTTCTGTCCGGCCCTTCGACAAAGCTCAGGACAGAGAGGGGCGTGAAGGGCGCGGACCATCTTGATTTCCAATTTACACCTGTGAGCCCGACCACTCATCCCGCGTTATGCGATAGAAGACGTGGCGCTTCAGATGGGGGTGGGTGTCGGGCACCGAGGGGTGGTCGAAGTCGCGTTCTGGCAGCGCGCGCATGCCGATGCGCTTCATCACGGCAACGGAGCGCATGTTGTTCCAGACGGCGAAGGAGACGATCTCCTCGAGCCCAAGCGTCTTGAAGCCGAAATCGAGCCAGGCCTTGGCGGCTTCCGTCACGTAACCCTTGCCCCAGAATTCAGGCGCCAGCCGCCAGCCGATCTCCACCGTGCCAGGCGGCAGCGAGGAGATGCCGGTGGTCTGGTGCAAGCCGACAAAGCCGATGCACTCATCGGTTTTTCTCAGCTCCGTTGCGCAGAAGCCGAAGCCACGCTCGGCGATATCCTTGCGCAGCCAGTCGAGAAAGGCGTCGGAGGCCGTGCGATCGCGCCGGAAGGGGAAGAATTCCATCACCCGGTCGTCCGCGTTGATACGGTGGAAGAGCGCGCGGTCGCCGTCAGCCCAGTTGCGGATGATGAGACGGCTCGTCGCGATGATCGGCGTCACTGAGCGAACTCCTCGCGGCGGTATCCTTGCAGATAGAGGAGGGCGGTGAGGTCGCCATGATCGATGCGGATGCCGGCCTCGGCCGCCACGGAAGGTTTGGCGTGCAGCGCCACGCCTGCGCCGGCAAGACGCAGCATGTCGAGATCGTTGGCGCCATCGCCGACGGCCATCGTCTCGCTCAAGTGCAGCTTCAACCTGGCGGTGATTTCAACGAGCGCGTCGGCCTTCGCCTGGCGGCCGAGAATGGGTTCGGCGACGAGGCCGGCGAGCCTGCCGTCCTGCTCGATCAGCCGGTTAGCGCGGTGCTCGCGGAAACCAAGTATGGACGCGATGCGGCCGGTGAAGATGTCGAAGCCGCCGGAGACCAGTGCCGTGTAGGCGCCGGCCGCGTTCATGGTCGCCAAAAGCTCGCGCCCGCCGGCGGCGAGCGTGATGCGAGCCTCTATCACGCGCTCGATAACCGTCATTTCGAGGCCCTTGAGCAGCGCCACACGCTCACGCAGAGCCGGCTCGAAGGCAATCTCGCCATTCATGGCGCGGCTGGTGATGGTGGCGACGTCTTCCTTGATGCCGATCTCATCGGCCAGTTCGTCGATGCATTCCTGGTCGATCATGGTGGAGTCCATGTCGGCGATCAGCATCTTCTTCCTTCTTCCCTCGGCCGGCTGCACGGCCACGTCCACGGGCAGGCTCTCGAGCACGGCGCGCGCGATGCGCTCGGCTGCATGCGCGTTGAGGCCTTCGGGCAGCGCGATATCGCAGGCGACGTCGGCGGCAAGCCACTCGAAGCGGCTTGCACCGAGCGCCCGGGTTATCCTATTCGCCGTGGAACGGCTCAGCGAGCGAGCCTTGGGATTGGAGATAAGGGTTGCGACAAGGGTCATGGGAGGGTCCGCTGCGGCCGGCCGGAAAATCGTGCTGAAAGGTGCGACCCTGATAGCCGGCCCCACGGCGAGCGGCAAGTCGGCGCAAGCGCTCGATATCGCAAGACGTTCGGGCGGGGTGATCGTCAACGCTGATTCCATGCAGGTCTATTCCGTCCTGTCGCTGCTGACGGCGCGGCCGAGTGCCGAAGACCTTGCCGTCGCGCCGCATCGCCTCTACGGCCATGTGCATCCGGGCGCGCCGTACTCCACCGGACAGTGGCTGCGCGACGTGGAGGCCCTTTGCGACAGTGAAGAGCTTGACGGGCGGCCGGCGATCTTTGTCGGTGGCACGGGGCTTTATTTCCGTGCCCTGACGCAAGGGCTTTCGCCCATGCCGGACATTCCGCCCACCGTCCGCCGGCGCTGGCGGCAGCGCCTTGCGGAAGAAGGGGCGGCGGCATTGCATGAAGTGCTTGGCCGATCCGACGCGCAAGCGGCGGCACGCATCCGCCCTTCCGACGGGCAGCGCATCGTGCGGGCGCTGGAGGTGCTGGAGGCTTCGGGCAAGCCGCTCGGTGCGTGGCAGGCGGACCGCTCCCCGCCGCTGGTGGACAACGCCACGGCGCGCAAGCTAGTGCTGGAGCCGGATCGTGAGGCGCTGGCCAGCCGTATCGACGATCGCTTCGACCGTATGATGGAGGCCGGCGTGCTGGAGGAGGTGAAGACACTGCTGAGCCTCGACCTACCCGCCTCCATGCCGGCGATGAAGGCGATCGGCATGCGCGAGCTTGCCGCAGCGCTCGGCGGCCAAATGACCCTGGAGGAGGCCGTCACGCGGGCCAAGGCGGCGACGCGGCAATACGCCAAGCGGCAGATGACGTGGTTCCGCCATCAACTCGGGCCGGAGTGGCAGCGCGTGGCGGTGTGATATCCACGCCTTGGCTGCACCACCCCCGAATTTTGATATTTCCTGCGAATCCGCGCCTGCCAGTTATGGCCTGCCCCCTGGAAAGTGGTCCTCCCTGAAGTAGGCTATTGAGCCGTAGAGAGGACGTTGGAATGCCCCAGAAGAAGCACAAGCC
>NZ_WQNH01000050.1 GCF_009812055.1 Chelativorans xinjiangensis | reverse complement strand
GCTCGTCGAAATCCACAAACAGGATGCGGCGCGTGACGCCCAGACCGCGACCGCTAAACCCAAGCCTGGGTCCTGATCGGCCGGTTACCGATGTAGTGCCATTCGACACTCCGGTCCTGCTGCCATTTGAGCATGGCATTCGAGGTCAGCTCCGTGCCGTTGTCGGAGACGATCATGCAGGGAAAGCCGCGCCGCTCGGCGATGCGGTCGAGTTCCCGCGCCACCCGCTCGCCGGACAGCGAGTTGTCGACCACCGTTGCCAGGCATTCCCGGCTGAAGTCGTCGATGACGCACAGGATGCGGAAGCGGCGGCCGTCCGTCAGCGTGTCGGAGACGAAGTCGAGGCTCCAACGCTGGTTGGCGTCCTGCGGGATCGCCATCGGTGCCCGTGTCCCCAAGGCTCGCTTGCGGCCGCCGCGCTTGCGCACGGTCAGCCGCTCCTCCTTGTAGAGCCGATAGAGCTTCTTCCAGTTCACCGCCACGCCCTCCCGCCTCAGCAGCAGGTGCAGCCGCCGATAGCCGAAGCGCCGGCGTTCGTTGGCGAGTTCGCGCAGCCTTCCGCGCAGACCGGCGTCGTCCGGCCGCGATGAGCGGTAGCGGTAGACGCGGGGCGTAATGCCCACCAGACCGCAGGCGCGGCGTTGGGAATATCCCCTTTCTTCAATGGCCCAGTCCACGGCCGTCCTCCTCGAACCGGGCGTCAGAAGTTTTTTGCCAGCATCTCGCGCAGCGTCGACACGTCCATCATCGACTCCGCCAGAAGCTTTTTCAGGCGCGCATTCTCCTCCTCGAGCGCCTTCAGTCGCTTGGCTTCCGACACTTCCATGCCGCCATACTTCTTGCGCCAGGTGTAAAAGGTCGCGTCGGATATCCCGTGTTTGCGGCACAGCTCACCGGCCGTCATCCCCGCCTGATGCTCCTTCAGAATGCCGATGATCTGTTCTTCCGAAAACCTGGATCGCTTCATTGCCTGTCTCCTTCATTGAGGAACAGGCTAACCCAAATTCGGGAACACTTCAGGGGAGCACGTCACCTTCTCCCGCGCTGCTTCCCGGCTTTCCTGGGCATGGATCGCCTTGAGCATATGGCTGATCTCACGGACCTTCGTCGCCGGTACATGGCTGAACACGTTGCGGAAAAATGCACCATGCAGCGCTGCCAGCGCGCCTCAGGCAGATATGCCAGTCGACCTTGTGATCCTTCGACCAGGCGAGGATCGCGTTCGAGGTGAACTCCGTGCCGTGATCGGAGACAATCATGCCCGGCTTGCCGCGGCGGGCGATCAGCGCCGTCAGCTCGTGCGCAACACGCCGACCGGAGAAGAGGGCCTCTCGAAGGCAGCGCGAGAGATTATCGCCCTTCGCCCCGACGAGGAAGTGCGGTCGGGAAGATAGACGCCCTTCTCACGCTGGAGGCGACCCGCGGCCAGTATGAGGGCGGGGCCGCCGATCAGGCGCGCATCGCGCCCGATGGCTGGACGCTCGAACAGCATTTTCTCGACCTGCCCGAACGCCGGCAGCCGCAGCGCGATCTCGCCTTCGGCTACAACACCAATCTAAGCGCCGTGTCGTCCGCCAAGACCGCCGGTTGGCGCACTGACGCCGCATTCCGGTCACTGATAGATTATTCCCCCTGTGGCGCTTGCAGCGCGGTACAGACACGTTGCGCGAGCAGCGCAAGTTGCTCTACTACCCCACCCGGCGGGCGATGGAGATGACAAGCGGTGAACCGGTGTTCGGGCAGATCCAGCACCGTATCGACCACGCGCAGTTCGCCCGAATCGAGCTGGTTCTGCACCACCGCCTGCGGGATCGCGCAGATGCCGATATGATCCTGCGCCATTTGCACCATCGAAGCCAGAGACGAGTTGGTGTAGATGCGCGGCGGCGCCTCGCCAGCGCGGCGCAGGGCGCGCTGAAGCATCGGATAGGGCGAGGTCGCCTTGGGATAGGTGATGATCGGGATTTGACGCAGCGAGTCAATCCCGAGCGGCTCGGACCCGAAGTCTAGCTTGCTGGAGGCGATGAAGGCCAGTGGCGCGGTAAACAGCGGCAGATTGATAATGCGGGCATCGTCGCTGAGACCCAGACAGAGGCACAGGTCCAGTTCGCTCCGCAAGAGCTGGTCGCGCATCAGCGGCGAGATATCGACTGTGAGGTCGATCACCAGGTTCGGGTATAGCGCGTGAGCGCGTTCGAGGAACTGGTTCAGCCAGAGGCGCACGATGGACTCAGATACTCCGAGCCGAACCGTGCCGCGCATCGCACGGGAGACGGTCACGGCGGTCAGCATCTCGGCCCTGAGGTCGAGCAAGCGCTCGCAATAATCCAACAAAACCAATCCCCTGGCGGTCAACGAGAAGTTGCGGCCGCCTCGCTCGATAAGCTTGCCGCCCAGTTCGGCTTCCAGCGCTGCGACGCGCTGTGAGATGGCTGGCTGGGTCGTGTGCAGCCGCTCGGCCGTACGGCTGAAACTGTTCAGCCGAGCGGTCCAGTAGAAGCATTCGAGTAAGCGGAAATCGATCAAGGGTGCTCCTGTGCGCTATAAGAACTCATTATCTGAATGCATTGATTACCATAATTGGACATAAGAGCGCACGAGTGCTTCAGTCAGGCAGATCAAAAAAATTTCAAGCTACACGATGATCGCGACACTTGCACAACACCGTCTGGAAAAGTGGGGCCAAGGAAACAACGGGCACGACATCCGCCTAGGCTGCCGCTCGGGCGAGATCCTCGTCGGCACCGCCGGCATGGCACCGGGCTACGTGCAGGGGAACCTGGCGATCCTGCCAAAGGAATACGCCCACGAGTTCCTCCGCTTCTGTAACGCCAACCCTCGGTCCTGCCCGGTAATCGGTGTATCCGAGGCGGGCAGCGCACTGGTCCCGGCGCTGGGAGAAGACCTAGACATCCGGACGGACTTGCCCGCCTATCACGTCTGGAAGGACGGCGAGATGGTGGCTGAGGTGCACGAACTCACCGACTGGTGGCGCAATGACCTAGTCAGCTTCGTCATCGGTTGTTCGCTATCCTTCGAGGAGGCTCTGATGCAAGAGGGCCTGCCACTGCGCCACATCGAAAAGGGAGAGCGTGTGCCAATGTATCGCACCAACATCCCCTGCGCCCCGGCTGGCCGCTTCAATGGGCCGACCGTTGTCTCAATGCGGCCCCTGGTGCCGGCGCAGGCGATCCGCGCGATCCAGATCACCACACGCTTTCCCTCAGTCCACGGCGCGCCGATCCATATCGGCCTGCCCGAGGCGATCGGCATCGCCGATATCACAACGCCTGACTATGGCGATCCCAACCCGCCGCGCGCGGGCGAGATCCCCGTCTTTTGGGCTTGCGGCGTCACCCCGCAGGCGGTGATCGCGCAAGCAAAGCCCTCGTTCGCTATCACCCATGCGCCGGGCTGCATGCTGGTCACCGACCGTAAGAACACCGAGCTTTCCATCCTCTGATACGTGGAAGGCTCGCAAGTGGAAGGCTTACTAAGAAGCACATACTCAACCAAATGGGAGACTGAAATGAAACCTGTCATCGCCGCGGCCCTGCTGATGGGCAGTTCAGGCATTGCGCTGGCACAGGACGTAACACTCGACGTCGTGGGCAGCTTGAGCACCTCGAGCCTCTATCCGACCTACGAGGTTCCGTTCTGGACCGAGACCCTACCCGCCGCCTCAGACGGGCGCATCGCTGTGTCGCTGCAGGCCTTCGACCGGATCGGCCTTGGGGGAGCGGCGGTCTATGAGATGGTCGAGCAGGGCGTCTACGATGTAGGCACGACGATTATTGACTACGTGGCTGGCGATGAACCACGGGTTGAGGGCCTGGACATTCCCGCCATCGCCGACCCGGCGCTGACGCACCAGATCGCTAACGCCTATCGCCCTTACCTGGAGAAGGTCTTCGCGGAGGCCTACGATTCGGTGTTGCTGGGCGTGGCGCCCTTCACGGCCCAGGTAGTGTTTTGCAAAGCTGAGATCAACGGGCTCGACGATCTGGCCGGGCTGCGCATCCGCGGCTCGGGCCGCATGACCATGGACTTCATTGAGGCTGTGGGCGGCACTGGCGTGTCGATCGCTTTCAACGAGGTGCCGGTGGCGCTGGACCGCGGCGTCATCGACTGCGGCATCACCGGCACGCTGTCGGGTTTTTTCGGCGGCTGGTCCGAGGTCTCGACCCACTTCTATCCGCTGCCAATCGGCGGCTGGGACCCGGTGGGCATTGCTATCAACAGCGACACCTGGAACAGCCTCGACAAGGAAATCCAGACCCTGTTGCGTGAGCAGGTCGCGTCGCTGGAAGACCGGATCTGGGAAAACGCGGTGGCTGACAACCAGATCGGAATCAACTGCAACACTGGCGGCGAATGCCCGGTGGGTAAGGCGCTGAACCTGACCCTGGTCGAGATCACGCCCGAGGACCAGCGCCGTGCCGTCGAGTTGACGCGCGGGACCGTGCTGCCGCGCTGGCACGACCGCTGCCCAGGCGTCTGCGCGGAGACCTTCACCGAGACCGTCGGGCCGCTGCTTGAGGCCGCGCTAAACCAGTAGCCTTGCCAATACTGTCTCGTCCCCGGAGCGATGCTGCGGGGCGGACGTGCCTTTGGCGTTGCAACACCGGGTCCCACCATGCAGACATTGCCGCAGCTTCTCGACCGGCTCTTGGCGGGGGCGCATGCGATCTCCCGATGGGCCGTTTACCTGGGGGGCGGCGCGATCCTGCTGTCGTCCTTCCTCATAAGCATCGACGTGCTCGCTCGTCGCTTCTTCGGCCTCTCGACCTGGGGTGCGGACGAATTGTCCTACTATGCACTCGCCGTGTCGACGAGTTGGGCCTGCGCCTATACGCTGCTCGTTCGTGCGCACATCCGCATCGACCTGGTCACCGCGCACCTGCCCGGCAGGTCGAAGGCCATCTTCCACATCATTGCGCTGCTCGGTCTGGGCTATATGGCGTTCGCCGCTTCGGGGGCCATGTACCACGTTTTCCTCCGCAGTTGGACGCGGGGCTCGACTTCGATCACCACGCTGCAGACGCCGCTGTGGATCCCGCAGGGGCTGTTCCTCGCTGGGCTGTTGTTCTTCACCCTGGTCACCGCTCTGATCCTTCTGCGCGTCGTCGTGGCTATTGTCATCGAGCGGGACGTCGCCACCGTGAACCGCGTCGCTGGCTCAGTGAGCATCGCGGAAGAGACCGAACATGCCATCGTCGAAGCCAGCGAATTGCAGAAAGGGAACAGCTGATGTTCGCCACCGCCCTCGTGGTCCTTTTGGGCCTGCTGGCGCTGACCATTCCAGTCGCCGCCAGCCTCTTCATCTTCGCCGTTGTCATGGACTGGGGCTTTGCTGCCGCACCGCTGAGCCGCGCGCTGGGCCACCAGATATGGGACATCAGCACCAACTTCATCCTCGTCTCGATCCCGCTATTCATCCTGATCGGCGAGTTGCTCCTGCGCTCAGGTATCGCGACCAAGGTCTACGACGCGCTCGACTCCTGGCTGTCGTGGATGCCGGGCGGGCTTATGCATGCCAACATCGGCACCGCCACGATGTTCTCGGCCACCTCGGGTTCGTCGGTGGCGACCGCGGCGACGGTAGGCACCATTGCCCTGCCGCAGGCGCCGCGCTTCGGCTACGACGACCGGCTATTCGCCGGCTCCATCGCCGCAGGGGGCACGTTGGGCATCCTGCTGCCGCCCTCGATCAACCTGATCGTCTACGGCTTCCTGGCGCAAGTCTCGATTCCGTCGCTGTTCATGGCCGGGATACTGCCGGGCCTAGCGCTGGCCGGGTTGTTCATGCTGACAATCCTGGTCCTGTGCGTGATGAAACCCGCGCTCGGCGGGCAGCGGCGGCACTCCACGATGGCGGTGCGAATGGGCAAGCTGGTACACCTGCTGCCGGTCCTGGTGCTGTTGGGCTTCATCATGGGGTCGATCTACACTGGTTGGGCGACGCCGACCGAGGCCGCCGCAATTGGCACCACGGTGGCGCTCCTAATGGCCTGGTGGGAAGGCACGCTGAGCTGGAAGATGATCTGCGAGGCGCTGGAAGGCACAATGCGCACCACCTGCATGATCATGCTGATCATGATCTCGGCGAACTTTCTGAACTTTATCCTCGCCTCGGTGGGACTGACGGAACAGCTTCTGCAGGCGGTCACGACGATGAACCTGTCGCCGATGCAGACTCTGTTCCTTCTGATCGGCATTTACATCGTACTGGGCTTCTTCATCGAGACACTATCGCTGATGATCATCACCATCCCGCTGGTCGCGCCGTTGATCACCCAGCTAGGCTTTGACCCCCTGTGGTTCGGAATCCTGCTGATCGTGCTGATCGAGATGGCTCTGATCACACCGCCAGTGGGGCTGAACCTGTTTGTCGTGCAGGGCGTGCGCGGGCGGGGATCGCTGAACGAGGTGATCGTCGGCGCGATTCCCTTCGTGATTTCTATGTTCGCCATGGTGCTCTTGCTGATCGCCTTTCCCAGCATCGCGCTACTCCTCCCGTCCCTCTCCGGCGGCTGACCTGCCGGCCGCCGGCCGCGGGACTGGCACCGCCTCTCTTTCCCATCTTTTGCCAGGACGTACCCCATGAAGACCGAATTCGCGATCATCACCGCCGGAGGAAGGCGCGAGCGCTGTACGGAGACGATTGACCAACTCGCCATCGCCGGACGGGCCGGCCGCAATAGCGCCGCAGCGGACGCGCATATCCGTGAGACGGAGGAGATCGGCGTACCCGCACCTTTGAGTATGCCGGTTTATTACCGCGCCGCCGATTGGCTGCTGCCGCCCCTCACCGACCGCGAGTCCGAGCCCGCCACGGTGCGGATGCTGGGGTCCGACAGCTCCGGTGAGGCTTAGGCAGTGATAATTGCATACGGGACGAACAGCTTGTGGCTTTCGGCTCGGACCACACCGACCGCAAGCTCGAAGCCTATTCGATCGCTTTCTCTGGGCAGGTCCCGGCCAAACCCATCTCGCACACAGCTTGGCTCTCATCCTGCGGATGGCAATGAGGGACTTCTCCGGCAAGAGCGCCGCCATCTAAGCGGGTGCCCCAAACGCCGAAGGACATGTAGGCGTGTCGTGCGATGCGATTTGGTTACAAGTGGAGCGAAGATGCCGTGTCGGTGGCGTAGGTGCAGAGTAGGTGCGTCTCGGAATGCACATTTGCTTAAGGTTGAAAGCGGGCAAGCACATGTTTTCTTCAACTCAGAACCTGTCATTCTGATGTGAAGTTCGGCGGAAGCGAAAACGGCTAAGTGCGTAAAAGGAGAAACTTATGAACGAAGTGCGTGGCATTACCACCGAAGCTACTACCGCTGCGCCGACGCTCTCTTCCCGCCTGTCTGCGGTTCGCCCTTCTCCTACGATCGCAATCACCCGGTTGGCAAATGAACTGCGTCGCCAGGGCCGTGACGTAATCGGCCTTTCCCAGGGGGAACCGGATTTCGACACGCCTCGGCACGTCAAGGAAGCGGCAAAAGCGGCGATCGACGGCGGGCAGACGAAATACACCGACGTCGACGGTACGCCCGAGCTGAAGCGCGCCATCGTCCAGAAATTCAGCACTGAAAATGGACTTTCCTACGACATCTCGCAGATCAGCGTCGGTACTGGTGGCAAGCAGGTACTCTACAATGCTCTTTGCGCCACGCTGGATGAAGGCGACGAGGTCATCATCCCCGCGCCTTACTGGGTTTCCTACCCCGATATGGTTCTGCTGGCCGGCGGTAAGCCGGTCATCGTCTCATGCGGGGAGGCGGAGGGTTTCAAGCTTTCGGCCGAGGCACTCCGGCGCGCGATCACTGCGCGCACGAAGTGGCTGGTGCTCAATTCGCCGAGCAACCCGACCGGCGCAGGATATTCTGCGGCGGAGCTCGACGCGCTTGGCCGTGTTCTGCTCGATCATCCTCAGGTGATGGTGCTCACCGATGACATGTACGAGCACATCCGTTACGACGGCTGGGAATTCGCGACGATAGCCGCCGTCGAACCGCGTTTGTTCGATCGTGTGCTCACCTGCAACGGCGTCTCCAAGGCCTATGCGATGACGGGTTGGCGCATTGGCTATGCCGGCGGGCCCGCATGGCTCATCAAGGCAATGGCGACGATCCAGTCCCAGAGCACGACTAATCCGAGCTCCGTCAGCCAGGCGGCGGCGATTGCCGCGCTGACCGGCCCGTTGGACTTCCTCGCCGAGCGCAACGCTGTATTTCAGGAGCGTCGGGATTTGTGCCTCACGGCGTTCAATAATACGCCGGGCCTGTCCTGCCGAACGCCCGACGGCGCCTTCTACCTGTTCCCCAGTTGCGCAGGCATGATCGGCCGCCGGCGCGCCGGCGGCCGAACGATCGATACGGACGTGGATTTCGCGACCTTTCTGCTCGAAGAAGCGAGTGTCGCGGTCGTGCCCGGCTCGGCTTTCGGCCTTGCGCCTTATTTTCGGATCTCGTTCGCAACCGCGACGGAGCGGCTCAGTGCAGCTTGCGTGCGCATCGCCGAAGCCTGCGGCAGACTCGCGTAGAGCGCAACAAGACAACGACCAACGAAAGGAATGGATGGATGGATCTTGGCATCAAGGACAAGACCGCGCTGGTGCTTGGAGCGGGGGGCGGCCTTGGCGGCGCGATCGCCAAAGCGCTGACGCGGGAGGGCGCGCGTGTCGCGCTGGGCGACATCGACGGGGAAGCGGCGGAGCGCACCGCTGATGCGATCCGGCAGGAAGGCGGAGAAGCCCTGGCGCTCGCTTGGGACCTTGCCGATCTTTCCGTGATCGAAAAGCGGGTCGGCGTCATCGAAAAGAAATTCGGCCCGATCGATATTCTTGTCAACAATACGGGCGGCCCGCCGCCGACGCCGGCATCCGGGCAGGATCCCGCGCTGTGGTCGAAGAGCTTCGAGGCGATGGTGCTGTCCGTCATTGCGCTGACCGACCGGGTGTTGCCGGGCATGCGCGAGCGTAAATGGGGCCGCATCATCACGTCGACGTCCTCGGGTGTCGTGGCGCCGATCCCCAATCTCGGCATTTCCAACGCGCTCAGGCTTTCGCTCGTCGGCTGGTCGAAGACGCTCGCCCGGGAGGTGGGCCGCGATGGCATCACGGCCAACATCGTCCTGCCCGGGCGCATCGCGACGCCGCGCATCACCTTCCTCGACGAGCAGAAAGCCAAGCGCGAGGGGCGTCCGGTCGAGGAGGTCTCCGCCGAAAGCGTCGCGTCGATCCCGGTCGGCCGCTACGGCAAGCCTGAGGAATATGGCGATGTCGTCGCTTTCCTTGCCAGCCGGCGCGCGGCCTACATCACCGGCAGCGTCATCCGCATCGATGGCGGCCTGATCGCCAGCATCTGATTTCCAGTTCCAGCATAAAGGAGTTTCCGATGGCCGAAGATGCCGAGATTGTCGAAGTCCTCTCCAAGGTCACCACCGCGACCATTACCACCATTCTTCTGAAGAAGGGGCTGCGCAACGTCTGGCTTCGCGGCGCAACGCCTCTGCGTCCGGGCCAGCCGCGCCTTGTCGGTCGTGCTTTCACGCTCCGCTTCGTGCCGGCGCGCGAAGACCTCGCGACCCCGGAATCGTGGTCCTCGCCGAAATCGACGCGCGCAGCCATCGAGGCTATGCCCGCCGGTTGCATCGCGGTCGTGGACGCCATGGGTGTGACCGACGCCGGTATTTTCGGCGACATTCTCTGCGCCCGCATGGCGAAGAAAGGTGTTGCCGCACTTATCACCGATGGCGTGGTTCGCGATGTGTCTGGGGTTCTCTCCACCAATCTGCCGGTGTGGTGCCAGGGCGTGGCCGCGCCTCCGTCTGTAGCCGGGCTGACCTTCGTCAACTGGCAGGAGCCGATTGCCTGCGGCGGTGTGGCCGTCTATCCGGACGATATCATCGTGGTTGACGACGATGGCGCTGTGCTGATCCCCGCAGCCCTGGTCGATGAGGTGGTGGAGCTGGCACCCGAGCAGGAGCGGCTCGAGGGCTGGATCATGCAGGAGGTCGAGGCGGGTGCCTCGCTGCCAGGTCTCTACCCTGCCAATGCCGAGAACAAGGCTCGCTACGAGGCTTGGAAGAAGGGGCAATAGTCTCCATTGACGCTGTCAAGGAACTCCGGCGAACAACGCAGGTCTCACTTTTCCAGCTTGAGCCCTGGCAAGCGGGACCTGCAAGTCAGCATAGAGACGGCGCGTTGGGCCAGGAAGACGCGGTAATGCCACGTTGGCCTCGAAACAGACTGCATCTTGGGAGGCGCACTCTTGGGACCTGAAGTCCAGCTAATCGCTACACTTCTAGCCGTTGCTTGCGTCCTGGAGGGTGCGTTTCTCCTGGCGCGTTGGCGACGCCACCGGACATGGCAGCGAACGGAAGGAGTGGTCGACACCGCGTACTATAAGGTCGTCGGAAAGAACGTGTTTGCACTGGTAGATGTAAGTTACGAAGTCAGAGGCAAGAAGACGGCAATACAAGGTGTGCCGACAGGAGGCGTTGACCTCAAAGGCTTTTGTCCCGGCAGTCCAATCTCGCTTTTGGTTCATCCCAGAGCCAACGGCCGCTGTGTCGTGGATCGATCGGATGTCGGACGGGCAGTTGGGCCTGAAGTCCAGCGCATTGTAAAGCTTGGCTGTAAAGATCGTCGATAGATGTCTCCGCAGACGCACGTCTGTAGCGACAACTTCCGGAGAATGTTGATGAAGACAATCGACCTGAACTCTGACCTTGGCGAAGGCTACGGTGCCTACCGATGCGGCGACGACGAAGCCATGCTCTCGATCGTCACATCGGCAAACGTCGCCTGCGGCCTGCATGCCGGCGACCCGGAGATCATGGCGCAAACTTTCGCCTTCGCGCGCGAGCGCGGAGTTGCTGTCGGAGCCCATCCGGGTTTTCCGGACCTTTGGGGTTTCGGACGCCGACGAATCCCATTCTCCGCCGCGGAAATCGAGCGCCTCGTGGCTTACCAGATCGGCGCGGCCGCGGCGCTGGCTGCTCTGTCCGGTCACAGGCTGACTTTCGTAAAGAGCCACGGTGCGCTCGCGAATATTGCCGCGGAGGAGCGCCTGGTCGCCGACGCCATTGCACGGGCCGTCCGGGCCGTCGATCCTTCCCTCGGCTTGCTTGCGATCGCGCTGAGCGAACAGGTTGCAGCAGGCGAGGCGGCAGGGCTGACAGTCTATGAGGAGATCTTCGCCGACCGTGGCTATGACGACGCCGGCCATCTGATCGCCCGCGGCAAGCCAGGCGCGATGATTGAAGACGCCGACATCGCCGCAGCGCGAGTGCTCTCGATGATCGAGGAGGGCGCCATCATCACGGCGAAAGGCGCGCGCCTTGCAACTCCCATCGCCTCCGTCTGCGTCCACGGCGACAATGCCCACGCGGTTGCCACTGCCCGGCGCATCCGCGGGAAACTGGAAGAGGCCGGGGTGACTTTGGCACCGTTCGCGCCATGACTGGGGGAACTTCAGAACCCATCGTCCCGCGCTTCTACGACGCGGGCGAAACCGCGCTGGTGGTCGAGTTTGGTCGCACCGTCGATCCCGCGATCAACGATCGCGTGCTGGCCTTGGACGCCGCCCTTGCTGCCGAGAAGCTGGTCGGAATCCGCGAACTGGTTCCAACCTACCGCTCGCTGATGATTCACTACGATCCGCTCGCGGTTTCTCGTGCCTACCTATGCGAAACCGTGCTGGCGTTGGCAGCTAGGAACAAAGGCGAAAGGCAGACACTCGGTGACAGGCACTGGACGCTGCCATGCTGCTATGAAGGACCGCACGGGGAGGATCTTGACGAAGTTTGCCGCCTCACAGGTCTTTCGCGGGACGCGGTAATCCAGGCCCACTCAAGCGCTGATTACCGCATCTATATGTACGGCTTCGCACCCGCCTACTGCTATCTGGGAGGGCTCCCGGAAGCGCTTGCGATTTCCCGGCGGGAGAAGCCACGTCCGCCCCATGCCGCAGGAGCGGTGATGATCGGCGGCGGCCTGGCTTCGGTTACGTCGTTCTCGATGCCAACGGGTTGGTACGTGCTTGGGCGCACGCCCGAGCAGCTTTATCAGCCTGCACGGGAAAATCCCTTCCTCCTGATGCCAGGAGACACCATCCGGTTTGAGCCGATCGACGCCGATCTATTCGCTGAACTCGAAGAGCGAGCACTTGCCGGAGAAATTGTCGCCCGCGAGAGCATGAGAGCGGAGGAGGGGCCGTGAGCCGTCTTGTCATTCACTCTGCTGGTCCCGGTGTCACGCTGCAGGATGGCGGCCGGCATGGTTATCTCCGCTTCGGTGTAACCGCCGCCGGGCCGATGGATCCTCTCGCTCATGCCACTGCCAATCTGGCGTTGGGCAACGAACGAGATGCCACGGCGATAGAAATCTCGCTGGGCGGTGTGGAACTGTCCTGCGAGAAGGCTGCGCTCGATATTGCGCTGGCCGGTGGAGATTTCACAATCATCTTGGACGGCAAGCGCCTGCCGAGGGCCTTTCGCCTCACGCTCCGGCCAGGCGAGCGGCTGAAAATTGCCGCGGGCGAGGCCGGGGCCTGGTGCTATCTCGCCATTGCAGGCGAGTTCGATGTTCCCGAAGTGCTCGGCTCGCAGGCCACCCATGCACGCAGCGGTTTCGGGGGGGTTAAGGGCAGGGGGCTTATGGCCGGAGATCAGATCGGTATCGCCGCTGCCCGATCCTTCTCGGTGGCGGAGGGGGCGCTTGTCGCCCCTTGGCTCGACCGGCCGTCGACAGTCATCCGTATTCTTCCGGGACCGCAGCAGGATTATTTCGCGCCGGATCAGTATCAAGCTTTGCTCGAAGGCCCGTGGGAGGTTTCCTCGCGCGGCGACCGCATGGCAATTTTCCTTGATGGGCCGCGCCTCAAGCATGCTGAAGGCTACAACACCGTATCGGACGGCGTTGCCATGGGCGCCATCCAGGTGCCGGGAGAGGGGCTGCCGATCGTTCTGATGGCAGACCGGCAGCCGACCGGCGGCTATCCCAAGATCGCAACCGTCATTGGCGCTGATCTGGGAAGGCTGGCGCAGCTGCGCGGCGGCACAAAGTTGACGTTTGCCTCCATCGCTTACGAGGAGGCGCTCGAGGCGCGCCGCGCCGAGGACGCCTGTCTCTCAGGCGGCATTGAGGTCGAACCTTTCCTTCGTCAGGAATTTTCGTTGGAGTTCCTTGCCGGCTGCAACCTGGTTGACGGGCTTGTGAGCGGCGGAAAGGCCCGGTCCATCACGGATGACGAGCTTCACGAGAGCGGTCGCCTCACCGCCAGGGAGCGCCTGTCGCTCCTCTTCGACCCCCACAGCATGACGAACAGCAGTGAGGGTGCCGTTATTGCAGGTGAGGGCTCCGTCTTCGGCCGGCCGGTTCTGGCCTTCGCAAAAGATACCATGATCGCCGTCGGTGCCATCGGTCCCGCGGAAGCGGCGTTCCTCGTTGCGTTGCGTCGGCGCGCGCGTTCCCAGGCTGTGCCTCTGATCGGCTTCTACGATGGTACCGCGCTCGATAGCGACCATGGGCTCGATGCGCTTTCGGCTTTTGCCGGTCTGTCGGAATCGGCCGCGCGGCGGAGCAACCCCGAGATCGCGATGGTCTTTGGCTCGGCCATCGGCGCGGACGCCATCTTGGCGGCACTTGCCGATCTGGTCTTCGCCGTGGAGGGTGAAGGCTGCCTGATGTTGGCGGGCACGGACCTCACGCGCCAGGTCACCAATGAGATTACGCCCATCGAAGATCTCGGGGCAGCCAATTTCCTTGTGAGCGGCCGCTTCGCCAACGAGGTGGAGGCCGTGAATGCCATCCGCCGGCTGATCGACTTCCTGCCGGAGGAAAGCGAGAATGCGAGCCGCGATCCGGCCGGGCGCCAAACGCCGGCTCTAAACCAGCTCGTGCCTTTGGAGACCGCGCAGCCCTACGACATGCACGAATTGCTGCGCGCCGTAGCCGACCACGGTGAAGTTTTTGAACTTAGAGGCCATGTCGCCGGCAATTTGATCACAGCCCTGTCGCGCGTTGGCGGACGGACCTGCGGCGTCATCGCCAACCAGCCGCTCACGAAAGGCGGCGTTCTGGACGCGCCTGCCATGCGGAAGGCGGCACAGTTCATCTCTCTCTGCAACCGCTGGAACGTGCCGCTGGTGCGTTTTGTCGACACGCCAGGAATGCTGCCGGGTCTTGCCGAGGAGCACTCGGGCAGCATCGAGGCAGCGGCGAACATGTTCGCTGCCGATCTTGAAGGCGCCGCGCCGCGGGTGACTGTCATTACACGCCATGCGCTTGGGCCGGCGGCGGCTGCGATGGGAGTAAGGCAGGGCGATAATACCATCTGCCTCTTCTGGCCGACCGCGATCCATGCACTTGCCCGAGACGCGGCCGAGCGGGGTGCTGCCACGACTGGATGCGAAGTGATCGAACCCAGCTTAAGCCGAGCCAATATCATCGCCGCGCTCCAGCAGCTGACGGAACGGAGCTGACGGGAACGCCATGTTCACAAAGATCCTGATTTCCAATCGAGGCGAAATCGCCTGCCGCATCATTCGTACGGCGCGTAAGATGGGCATTGCCACCGTTGCGGTCTATTCGGAAGCCGATCGGAACGCGCTGCACGTCAAGCTCGCCGACGAGGCGGTCTGCATCGGTCCGGCGCCGGCCACCCAGTCCTACCTGTCGATCGATAAGATCGTTGCGGCCTGCCTGGCGACCGGGGCCGAGGCAGTGCATCCGGGCTATGGATTCCTGTCGGAGCAGGTTGCTTTTGCCGAAGCGCTCGGCAAGGCAGGCATCACCTTCATCGGGCCGCAACCGGATGCGATCGCTGCCATGGGCGATAAGATCGTGTCGAAAAAGATGGCGGCCGCGGCGGGTGTTTCGACGGTTCCGGGACATCCGGAAGCGATTTCCACGCCCGACGAGGCTGTGGCCGTGGCCGATGCGATTGGCTATCCGGTGATGATCAAGGCGTCGGCGGGCGGCGGCGGCAAAGGCATGCGCATCGCCTTCAACGACACCGAAACGCGCGACGGATTCGTACGCGCCCGTTCCGAGGCGTCCTCGTCCTTCGGCGATGATCGGATCTTCATAGAAAAATTCATCCAGGAGCCGCGCCACATCGAAATTCAGGTGCTGGGTGATAAGCACGGCAATGTCATTCATCTGGGCGAGCGCGAATGCTCGATACAGCGGCGCAATCAGAAAGTGCTCGAAGAAGCTCCCTCTCCGCTGCTGGACGAGACGACCCGCCGCCGGATGGGTGAGCAGGCCGTAGCACTTGCAAAGTCCGTCGGCTACGACTCGGCCGGTACGGTCGAGTTCGTCGTCGGCCAGGACAAGTCGTTCTATTTCCTCGAAATGAACACCCGGCTGCAGGTCGAACATCCGGTCACCGAATTCGTCACCGGGCTCGACCTCGTCGAGGAGATGATCCGCGTGGCGGCCGGCGAGCCGCTGCGGCTGCGGCTGCGGCAGGTGGATGTCCGCCTCACCGGATGGGCAGTTGAATCTCGGGTCTATGCCGAAGACCCGGCCCAGGGCTTCCTTCCCTCGACGGGACGCCTTTTGCTGTTCCGGTCGCCGGAGGAAAGCCTGATCGCCACCGCAGCCCTTCGTATAGATACCGGCGTCGAAGAAGGCGGCACGATTCCTGTCTATTACGACCCGTTGATCGCCAAGCTGATCACCTGCGCACCGACTCGGCTCGAGGCGATCGAGGCGCAGGCGGCAGCGCTCGATGCCTTCGCCATCGATGGAGTACGCACCAACCTGTCCTTCCTGTCGGCGCTGATGCATTTGCCCCGTTGGCGCGAGGGGCGCCTTTCCACGGCTTTGATCGCCGAGGAGTTCGGTTCGTCTGCCCCACCGCCATTGCCGCAAGGCGACATGCTGCACGATGTCGCGGCGGTATCGGCGGCGCTTCACTATCGCGGGGCCGCCATTCGTCATTCCCGTCCCGGCAGGCAACCGCTTCCGGCAAAAAGCGAGCCATTCTCCCTGACGCTGGAGGGCCGGGACAGGATTGAAAATTTCGAGATCGTCGCCACCTCCAACGGGGACGGAGTAACAGTCACATTTGCCGATGGGTCGACCGTCGATGTCGAAAGTGATTGGCAGCCGCCCGAGCCGACCTTCGCGGGAAGGATCGACGGCCGCGTCGTGGCTTGCCAGGTGCGCATGGAGAATGGACGTATCATCGTGGATCACGCCGGGACGCGCGCCATATCGAAAGCGCTCAGTCGCGAGGCGGCACGGCTGTCCCCATTCATGAGGTCGCGTGCGGCCGATGCTGCCGGAGCGAAGGTTATCTCGCCGATGCCGGGCCTCCTCAACGATCTTCTTGTTTCGGTTGGCGACCAAGTTGTGACGGGCCAGGTGCTGGCGGTCGTGGAAGCGATGAAGATGGAAATCAGCATTCGGGCCGAGATCAACGGGCGCGTGGCTGAAGTCTTCGTGAAGCCGGGAACCATGATCGACAGCACCATGGCATTGTTGCAGATCGAAACGTGACGATGACCCAACTGGCTCACGTGGAGGCGCCACACGTGCCCGGTAGATGCTTCGGATTGACCTCAGCGGGAAAACAGAGAACATTTAATCTGATGTTTTCGAGGTAAAGAGAATCTGTCGATGGAGACGCGGTTTCTGCAGACCCTGCTTACGGTAATAGAGACCTCGTCGATGGCGGAAACGGCCCGCCGGCTCAACATCACGCCCTCAGCCGTGGTGCAGAGGATTAAGGCACTGGAAAATGAGATTGGCCAGCCGCTGGTCCGGCGGTCTGGGCACTCTATGCAGCCGACTACGGCCGGAGCAGCGATTATCCCTGACATTCGGCGGTTGCTGGAGGTGGAGGGCGATGTAAAAGCCGCCGCTTCGGCGGATCTCGAAGTAGGGTTGCTCCGTATCGGGGTCATCCACAGTGCATTAACGGGTCTGCTGCCGGACCTGTTGGTGGCGCTCAAGGAAAACAGGCCCGGTATCGAGCTGTATGTTCTGCCGGGAATGTCGAGTGGCTTATACGCCGGCGTGGTCGAGGGCACGCTTGATGCGGCGATCGTCGTGCAGCCATATTTTGCCTTGCCGAAGACGCTCGAGTGGGCGCTCTTGCGGGAAGAGCCGTTGCTCCTTGTAACGCCCAGCACGGTCACCGTCACTGATCCGCGTCGCATTTTGAAGCGCGAACCCTTTATCCGCTATGACAGAAATCATTGGGGCGGCCGCATCGTCGATTATTATCTTCGCAAGATCAGTCTCCGACCACGTGAACAGTATGAATTGGATTCGCTCGAAGCGATCACCATCCTTGTCAGCCGTGGCCTTGGCGTATCGCTGATCCCTGACTGGCTGCCACCATGGCCTGAGCGGACCAACCTCCGCCGGCTTAATGTTCCTGGCTCACCCACACGCAATATTGGCGTTCTCTGGCCGCGGCGCTCGGCACGCCTTCCGCTCACGAAGGCTCTCGTTGCCGAAGCGCTGAGCGTCTGCGAGGTGAGAGGATACGTGCGTCGCCCAGACGCTCGAAAGCACAGGAAGCGGCCCAACGGATACGAATGCGCGTAGGGCTATTGTCCTCCTCATCACCATAGCCTGCAATCGAGCTAACTCAATCGCTCTCAGGTAGAAGCGCGTAGTGGTGGGCTGCCATGTTCCGAACGCGTTGTAGGCGAAAGCAACTGGCGTTAGCCAACTGCAGGACCGTATGAGCCTACTGCTCAATCCGCAGCCTTGCGACCTTGGCTCTATCTCGGGAGCCCATCGGATAACGCCAGGTTTCATAGAGATCGATCAGTTCGGCCAATCCCGCGAGACGATCCCCCGCCGGTGTACCGATTTTCGCGCCCCAAAGGAGCGCAAGCTCAGCCAGGGCAGCTTCATAGTCTGCTTCAGTGCGAAGATATTTGAGCCCAGTCGACATGTGTGATCTCCGCCTAATGCACCTTGCGACTTCTGCTTGAACGGTTCGTGGGATGAGTCGAACTGATTGCCCTTTGGGGGAGGTACTCAGGTGACTTGGGATATGTCACCTGCGCGTTGAAGCGAAAAATTGGCAAGAAACGCTGTCTAAACAGGAACTTGCAGCGAATGTAAGTATCGGTGGTTGCGCGCCCCCGCAACCACCGATACCGACACTCCCGAGGAAAGCCCTCCGGGAGTGTTCTTTTTTGCAGCCTTTCCAATGGCTTGCTGCTCGATCCAGTTCAGGATCGTGCCGAGTTCTCCATATAGAAGCGCGTCGATCTCACCTCGGTTCGCACCGGGCCTGAGCACGATCTTCTCGATCAGCGTCCGGAGCGTTTCGGCCGCCTCCGCCCGTTCCTCGGGTCGATTCAGGGCTTTCGTCAGGCGGCCCACCTTTTTCGCATAGATCGCCGAGGCGCTCGGCAGCAGGTCTGGAGTGTCATCAGGAATCTCGGCAAGCAACGCCGTCAGATCGGCTTTGCGGGCTTCCAGCTTCTCCATTCGGTCCTTCACCTTAAGGGGCGGGACGCCGGCGAGGATAGCGTCGACAGCTTTCTCCAGTTCCCGATCAGTCTTCTCGAGATACGCTCGCCAGACATCGCCGTTCGAGCGGCGCTCGCGGTTGAGGCGGTTGGTCTCTTCGGCATAGGCGCGCATGGCCTCGGCTGCGATCTCGGGCGCCATCATCCGGTCCTTCAGCCCGGCAAGAACGCGGCGCTCCAACTCTTCGCGCGGAGTCGTGCGGCTGTTCGTGCAGGACCCATTAGTCACATGGGCCGAGCAGGCGAACCGGTCAGCACCGCGGAGCGAGTAGGGACCGCCGCAGCAGCCGCAGAAGATCAGGCCCGAGAGGAGCGACTTCGGGCGCCGAGTGCCGTTCAGCCGGTTGGCCTTGTGATGCTTGCGCACCGCCTCGGTGACATTGACGTACTTCTCGGCAATCTCGCCTTGGCGTGCCTTGACCGCCTGCCATAGCTCGTCGTCGACGATCGCACGCCTCCCCCTACGCGCCACGACGCGATGATGGTGTCGGGACGAGGACGTCGCGCTCACTCGGTCAAAAGGCGGTTCTCCCGATAATTTCGATGCTGCGGCTGGTAACGAGCGGTAACGCCTCGAGAATGGGTCGCGGTTCATTTCCTCGACCATCAGCTTCCTAATCTGACGGGCGCAAGTTCGACCCGCTGGGGGAAGCAGCCGGTCCATCCCACTAACGGCCATTCCTGACGAGATGCTGAGGCGGTGGGGAAAGTTGGCTGTGAGGCCAAATGCTGTCGGCAATTTCTCTCCGACGGCCCGAAGTTGCGGCTGTCGCCGCATCGGGCAATAGTGCGCTCTGCCGGACGCTTGCCGAACCGGAGAACAGGAGGAGGTTTCTCATGGCCCAGATGGGCACGGTCAAATTCTACAATTCATCCAAGGGCTTCGGTTTCATCACGCCGGAGGACGGCGGGAAGGATGTTTTCGTGCATGTCTCCGCGCTTGAGGCCTCGGGCTTGCGCTCTCTTCTCGACGGCCAGAAGGTCGAATTCGATGTCGAGCCGGATCACATGGGCAAAGGGCCAAAGGCAGTCAACCTGCGCAGTGTTTGACACCACTCCGCTGCGAACCTGATCGGTCCCGTCTGTGTTGTTGATCCGCGGAATTCCACGCCGGCGGACAGGTACGGTTTCATCTCAAACCGGTCAAAGGTGGATACGTTGTAGCGGGCTGCAACGGGTTGATCTTTCGCCTTGGCGAGCAACAGGGGCCGCACTAGGATCACCTATGGCCCCGCAGCGGTACGACCTACGGCAAGAACCCGATGGGACATGGACAGTGATCGACGTGTTCACCGGATGGCCCGCCATGATCAACGGGCAGGCCCAGATCAGCGGGGATGTCCAGGCGACGGGGCTCGATATGGAGGAAGCCGACGATCTGGTCGACCTCATGAACCTCCAAGATGTCAGACGCAGAGGCACTACCGGGCCGACATAGAGCTACCATTGAGGCGGCGATCAAGGACGAGCAGAGCAAGCACATTTCTCGAGGTCGCGCGAGGGTCGAATGCGGAAGCCTGTGATAGTTCCTCAGTCGCGGTGAGATCGGCAGAGCACCATGGCAATTCATTTCCGCCTCATTGATCGATCTGATTTGCCAGCATTGCGCTCGTGGTTCGGTGACGAGGAGCTACTGCGCCGAATCTCCTATCCGACAGATGAGTGGTTCTCGCCCGTTTCTGGCTCGGACGCGCGAGCGTGGGTCGCGCTGGATGACAGCGGCGCATTGGTCGGCCAAATCCAGGTCGACTTTGACGAACCGGAGCAAGGATACATTGATTTCATGATCCGGCCTGATCTTCGTGGGCGTGGGCTCGGCAAGGCTGTGCTCACTGCATTTGTGTCCGGCCCTAGCGGCGAGTTCCCGATTCTGGAAGGTCGCATCGAGCCTGACAACGTCGCAAGCCTCTCCTGCGTTCAGTCCTGCGGCTTCCAGCTTCTGCCTGATAGGGACGAGGACGGCTTCATCCGAGCAGTCTTCATGCGACATCTCAAGCCGAGGCAGTGACTTCCTACCGAATTTCCGCAACGGGCGGTTCTTGCGCCTTACCGTAGGTCGCGGTTGGGTGGTTCTGTCACATTGGTCAATTGTGCCGATGGGTGGTCCCCAGCCGTTTGAAGCGTCACCCCGGTCAGATTGCCCGCGATAAACTCTCCACGGGCCCATCAACGATCAATTTCCCCAAACACTATATCGATCGATCCGACGATTGCAGAGACATCGCCCAACATGTGCCCCCGGCTCAGGAAGTCCATCGCCTGCAAATGTGCGTATGAAGGTGCCCGGATTTTGCACCGGTAAGGCCGATTGGTGCCGTCGGAGACAAGATAGACCCCGAACTCGCCCTTGGGAGCCTCGACCGCGGCGTAGACCTCGCCGGCCGGCACTCGATGGCCTTCGGAGTACAACTTGAAATGCGCGATCGTCGCCTCCATCGAGCGTTTCATAACGTCGCGAGGCGGCGGCACGATCTTGTGATCTCTGGTGGCAACAGGTCCCTGGCATTCCGGACGCCTCAGTTCTTCAAGACATTGCCTCATGATGCGCACGGACTGACGCATCTCTTCCATTCGCACCAGATAGCGATCATAGCAGTCGCCGTTCTTGCCGACGGGAATATCGAAATCGAGGTCGGAATAGCATTCGTAAGGGTGCGCTTTGCGCAGGTCCCAAGCTGCGCCTGCGCCCCGCACCATCACGCCGGAACAGCCCCAGGCCCAGGCGTCATCGAGCTCGATTTTGCCGATGTCGACATTGCGTTGCTTGAAGATGCGATTCTCCGTCAACAGCCCCTCGAGATCGTCGCATACTTTCAGGAATGGGTCGCAGAAAGCCCAGATATCGTCGAGAAGCTTCGGCGGCAGGTCCTGATGCACGCCACCAACCCGGAAATAATTGGCATGCATCCGGGCACCGGACGCACGCTCGTAAAAGACCATGAGCTTTTCGCGCTCCTCAAAACCCCATGCAATCGGCGTGAGCGCACCGACATCCATCGCCTGGGTGGTAATATTCAGAAGATGCGAAAGCAGGCGACCAATCTCGGAGAAAAGCACGCGGATGAGCTGACCGCGTCGGGGTACTTCGATTTCGAGCAGACGCTCAACTGCCAGACAGAAGGGATGTTCCTGATTCATGGGTGCGACATAGTCGAGGCGGTCGAAGTAGGGCAGGGCCTGGAGATATGTTTTGCTCTCGATAAGTTTCTCGGTGCCACGGTGCAGAAGCCCGATATGCGGGTCCACACGCACGACTACCTCCCCGTCGAGTTCAAGCACCAGTCGCAACACACCATGTGCTGCCGGGTGTACGGGTCCCCAGTTGATCGTAAAATTGCGTACAGCGACTTCCGTCATCGGACGGCTCAAAATCAGACCAGCTCTCGGTCTGCAGGTTCAGATCCAGCATCTGTCTTTCCGAAACGCCCCGTGCTTCGAAACTGTTCCTATCTCGCGTGACTTTGTGATCGCGCGAGTTTTGCCTTGATCAGAGGCAAGAACACACCGTCCCGAACGGAGGTTTGCAACGGGGTTGGCTCCTGATGCGATCGCGCCGACCGCCCGCATCAACCGCTTAATTGGTCGAACATGCGCCAAAGGGCCGAGTCGGGTAGGACCTTGCCATTCACTATATCCCTGCGAATACGCAAATGTGTTCAGGAACGGGCATTCACCGTGGCTCAAATGTCGGCTGTCAGTCAGGCTTGGTGGGCTTCGCCGGGCAACGACAGGCGCACGATAAGTCCGCGAGGCGTCCGGTCGAGAAGGTCGATCCCGCCGCCATGGCCCTTGACGACGTCGCGGGCGATCGACAGCCCGAGGCCGAAGCCGCTGCGATTTTCCGAGCTCCGGGCGTTATCGCCTTTGAAGAACGGGTCGAACACTTTCTCGCGCAGCGAGGCAGGAATGCCCGGGCCGTCGTCGGCGATATCGATCTCGACCATGCCGTCGTCGCGCGCGCGCAAAGCGACCGTCACCGCTGAGCCATGCTTGACGGCATTGTCGACGACATTGCTGATTGCGCGCGTCAGAATGCTCGGCCGACACGTCCAAGCAAGCCGCGCCGGACCCTCGTAGGAGACGGCGTGGCCAACATCGGCGAACTCGGTGCAGATCGTTTGCAGGACACTCGGCAGATCGACGCGGGACATGCTTTCCGATCGGACATCCTCGCGCAGGTAAGCCAGAGTTTCGTCAAGCATGTGCGTGATGCGCGTCACCTCATGCAGCATGCCGTCTCTCAGATTCTGCTCGCCTATGCGTTCCGCCCGCAGCCGCAGGCGCGTCAGCGGCGTTCGCAGGTCATGGCTGATCGCCACCAGCATTCGCGTCCGATCATCGAGCAGGGCACGGATGCGGGTGCGCATGTCGTTGAGAGCGTCGGCGACCTGTGCGATTTCGCGCGGGCCGCTGAGGCTCACGATCCGATCGTCATCAGGAGATCGTCCGAAGGAATGCGCGGCCGCCGCAACGGAGGATAACGGCGCGATAATCCATCGGATCGCGTAGACGGAGAGAAGCGTCACGAAAACCAGAATGATGGTCAGCGTCAAGACGGTCGGGGCCAGGACGAAGTGCCATAGATTGGCGCCGGCCGGCGGTTCGAAGAGGAGAGCGCCGTGGTCGCCAATTCTGACCGCCAAGTGGTCAGCACTGCCGCCTGGAAAGCGAGCGCCTTCGATGACGTCGATCCCCCAGTTGGACTCCAGTTGGCCCGAGAGAAGCCTGGCCAACAATGGCAGCCGGGCATTGTCGATCGGCGTTTCCAGTTCCGTCAACGCAACGTGCGTCACCTCTACGCCGGCTCGTTGGGCGGCTGCAATGATGGCGGCAGCGTCGTCTGGGCTTTCGGCGGCTTTCACGAGCAGGGTCACGTCGGCGATCCGAACGGCCGCGGCAGATGGATTGTGCTCGAAGAAGACAAGCAGGCTGGTCACCACGAGCGCGACCCCGAGCAGCACGGAAATTACGGCGATGCCGGTGATCTGAGTTGTGAAGCTGTGCAGCCCTAGACGCTCCGCAAGGCGCATCAAGCTTCCTCCACGGTCGGGGTGAACACATAGCCCCCCAGGCGCACTGTCCTGATCAAAGTCGGGTCACCCGGATCCGGCTCTATCTTTTGGCGGATACGGCTGACATGGACATCGATGCTCCGCTCGATCGGACCTGCAAGGCCGCCATGAACCATGTCGAGCAGCTGCTCGCGCGAGAGCACTCGGCCCGGGTTGCGGCAGAAAGCGAGAAGCAGGTCGAGCTCTGCGCTCGTCATCGCGATCCTGACCCCCTCCGGGTCGTGGAGTTGTCGCGTCGCGGGGTCGATCCGCCATCCGACGAACGCCAATGGCCGTGCGCGAACCTGGGCGATGTCGCGCCCGCCTCGTACGCGGCGCAGGAGCGCTCGGATGCGGGCCACCAACTCGCGCGAATTGAAGGGCTTGGGCACGTAGTCGTCGGCGCCGATCTCCAGGCCGATGATCCGATCGATGTCCTCGCCGCGCGCCGTCACCATGATGATGGGGATTGCCGATCCCGCCCTCAGCCTGCGGCAGATGCTGAGCCCATCCTCGCCCGGCAGCATGATGTCGAGGACCACGAGGTCGACGTTCTCGCGCCCGAGGACCGCGTCCATTTCGATCGCCGAGCTGACGGGCGAGGCGGTAAATCCATTGTCCGACAACACGTCCACCAGCATCCGCGAGATTTCCGGATCGTCCTCGACGAGCAGGATGCGAGGTCTCGTTTCAGTTTGTATCGAATGAATGGACGACATCGTTCCACCCGGCCATGGCACAGGCCTATTTTTACTGCGATGAGCAGCGCCGTCTGCAACCGAGATATGTTTTTTTGTTAAGACATGGCCCACAATTCGGCAATCTGGGCACGCGCCGCAACATTTCTTAACATCACTTAAACCCGGACCCGTCCGCGAACGGCTATCCTTGAGCAGCGTGGATTCACGGAGGTATCCCTGATGACGCAAGTCGCGATCGCCCTTGCTGGTGTTCTCATCCTGTCCGCCGGTGTGGTCTAGGCTCAATAGCGGAATTGTCGAGCGACAAGGTGCTTCACGTCCAATGCCGAGGTCCATGATGGAAGGCAGGTCCAAATTCTGGCGCTTTCTCCGGCGACTGGCTTTGGCCGCTGCCGTTCTGGGGATGCTGGCTGGAGTCGTATTCTTCGCCGGCGGCAGCCTTCTCAGTGGCATCGGTGGTCTTCACGGCCCTGGTCGCCACGCACCGTCCGGTGATGCCGGTGGCGACACACCGCGTTCCAGCGTCACAGAAGACACGGCATTGAGCGTCACCGTGGCTACCATTGGAACGCGCCGCATGGAAAAGGAAGTACTGGCGACCGGCACCGTGGTCGCTTGGGAGGAGCTTCCTGTTTCCGCTGAGGTTGCCGGCCTGGCGATCACCGAGGTCCTGATTGACGAGGGCGATCGCGTCGAGAAGGGGCAACTCCTGGCAAGTTTGAACGACATTCAGCTCCAGGCCCAGATTGAACAGCAGAAGGCCTGGATATCGGAAGCCGAGGCAAGTCTCGATGCCGCCCAGGCAGAGTTGCGGCGCGGGCAGGAGCTTACAGCCCGCAATGCCATCAGCAAGCAGGACGCCGAGAGTCGCAATACCGCAGTGAGGACCGCCCAAGCCCGGCTCGCCGTGGCTCAGGCAGGTCTTTCTCAGTTGAACGCGAAGCTCGCTCAAACCAGCATCGTTGCACCTGCCGACGGATATGTCTCGAAGAAGTCGGCCGTCCTCGGGCAGGTGGTGCAGATGGGCTCGGAGCTGCTGCGCATCGTGCGCGACGGGCGGCTCGAAGTCGAGGCGCGGGTTTCGGAGGGCGATTTGTTCGGCGTGGCTCCGGGACAGGCCGTGCGCATCACCGACCCGGCGGGCCGGGTGATCGAAGCCACAGTACGCACCGTTGCGCCGATCGTCGATCCACGGACCCGCCTCGGCACAGTCTACATCGCACTGCCGCGGGATTCCGGCCTGAAGCCCGGCATGTTTGCACGAGCAGAGATTGCGGCCGACCAGCCGATGGCTCTTGCGGTACCGCAAAAGGCACTGGTCTGGCGGAACGGTCAGAATGCCGTCTTTGCTGTCCGGAACGGAACCGCCTCGCTTCGGCCGGTCAAGACCGGAATGCGACGAGACGGGTGGATCGAGATCACGGACGGACTCACTCCCGGCGATCGCCTCGCCATTGACGGCGCCGGCTTTCTTAAGGATGGCGACAGCGTGCGGGTCGAGCTCGCAGAGGCAGACCCCGCACTCGTGGAGGATGCCCGGTGAGAAATCTCTCCTCCTGGTCCATCCGCCACCCCGTCCCCACGATTATCCTGTTCCTCGTCCTCATGCTGGCCGGCGTGGCAGGTTTCCGCAACCTCGGCATCAACAACCTGCCGGACATGGACATCCCGACGGTGACCGTCACAGTCCAGCAAGCGGGCGCAGCACCCTCCGAGCTCGAGACCCAGGTAACGCGGATTGTGGAGGACGCCGTCGCCGGGCTCGGCAATGTCGATCACATCCGCTCCACAGTTAATGAGGGCGTCTCGACGACGAATGTCGAGTTCGCGCTCGGCACCGACACCCAAAAGGCCGCCAACGACGTCCGCAATGCGGTCTCCGGCATCCGGGCCAACCTTCCGGCCGACATTGAGGAACCGCTTGTCCAGGAGCTCGACGTGTCCGGCGGGGCGATTGTGACCTTCGTGGTCAGCGCCGGGGCGATGAACCCGCAGGAGGTCAGCTGGTTCGTCGACAACGATGTCGCCAAGGCTGTCCTTTCGGCCAGTGGCGTGTCCAAGATCGAGCGTGCAGGCGGCGTCAACCGCGAAATCCGTGTCGCGCTCGATCCCGACCGCATGATGGCGCTTGGCATCACCGCCGCGGAAATCAGCCAGCAGCTGGGCGAAGTCAACACGAACCAGCCCGGCGGCCGCGCCACGATCGGCCGCAGCGAGCAGGCGATCCGGACGCTCGGCGCCGCGCTGACCGTTGAGGGGCTTGCCGACCTCCGCCTCACCCTTCCTGACGGGCGGACCATCCGGCTGAGGGACGTCGGACGCGTGGAGGACAGCTGGGCGGAGCAGCGCCAGCTTGCGCGGCTCGATGGCGAGGAGGTCGTGGCCTTCAGCGTCTATCGGACCGTTGGATCGAGCGAACTCGACGTCACCGCCGCCGTGCGCGAGAAGGTCCGGGAGATCGACCAGGCACGCGGCGATGTAAGCATCCAGGAAGTGACATCGTCTACGGCACATGTCGAGGAAAGTTACACCGCCGCGCTGGAGGCGCTAGGGCTGGGCGCACTGCTGACCGTCGTCGCGATCTGGCTGTTCCTGGGCGATGGACGGGCCACTCTCATCGGCGCTGTCGCCTTGCCGACCTCGCTCATTCCGACCTTTGCAGTGTTGAGCGCACTCGGCATATCGCTCAACAACATCACCCTGCTCGCGCTGGCGCTCATGGTCGGCATCCTCGTCGACGATGCGATCGTTGAGATCGAGAACATCGTTCGCCACATGCGGCAGAGCGGGAAAAGCGTCTATCAGGCGGCGATCGAAGCCGCCGACGAGATCGGGCTCGCCGTCGTCGCGACCACCGCCACGGTTGTAGCGATATTCCTGCCGGTCGCCTTCATGCCGGGTGTGCCCGGGCAGTTCTTCCGCGACTTCGCCATCGTCGCCTGCGTCTCGGGCGGCTTTTCGCTGCTGACTGCGCGGATGCTGACACCGCTGATGGGCGCCTTCCTCTTGAAGGCCGGACCGAAAGAGCGCGACGAGCCGTTCTGGCTGCCGGGGTATCTTTCGCTCCTCAACATGGCGTTGCGCTTCCGTTGGATCACGCTGGTGCTTGGCATGGCGTTCTTCGTCGCTTCGATTGCCCTCATACGTTTCCTGCCGACCGAGTTTTCTCCTGCCCGGGATCTCGGCCGCTCGGTGCTCTCTATCGAGTTGCCCCCCGGTTCCGCCCTGACCGAGACCGATGCGGTGGTCCTGAGGGCCACCGAGATCCTGAAGGGGTATCCAGAGGTCGATACCGTCTACGCCGCGATTGGCACGCAGACTTCGTCCGGCATCGGCGCGGTTCTCCATGGCGGCGGCACCTCGGCCGGTGAGGTTCGCAAGGCCACGGTGACGGTCAATCTCAAGCCGCGGGGCGAGCGCGACCGATCACAACAGGCCTTCGAGTTGCTTGCCGCCAGGGCATTGAACGCGATTCCGGGCGCCCGCATGCGTTTCGGTGGCGAGGGTCAATCCGGCGCCAGGATTGCGATCACTTTGGCGAGCGACAATCCGGAGGCGCTTGCACGCGCAACCGATGCCCTGGAGCGCGACATGCGCTCGATTCCGGGCATCAACAATGCCGGCTCCACGGCGAGCCTTGCCCAGCCCGAGCTCATCATCACGCCGAAGCCGGACAAGGCCGCCGAACTTGGCGTGTCGGCGACAACGCTGGCACACACGGTAGGCATCGCCACGCTGGGTGCTGCGGAGCAGAACCTGCCGAAGTTCAACCTGGCAGATCGGCAGATTTCGATCCGCGTCATGTTCGACGAATGGGCGCGCGACGACATCTCCTGGATCGCCGGCCTGCAGCTTACCGCCGGCGATGCGACCATCCCGCTCAGCTCCGTGGCAGATTTTGCCTTCGGCGCTGGCCCGACTCAGATCGATCGGCTGGACCGGCGACGGAGCGCGACGGTCGAAGGCGAACTCGTCGGCATCAAACTCGGACAGGCCACCGAGCGGCTGCGCGCCCTGCCTGCCCTGCGCGAGCTTCCGCCTGGGGTCACGGAAGTCCCGTTCGGGGACACTGAGCGTATGCACCAGCTGTTCGGCGGCTTTGCCACTGCAATCATGGCCGGCGTCATCCTGATGTACGCTGTGCTGGTCCTGCTGTTCGGAACCTTTGTTCAGCCGATCACGCTCCTGACTGCACTGCCGCTGTCGCTCGGCGGCGCGCTCGGCGCGCTGCTGCTCACCAGGGGATCGCTGGCCGTACCGGCTCTGATTGGCATCCTTCTGCTCATGGGTATCGCGGCGAAGAACTCCATCTTGCTTGTGGAATACGCCATCCTCGCGCGCCGAGAGCGTGGGCTCGACCGTACCACGGCTCTCCTGGATGCGGCCCGAAAGCGGGCGCGGCCGATCATCATGACCTCCGTGGCCATGAGCGCCGGGATGTTTCCCATCGCTCTCGGCATCGGCGCCGATGCGGAATTCCGCGCGCCGATGGCCATCGCCGTCATCGGCGGGCTGGTCAGCTCGACCGCGCTGAGCCTCCTCTATGTGCCGGTCGTCTACACGCTCATGGACGGGCTGGAGCAGCGACTAAGGCGTCTGCTCGGGCACCTCATCGTCAGGAGACCTCAATCTGAGGCAGCCGGATCAGGGCCGGTTTGAGAAAACAAGGCCTCACAAGCGGCTGGGGATCGGATCTGAACCTACGGCTTTCACGTCATGAGCCTGACGAGCAATGGTCACAGGCCCACATATTCGGCCTTGTAAATGTCTGCTTTGCGATCAGGGGTTTGCCGTAGGACTGTTCCGAACGAAGGGCAGAGAAGGGTCGACTCGTGACCTTGGTTGCTTTCGCCGCATAGGTCAGGGTGGCGCGAGGTATCATACAGGAACCGCCAGCGAATGTCGGTATCGGTGGTTGCGAGCCCCCTGTACCTTTTTCATGTCGACGCGCTGGTGTGAGTTGTAGACTGGCGTGACCGGGCCTTCCCGTCGGGAGCGACCCAAAGCCCCTTGTGCGGTGAG
>NZ_WQNH01000005.1:47500-203309 GCF_009812055.1 Chelativorans xinjiangensis | reverse complement strand
CGCCGGGCCGCCGCGCCGCCGCGCTCCCCGCGGCCGCCGCGACCGCGCCTGCCCTCGCCCGCCTCCGGCATATCCTGGTCCATCGGCACGTTCTGGTTCATCGTTCTCATCCTCGATGCGACGCCCGCTTCGCCCTCATGCAGGACGAAACGCTCTCCAGTGGTGCGATCCTGACAGATGGGCACCATCTGTTTGGGTCAGACCACGAGCGCATCGTATCCAGCCAAGCGGCGGCAAACGTTCCGCAAGCGCCAGACCGTGTCGCATTGAGAGCGTTGGCCGGCGCGGATCGCAGTCGGTGCGGCTATTTGCGGTCGCCGGTCGTCCAGCCCTCGCCGCTCGCCCAGTCGGCGTCGTTTTGCGCGGCCTCGCTCATGCGCGGATCGAGGCCGCGCTTGAGAAGCTCGACCTCGAGCTCGAGCCGCTGCAGTTCGAGCTGGTAGAGGCGGTCGCAGTCCAGCCTCGGGGGCTTCCTGCCCATCGGCACGACGACCCGGCCATAGGCCGAGAGCGTGCTGGAATCGTTGTTGAGGCCGCCGCCCACAACGCCCGAATCGAGATAGGCGCCACGCCCTCCCATGGAAGACCGGCATGTCGTGCCGTCAGCCGCCCTGATTTCGTCGAAGCCGCTTGGCATGGCGACGCCCGGCAGGTTCAGCCCCGTCTGGTTCTGGTTGATGATGTACTGGCCGCTGTCGGCCAATGCGGCGCCCGGCACCGGCCAGCCCGCGAAGAGCGCCGCACTCAGCGCAAGCGACGGGCGATGAAACGTCCGCATATCTGGGCCTTTATCCTGGTTTTCTCGTGTGGAAAGGGAACGCTCTCGGTACACACCCTGACGCGCCTTTGACCTCTACCGTCGAACTTCACCACGACGACCACCGGACGCGAGGCGCGGCTTCCAAGCATGATCCTGCCGGGCGAGACCTTCGCCGCGACCGGGCGGAAGTGCTCGTCGTAGACGCGCACTTCCACCTGGATGCGATGCGGGTAGGGATTGTAGGGGCTGACACGCACGGCGAAATCGTCCGTGAAGCTGGTGATTTCGCCGCGCATCGGTGTCATCGACTGCGCCTGCGCCTGGCTGGCGGCCATAAGCACCGCCAGCACCGCTGCGATTCCCCCTCTCCCACCGCGTGCATCCATGGTTCGGTCCTATTCGCAGGTAACCGTAACTTCGGCCGTATAGTTGCCCGCGGAAAAGGCCCCGGCCGATTTCGTTGCCGCCAGGTCGACATCGAGGTTGGTCAGTCCCAGGCCAAGCGGCGAGGTGACCGAACCGACGACGTCGAGCAGCGAGGTCACGCCGTTGGCGCTGTAGCTCGAAGCGAACGTGACCGAATCATTGCCGCCGGCGGGTGCCGCGACGAACGTGACCGGCGCGCTGGTGGAGACTTCGAAGCCTGCTCCCGTGGTCAGGATCGTGGCCGTGCCGGAAGACCCGCCAGCTTCGGTGGAGCTCAACATCGTATAGTCGGCGCTTGCCGCCAGCGTACCCGGTGTTCCGATGGTGATGAGGCAGGTCGAAAGGACGGAGCCGTTGAATATGACCGTCCCATTGACCGCACCGGCCGACTGAACTGCGATCGCGGTGAGGAATGCGGCGCCGGCAAGCGGCTTTACCAGAGGTCTCATCATTGTCTTCTCCATATCAAGACGATGCATGCCCCCCGGAAAATATAGCAGCCACCTTGTAACCGGTCTCGTTAATTAAACCTTAAATTGTATATTCCCTCATGCCGATGTACATGAAATCAGCTAATTGCATGAAGAACCTCTATGAAGGCTGCGTGTAAAATATCTACCTTTGATTGTGCATACGGCGTCACATCCGGGATCGGCGGGAGCAGGATTTCCAGTCGCTTTCCTTTTGCATCGCGTCGCAATTCGGCTATGGAAGCTTGCGAAAAGCGGATTATGTACGTCCGAACATGCATTTGGTCGAATTGCGCACGGCAGGAGCCAGCGAATGTCCGATGACGAAATCATCCTTTCCGAGCTGCCAGACGACGAACTCGCGCAGCAGATGCACGACGACCTTTATGACGGGCTGAAGGAAGAGATCGAGGAAGGCACGCGCATTCTCCTCGACCGCGGATGGGCGCCCTACGAGGTGCTGACGCAGGCGCTTGTCGAAGGCATGCGCATCGTCGGCGAGGATTTCCGCGACGGCATCCTCTTCGTGCCGGAGGTGCTGCTATCGGCCAACGCGATGAAGGCCGGCATGAACATCCTGCGCCCGCTCCTCGTGGAGACCGGCGCGCCCAAGCAGGGCAAGATGGTCATCGGCACCGTGAAGGGCGACATCCACGACATCGGCAAGAACCTCGTCGGCATGATGATGGAGGGCGCCGGCTTCGAGGTCATCGACCTCGGCATCAACAATCCCGTCGAGAACTATCTCGACGCCATCGAGAAGCACCAGCCGGACATCATCGGCATGTCGGCGCTTTTGACCACCACCATGCCGTACATGAAGGTGGTCATCGACACGCTGAAGGAAAAGGGCATCCGCGACGACTTGATCGTGCTCGTCGGCGGTGCGCCGCTCAACGAGGAGTTCGGCAAGGCCGTGGGCGCCGACGCCTATTGCCGCGATGCGGCGGTGGCGGTCGAGACGGCCAAGGAGCTGATGAAGCGCAAGCACAACCTGCAGGCGGCGGTGTAGCATCCGCACGGCTTCCGGCAGCTCGGGTGTCCGAACCCCGCTGCCGCGCTCGCGCCCGTGAGATCGAGACGCGGAAGGGGCCGAGCCCGTCTCAGTCCGTTGCGTCCCTGATCGCGTGGCCGGTTTCTTTGATGTCTTTTCCGACCCCGCGTATTGTATTGGCGCAGGCGGAGACCGAAATTGCCAAAAGCGCGGCAAGGACGAGGTGAAGGAGCTTCATGATCGGATATCCTGTTCGCATGCGATGTTTGTGACTGGTATTTCCAGCGGAAGATGCCAATGCCAACCCAAGGCAATACACAACGTATAACCACTGATAAAGTTCTCGTGATCGCCTGCGGGATGATCGCCCGCGAGGTCATCGCCGTGCGCGAGCGGCTGGGGCTCGACCATCTGGACCTCACTTGCCTGCCGGCGGAGTTCCACTACCGCCCCGACCGCATTGCGCCCGCCATGGACAAGGCCATCGCAGAGGCCAGGGAAGAAGGCTACCGCCACATCTTCGTCGGCTATGCCGATTGCGGCACGAGCGGCCGGCTCGACCGCGTGTGCGAGAAGCACGGCGTCGAGCGCATTGCCGGGCCGCACTGCTTCGCCTTCTATCAGGGAGTGGAGGCCTTCACCGAGATCGGCGAGGGCGACATGCTGTCCTTCTACATGACCGACTTTCTGTGCCGGCAGTTCGAGGCGTTCTTCCTGAAGCCGCTGCGCATCGACGAGCATCCGGAGCTGATCGAGGATTATTTCGGCAACTACGAGAAGCTCGTCTATCTGGCGCAGACCGACGATCCGGCGCTGGAGACGGTCGCCCGCGATGCGGCGAAGCTGCTCGGCCTGTCCTACGAGCGCCGCTTCACCGGCTACGGCGACCTGGCCACCGCCCTCACCGGCGCGGCAGGCAAGGCGCCGTTGGGATGAAGCCCCGCCACCACAAAAAGGCTCCAATCGGCGGCTTGTCTGGCATGATGAAGACAATGCCCGCCGGGCCCGCCGGTGCCCTCCTCGCTTTCCTTGCGGCCGCCCTCCTCCCGCTCCCGGCGCTTGCCGACGGCGAGATCCTGGACATCATCACGGACGCCGACACCGCCCGCCTCGACGCCTATGAGGAAACGCGCGAGACGGCGGTTGCCGAGGCCAAGGCCGGCGGTGCGCCCGAGGCCGTGGCCGTTTTCGAGGAAATCGTCTCCCGCCCTGCCCTCTCCTTCGAGGGCTTCGACATGACGGGCGACTGGCAGTGCCGCACCGTCAAGGCCGGCGGGCTCGCGGCACTTGTCGTCTACGACTGGTTTCGCTGCCGCGTCGGCGACGACGGCTCCGGCTGGATGCTGGAGAAGCTGTCGGGCTCGCAGCGCACCAAGGGCCGCTTCTTCACCGACAGCGATACGCGGCTGACCTATCTCGGCGCCTATTTCGTCGCAGGCGATGCCCCGCCGCCCTACGGAAGCGGGCCGGAGACGGACCAGGCCGGCTATGCCTTCCGCAGCGGCGAGGAACGCTGGCGCATCGAGTTTCCCGCGCCGGCGCGCGAATCCAAGCTCGACATTCTCGAGTTCCGCCGGCCGCAATAGCTTGCTCCGCCTGTCATGAAGGCTTAACTGCGGCAGAAGAAGATGCTTCCAGACAACACGGCAGGAAAACGGATGTGAAGGCGGAGGGAACGGGTCTGGGCATGGTGTCGGGACGGGTTGCCGGAGGCCTGCCGCCGCGCCGCCTGTCGACGATCTTCGAGGAGATGGCACGCGAGGCCGAGGGCACGGTGACGGTGGAGCAGCTTCGCCAGGCACTGGGCGACCGCAGCTTCGCCACGCTTCTGGTATTCTTCTCCTCCATCAATTTGCTGCCGCTGCCGCCGGGCAGCACGCTGGTGCTGGGCATTCCGCTTCTGCTTCTGGCTATCCAGATGGTGTTTGGCCGACGCACGGTCTGGCTGCCGCGCTTCATTCTTCAAAAATCGCTGAGCGCGTCGCAATTCCGCGGTATGAGCGAGCGGCTCATTCCCAGGATCAAATGGGTCGAGCGGCTCATCCGCCCGCGCTACTGGCCCTTCGCACGCGACCACGCAGACCGCTTCATCGGCGTCATCGCCCTTATCCTGGCCATCGCCGTGACCCTGCCGATCCCGCTCGGCAACTGGTTTCCGGCCTTTTCCTGTGCCCTCGTCGGGCTGGCGCTTTCGGAACGCGACGGCGTTCTTCTGGCGGTTGCCGTGGCCAGCGGGACGCTTTCCCTCATCGTCATTGCCGTCGTCATCGGCGCGGCCGGCGTGCTCGCCAGCGCCCTGATGGGATAGCCGCCTTGACGCCCGGCGGCGGGCGTCGTTTTTGAAGGCACGCGCGTCGTCGCGCAGCAAGCGGGCTCACGGCGCTTGCGGCAATGCTCCAACTCAAGCAAGGGAACGAAGGCAAATGGCCGATCTGATCGTGGTTTACTGGCGCGACATTCCTGCACAGGTCATCGTCAGGAAGGGACGCAAAACGGCCAAGCGCGAGCTGCCCCTGCGCTTCACCGAGGCGATCGACATGTGCGCCATGCGCGTCGGCGCGCGCGACACCGACGCCTATCTGGCGGAATGGCGGCGCGGCGCGCCAGAGCCCGTGAGCGACGACCTCGAGGCGGAGGCCGACAAGGCGCTTGCGGCCATCGAGCGGGAATTTCCCGACGAGCAGCTGAAGGCGCTCGTCAAGGCAGGCGGACATGTCGAAGAATGACAAGCCTTTAGCGCGGCAATCCGGCGTCACGCAGGCGTCGCTGGTCAGAAAGGCGCGCGCCCTTCTGGCCTACAAGCCGGCCGACGTCTCGCCCCAGCGCCGCGTGCAGCGGCGCTACACGATGCGGCTGTGGTCGGTGCGCCATTCCCGCTTCCTCGAATGGTTCTACGCCCGCTTTGCCGACGTCTTCCTGACGCTGCATCCGGTTTGGAACGCAATCGGCTACCGCCGCGCCGAAAAGCCGGTGAAATTCGTCGAAAGGCACGTGAAGGGCTTCATGTTCGACTGCCGCATGTGCGGCCAGTGCATCCTTTCCTCCACCGGCATGTCGTGCCCCATGAACTGCCCCAAGCAGCTCAGGAACGGCCCCTGCGGCGGCGTGCGCGCCAACGGCAATTGCGAGGTGGAGCCGGACATGCCCTGCGTCTGGGTCAAGGCATGGGAAGGCGCGCAGAAGATGCGCAACCACGACGCCATCCTCGCCGTGCAGAAGCCCGTCGACCAATCGCTGCGCGAGACGTCGGCGTGGCTGCGCGTCACCGCAACTGCCGCCGCCGAGCGCGAAAAGGCACGGGAGACCGCATGAGCCGCCCCCGCCAGCCCGACGAGAACCCGCACGGCGTCGACCTGCCGCTCGACCCGCTGCCCGGCCATTCCTCCCGCGGGCGGCTGGAGCGCATCCTGAGACGCGGCGAGTTCGCCGTTACCGCCGAACTTAACCCGCCCGACAGCGCCAACGCGCAGGACGTCTACGAGCGGGCGGCGGTCTTCGACGGCTGGGTGGACGGCATCAACGCCGTCGATGCCTCCGGCGCCAACTGCCACATGTCCTCGATGGGCATCTGCGCGCTTCTGACCCGCATGGGCTACGCGCCGATCATGCAGATCGCCTGCCGCGACCGCAACCGCATCGCCATCCAGGGCGACGTTTTGGGGGCGGCGGCGATGGGCGTCGGCAACATCCTGTGCCTGACGGGCGACGGCGTGCAGGCGGGCGACCAGCCGGGCGCAAAGCCGGTCTTCGACCTCGATTGCATGTCGCTTCTGGAAACCGTGCGCACCATGCGGGACGAGGAAAAATTCCTCTCCGGCCGCAAGCTCTCGACGCCACCCGCCGTCTTCCTGGGCGCGGCCATCAATCCCTTCGCCCCGCCCTACGATTTCCGCCCCTTGCGGCTCGCCAAGAAGATCGCCGCCGGTGCGCAATTCGTGCAGAGCCAGTACTGCTTCGATGTGCCGATGCTGGGGGAATACATGAAGCGCGTGCGTGACATGGGGCTCACCGAGAAATGCTTCATCCTTGTCGGTGTCGGGCCGCTGGCTTCGGCCAAGACGGCGCGCTGGATCCGCTCCAACGTGCCCGGCGTGCATATTCCCGATTCCGTCGTCGCCCGCCTCGAAGGGGCGAAGAATCAGAAGGAAGAGGGAAAGCGCCTGTGCATCGACATCATCAACGAGGTGAAGGAGATCGATGGCGTTTCCGGCATCCACGTCATGGCCTACCGGCAGGAGGAATATGTGGCGGAGATCGTCCACGAATCGGGCGTCCTGAAAGGCCGCCGCCCATGGACGCGCGAACCGGGACCCGACGACGCCCTGGTGGCCGAGCGGCTGGACCACATTCTGGAAACGCCGAGCGAGAAGCCGACCGACCTGGTGAAGGACGCGGCGGGGTGAAAGAGGGAGTGAGTGGTGAGTAGTGAGTAGCGAATAGGATGCACGTTTCAGCGCCGCCTACCCACCACCTCGCTGCCATGTTCCCTACTCACTACTCTCTATTCACTACTCACTCCCCCCGCTTGAAACCAACGAGATAACGATATAAAGAAGTCTTTATATCCTTTGGAGGACTGTGAATGACCCGCACCATCGTCGCCTCTGCGACCAAGGAAGTCGTCATCGGCTTCGATCAGCCCTTTTGCGTCATCGGCGAGCGCATCAACCCGACCGGCCGCAAGAAACTCGCCGCCGAGATGGTGGCCGGCAATTTCGAGACGGTGAAGAAGGACGCGCTCGACCAGGTCGCCGCCGGCGCCACCATGCTCGACGTGAACGCCGGCGTGACGGCGGTGGACCCGAACGCGACCGAGCCCGATCTTCTCGTTAAGACGCTTCAGATCGTCCAGGGCCTGGTGGACGTGCCGCTCTCCATCGATTCCTCCGTCTCGGCGGCCATCGAGGCGGCGCTGAAGGTGGCCAAGGGCCGGCCGCTGATCAATTCCGTCACCGGCGAGGATGAGAAGCTGGAAGCCATCCTGCCGCTCGTCAAGAAATACGACGTGCCGGTGGTGGCGATCTCCAACGACGAGACCGGCATTTCGGAAGACCCCGACGTGCGCTTCGAGGTGGCCAGGAAGATCGTTCAGCGCGCCGCCGACTACGGCATCCCGGCGCACGACATCGTCGTCGACCCGCTGGTGATGCCCATCGGCGCCATGGGTACGGCCGGCAAGCAGGTTTTCGCCCTTCTGCGCCGCTTGCGGGAGGAACTGAAGGTCAACACCACGTGTGGCCTTTCCAACATCTCCTTCGGCCTGCCGCACCGCCACGGCATCAATGCCGGCTTCATCCCCATGGTCATCGGCGCCGGCATGACCAGCGCCATCATGAACCCCTGCCGCCCGCAGGAGATGGAGATGGTGCGCGCGGCGAACGTTCTGAACGGCACCGACCCCAATTGCCACACCTGGATCATGACCTATCGCGATCACCAGCCGGCGGCCTCGGGGAACTCCGGCGCTTCCGCCGAACCTCCCAACGGAAACGGCAATCACGCGGCCTCCGCCGGCCGCCGCCGCGGCGGCCGCGAGGCGCGCATGGCGCGGACCGGGCGGGGGTAGAAGCCCATCAGGAGGTGATAGTGCTCTTTCGCGCCCCCCTCTGGCCTGCCGGGCATTCGCCCCACGCTTCCGTCGTCATCCCGGAAGCCGGAGCGGAGCGGAGGCTGTCCGGGACCCATTCCGGCGCGTGGGCAAGTCACGGAATGGATCCCGGCTCGCGGGAGCTACGCTCCCTTGGCCGGGATGACGCGCAAGGCGTGGGGGAGATGCTCGGGGACGCAATGCTTTGCGACCATTCAAGGTCGCTCGCCCCATGAACGCCCCGCCCAACATAACCGACCACCTGGTCCTCTTCATGCCCTCGGGCAAGCGCGGGCGTTTCGCAAAGGGCACGACCATCCTCGATGCCGCGCGCCAGCTCGGCGTCTATGTGGAGAGCGTGTGCGGCGGGCGGGCGACCTGCGGGCGCTGCCAGATCGAGGTGCAGGAAGGCCACTTCGCCAAGCACAAGATCTCCTCGTCCAGGGACAGCATCTCCCCGGTCGGGCCGAAGGAGGCGCGCTACGCGGAAAAGCGCGCGCTGCCGGCCGGCCGGCGCCTCTCCTGCTCGGCGACCATCGAAGGCGATCTCGTCGTCGACGTCCCGCAGGATGCCATCGTCAATGCGCAAGTGGTGCGCAAGGACGCCGACCAGAGGGTGATCGAGCGCTATCCGGCAGTGCAGCTATGCTATGTCGAGGTCGACGAGCCCGACATGCACAAGCCGCTGGGCGACCTCGACCGCCTGAAGGCGGCGCTCGGAAAGGACTGGGGCTTCAACCGCCTGGAGGCGGACGCTCATCTTCTGAGCCAGGTTCAGGGCATCCTGCGCCAGGGCGAGTGGGCCGTCACCGCCGCCGTCCATCACGACGACGAGGCAGACGCTGCGCGCATCATCGCGCTGTGGCCGGGGCTGAAGAACGAGGCCTACGGGATCGCCTGCGACATCGGCTCGACCACGATCGCCATGCACATGGTATCGCTCCTGTCGGGCCGCGTGGTGGCGTCGGCCGGCGCATCGAACCCGCAGATCCGCTTCGGCGAGGATCTGATGAGCCGCGTCTCCTACGTCATGATGAACCCGGACGGCAGGCAGGCCATGACCAAGGCCGTGCGCCAGGAGGTCTCCAAGCTCGTCGACAAGGTGGCGACCGAAGGCGGCGTGGAGCGCACCGACATCCTCGACGCCGTCTTCGTCGGCAACCCGATCATGCACCACCTGTTCCTCGGCATCGACCCGACGGAGCTCGGCGGCGCGCCCTTCGCGCTCGCCGTTTCCGGCGCGGTGAAGGCGCGGGCAAGCGACTTGCGCCTGAACCTCAACCCAGGCGCACGCCTCTACATGCTGCCCTGCATCGCCGGCCATGTGGGCGCGGACGCGGCCGCCGTCACCTTGTCGGAAGGCCCGTATCGCCAGGACGAGATGATGTTGATCGTCGATGTCGGCACCAATGCAGAGATCGTGCTGGGCAACCGGGAGCGCGTGGTCACCGCCTCCTCCCCCACCGGCCCCGCCTTCGAGGGCGCGGAGATCTCCTCCGGCCAGCGCGCCGCCCCCGGCGCCATCGAGCGCGTGCGCATCGACCGCGAGACGCTGGAACCGCGCTTCCGCGTCATCGGCTCCGAATTGTGGTCGGACGAGCCGGGATTTGCCGAGGCCGTTCAGGCGACCGGCGTCAGCGGCATCTGCGGCTCCGGCATCATCGAGGTGATCGCCGAGATGTATCTTTCCGGCATCGTCTCCGAGGATGGCGTAATCGACGGCGCGCTGGCCGAAAGGAGCCCGCGCATCTTCTCCGAGGGCCGCACCTTCTCCTACCTGCTCCACGAGGGCGAGCCGCGCATCACCGTGACGCAGAACGACGTGCGCGCCATCCAGCTTGCCAAGGCCGCGCTTTATGCCGGCACCAAGCTCCTGATGGAAAAGCAGGGGGTGACGACGGTCGACACCATCCGCTTTGCCGGCGCCTTCGGCTCCTTCATCGACCCCACCTACGCCATGACGCTGGGCCTGATCCCGGATTGCGAACTCGACAAGGTTTCCGCCGTCGGCAACGCCGCCGGCACCGGCGCGCGCATGGCACTCTTGAACCGCAACCACCGCCGCGAGATCGAGGAAACGGTGCGCAGGATCGAGAAGATCGAAACCGCGCTCGAGCCGAAGTTCCAGGAGCACTTCGTCTACGCCATGGCGCTGCCCAACAAGGTGGACCCCTACCCGAAGCTTGGCCGCCAGGTGACCCTGCCGCCGCGCAAGGTGCTTAGCGATGGCGGGACGGAAGGGCCCCGCCGGCGCTCACGCGAGGAACGGGCGGCACGCAGGCGGCGATAGCCGCCTGCCAGCGTGGTTAGAACCGCCCCGTCTCGTGGAAAAGCTCGAAGGCGGCGCGGATGTGGTCGGCGGCGGCGCGGACCGGGGCGGAGGCGTCGGGTGCGACCACCATGCCCAGATTGTAGTTGTTCATATGCGGCAGGCCGTCCTGCGGGCCGAGCTCGACGAGATCGCCGCCGATGAAAGACTTGGGCAGCGGCGCCACGGCGAGCCCGCCGAGGATCGCCGCCCGCTGGCCGGCCGTATGCGCGCTCATATACGCGATGCGGTAGTCGCGGCCGAGCTCGCCGAGCGCCCTAACCGCTGCGTTGCGCCAGACGCAGCCCTCCTCCCATAGAGAGACAGGAAGCGGCTCGCGCAGATGGGCGCAGCCGCCCTTGGCGCCTGCCCAGACAATGGGTTCGCTCAACAGGATTTCGACGCCCGGCTCGAGTTCCACCTCGCTGGAGCACGTCAAAAGCGTAATGTCGAGCTGGCGTGCGGCCATGCGCTTCCTCAGGTTCACGCTCTGGTCGATCACCACGTCGACGGCGATCGCCGGATGCGACTGGGAGAAGCGCTTCAGAACGCTCGGCAGCACCCGCTCGCCGAAATCGTCCGGCGATCCAAGCCGCACGATGCCGCTGATGTCCGGCATGACGAACTTGGAGACCGCCTCGCGGTTGAGCGCCAGGAGGCGCCGCGCGTAGCCGAGAAGCAGGTCTCCGTCCGCCGTTAGCGCCACCGAGCGCGCGTCGCGCGTAAAGACCGCGCGTCCCAGTATGTCCTCCAGCTTCTTGATCTGCATGGAGACGGCCGATGGCGTGCGATAGACGGCATTGGCGGCGGCGGTGAAGCTGCCGGTCTCGGCGATCGCCACGAAAGTGCGCAGAACATCGAGCTCGAGCAGCGGCAGGGGGTGGTTGAGCGGGGCGTTCATCTCTCTTCCTTCAATTTCCCTGAACCAAAACATCATTTCATTGCGTTTGATTGAACACAAGAAAAGCGGGATAGTCAACACCGAAGCCGCAGAGGCGACGAGAAAGAAAGGAGAGACCCATGTCTGTTCAAGCCACAGTGAGCAACTATCTGCGCCGTCGGATCGCGCTCTGGGAGCGCCGGCGCACCGACCGTTTCATCCGCAACCTGCCGCTCGAAATCCAGAAGGATATCGGCTGGCCTGACGGCGGAACCCGCCGCGCACGGGTGCATTCAAAGGACTCGCTTTGGGAGCGGCGCTGGTAGCCTCGCTATCCAGGCACCGCGGCGGAAGGAAAAGAACCATGTTCAACATGTTCAGCCATTACGTCACCGGATACGTCGAGGTGATGCAGCAGCGGCGCACCGAACGCGTCGTCCGCGGCCTTCCTGCGTACATCCGGCCCGCAACCGCCCGGAAGGAGATTGCTTCGCCGCCGGAAAAGCGCGGCGACAGCACGTTTCCGAGAGGCCACGACGAAAAGGAGGCCTTGTCGTGAGGTATCTGAAGGCACTGGTCGATTTCGCCCGCGAGTTCCAGGATATCACCGAGCATGCGCGCACCGGCCGCAAGCCGGCGCGGCGCAAGTCGAGCACCGAAAGGCCGGGCACCGAAAGGCGATGATGCGACCGGCCCGTGTCGCATTTCCTAACGGCCGCTTCGCATTTCGCGCGGCCGTTGCCCTCGATCGAGCGTAGAAGGGCCGGCAAGACGAGCCGCCCCACTCCATCGCACGCATGTGAAGGCGCTCGGTCGAGAGCCGATACGATCTGCCGATACGATCTGATGGAGACGAGCATGAAACTCATTCATTTCCTTCGCGGGGAAAGGCGCGGACAAAGCCGGACGCCCCGCGAGCGCCTGCAAAACACCATGCCGGGCGAGACGGGAGCCCTGGCGGCCCTGCGCCTGGGATTCCTGATCAACTGACAACCATCCGTGCCGGAACACGGCACCGGAAAAGCGCCGCATCGGCCACCCGTTGCGGCGCTTTCGCTGCCTGCAAAAAATTCTCTCTAAGCGCTCCCGCACTCAATTGACAGACAAGGCTTTTCCAGCGCAGGCTTTCCTGTTAACGACATCACGTTCGGCGCGCGACGACACGCAGGAGGCCGGCTTGCAGGACGAAAAGCCGTTCAAGAGATCGCTGGTGTTCTTCCTTGTGCCCGACTTCACGATGGTCGCCTTTGCGACCGCGCTGGAGCCGCTGAGGGCCGCGAACCGCATGGCCGGTTACGAGGCCTATGGCTGGCGACTTGCGAGCGCCGACGGCCGGCCGGTGCAGGCGTCCAACGGGGTAGAGATAGCCGTCGATTCCTCTCTTGCCGACGAGCGGCAGAAGATGACGGGCCGCGACAGGCCCACCATGGTGGTGGTGTGCGGCGGCCTCAGCATCGAGACCTACGTCAACAAGTCGGTCTTCGCCTGGCTGCGCGAGGAGTATAACCGCGGCGTCGCGCTCGGGGGGCTGTGCACCGGCGCCCACATTCTGGCCGCCGCCGGGCTGCTCGCCAACAAGCGCTGCGCCATCCACTGGGAGAACCTGCCGGGCTTTGCCGAAAAATTCCCCAAGGCCAACGTCTTCGCCGATCTCTTCGAAATCGACGCCAACATCTACACCTGCGCCGGCGGCACGGCGGCCATGGACATGATGTTCCACCTCATCGGCGAGGATTTCGACGACAACATCGTCAACCGCGTGTGCGAGCAGTTGCTGACCGACCGGGTGCGCAGCCCCTCCGACCGCCAGCGCCTGCCGTTGAGGGCCCGCCTCGGCGTGCAGAACTCAAAGGTGCTGACCATCATCGAATTGATGGAAGCCAACCTTTCGGAGCCCCTGTCGCTGGTGGAGGTCGCCGAGGCAGTCGGTCTGTCACGGCGCCAGATCGAGCGCCTGTTCCGCCAGGAGATGGGCCGCTCGCCGGCGCGCTATTATCTGGAGATCCGGCTCGACCGGGCCAGGCATCTGCTCATCCAGTCGACGATGCCGGTGGTGGAAGTGGCGGTGGCCTGCGGCTTCGTCTCCGCCTCGCATTTCTCCAAGTGCTACCGCGAGCTCTACGCCCGCTCGCCGCAGCAGGAGCGCGCCGACCGCAAGCAGCTTATCGCGGCGTAGAATTCCGGACGGAAAACCGGCTTCCACTTTTCCTGGAACTGCTCTGGAAAGCGAAAGCCTCACGGCTCCCGCCAGATCCAGGTGCGGTTCTGCCACATCTTTTCGCCGACCATGCAGTCGTAGGGCGCCGCCGCTTGCGCCGTGACCACCGGTGGGCGCAGGGAGCGCGGGGTGGTGCCGGCGAGCTCGATCACCAGCTTGCGGCGCACGGCCTCGGGGAAGTGCGACCAGTCGTTGACCGGGATCATGAAAGCGCCCGGCCCGCCGATCACGCACTCGCTGTAATAGACGTCGAGATTCTCCACGTCGTAGGCGGTGGTGAGCCCGTCATTGGTCATCAACGGCAGGCCGTTGATGGTGATGCCGGCGGCCACCAGGTTGTCGCGCGCCCCTGCCACCGGCGGGCCCTGGTTGTTGGGCCCGTCGCCGGATATGTCGAGCACGCGGCGCGGGGCCCGGAAGCCGCTTTCGGCGAAAAGGTCGGCGGCGAAGTTCATGGCGCCGGAGATCGAGGTGCGCCGGGCGCTGGTGGGCGGATTGACGTTGAGGCGCTCGGCCACGCGCGCCGCGTCCTCGGCCGAAGCGATAACCGTCCACGGCACGACGACGCGGTGGGAAAAGTCACCCGCCCACTCGAAATACACGACCGCGATGCGGCCGTGCATGCCTGCCTCGATGGCCTGGATCACTGTTTCGTGGGTAAGCGCGGCCGCATAACCCTCGCGCTGGATGCTCATCTCGGCCGGCGACATGGACAGCGACACGTCGACGCCCAGCACGAGTTCGACATCCACCACTTCCTGCGCATGGGCGCAAGCGGGGACCAGCGCGGCGAGCGCGCCGAAGAGCAGCTTACGCCAATGCCGTCCCGTGATCGACATAGCCCAAGTTTACGTGAAGCGCGGGACGCGGCAATCCGCTACAGTGAAATCTCGTTCACTTTTACGAGACGGATGAAAGCCCGCGCCTCAGCCGTCGGCCCTCAGCGCCGCGTTTTCCGGGTCGAACGGGCTTTCCGCGATCACGGTCGCCGGGTGGAGCTTGCCCAGGATCTTGATATCGAGCCGCGTCCCTTCGCCCGCGTGTTCGGGCCGCACCATGGCAAGCGCCAGCGATTTTCCCACACGCCAGCCATAGGCGCCATGGGTGGCGCGGCCGACAAGCTCGCCGCCGCGGTAGATCGCCTCGTTGCCGCGCGCGTCGGCGTCGGTGATGTCGCGCACCTCCAGCGTGACGTATTTCCAGTTAACCCCCTTCTCGCGTTGGGCGACAAGCGCCTCGCGGCCGATGAAATCGCCCTTGTCGGGATGCACGAAGCGGTCGAGCCCGCTTTCCCAGGCCGTATATTCGATGGAAAGTTCGCGCGGGATGAGCCGGTAGCTCTTCTCGACGGCCATCGCCGTCATGGCGCGGATGCCGAACGGCTTGATGCCGAACTCTTCGCCGGCCCCCATCACCATGTCGAAGATGGCGTTCTGCATCTCGATGGGATGGTGCAGTTCCCAGCCGAGCTCGCCGACGAAATTGACGCGCAGCGCATGTGCCGTGGCATGGCCGAGGGAAACCTTCTTGCCGGTGAGCCACGGGAAGGCGGCGTTGGAAAGTTCGGTGCGGGTGAGCTTCCCGAGCACGTCGCGGCTTTTCGGCCCCGCCAGCACCAGCACGCCCCAATGGGTGGTGATGGGGAACATGCGCACGCTGCCGTCCTCGGGCAAAAGCTTCGTCAGCGTGTCGTGGTCGTGCGCCTCGTAGGCACCCGCCGAGACGAGGTAGAAGCCCTGCGGCTGCCGGTAGACGGTGAACTCGGAGCGCACGCCGCCGTGCTTGGTCAAGAGATGGCAAAGCGCGATGCGCCCGTTCTTCTTCGGAATGCGGTTGGCGAAGATGCCGTTCAGCCATGCCTCCGCGCCGGGTCCGCCGACCCAGCACTTGGCGAAGGCCGACATGTCGAGCAGGCCGACGTTCTCGTGGACTTGTCTCACCTCGTTGCCGACATGCTCGAAATAGTTGGAGCGCCGGAACGACCATTTCTCGACGATGCGCCCGTCTTCGAGCGCCGGCGCATGATTGTGCTTCATGAGCACGTCGGCACCGACGCCCAGTTCCTCCTCCGGCACGCGATAGCCCTCAGGAGCGAACCAGTTGGGCCGCTCCCAGCCGTAGACGGAGCCGAAGACGGCGCCGAGTTCCTTCATGCGCCCGTAGCAGGGCGTGGTCTTCAAGGGCCGCGCCGCCGCCCGCTCCTCGTCGGGATAGTGCACGGTGAAGACGTTGGCATAGGCCTCCTCGTTCTTCTCCCTGAGATAGCCCTCGGTCGCATAGGGGCCGAAGCGGCGCGGGTCGACGCCCATCATGTCGATGGACGGCTCGCCCTCGACGATCCACTCGGCGAGCTGCCAGCCGGCGCCGCCGGCCGCCGTCACGCCGAAGGAGTGCCCCTCGTTGAGCCAGAAGTTCTTGAGCCCCGGCGCCGGCCCGATGATGGGCGAGCCGTCGGGCGTGTAAGCGATGGCGCCGTTGTAGATCTTCTTGATGCCCACCTCGCCGAAGGCCGGCACGCGCTCGATCGCCGTCTCCACATGCGGCATGAGGCGGTCGAGGTCTTCCTGGAACAGTTCGTACTCGCTGTCCTGCGACGGGCCGTCGACATAGCAGCAGGGCGCGCCCGCCTCGTAGGGGCCGAGCAAGAGCCCGCCGTTCTCCTCGCGCATGTACCAGGAGGAGTCGCTTTCTCTGAGCACGCCCATCTCCGGCAGGCCCTTTCTCTTGCGCTCGACGATGGCCGGATGCGGCTCGGTGACGATGTACTGGTGCTCGACCGGGATCACCGGCACGTCGAGCCCCACCATCTGGCCCGTTTTGCGGGCGAAGTTGCCGGTCGCCGTGACCACGTGCTCGGCCAGGATGTCGCCCTTGTCGGTCTTCACCAGCCACTTGCCGTCCGTCTGGCGCTCGATGGCGGTGACGGCGGTGTTGCGGTAGATGGTGGCTCCATGATCGCGCGCGCCTTTGGCGAGCGCCTGCGTAAGGTCGGCGGGCTGGATATAGCCGTCGTCGGGATGCTGGATGGCGCCCAGGAGGCCGTCGGTCTCGCACAGCGGCCAGATTTCCTTCACCTGTTCCGGCGTGAGGATATTGACGGGCACGCCGATGGTCTCGGCGATGCCGGCGTAATACATGAATTCGTCCCAGCGGTCCTTGGTGCGGGCGAGGCGGATGTTCGAGCACTGGGTGAAGCCGACATTCATGCCGGTCTCGCGCTGAAGCTCCTGGTAGAACTTCACCGAGTATTTGTGAATCTGGCCGACCGAGTAGCTCATGTTGAAGAGCGGCAGGAGGCCGGCGGCATGCCAGGTGGAGCCGGAGGTCAGCTCCTTGCGCTCGACGAGGACGACATCCGACCAGCCCTTCTTGGCCAGATGATAGAGCGTGGAGACGCCGACCACGCCTCCACCGATGACGACTGCGCGTGCCTGGGATTTCATGGTGCCCTTGTCCTGGTGAGTTGAAGCTGCAACCCGATCTTGAGAACAGCCAGTATGTCGATGCGGGTCAGTGCGGCAATCGCTTGTTTGCGACACGCCGCAACCGCCCTACGACTTGGGACCGGGCGGCGTGGTGGCCAGAGGGTGGCGGCAGGTCGCCCCTGTGAAAACCCATGGCGCATTATTTGCCTTGAGGGCCCTCGCTGCCCTATAGCTTCCTCACCCGTGGGGAACGAACGGCGGCCTCGATGGCGGAATATTCTGCGCTTTCGCTTTTAAAAAATGCATTGACCGGCAATCGGGACTGGAAGCCGGCCTGGCGCAAGCCGGAGCCGAGGCCGTCCTATGACGTGATCATCATCGGCGGCGGCGGGCATGGCCTGGCGACGGCCTACTATCTTGCCAAGGAGCACGGCATCACCAACGTCGCGGTGCTGGAGAAGGGTTGGCTCGGCTCCGGCAATATCGGCCGCAACACCACCATCGTGCGTTCCAACTATCTCCTGCCCGAATCCGTCCGCTTCTACGATTTCTCGGTGAAGCTGTGGGAGAACCTGTCGCACGAACTGAACTACAACGTGATGTTCTCCCAGCGCGGCATCTTGAACCTCGCCCACTCGCCGTCCCAGGCCGACGACTATATCCGCCGCGGCAACGCCATGCTCCATGGCGGCGGCGACGGGGTGTGGCTGACGCCGGCGGAGATCGCCCGCAAGGTGCCGGGCGTCGACCTTTCGCGCTCCGCCCGCTTCCCCGTCATCGGCGGCCTCCTGCAGCCGCGCGCAGGAACGGCCCGGCACGACGCGGTGGCCTGGGGGTACGCGCGGGCCGCCGACCGGCGCGGTGTCGATATCGTCGAGAATTGCGAGGTGACGGGCTTCCTGCGCGACGGAGAGAAGATCGTCGGCGTCGCCACCACGCGCGGCGAAATCCGCGCCAGGAAAGTGGCGGTCGCCGTGGCCGGCAGCACCAGCCGGCTGATGGGGATGGCGGGCATCGACCGGTTCCCCATCGAGAGCCACGTTCTGCAGGCCTTCGTCTCAGAAGCCATAAAACCCTTCGTCGACTGCGTGGTCACCTTCGGTGGCGGCCACCTCTATATGTCCCAGTCCGACAAGGGCGGCCTCGTCTTCGGCGGCGATCTCGACGGCTACAACTCCTATGCCCAGCGCGGCAACCTGCCGCTCGTGGAAGAGGTGATGGGCGAGATGGTGGCCATGTTCCCGGCCGTCGCACGCCTCCGCCTCCTGCGCTCCTGGGGCGGCATCATGGACATGTCCATGGACGGTTCGCCCATCATCGCCAAGGGGCCGCTGCCCGGCATGTATCTGAATTGCGGATGGTGTTACGGCGGCTTCAAGGCGACGCCCGCTTCGGGCTTCTCCTTCGCCTGGACCATCGCCAAGGACGAGCCGCACGCCGTCAACGCGCCCTTCACGCTGTCGCGCTTCGAGCGCGGCGCCGTCATCGACGAAAAGGGCCAGGGGCCCACGCCGAAGCTGCATTGATCGGAATCCGAGAATGGTTGTGTCAGTTCCCCCTCGCGCCCCCCTCTGGCCTGCCGGCCATCTCCCCCACGAGTGGGGAGATTGGCTGTCATCGCGCGCAGCGCCTTTCCTTCAACGCCAGAGATCGGTGAAAGGCGCCGCGACGGCCGATCTCCCCCCTCGTGGGGGAGATGGCCGGCAGGCCAGAGGGGGGCGCGAAGGGGCGCAGTCCTGTCAGGAGGCGCCTCGATGCTGATCCCCTGCCCCCACTGCGGCCCGCGCGATCTCTCGGAATTCTCCTACCAGGGCGATGCGACGCGCACCCGCCCCGACCCGGCTTCCACCGACATGAAGGCCTGGCACGACTACGTCTATAACCGGCCGAACCCGGCAGGCCCGCACCGCGAATACTGGCAGCATGCGGGCGGCTGCCGAACGCATCTCCTCGTCACGCGCGACACGCTGACCCACGAGGTCCAGGCCGTCGCCTTCGCCCGCGCGGCGCTCAACGATGGTGCCGGGAAGCCATGAGCGCGCGCCGTATCCCGACCGGCGGGCTGATCGACCGCAGCCGCACGGTTCCCTTCACCTTCGACGGCAAGGCCTATACGGGCTTCGCCGGCGACACGCTGGCCGCCGCGCTTCTGGCGAACGGCATCACGCTCATTGGCCGCTCGTTCAAATACCACCGCCCGCGCGGTGTCTTCACTGCCGGCGTCGATGAGCCGAACGCGCTGGTGACGGTCTTCAAGGACGGCCTGCGAGAGCCGAACATCCCGGCCACGCAGATCGAGCTTTACGAGGGCCTGGAGGCCGAGAGCCAGAACCGCTTCCCCTCTCTCGATTACGATATCAACGCCCTGAACCAGCTCGCCGGGCCGCTCTTCGGCGCGGGCTTCTACTACAAGACCTTCATGGGGCCGGTTGTCGGCCCGCTCAAGGGCACCGGCTTCTGGATGTTCTGCGAGCATTTCATCCGCCGCGCGGCGGGTCTCGGCCGTGCCGGCTACGACAAGGATCCCGTCCGCTACGAGCGCATGAATGCCTTTTGCGACGTGCTCGTGGTGGGTGCCGGGCCCGCGGGGCTGATGGCGGCAGAGGCCGCCGCCAAGGCGGGAAAGCGCGTCATCCTGGCCGAGCAGGAGCCGCGCACCGGCGGCACCGCCAACTGGTCGGGCGAGGCGATCGGGGGCAGGCAGGCGGCCCTGTGGGCCGAGGCGGCAGTGGGGCGGCTCACCGCCATGGACAACGTCCGGCTCCTCACGCGCACGGCGGTCTGGGGCTATTACGACGGCAACAATCTGGCCGCGCTCGAGCGCGTCGGGGACCATCTGGCCGCGCCCCCCAAGGGCGCGCCGCGCCACCGGCACTGGTCCATACGCGCGGAGAAGGTGGTGCTCGCAACAGGCAGCTTCGAGCGGCCGATTGTCTTTCCGGGCAACGACCGGCCGGGCGTCATGCTTGCTGGCGCCGCCGAGCGCTATGCCAATGAGTTCGGCGTGCTGCCGGGCGAGAAGATCGCCGTCTTCACCAACAACGACGGCGCCTACCGCGCCGCCGCGGCCCTGAAGAAAGCGGGCGGCGCCGTGGTCGCCATCCTCGACGTGCGGCCGGAGATTTCAGCCGCGGCGCGGGCGCTTGCCGAGGAAGCAGGCGTGGTGCCGCTTCTTGGCCACGCGGTGGTGGGCACCGCCGGCAAGCGGCTCGCGAAAGTGCTGATACAACGCTTCGACGCCGCCACCGGCCGCCTGTCCGGCGACGTGCGGCCCGTGGAAGCCGACTGCCTCGCCGTCTCCGGCGGCTGGTCGCCGGCGATCCATCTGGCGAGCCAGGCCGGCCGCAACCCCGCCTGGGACGACCGCCTCAACGCCTTCCTGCCGCCGCAGCCGACGCAGGAATGGACGGGTGCCGGCGCCTTCACCGGGACCATGAGGACGGCGGAAGCGCTGTCGACGGGCCGCGACGCGGGCCTGATCGCGGCCGGCAAGAAGGCTTCGCGCGCCAAGCTGCCCGAGGTCGCCGCCCCGGCGGTCGAGATCAACCCTGCCCCCGTCTTCGAGATCAAGGCGGACGGCAAGGCCTTCGTCGACCTGCAGAACGACGTGACGGCCGATGACGTGCGGCTGGCCCACCGCGAGGGCTTCCTCTCCGTCGAGCACCTGAAGCGCTACACCACGCTCGGCATGGCGACCGACCAGGGCAAGACCTCCAACGTGCCCGGATTGGCCATCATGGCCGGCGCGCGCGGCCTGGCCATCCCCGACGTCGGCACCACCCGCTTCCGCCCGCCTTTCTCGCCCGTCTCCATCGGGTCGCTGGCGGCGGAGAAGCACGGGCATTTCAAGCCCGACCGGCTCACCCCCATGCACGATTGGCACGTGGAGCGCGGCGCGCGCATGATGGAGGTCGGCCTGTGGCACCGGCCGATGATCTATGGCGGGGCGGGCGAGACGGTCGAGCAGGCCTATATCCGCGAGGCCGCCACTGTCCGCGCCTCGGTCGGCATCGTCGACGTTTCCACGCTTGGCAAGATCGCCGTGAAGGGGCCGGACGCGGCGGAATTCCTCGACCGCGTCTACACCAACATGTTCTCGACGCTCGCCGTCGGCAAGGCGCGCTACGGCCTGATGCTGCGTGAGGACGGCATCGCGCTCGACGACGGCACCACATGGCGGCTCGGCGAGCACGACTTTCTGATGACCACCACCACGGCGAACGCCGGCAAGGTGATGCAGCATCTGGAATATTTTCTCGACGTGGTGTGGCCGGACTTGAAAGTGCACCTAACCTCCGTCACCGACCAATGGGCGGGTGCCGCCGTGGCGGGGCCGAACGCGCGGAAGCTTCTGGAAGCGTGCGTGACGGGCACGGCGGTGGACAACGAGGCCCTGCCCTTCATGGGGATCGTGCATGGCGGGATCGCCGGCGCGCCGGTGATGATCTGCCGCCTCTCCTTCTCCGGCGAGCGCGCCTACGAGGTCTATTGCGGCGCCGGCCACGGCACGCATGTGTGGGAAGCTCTGATGGAGGCTGGCGAACCTTTCGGCATCGCGCCCTACGGGATGGAGGCACTGGGAACGCTGCGCATCGAGAAGGGCCACGTGACGGGCGCGGAGATCGACGGCCGCACCACCGCCCGCGACCTTTACCTCGACTGGATGCTATCGAAGAAAAAGCCCTTCATCGGCTCCGCCCTCATGGACCGCGAGGGCCTCATCGACACGAACCGCATCCGCCTCGTCGGCGTCGTCTCGCTGGACGGCCAGCCGCTCGGCGGCGGCGCGCATATCGTGGAAAATGGCAGCCTGGAGGAACTGGGCGAGAGCATCGGCCACATCACCGCCTTCTGCTATTCGCCGGCGCTTTCGAAATATATCGGCCTGGCGCTGGTCAAGGGCGGCAAGGCACGGCACGGCACGCGCGCCTTCGTCTCCGATGCGCTGCGGAAGCGCTTCGGGCCGGTGGAGATCGTCAGCCATCACTTCTTCGACCCGGAAGGGAGCCGCATGCATGGTTGAGCGCATCTCCCCCCTGGGTGAGGCCTTCCGGCCCGGCACCTACGGCAATCTGGTCGACGGTCCCGGCGTGACGCTGACCGAGGCGACGCCCGCCGCGATCGCCGAAGCCTCCGCCTTTCCGGGCAGCGCCGAAGCGCTCCTCGGCGCCATCGAGACGGTCACCGGCCTCTCCCTCCCCGCAACGCCGGGCGCCGGCGCGGTGGGCGGCGATGCTGCCGCCTTCGCAATCGGACCGGGGCGCCATCTCGTTGCCGGGGCTGAAGGGCTGAGTGCGAGCCTGCAGGCTGCCGTAGCGCTCGATATCGGCACCGTCACCGATCTTTCCCACGGCCGCGCCGCGCTGCGCATCGCCGGCCCGCGCGCCGAATGGGTGCTTGCGAAACTCTTCGCGCTCGATTTCTCGCCCGCCGCCTTTCCCCTCAGTGAGGGCCGTGCCACCGCTCATCACGATATTTTTGCCCACATCCAGCGCACGGGCGGCGAGCAGTTCGACATCTACGTCTTCCGCTCCTTCGCCCGCGCCTTCTGGGAGGAGATTTGTGCAGCGGCGGCGGAAACGGGCTACGAGGTGAGATGAAGGGCGCCCACTCCTCGCCCCACGAAATGGGGGAGAGGTGGATCGGCCGACCTATCCACCGAAGCCCGAAGGGCGAAGGTGGAAGGCCGAGACGGTGAGGAGGCCGGCTCGGCGGCGCCATTTGCGCGGTGTTGCCCACGGCGGGCGCCCTGTCGGATCGAAGTAGGAGCTGATGAAAGAGGCGGCGGGCGCCATCTCCCCCTCACCGACCCCGCTATGCGGGGCCACCTCTCCCCCACATTCGTGGGGGCGAGGAGTGGCGCCCTTCATCTCCCCTCGCGCGTCCTCACGCCGCAATCTTCTCGGGAGAGAGAAGCTCAGCCTTCGGCGGCGTCGTCCAGATCGTCGTCGCCGCGGGCCTCGTCGAGGAACTTCTCGGCGATCAGCCCGGCGTTCTGCCGCAGGGTCAGTTCGATCTCGCGCGCAACCTCGGGATTGTCGCGCAGGAACTGCTTGGCGTTCTCGCGCCCCTGGCCGAGGCGCTGGGAGTTGTAGGAGAACCAGGCGCCGGACTTTTCAACCGTGCCGGCCTTGATGCCGAGATCGATCAGCTCGCCGGTCTTCGACACGCCCTCGCCATACATGATGTCGAACTCGACTTGCTTGAAGGGCGGGGCCAGCTTGTTCTTGACGACCTTGACGCGGGTCTGGTTGCCGACGGTCTCGTCACGGTCCTTGACCGCACCGATACGGCGGATGTCGAGGCGCACGGAAGCATAGAATTTCAGCGCGTTGCCGCCCGTCGTCGTCTCAGGCGAACCGAACATGACGCCGATCTTCATGCGGATCTGGTTGATGAAGATCACCATGGTGTTGGAGCGCGAGATGGAGGCCGTCAGCTTTCTGAGCGCCTGGCTCATCAGGCGGGCCTGCATGCCGGGCAGCGAATCGCCCATCTCTCCCTCGATCTCGGCGCGCGGTGTGAGAGCGGCCACCGAATCGATGACGATCACGTCGAGCGCGCCCGAGCGCACCAGCGTGTCGCATATCTCCAGCGCCTGCTCGCCCGTATCGGGCTGCGAGATAAGCAGGTTTTCCAGATCCACGCCCAGCTTGCGCGCGTAGACGGGATCGAGCGCATGCTCGGCGTCGACGAAGCCGCAAATGCCGCCCTTCTTCTGCGCCTCGGCCACCGTGTGGAGCGCCAGCGTCGTCTTGCCCGAGCTTTCCGGCCCGTAGATCTCGATGATTCGCCCGCGCGGCAGGCCGCCGACGCCGAGCGCGATATCGAGGCCAAGCGAGCCGGTGGGGATGGTTTCGATCTCGACCACGCGGTCGTTGGCTCCCAGCCGCATGATCGAGCCCTTGCCGAAGGCCCGCTCGATCTGCGAAAGCGCCGCGTCCAATGCCTTGGATTTATCCACCGACTTTTCCTCTACAAGCCGCAACGAATTCTGAGCCATGATACAACACCCCTCTAACGTCAATGGAAGCCGCGCGGGCCAATTTCCCTATATTTTTGTGTACCGCTTTTGTTCCGATTTGGCAATAGGGATCATGCTTCTGTTTTTAAACGGCAATCTCATTTTGTTCTATTTTTGTTTCTGTCCGGGAGTAAAAATGCGCAGCGTTTTTGAGGCGATGCATCGGCCCGGAAACCGGAATCGGTTTTCGGAAAGCACGATGCATAAATTCAATAATCTACAGCGTCCTTTGTGCGTCCGAAAGGACGCACGGCGCTGTAATGAACGCGTTTCGAATGCAGGCGGGAGAAGGCCATGACGCGGCCGCGCCTTCTCGTCGTCGGCGGCGCGCATATCGACCGCAGGGGCCGCGTTACCGGTGTCCATGTGGCGGAGGCCTCAAATCCCGGCACCATGCGCGAGGAGATCGGCGGCGGTGCCTTCAACGCGGCGCGCGCGGCCGTTGAGCGCGGGGCGGCGGTTTCGCTTCTGTCGCTCAGGGGCGGCGACGCGGCGGGCGAGAGGGTGGCCGAGGCGATCGAGGCGGCGGGCATCGAGGATCTTTCGGCAACCTTCCTCGACCGGACGACGCCGAGCTATACGGCCATCCTCACGGAGGCCGGCGACCTAATTACCGGGTTTGCCGATATGGCGCTCTACGAGCACGGCTTTATAAAGCAGGTACGGCGCTCCAAGGTGCGCGATGCGGCCGGCGGGGCGGATATGCTGCTTTGCGATGCCAACATGCCGGCGGAGGCGATCGAGCGCCTCGTCGCGCTTGCGGCGGGAAAGCCGATCCATGCGATCGCCGTCTCGCCGGCCAAGGTGGTTCGGCTGGTCTCCGTCATTCCCTCCCTTTCCTGCCTCTTCATGAACCGGCGGGAGGCCTGCCGCCTGACGGACATGGCATCGGAGGCACCACCGCTCGCGGCGGCGAAGGCGCTTACGGGAATGGGGCTTCGGGCCGGCGTGATCACGACCGGCGGAGGCCCTGCCCTTTGCTTCCGGCATGGCGATTTCTTCGAGATCGCACCGCCGCCCGCGGGCCGCGTCGCCGACGTGACGGGCGCGGGAGACGCGCTTGCCGGCGCCACGGTGGCCGCCCTGATGCGCGGGCTTGCATTCGCGGAGGCGGTGCGCGAAGGGATGGCGGCGGCAAAGCTCGCCGTGGAGAGCGCGGACGCAGCACCACGGATGGACGACGAGGCCTTCCGCGCCGCGCTCGCCCGCGTGCCGCCGCCAAAGCCCGCCTGACAAGGTATCGAAGCAGGAGAACCCATGTCGCTCACCGCGCATATCGACATCCATCCGCCGGTCGCCGAGGCGCTTGCCGGGGGCCAAGCCGTGGTGGCGCTCGAAAGCACCATCATCACCCACGGCATGCCCTGGCCGCAGAACGACGAAATGGCGGCCGAGGTGGAGGCGATCATCGCCGAAGGAGGCGCCGTGCCGGCCACCATCGCCGTCGTCGACGGGCGGCTGAAGATCGGCCTTTCGGAGAGGGAGCGGCAGGCGCTGGCGCAGCGCAAGGACGCCATGAAGCTGTCGCGCGCCGACCTCGCCTTCGCGCTCGCCGAGGGGCGGAGCGGCGGCACGACGGTGGCGGCCACCATGATGGCAGCGCATCTGGCCGGCATTCCCGTCTTCGCGACCGGCGGCATCGGCGGCGTGCACAAGGGGGCGGAGACGAGCTTCGACATGTCGGCGGACCTGGACGAATTGGCGCGCACGCCGGTCATCGTGGTCTCGGCCGGCGCCAAGGCCATCCTCGACGTCCCCAAGACGCTGGAGGTGCTGGAGACGCGCGGCGTGCCGGTGGTGGGCTTCGGGACGGACGTGATGCCCGCCTTCTGGTCACGCGGCTCGTCGCTGCCAGTGCCGCTGCGGCTCGACACACCCGAGGCGATCGCCCGTTTTCAGAAGACGCGCGAGGCGCTTCGGATCGGCGGCGGCATGCTTGTGGCCAATCCGGTCCCGCAGGAGGACGAGATAGCGGTGGCGGAGATGGAAGGCTTCATCGCCCGCGCTCAAGAAGACGCCGCGGCCGAAGGCGTGACGGGCAAGGCCGTCACACCCTACCTGCTCGCCCGCATCATGGAGATCACTGGCGGCCGCAGTCTCAAGACCAACATCGCGCTCGTCAAAAACAATGCGCGCCTTGCGGCGCGCATTGCCCGTGCGCTTGCAGCGCACGAAAGGTAAGGCGGTCACCTACAGCATCGTGCTTTCCGAAAATCGATTCCGATTTTCGGGCCGATGCGCTAGCCCGCCGTAAGCGGCGCCAGGCGGATTTCCACGCGCCGGTTCTGCTGCCTGCCGTCCGGCGTGTCGTTGGAGGCGACGGGCTGGCTCGGCCCCTGGCCGATGACGGCGAAGCGCTGCGGGTTCGTACCCTGGGCGACGAGATAGTCGGACACGGACTGGGCGCGCTGGCGCGAAAGCTGCATGTTATGCTCGTAGCTGCCGGTCGAATCGGTGTGGCCGTAGACGTCGACCAGCGTCTGGTTGTAGCGCTTCAGGACCAGCGCCACCGAGTTCAGCGTCGGGTAGAAGGCCGGCTGGATGGAGGACGAATCGGTAGCGAAGGTGATGTTGGAGGGCATGTTCAGGATGATGTAGTCGCCCTGCCGCGTCACGCTGACGCCGGTTCCCTGAAGCTGGCCGCGAAGCTGCGCCTCCTGCTGGTCCATATAGGCGCCGATCCCGCCGCCGGCCAGCGCGCCGATACCGGCGCCGATCAGCGCATTGCGCCGGTCGTCGCCGCCGGCAAGCAGGCCCGCGCCGGCACCGGCCAGCGCCCCGAGCGCCGCACCCCCTGCGGTGTTGGAAATCTTCTGCTGCCCCGTATAGGGGTCGGTGGTACACGCCGCCGCAAAGCCCGCCACGGCGGCGACCAAAATCACTTTCCTGAACATAAGCTCGTCCTCTCCTGACAAATATCGACCCGCACCCGCGAAAACGCGGCGAATCCCAATGAACGTCCCCCGGGGCAGCCCTTTTAACACAAATGCGGCGAAATGCGGCAAGGCCCCTATTCGGCCCGGTACAGAAGCCAATTTTTCGTCAGCTTGCCGGAAGAAAGTGTGGAGAAGCGGGTGACACGGTCGCGCCCGCCCACCTTGGAGGCATAGAGCGCGCGGTCGGCCTTGGCGTAGAGATCCTCGGCATCGCCGGCGTCAGTGGCCATGCACAGGCCGAGCGAGATGGTGATGGGGCCGAAGCCGCGCGAGGACGGGCCGATGACGAAATCAGCCTCGCTTATCGCCGCGCGCACGCGTTCGGCCGCCTCCTCCGCCGCCGCTTCCGAAAGCCCGTCGACGACGACGGCGAATTCCTCTCCGCCGGTGCGCGCCACGAAGCTTTCTGCCCCGCTCTTGGCATCGATGAGTTGCGCCACCATCTGCAGGATTCGATCGCCCACGGGATGGCCGTAGCGGTCGTTGAAAGCCTTGAAACCGTCGATGTCGGCCAGGACCAGGGCGTGGAACATGATCGCCCGCCGATCCGAATAGATGCCGGCCAGCTTGCGGTCGAAGGCGCGGCGGTTCCATATCTTGGTGAGCGGATCGGTATCGGCCAGGCGCTTGTACTGCTCCAGCTTGGATTTCACCTTCTCCAGTTCGACGCTCTTCTCGGCCATCGCCCGGCTGATCTGGCGCCCCTGGTCGAGCGTGGTCTGGGTGGCGGTCGCCATGATGCCGACGATCTTCTGCAACAGATCGCCCGAAATCTCCTGCCGGCGGCCGAGGCCGCCGGAGGTCTGGTCCAGGATGAGGCCGAATTTCTCCAGCGAAGTGCGCTCGCGGCCCAGGAGGCCGAGGATTTCCTCGGCCCGAACGGCGATCTGCTCCTGGGCGTTCTCGACGATCGCCTGGCGGCTGCTCTGGGCGAAATACCTGCGCGACAATTCGTCGAGGGCAGCCTGCGTGGGCCGGTCGCCGAGCGCGGCGAAGGCGTCGCACATTTCCCGGTTGGAGCCGGTCAGCACCTCGTAGAAGATTTCGTAATTGCGCGGCAGGCCGACGACGCCCATGCGGCGCATGGAGGCCGCGATGGTCGTGGCAATGTCGGCCCTGCCCTCCGAAACGCTTGCCGTTTGTGACATGCCCTTGCTTCACCTTCCACGAAGTCGTGGCCCCCGCCCGAGGCACGAAGCTGAAATTGCGGAGGCGGCGCGGCCCCGCACCGCGCCACCCCCGAATGACAATTGGTTCAAATTAGCGCAGCCCATCTAACGCGGAGTTAATCACGGCCGCCCTGCCCTTGCGGCCGGATGCCGTATCCTCCGCCGGGTCGCGACAGACCCCGCCTTCCTCACACGATCGCTTGATCGCGCCGCGTTCTGCGGCTAGTGGTCTGACCCAAACAGATGGGTGCCCATCTGTTTGGAAAAGTCAGCCCACAAGCTATTAATCTGGTGGGGCGATTTGTCCTGACAGATGGGGACCATCTGTCAGGATCGCACCACTAGGCGTTTCGCGTGCGGACGTGGCGGAACTGGTAGACGCAAGGGACTTAAAATCCCTCGGCTTCGGCCATGCGGGTTCGATCCCCGCCGTCCGCACCACCCTTCGCTCTTCGAGCTTCGGCCTTCGCCGACCGAAAGTTGGCCTGCCGCTATCGAGGCAAGGTTAAGCTTCGGCCGACTGAAGGTCGGGTGGCAGGTCACCCGAAGGTCGTTAGACGAAGGAGTGTCCTCCGAAGCCTTGGCGTAGGAGGACCGGTTCAACGTCTCTCCGCTTGGGAGCGCCGGCATCTGCGAATTTGCTGGTCAGGCCACACGAAAACGGGCGGCCCGACGGCCGCCCGCTCGCCCCGCCCAAAAGCCCGGAAGTCAGCCCGCCAGCTTCGCGGTGATCTCGGCCATCCGCTTGCCCTGGAACTTCGCGCCCTCCAGCTCCTGCTCGGAGGGCATGCGCGAGCCGTCGCTGTTGGTGCTCGTCGTCATGCCGTATGGTGAGCCGCCACGCACCGTGTCGTTGCCCGACTGGCCCTGATAAGCGTAGGACAGGGGTACGATGATCATGCCCAGGTGCTGCAGGGGGATCTGCGATGTCACCACCGTCATCTCCGCGCCGCCGTGCTGGGTGGCGGTGGAGCTCATGATGGTCGCCGTCTTGTTGACCAGCTTGCCTTCCATCCACAGCGGGCCCATCTGATCGAGGAAATTCTTCATCTGCGAGGACATGAGGCCGAAGCGCGTCGGTATGCCGAAGATGATGCCGTCATAGTCGGCCACCTCCAGCGGCTCAGCCACCGGCGCTTCCTGGTCGAGCTTGTAACCGGCGGCCTTGGCCACCTCCTCGGGCACCAGTTCGGGCACCCGCTTGACCGTCACATCGGCGCCTGCCTCGCGCGCGCCCGCTGCCGCCGCCCGCGCCATCTGCTCCATGTGGCCCCAGCTCGAATAGTAAAGAACCAAAATCTTCGCCATCGTCTTCCTGCTCCTTGGAAATCTCATGGGCGGCGCCGGATGCGGCGCCCCCGTCCGATTTAGGCGCAGCGGCGGGCAATGGAACGCCATTGTTGGTCGACACAGTGTTCACCATTTGCCGTCCATTGCCGCAGAAGCGCGATGCGGCTATCTGACGAAGGTTCACGGAGAAACGCGCGATGAGCGAAATCGTTACGGCGGCAATGGTGGTGATCGGCGACGAAATCCTGTCCGGCCGCACCAAGGACAGGAACATCGGGCATCTGGCCGACATGCTGACGGCCGTCGGCATCGATCTCAGGGAAGCGCGCGTCGTTGCCGACGACCAGGAAGCCATCGTCGAGGCGGTCAATACGCTGCGCGCCCGCAACACCTATGTCTTCACCACGGGCGGCATCGGCCCCACCCACGACGACATCACGGCCGACGCCATCGCCGCCGCCTTCGGCGTGCCCTGCGGTTACGATCCTGAGGCCTACCGTCTTCTGGAAGAGCATTTCGCCAGGCGCGGCATCGAATTCTCCGAAGCGCGCAAGCGCATGGCGCGCATGCCTGAGGGTGCCGCGCATATCGCCAATCCGATCTCCGTGGCGCCGGGCTTTTCCATTGGCAACGTCTACGTGATGGCGGGTGTGCCGGCCATCTTCCAGGCCATGCTCGACAGCGTGATCCCGGGCCTGAAGACAGGTGCCAAGCTCATCTCCGTCGCCGTCCCCTCGCCATTGCCCGAAGGCACGATCGGCGGCCCGCTGGGCGACATCCAGAAGGCGCACGGCGAGACCATCATCGGCTCCTATCCGAAATACGAGGACGGCCGGTTCTGGACCGAGATCGTCATCCGCTCCCGCTCCGAAGAGGCGCTGAAGGCGGCGAAGAATGCGGTCGAGGAGATGTTGGAGGCCCTGCTGAAACGAAATTGAGCCGGCGCCGTTGACATAGGGCAAGGCGAATGCGGGCGCGCCGGCCATAATGGCGCTCCACGTCGCCATCCATGGAGGCCCAGATGGTCTACAAGACACTGCTCGTCATCCTGCAAAGCGAGGCCGACACGCCGCGGGTGCTGGATTTCGCCCTGCCCTTCGCCGCGCGCTACAACAGCCACGTCATCGGCCTCCACGCCGAGGCGCTGCCCATTGCCATGGCCAGCCCCATGGGCGGGCCGATCGCCGACTTTTCCCTCGATATGGAAGCGGAGGCGGCCGACCGGCACGCCAGGCTGCGCGCCATCTTCGAGGAGCGTGCGAAGGCCGAGGGCCTGGCGGCGGAATGGCGCGGTTATGAAAGCGTTTCAGGCGATTCGGCCGTCTCCGGCATCGAGAGCGCGCGTACCGCCGATCTGGTGATCGTCCAGCAGAACGATCCCGACGCCGACAGCCGCATGGCAGCCGACGTCGAGGCGCTGATCTTCGAAAGCGGCCGCCCCGTCCTGCTCGTCCCTTACACCTTCAAGGGCCGTAGCGTTCCTTTCAGGGAGGTGGTCCTGGCCTGGAACGGCAGCAAGGAGGCCTCCCGCGCCGCCTTCGACGCCCTGCCGCTCATGAAGGAGGCCGGCAAGGTCGAGGTGCTGACCGTCGACGCCCGCGATACCTTGCAGCAGGACGCAGGCCTTGCGGGGGCGGCCATCGCCGCCTCGCTCGCCCGCTACGGCCTCGATGTGACGACGCGGGCCGAGCACTCGGCCGGCCTGTCGCATGGCGACGTCATCGCCAACCGGCTGGCCGAAACGGATGCCGATCTCCTGGTCATGGGTGCTTTCGGCCGCTCCAGGCTCACCGAATTCGTCTTCGGCGGCGTCACCCGCACCATGCTGCAGTCGATGACGGCGCCGGTTCTGATGGCGCGGTAGAAGCTCATCCGTTTGATGGCCGCCCGCTTATCTGCTACCGGCAATGCCGGTAACGATGGAGGCTGCCGATGGACCGCGACATCACCGAAATCGACGGCGCGTGCCACTGCGGTGCCGTGCGCTTCCGCGTCCGGCTGACGGACGGTCTCCACAGCGCCCGCCGCTGCACATGCTCCTATTGCGCGATGCGCGGCGCCGTCGCCGTTACGGCCGGTCTCGACGGCATCGACATCCTTGCGGGCGAAGACGCGCTCAACCTCTACCAGTTCAACACCGGGACGGCGAAACACTACTTCTGCTCGAAGTGCGGCATCTATACCCATCACCAGCGGCGCTCGAACCCCAACGAGTGCGGCGTCAACGTCGCCTGCCTCGACGGGATCAGCCCCTTCGACTTCGACGAGGTGCCGGTAAACGACGGCGTCAACCACCCCTCCGACGGAGGGAAGGACAGCGGCCTCGCCGGCGTCCTCCGGTTCGTCCGCAACGACTAGACGCTTTCCCGGCTGCACGACGATGAACCGTCTTCCAGCGCGCCCTTGCGCTTCACCCCCCTTTCCGGCTAATTCCCCCTGCATTCCCGGCGCGGCACGCGTCGCAGCGGAGTGCGCAAGATGTCCCTTCCCGAAAAAGCCTTTCCCGTCTCGTGGGACCAGTTTCACCGCGACGCGCGGGCGCTTGCATGGCGGCTTTCCAGCGTCAACGGCCGCTGGAAAGCGATCGTGTGCATCACCCGCGGCGGGCTGGTGCCGGCGGCGGTGATCTCGCGCGAACTCGGCATACGCCTGATCGAGACCGTGTGCGTGGCCTCCTATCACGACTATACCGAGCAGGGCGAACTCAACATCCTCAAGGAGATCACGCCGGCGCTGCTGGAAAACGAGGGCGAGGATATCCTCATCGTCGACGACCTGACGGACACCGGCAAGACGGCGGCCATCGTGCGCGCGATGATCCCCAAGGCGCACTTCGCCACCGTTTATGCAAAGCCCAAGGGGCGCCCGCTGGTCGACACCTTCATCACCGAGGTCAGCCAAGATACCTGGATCTATTTTCCCTGGGATCTGGGTTTTTCCTACCAGAAACCCATAGCGGATGACCATATCGGCTGACGCCGCCGCAGCCGTCAGAACGTCCGGTCGAAGGGGCGCTCCGGCCCCGCTTTTCCTTGTCTGCCTCTCATTGCGACATATTTTCAGGGAAAGATGGTAGACTCTTGAGCGATTCTCGTTGCGAGAAGCGCGCCGGATGGTGAACGGATGATCTTTACCCACGCCACACGGATCGGCCTTACCGAGCGCCTGCGCCGCCTTTTCGGCGGCAATCCGCCGCGCGTGCAGGCGGCGGCTTTGCCGTGGCGGCGGGAGGGCGACCGGATCGAGGTGCTGCTGGTGACGAGCCGGGGCACCGGCCGCTGGGTCCTGCCCAAGGGCTGGCCGGAAGCAAGCGAAAGCCTGGCCGGCACGGCGGCGCGCGAGGCGCGCGAGGAAGCCGGCGTCGAGGGGTCGATGGCGAAGACGGAGATCGGCCGCTACTTCTACGGCAAGGAAATGGAGAGCGGCCTCACCTGGCGCTGCGAGGTCGCTGTCTTCCCGCTCCAGGTGAAGCGGGAGGCCGCGCGCTGGCCGGAAAAGAAGGAGCGCACCCGCCGCTGGGTGACACCGGAAGAGGCCGCCGCCATGGTTAAGGAGCCGGATCTGGCCGGGCTCATCGCCGCCTTCGACGGTCATCCACGGGAAATCGCCGCCTGATTCGCCATTTTCACGGTTAATGTCGTCCCGATACTTGTGCCGGCCTCCCGCTTTGCCTACGCGGTCTGTATCCGTGCAGCGTAAAGGCTGCTCGGGGGAACCATTCGATGCCCGGGGCGCTTTGCGGTAGCAAGACGCCAACGGCCGCTGGAACCTGAGATGGCCTCGACGACCGACAGCACCGCCAGAGTGAAAAAACGCACCCTCGACAAGGACCTGGACAAGCTGGTCCACGTCGAGGAGGCGACGAGCCTTGTCGCGCGCGGCCTCGTGGCGCCGGGGCTGGGCCTTCTCTTCCTGGCGCTGGCCGCCGTCTTCGCCTCCGTCTACGTGATCGGCGAGCCGCGCGCCGTCATCATCATCGCCGCTGCCGCCATCGGCGCCTATATGGCGCTCAACATCGGTGCCAACGACGTTGCCAACAATGTCGGCCCCGCCGTCGGCGCCAAGGCGCTGACGCTCACCGGCGCCCTCGTCATCGCCGCCATCTTCGAGACCGCGGGCGCGCTGATCGCCGGCGGCGACGTGGTGGGCACCATCTCCAAGGGCATCATCGCGCCGGAATCCGTGGCAAGCCCGGACATCTTCATCCGCGCCATGATGGCCGCCCTCATCTCGTCCGCCCTGTGGGTGAACCTGGCGACCTGGATCGGCGCACCCGTCTCCACCACGCACTCGGTGGTCGGCGGCGTCATGGGTGCGGGCATCGCCGCGGCCGGCTTTTCCACCGTCCATTGGCCTACCATGGCGCAGATCGCCGCAAGCTGGGTCGTCTCGCCCGTCATGGGTGGCCTTATCGCCGCCCTGTTCCTTGCCTTCGTCAAGACGGCGATCATCTATCAGGACGACAAGATCACCGCCGCGCGCCGCTGGGTGCCGCTGCTGATCGCCGTCATGGCGGGCGCCTTCACCGCCTATCTGGCCACCAAGGGGCTGAAGAAGGTGGTGAGCATCGACAACGGCACGATCGCCGCCCTCGGCGTCGGCGCCTTTGCGCTCTTCTGGGCGCTGGCCCACGTCCATGTGCGCCGCGTATCGGAGGGCATGGAGAACCGCAACCAGTCGCTCCGGCGCCTGTTCAAACTGCCGCTGGTCATCTCGGCGGCCCTTCTGTCCTTCGCCCACGGCGCCAACGACGTGGCCAACGCGGTGGGGCCGCTGGCCGCCATCGTCTTCACCGCGGAAGCCGGCGCGGTGACCACCACGGTGGCCATTCCGCTGTGGGTGATGGTGATCGGCGCCTTCGGCATTTCGCTTGGCCTGGTGCTGTTCGGGCCGAAGCTCATCCGCATGGTGGGCGAGCAGATCACCAAGCTCAACCCCATGCGCGCCTTCTGCGTGGCGCTGTCGGCGGCGATCACCGTGATCATCGCCTCCGGCCTCGGCCTGCCCATAAGCTCCACCCATACGGCCGTGGGCGCGGTCTTCGGTGTCGGTTTCTTCCGCGAGTGGTATACCGCCCGCTCCAAACGCCGCCGCGCCTATCTGGAGCGCAAGGGGCTGAAGGTGAAGAACGTCCGGGCGGCGGGCAGCCCGGCGGGCAGCAAAATCGGACCGTTCCATGTCCTGTTCGAAAACGAGGAGAACGGCGTGGCCGGCGTTTCGGGCGAGGAAATCGTCCGCCGCAAGCTGGTGCGCCGGGCGCACGTGCGCACCATCGTCGCCGCCTGGATAACCACCGTACCGGCCGCGGCCGCGCTCGCCGGCGGCATTTTCCTGTTCCTCGACGCGTTCGGATAGCTAGGGACGGGGCGCATCGAGCGCGCTGGCGCGCACTTCCGAAAGGTGGCGCCGAAGCGAAGGCACGCTTATCCGTTGCCGCGCTTCATACGAAGCCGGGCTATGTCAAAGAACCGAGAAGACGGGCGGCCAAAATGCCCGACTCTCCGAACGCGCCGCCCGCCTCACGACGTATCGGGGCTCTCCAGCGCCTCCACGGCCAGCGAATGGGCGTGCACGAGGATCTCGTCGACCTCGCGCACGTTGCGGAGGCGGTAGCCTGTCGGCTCGAAGCGGGCGAGCCGGCCGCCGGGCGGCCGGCCGCCGCGCAGCGGGGCGACGCGGCGCGTAAGCCCCAGATCGCGGCGCGCCTTCCAGCGGGCAAAGCGCATGGCCTGCCCCGGCAGATCGTCGAGGGCGGCTGTGAGCGCCGCCAGCCGCCGGCCAAGGCACGCCGCGCTGACGGGATCCTCGCGCGAGGGCGGCCGCGGCAGGGGCGACGGCTCGATGAGGCCGGGAAACAGGATGCGCGGGACAGCGCGCGCGGGCCCATGGCGCCCCCCTTCGGCAAGCTCGGGGCTCAGGGAAATCCGCAGCGGGTCGAAGAGCGGCAGGCTCAAGGTTCGCGGACGGGCGCTTGCTGCGGCGCGCCTGGCTTCCGCCTTCGCTCTGCGCGCTGCGGCGGACAGGTCGGCGGGCGAGGCCATCACGGCGATGCCGAGGCTGCGCAGGAACGGCGCCGAGGTCGCGGGCCTCTGCCCCTGTTCGCGCGGCGGCGGCAGAGAGACGACCAGGCCCCGCGCGGCCGCGATGACCAGCCGCCGCGCGGCGGCCTCGGCCGGGCGCAGCAGGCGGAGGATGGCGCGCCAGAGATGGCGAGGCAGTGTGCTTTGCGGCTCGCCTTCGGCTGGCGCCTCGCCATCAGGCCCCACGGCCAGCCCGGCCATGGCCACGAGCGAAGCCACGATGCGCTTCAGAGCCACGCGATCTTGCTCGATTGCCGCACTCCCGTCCATCGCCGCCTCCTTTCTTCAAGCGCGGGATTATCGCATGGGTCGGGCGAGGCGTGAAAGGGGTATAGGAAAATATTCCTGACAGATGCTGACAGGGGCGCGCCACGCGCCGGGGCGAAGGCGCGGTTGCGTGGCGGGATGGGCTGGCGTGGCATGGTGTGGGGCGGGGTGCGGGGGCCCCGCCACGGAGCGGATATCGGCGGGAAGGCCCCCGCCTTCACGAAAAAGGCGTCGATCTCCCCGATATCCACATGCGTGACACACAACATATAGCGGTCACAAAACTTATAAGAAACGAATCCTTGACGAGGGAAAACGAGTCGCCTTTTAATAGCGCCGTGTCTTTTTTTCGAGGCGCGGCCGGAAAGTCCTACTAGTCGGTCAGTTTTCCAATCTGTTGTAGCGTTTGCGCATCCGCCCGTCGTCGCCACGGGCGGAAGGAGGGCGTTTTTTTCGGAAAAGGCGACGGGGGCGCTGGTGTCGAGGGTGGCGTAGGCAAGCTGTTAATACTATATTTAGCGATTGCAGCGATGCTTGGCACTAAATAATGTGAGACTTCTCCATTCGGAGAACAACCACAGGAAGCGTCAGAATGGACCAGCCGGATCCCCCGGCGGGGCCCTTGTCCGGGCGGCAATGCCGAGCGGGCGGGATGGGGATCGGGTGTTGGAGAGCCGCTGTGGCACGAGGCATGGCGGTGTGCGGCGGACATGGCGTCCGTTGGCGGCAGATGTGATGAGCATCGCCCCGTGAAGGACGCTATATATAGGAATTGAAGAGGGCTAAGATGCGCATCGAACGTCGGTTCACCAAGGAAGGCCAGTCCCCCTACGCGGAGATCGCCTTCCGCAAGGCCTTGAGCGAGATCAGGAACCCGGACGGCTCCACCGTCTTCCGGCTGGAGAACATCGACGTGCCGGCGCGGTTCTCCCAGGTCGCCAGCGACATCCTGGCGCAGAAGTATTTCCGCAAGGCCGGCGTGCCGGCACGGCTGAAGAAGGTCGAGGAGAACGACGTCCCCTCCTTCCTGTGGCGCTCGGTGGCCGACGAGGAGGCCCTGGCCGAACTGCCCGAGGAGGAGCGCTACGGCTCGGAGATCGATGCCCGCCAGGTCTTCAACCGGCTTGCCGGCACCTGGACCTACTGGGGCTGGAAGGGCGGCTATTTCGATACGGAGGCCGACGCCCAGGCCTTCATGGACGAGCTTTGCTACATGCTCGCCACCCAGCGCGTGGCCCCCAACAGCCCGCAATGGTTCAACACCGGCCTGCACTGGGCCTACGGCATCGACGGCCCCGGCCAGGGCCATTATTACGTCGACCCCTTCACCGGGAAATTGACGAAGTCGAAGTCGGCCTACGAGCACCCGCAGCCTCATGCCTGCTTCATCCAGTCGGTCGGCGACGATCTCGTCAACGACGGCGGCATCATGGACCTTTGGGTGCGCGAGGCACGGCTTTTCAAGTACGGCTCGGGCACCGGCTCCAACTTCTCGCATCTGCGCGGCGAGGGCGAGCGGCTTTCGGGCGGCGGCAAGTCGTCGGGCCTCATGTCGTTCCTGAAGATCGGCGACCGTGCGGCGGGCGCCATCAAGTCCGGCGGCACCACGCGCCGCGCCGCCAAGATGGTGGTCGTCGACGCCGACCACCCGGATATCGAGGACTACATCGACTGGAAGGTGAAGGAGGAGCAGAAGGTCGCAAGCCTCGTCACCGGCTCCAAGATCGTCAAGAAGCACCTCGAAGCCATCATGAAGGCCTGCGTCAACTGCCAGGGCGACAATGACGACTGCTTCGAGCCGGCCAAGAACCCGGCGCTCAAGCGCGAGGTGAAGGCGGCCAAGAAGAACGCGGTGCCCGAGAACTACATCAAGCGCGTCATCCAGTTCGCGCGCCAGGGCTACACGAAGATGGAGTTCAAGACCTACGACACGGATTGGGATTCGGAAGCCTATCTCACCGTCTCGGGCCAGAACTCCAACAACTCCGTCTCGCTGAAGGACGACTTCCTGCGCGCCGTCGAGAACGACGGCGAGTGGACGCTGATCAACCGCATCGACGGCAAGCCGGCCAAGACGCTGAAGGCCCGCGACCTGTGGGAGAAGATCGGCTACGCCGCCTGGGCCTCGGCCGATCCGGGCCTGCACTTCAACACGACGATGAACGACTGGCACACTTCGCCCGCCGCAGGTCCTATCCGCGCCTCCAACCCGTGCTCGGAATACATGTTCCTGGACGACACGGCCTGCAACCTTGCCTCCATGAACCTTTTGCAGTACCGGCAAAAGGACGGGACCATCGACATCGCCGCCTACGAGCACACGGTGCGGCTGTGGACGATGGTGCTGGAAATCTCCGTCATGATGGCGCAGTTCCCGTCGAAGGAGATCGCCAAGCTCTCCTACGAATACCGCACGCTGGGGCTGGGCTATGCCAATATCGGCGGTCTCTTGATGACCTCCGGCATCCCCTACGATTCGGCCGAGGGCCGCGCCATCTGCGCCAGCCTGACCGCCATCATGACCGGCGTTGCCTATGCGACCAGCGCCAAGATGGCCGGCGAGCTCGGCCCCTTCCCCGATTATGAGCGCAACGCGAAAGCCATGCTGCGCGTCATGCGCAACCACCGCCGCGCCGCCCATGGGCAGACGGACGGCTACGAGGCGCTCGCCGTCAACCCGGTGCCGATCAAGGCGGAAGACTGTCCGCAGGCCGACCTCGTGGAGCACGCCAAGGCCGCCTGGGACCGGGCGCTGGAGCTCGGCGAGAAGCACGGCTACCGCAATGCGCAGGCGACCGTCATCGCGCCGACCGGCACGATCGGCCTCGTCATGGATTGCGACACCACCGGCATCGAGCCCGACTTCGCGCTGGTGAAGTTCAAGAAGCTCGCCGGCGGCGGCTATTTCAAGATCATCAACCGCGCCGTGCCGGAGGCGCTCAGGACGCTCGGCTATTCGGAAGCCCAGATCGCCGAGATCGAGGCCTATGCCGTCGGCCACGGCGACCTGAACCAGGCGCCGGGCATCAACCCGACGACGCTCAAGGCCAAGGGTTTTCCGGACGAGAAGATCAAGACGCTGAACGAGGCGCTGAAGTCGGCCTTCGACATCAAGTTCGTCTTCAACCAGTGGACGCTCGGCGCGGACTGGCTGAAGGAGACCTTCGGCTTCACCCAGGAGCAGCTCGACGACTTCTCCTTCGAGGTGCTGCCGGCGGTCGGCTTCTCCAGGCAGGAGATCGAGGCCGCCAACATCCACATCTGCGGCGCCATGACGCTGGAAGGCGCGCCGCACCTGAAGGACGAGCACCTGGCGGTCTTCGACTGCGCCAACCCGTGCGGCAAGATCGGCAAGCGCTTCCTCTCGGTGGAAAGCCACATCCGCATGATGGCCGCCGCGCAGCCCTTCATCTCCGGCGCCATCTCCAAGACCATCAACATGCCCACCGAGGCCACCGTCGACGACTGCAAGGAAGCCTACATGCTTTCCTGGAAGCTGGCGCTGAAGGCCAACGCGCTCTACCGCGACGGCTCCAAGCTCTCGCAGCCGCTCAACGCCTCGCTGCTTTCCGACGACGACGAGGAGGCCGACGACCTGGTGGAAGAGCTGATCTCCGCCCCCACCGCCGCCCAGGCAGCGCAGGTGACGGAGAAGATCGTCGAGCGCGTGGTGGAGCGTCTCTACCGCGAACGCGAGAAAATGCCCAGCCGCCGTCAGGGCTACACGCAGAAGGCGGTCATTGGCGGGCACAAGGTCTATGTCCACACCGGCGAATATGCCGATGGGCGCCTGGGCGAAATCTTCATCGACATGCATAAGGAAGGCGCGGCCTTCCGCGCGATGATGAACAATTTCGCCATCGCGATCTCCATCGGCCTGCAATATGGCGTGCCGCTCGAGGAGTTTGTCGAGGCGTTCACCTTCACCCGCTTCGAGCCGGCCGGCATCGTCCAGGGCAACGACGCGATCAAGAACGCAACGTCGATCCTCGACTATGTGTTCCGGGAGCTGGCGATCTCCTATCTCGGCCGCAATGACCTCGCCCATGTCGATGTATCGGACTTCTCCAACACGACGCTCGGCAAGGGCATTTCCGAGGGCAAGGCGATGCCCTTCTCCAAGGGGCTCACCCGCGGTGCTGCCCCCTTCAAGGTGGTGGGCAAGACCGAGCCCAAGGGCGAAGCCTCCGGCGGCGCCCCCACCGCGCGCGCGGCCTCCAACGTCCGCGCCATCTCCCCGGGCGGCACGGTGACGGCGCTGAAGCCGGTCGTCGCCGAACTCCGCGAAGAAGCCACCGCCTTCCGCCGCGACTACGAGGAGCGGGCGAAGGAACTTGCCCAGGAAGCGGCCGAAGACGAAGGCGCGAATGCGCTCTTCACCGACGAGGCGGCGGAAGAGGCCACTGAAGCGAAAAAGGTGGAAACCCACCGCCGCCAGCAGGCCATCGCGCAGGGGTATACGGGGAACATGTGCTCGGAGTGCCAGAACTTCACGATGGTGCGGAATGGGACGTGCGAGAAGTGCGATACGTGTGGGGCGACGAGCGGGTGTTCCTGAGCCTGCAATAATAAAGAAGAAGCTCAATAGACTCGGCCCGGTCGCAAGATCGGGCCGAAAGCGCAAGGAGGACAAACAGGGAACAAGATATAAGGATGTCTTGATGCCCCTAAAAATACCAGAGCCGACCCTCTCGGGTCGGCTCTGGATACCGCGAAAAAGCCGAAGCCCACGCGGGGCGAAGAGATCTGACTCCCTTCTCTGTAGCAAGAGTACCATACGGAGAGTCGGGTCCTGAGTCGAGGTAGCTAAGGCCGAACAGGACTGACAACATGTTGAAATTTGGAACTTCTGCCTATCTGAAGCTGATCTCTCTAAATACGAAACCTCAACGCACGGAGTTGCGAAAAAGGATCATCCCAAGCGATGATGCCTATGATTTTCACCGCTCGCTCCGCCTTCACGCCCACCGTCTGCTCGCAAAGGGCGAGAGCATAGAGAGTGTACTAGAAACTGCCCGTCAAATCGCAAGGGCGCCGGAACGAACGTCGGTTCAGGCAGGACTCACAGCCTTGCTGAATTGGCGCGGTTTGCATCCGGCAGAGACATTTGAAGTCCCACCTCACACTTTTTCAAGTCCAAATGAGGTCTTCAAAGTCAACTTTTCTGCGGACTTCGGGACGGTAATCAACGGCCAGCGGTGTGCAGTTCATCTCTGGAACACGAAGAAGCCGCCCCTTTCGGAGCACCTCACCGTCGCCACATTGTCCACTTTCAAGCAGAACTACTCAGAGTTGGATCACCTTGTGGTTTTGTCACTCCTCGACAGCCAAATCATCTGGTCAGCCGATGACGCCAAATATGTATCGGTAGGGCGCGATCTCTCACTTCGGATCGAGAACGCAATCCTGGGTGTCGAGGAAGAACTGCGGGCACCTGCTAGTGAAAAGCGGTTTCCGCCAGTTCCCCCACATCCGCTCGCGTGAGTTCTAACTTTTACCTGGGCTGAAATGGCGGATGGCTGGTATCAGGTTGCAACCAAGGGCAGCCATCGCCAATATAAGCATCGCAACAAGGCCGGCCGCGTCACCGTGGCCGGCAAACCATCTGACGATGTCGCGCCCGGCACCTTGAACAGCATTTTGAAACAGGCCGGTCTGAAGGAGCGATGAGATGCGCTATGCAGTGGTGATCGAAAAGGCTGGAAGCAACTATTCCGCCTATGTCCCCGACCTGCCGGGCTGCATCGCCACCGGCGCCACCGTCGAGGAAGTCGAAATCGAAATCCGCGACGCTATCCGCTTTCACATCGAGGCCTGCGGGAAGACGGGTTGCCCGTCCCCAAGCCGGTCAGCCGTGCAGAGTATGTGGACGCGTGAGCTGCAGAAACGTCCAACGCCTAGGGGTAACCCTTTTGATGGCTGATAAGACAGGTTGGAAACGCCTCTCCGACATGACGGACGAGCAGGCGGAAGCCAATGCGCTGTCCGATCCTGAAAACCCGCCGCTCGATGCGAGGGCGCTGGCGGCAATGAAGCGTATGCCGCGCGTTGCGGTCATCCGCCGGGCGCTGCGGCTGACGCAGCAGGAATTTTCCGCCCGCTATCACATCCCGCTCGGCACGCTGCGCGACTGGGAACAGGGGCGTTCCGAGCCCGACCAGACCAGCCGCGCTTTTCTGCGCGTCATTGCGATGGAGCCGGAGGCGACGGCCAGAGCGCTGGCGGAGCAAAAGGTGGCGTGACCGTTTGTGACGACTGCCCACGGATTGGGCAGTCACCCCGCGCGGCGTGCCCCACCCGCCTTCGCAGCCGTCTTCCCCCCACGCGGCGCCTTCGCCGGCGCCTCCTTCGGCTGCCGTGCTTCCATTTCCAGGCGCGCCTGCCTCAGGCGCTCAGTCTTGGCCTCGCGGCGCGCGGCTTCCGCGTCGATGATCGCGCGGGCGGTGCGGTCGGTGATGTCCGCCTTGGTGGCGGCGTTCGGCCGGGTGGGCCGGAAGAGGGTGTCCTTGGTGATGGCTTGGGTCATGTGGTTCGTCCTTTTCGATGCCTGAAAAGCAAAAAGGCCGGGCGTTGCCCGACCTTTCCTCTCATCTCAAAGACCCGTGCCAGTACATCCGTGGTCACGGATCGAGATGGATACGCTTTACGCGGCGCGCAGGTTGTCCGCGGCATTCTTGCCCGAGCGGCTGTCCCTGACGACGTCGAAGCTCAGCTTCTGGCCTTCCACGATGGTGCCAAGGCCGGCACGCTCGACGGCGGAGACGTGGACGAAGACGTCCGTTCCGCCATCATCCGGCTGGATGAAGCCAAAGCCCTTGGTGGAGTTGAAGAACTTTACGGTTCCGGTGTTCATGACGATTTCCTTTCAATCGGTCACGGCGTTTATTCACCGCGCCTTAAGCACGGCAAACGGTTCAGATCGATTTTGAAGGAAGTTCGTCGAGACGCCGGAAGGCGACAGCAGAGCTTAGCAAGCAAGATCGATAGGACTTAGATAAGCGCTTTCGGTTTTAAAACAAGGCGCTGATTGAAAAATATTCGCCGTGCGGCGCGCTTGCGCCCCGCCGGTCGCTGCTCGTCGGGGAACAGCCCCTCCCCCTCTCCGTCGTGTGCCACGTTTGGCTTGGCGCAGGCGTTCTGGCCAGCTGAGCGCCCCCGAGCTTTCCGTGTCCGGGCGGCGCGCCGCGCCGCTCAGCCGCTGATGTGCCCGCGCGGCATGCCGTACATCAGCCGGTCGAAGCCGTCGTGGCTGACATGCACCAGCGTGCGGTGGTCGCCGCCCTCGAAGTAGACGTCGCCGCTCACCTCCAGCCCCTGGTCGACGACGCAGGGCAGGTGGTAGGGCGCGCCGAAGATCGGCACCGCGCCCTCCTCGCAGTCGGGGAACAGGGCGGCCGCCTCCTCCTCGGAGGCAAGCTCCACTTTCTCGCCGACGATCTCGCGCACCTTCTTCAGGTCGACCCGGCGCGAGGCGGGAAGGACGGCGAGAATGTAGCTGCTGTCCCATTTCAGCACCACGCCCTTGGCGAGCGCGGTGTTCGGCACGTGGCTTACCCGCGCCGTCATCTCGGAATTGCTGGTCTTGTTGTGCTTGGCGATATCGTAGGGAACGTGGTTGTCCTTCAGATATTCCTGCATTGTCATCGCGATACCCATGACCTCATCCTTTCCCGGTCACATCGCCGCGCAAGCACGGCGGAAGCGGCCGACGGGAATCGCAGGCAAAGGCGGCATGTGCCGTCCTTTGCGAGACCAGCGCCACGTCAGTCCGCCTGCTGGTCGGTGGAAGGGAAAGGATACACCCGGCAGACGTCCGCGACAAGGAAAGCGGTGGGGGTGCGAGGCAGCGCTCTCGCACCGGGCGGGGCGGGGCTATCGATGGGGTTCCGAGCCTTGATGGTACCCCCACCCCTAACCCCTCCCCTCAAGGGGGAGGGGGACGACGAGGCCGCACTCGACCAGCCTCCCTCCCCCCTTCGGCAAGCTCAGGATGGAGAGGGATTGAGGGTGGGGGTCCCGGCGAAGCCGGCAAAGACAACCTATATGCAATAGCCCTGCCGGATGGGCGGGGAGAGAGAGGGGCTTACCGCCCCTCCTCCACATGATCGGCCCAGCTCTTCACGTCCGTCTCGCCGTTGAGGAAGGGCTGGACCGTGGCGACGATTTCGGGGCCGAAGAAGATGTCGTAATGCGTGCGGTTGGGGATGATGGCCAGCCGGTTCTGCGACATGTTCTCGCGCATCCAGCCGGCATCCCTCAAGCCGCCGCCCAGAAGCTGGTAGAACGCGACGATGTGCTCGGGGCGGTACATGTCGCTGTCGCCGAAGACCAGCATCACCGGCATTTTCAGCGTCTTCACGTCCTCGGCCCAGTTGTAGGGCTTGCGCATGAGCGCGCCCATATTGTCGAGCAGCTTCGGGAACTCCGAGACGTCGGGCGCCACCGCCGCGTAGGACTGGTACATCGGCGTATCCTTCATCATCTCGGCCATCCCGGCGCCCACCTGAGCCTGCTGCGGCAGCATCTCGGGATAGAAGCCGTCCTGGGCGAAGCCGGCCGAGACCAGCGCCAGCCGGCGCACCATCTCAGGGTGCTGGACGGCAAGGCGGAAGCCGGCGCCGCCGCCGAAGGAATAGCCCAGGACGTCGACCTTTTCGTAGCCGAGCTCCTCGATCACCACGGCCAGGTCGTCGCCGATGTCGATCAGGTCGATCTCGCGGTCGCCGAGCCGGGTGCGGCCGTGGCCGTGCAGGTCGACGGCGATGACCTCGCGGCCGGCGGCGAGCGCCGGCAGAACGGGGCCGAACATGTCGAGCGTTCCAAGCCCGCCATGGAGCAGCAGGAGCGGCTCGCCCTTCCCGTGGACTTCGTAATAGTAGTTGACGCCGTTGGCCTCGACATGGCCGCTCCTGGCGGGCTCCGGCTTGATGGCTTGTCTTTCCATGGTGGTCTTTCCCTCCTCGGCGGGTGCAATGGCGGGCACGGCGGCGAAGGCCGCGGTGGCGATCGTGATGGCGATGAGCGTGTTCCTGATCACTTCGGTCTCCCTCTTCCTCCGGCGTCCGCCGGCTTCAATGCACCGAGGACGAAGGAGGGAGAGGGTTTCCGACATGGGTGGGGGGAAACGGCTATAGGGAGGAGGAGAAAGCGCCCCTTCGCGCCCCCCTCTGTCCTGCCGGACATCTCCCCCGCGAGGGGGGAGATTGGCCGTCGTGGACGGTTTCGCCAATCGCCGATGTTGCAGGAAAAGCGCCGGATCAAGCGGCCGGCCGATCTCCCCCCTTGCGGGGGAGATGTCCGTCAGGACAGAGGGGGCGCGCGACGGAGTGCCAGCGCGATCCCCGACCAAATTCACCTTGCAAGCACCTGCCCTACGGACAGGGATTGCCCGTCTTCTGGTGCAGGGCATCGACTGCCGCCTGCATCTCCTCCGTCCAGGCGACGTCGGCCGAGGCTACCGCCTCCTTGAGCTGCGCCATGGTGGTGGCGCCGATGATGTTGGCGGTCAGGAAGGGCCTGGAAGCGACGAAGGCGTTGGCGAAGGTGGCCGGCGTCAGGCCGAAGGAGCGGGCGAGTTCGTTATAGGCGAGGAAGGTTTTGGCCGCCCCCGGCTTCTCGTAGCGCTGCAGCCGGTCGAAGAGCTCTTTGCGCGAGCCCTTGGGCAGCGCGCCGTGGTCGTATTTGCCGGTCAGGTACCCCTGCGCGAGCGGCGAATAGGCAAGCAGGCTCACGTCCTCGCGCGCGCATGCCTCGGCGAGGTTCACCTCGAAGGTGCGGTTGACGAGGTTGTAGGCGTTCTGCAGCGAGGCGATGCGCGGGCCCACGCCCTTCTCCGCCCCGGCGATGAAGCGCATGAGGCCCCACGAGCTCTCGTTAGACAGGCCGAGATGACGGATCTTGCCGGCTTTTACCAGGTCGTCGAAGACGGCCAGCGTCTCTTCGATCGGCGTCTCGTCGGCATGGCGCTCGGCCGTCCCCGTCACCCGCGTGGGGTTGGAGCCCCAGGGGATCGACCGGTCCGGCCAGTGGATCTGGTAGAGGTCGATGTACTCCGTCTTCAGCCTCTCCAGCGATTTATCGATGGCGTCCATGATGTCGGCGCGCACCAGCTTCGAGGACCGTCCGCCGCGGAACCACGGGTTCGCCGTGCGGCCCACCACCTTGGAGGCCAGCACGATCCTGTCGCGGTTGCCGCGCGCCTTCATCCAGGTGCCGATGATGCGCTCCGTCGCCCCTTGCGTCTCCGCCTTGGGCGGAATGGGGTAGAGCTCGGCCGTGTCGAGGAAGTTCACGCCCTTCTCGAAGGCGTAGTCCATCTGGGCGTGGCCCTCGGCCTCCGTGTTCTGCTCGCCCCAGGTCATGGTGCCGAGACAGATTTTCGAGACGAGGAGATCGGTGCGGCCAAGGCGGCGCTTTTCCATGGGGTTTCTCCGGTGGTTAAAGGCGGGCGGACGCCCGGGGGAGAACGCCATTATAAGCGAGCAAACGTGCCGCGCCAACGCCCGGTGGTCGCCCGACCCATCAATCGAACAGCATGCTGGCACAACAGAAATTGACTTGTTTGCTTGCCGGAAACCGATAAAAGCGGGCGAATTGCGCCCCTTTTTTTGCCGCGGCACGAACGGCGGCAGCCATCCACGGGAAAGTCCGGGTCATGTCTGTGCTGGCTTCCGGCGCGGGAGCGCCGACGGTCAATTCCTGGCCTGCCGAGGCGCGCGCCACGCTGGCGCTCGCCTGGCCGATGGTCATGACCAACCTTGCCCAGACTGCCATGAACGTCACCGACGTCATGATGATGGGACGCTTGTCGCCGGCCGCGCTCGCCGCCGGCACGCTCGGCCATAATCTTTATTTCCTGCCGGTGATCTTCGGCATCGGCCTTTTGGCCGCCACCTCGCCGATGATGGCGAGCGCACTCGGGCGCAAGCAGCGTTCGCTGCGCGAGGTGCGGCGCACGGCGCGCCAGGGCCTGTGGATGGCGATCGCCGTCTCGCTGCCGGTCTGGCTCTTCCTCTGGCAGTGCGAGGCGATCCTGCTTGCCATGGGCCAGGATCCGAACCTTGCCGCGCTGGCAGCAAGCTACATGCGCGCGCTGCAATGGGCGGTGCTTCCCTTCTTCGGCTATATCGTGCTGCGCTCGTTCATCTCGGCGCTCGAGCGGCCGGGCTGGGCGCTCGTGGTGGCCTTCCTCGCCGTCGGCTTCAACGTCCTGGCCAACTGGTGCCTGATGTTCGGCAACCTGGGGTTTCCCGCCCTCGGCATCGTCGGCGCCGGCATCGCCACGACGCTTTCGAGCCTCCTGTTGTTTTGCGGCCTCGTCGCGGTTGTCTCGCTCGACCGCAATTTCCGCCGCTACCGGCTCTTCGGCCGCTTCTGGCGGCCGGACTGGCCGCGCTTCATGGGGCTTTTGAAGCTCGGCCTGCCGATCGCCGCCATCCTCACCTTCGAGGTGTCGATCTTCAACGCCGCGGCCTTCCTGATGGGCCTCATCGACGCCGTGTCGCTGGCCGCCCACGCCATCGCGATACAAATCGCCTCGGTCAGCTTCATGGTGCCGCTGGGGCTCAACCAGGCGGTGACGGTGCGCGTCGGCCGCGCCTTCGGCGCGCGCAATGCACATGCCGTCACCCGCGCCGGCTGGACGGCCTTCGTGATGGGGGTGAGCTTCATGGCGGCGATGGCGCTTCTCATGCTTCTGGCACCGCGGCTGCTGATCGCCGGGTTCCTCGACCTTCAGGCACCGGAGAACCAGCCGGTCATCGCCATGGCGGTCACCTTCTTAGGCCTTGCCGCGCTGTTCCAGATCGCCGACGGGGCGCAGGCGGTGGCGAGCGGCATGCTGCGCGGGCTGCACGATACCACGGTGCCGATGGTCTATGCGGCCGTCGGCTATTGGGGTATCGGCCTGCCGTTCGGCATCGCCCTCGCCTTCCCGTTCGGCTATCAGGGCGTCGGCATCTGGCTGGGGCTGTTCACCGGGCTTGCGGTCGTCTCGGTGCTGCTTCTTTCGCGCTGGCTGGGCCGCGCCAAGCTCATGCCTTTTTACGCCTGAAGCGGCCGCGCTTGGCGTCATCGATCAGCATGTTGGCCACCTGCATGCGGATGATGGCGCGGGCGCGCAGGTGCTCGGGAACGCGGTCGGGATGGTTGCGGAAGGCGAAGTCGCGGCGCAGCCGGTCGAGCTCCTTCGGCTTTGCCCGTTTGCCGAGGTCGAGCTCGCGGGCGATGTCGTCGGGATCGACGGAGGGCTCCGGCTCCACGGCTTTGGCTTCCGGCTTTGCCGGTCCACGATCGGCAAACGTCCGGTAGGCCGCCTCGATCATGTCCTCCGAAAACCTGATCCGGCCGGAATGCAGTTCCTCGGCGACCGAGAGATGGTCCACCGAGACGAGATGGGCGCGGTCCGGCTCGCGGCCGTGCTCGGCCAGAAGCTCGTCCAGCATAGTCGCGAAGTCGCGCGGCGCGCGCGGTGCCATGAGACCTCCATCCCCGCCCGTTGAGGTACCGATCCAAGAATTGAGGCTAAGCCGCTGGTGTTAAAAAAGGTCTTCCGGCCGCACATGTATTTTAGCTTTTGGAAGACCGCTCGCTCCTTTCGCATGCCGGCCGGTTCAAACCCCGGCCGCGCGTGCTATGGTCGAGGAGCCGACGGATGAAACATGACCCGGAGCAGCATCCATGAAGCCACTTCCCCTTGCCGCGGCCATGGCCTCTTTCTGGCTAGTGTCGGGCCCTCCCCCGGCCGCCGCAGCCGATCCCGCCTATCTGGACGACCGGTCGAGCCCGGAAGCGCTGGTCCGCTCGCTCTATAACGCCATCAACCGCAAGGAATATGCGCGCGCCTACGCCTATTTCTCGACGCCGCCGGCCGCGACGCTGGAGGACTACGCCGCCGGCTACGCGGATACCGAGAGCGTGGAGGTGGTGGCCGGCCTTGCGAGCCAAGAAGGCGCCGCCGGCAGCGTCTACTACGCCCTGCCCGTCGCCATCCTGGCGCAGGATGGCAGCGGAGAGGACCAGGTGTTCGCCGGCTGCTACACGATGAGGCTCGCCGACCCGCTGGTGCAGACGACGCCCTTCACGCCGCTTCACATCGAGGAAGCGCATCTTTCGCCCGCCGACGGCCCGCCGCGCGATGCCTTGCCGACCGCTTGCGGCGACGCTCCGCCGCAAGAGGAAGGCAATATCCTGTTCGAACAGGCCAAGAAAATCTTCGCCACGCTCTATGGCGATGAGTGCCGGACGGGTGCCGACGCGCCATCAGCGCCGCAGCACCACGTGATCCCCTACAACTACGCCTACGAGGAAGAGGACACGCCGCCGCACGAGGCGCATATGTTCCGCTTCTTTTGCAACGTCGGCGCCTACAACGAGACCCACGCCTATCTGATGACCGACGGGCGCGGGCAGCTTCTGCCGCTGCGCTTCGCCACGCCGGAGCTCGACATACGATATGAGAACGACGACATGGAGGGGGCCGTGGAGGAGATGCGGATTATCGGCTATACGTCCGACGATCTGCTGGTGAACTCGGAATTCGACCCGGACACGCTGGAGATCACCTCCAGCGCCAAGTGGCGCGGTCTGGGCGACGCCTCCGCCTCGGGCACCTGGCTCTTCCGCTCCGGCGTCTTCACGCTGGTGAAATACGAGGCCGACGCCTCCTATGACGGCGAGGTCAATCCGGAACTGCTGGTCGACTACTACAGCACACCGTAAGGGGCGTAGAGGCTGTCGAGATCAGATTGGTTCGCCTCTTCCGCGCGTCATCCCGGAAGCCGTAGCCCGCAGGGCGGAGGTTGTCCGGGATGACGCGCGGTGGATGACCCGGGTTGAATTCATCCCGCTCTAACCTCAATTCACCCCCCTCTAGCGCCTGACCGACAGCATCCAGTTGAGCGTCTCGCGCCAGTCGGTCATGCGGATGGGCGTGCCGTGGGAGCCGGTCTCGAAACGCACGAAGCGGAGGGGATAGCCGGGTGCCGCGGAGCTGATGGCGCGATAGAAGGTCTCCTGCCTTTCGACGGGGAAAACCGTGTCGCGGCTGCCGTGGGCGATGAAAAGGGGCACGCGGCGGCGGAAGGCTTCCGACCCCATGAAATGGTCGTCCCACATGGAGCCCAAAAGCAGAAGGCCGCCCAGCCGCGGCGCCAGCGCCGGGTCGCGGGCAAGCCGCCAGCACAGCGCCCCTCCCATGGAGCCGCAGGCGAGGAAGACCGGCGCTTCTGGCGAGCGCGCGGCGTAGTGGGAGACGAGCGCGGCCACCTCCGCCGCGCCCTTGTCGCCGAAATCGGACACGTCCGGCGAAAGATAGAGCCCGCCGTTGCGGCCCATCAGGTTCTTTATGCGGTTGAAATTGCCGCCGAAGGTGAAGTCGTTCACCCCCTGGTGCCGGTTGCCGCCCTGGCCGTGCAGATAGACGGTGATGATGCGCGGACGGGCGGGACGGCCAACGGCGAAATGGCGCACGGAGCCGGCCTTCGTATCGGCGGCGAGGTCCTGCTGCAGACGGCGGATGTCGGTGCTGACGTAGCGGCCCTTGACCTGCCGCTCCGGCACGGCGTCGCGCTGGTTGATGTCGCGGAGCTCGCGGTAGTCGATTACGCGGTAGGCGCCGTTGTCGCGGGTCTCGAGGGTTTGGGGGTAAGTGAAGAGCCGGTCCTTGAAGGGGGCGAGTTGGAGGGCCGCGGCGGGGGCGGCGAAGAGGATGGAGATGAGGCAGAGGAGGGTTGGGAGGAGATGGCGGCGCAAGCGGCCCGCACCCTCTTCCGCCCCAGAGCAATCGAATATGGGTTCTGAGTCCTTGATGGCACCCCCACCCCTCACCCCTCCCCTCAAGGGGGAGGGGGATTCTGAGGCGTCGGCGCCCCCCTCCCCCTTGAGGGGAGGGATTGAGGGTGGGGGTTCCGGCGAAGCCGGCAAAAATGACTTATATGCGATAGCCCTGCCTTCTGCCCTGAGCCTTGTCGAAGGGTAGAGGGGGATGCGAAGGGATGCCGTTCGCGATAACGCCACTACCGCCCCTCGAGCACGCCGCCGGCGGCCTGCAGCGCCTCCGGCGTATCCACGTCGAGGCTCGCCGCGGCGCCGAGTTCAACGTCGATCACCTCCAGCGGCGCGCTTTCGATGATGTGGCGTGCGCCGGTGTCGCCTGCCAGCCGCTCGACCTCGGCAAATAGAACACGCGGCAGGATCACGGGATTGCCGCGTTTTCCACCGTGGGTGGCGCGCACGATCGCCCGGCCGCCGGCTGCAACGAAGGCTTCGATCAGGCGGTCGAAATCGGCGGTGGTCACCTCCGGCATGTCCGCCAGCGCCACCAGCGCGCCGGCGGCGGATGGGGGAAGCGCGCGGATGCCGACCTTCAGCGAGCTGGCGAGCCCGGTGGCGAAATCCTCGTTCTTCACCTGCCTGAGGTCGAGGCCGGAAAGCGCCTGCGAGACCGCTTCGGCCTCGTGGCCCAAGACGGCGACCGCGCCGGCCGCCCTGCTCTCCGCCACGCGCTCCGCGGCGCGGCGCACCAGCGTCTTTCCCGCGAAATCGGCAAGGAGCTTGTTCTCCGCGCCCATCCGGCGCGACTGGCCGGCGGCCAGAAGCACTGCCCACACCTTGGCAGGCGCCGGCTTCACGGCCACCTCGCGCGGCTGTGGGCGGGTGGGGATTTCCATGAGAAGCCCGCCAACGCCCATGCTGGCGATCTCCTCCGGGCTCACCTGAAGTCCCGCCACGAGGCGATCGAGCACCCAGTCGAAACCGTTGAGCTTGGGACTGCGGGCGCAGCCCGGCGCGCCGAGAACCGGCTTGCCGTCGAGCGTGCCGACGACGAGCAGGTTGCCGGGATCGACCGGCATGCCGACGCGCGAGACCGTGCCGCCGACGCGGCGGATGGCGGCGGGAATGACGTCGTCCTCGTCGCAGACGGCGGAGGCGCCGAAGACGAGGATCATGTCGTTATCCGGAACTTGCGCGCGGATGGCGGCGGCGACGCGCTCCTCCTCGTGCGGCGGCCGGTCCTCGCCGGTCAGCCGGCTTGCCGAGCGGGCAAGGCGGGCCTCGGTGATGCGGGCGGTCTTGTCGAGCACGCTCGGCTTGACGCCCGGCAGGACGCTCTGCACGAGGCCGACGCGGCGCGGCGCGAAGGGTTTTACGGAAAAGGCCTCGCGCGCCGCGCAAGCCGTCTCGGCCTGCGCCACCAGGTTTTCCGGCACGGCGAAGGGGATGATCTTCACCGTCGCCACCATCTGCCCCGCCTCGACCGTGGCGAAGGGCTCCAGCGTGGCGATGGTTATGGCCGGGTCTATGCCGTTGATGGCGTCGATGACCGCCCTTTCGACCAGAAAGACACCCGCCTCGGACGCATGCAGGTTCACCCGCCCGGTGGCGGGCGGGCGGGCTTCCACGTGGGCGGCATGAAGGGCGGCGGCGATGCGGTGGGCAGCGGCATCCTCGTCGAGGTCGTCCGCATCGAGCACGGCGGCGATCACCTCGCGCACGCCCGCCTCCTGCAGCATGCGGATGTCGTCGGCCGTCAGCCGATGCGCCTTGCGCAGGCGCTTGTCGCCGGCAGCCGTGGCGTGGGCGAGAATGGCGCCCTCCGCCTTTTCGATTGCTACGGGACCGAACCTCACGCCGCCTCGCCTTTCCGCGCTTCGAGCCCGCGCGAGCGCAGGGCCTCGATGATTTCCGCCAGCACCGCGACGGCGATCTCCGGCGGGCTCGCCGCACCGATGGCGAGGCCGATGGGCGCGTGGATGCGCTCGATCGCGGAGGACGGGACACCCGCCGCCGTTAGCCGCTCGACGCGCCTTGCGTGGGTCTTGCGGCTGCCGAGCGCGCCGATATAGAAGCAGCCGGCATCGAGCGCGGCCGTCAACGCCGGATCGTCGATCTTCGGATCGTGGGTGAGTGCGGCGAGCGCGCAATAGGCGTCGAGCGGGCTCCTTGCCAGCGCCTCCTCCGGCCATTCGGCGTCGAGCCGAACGCCGGAAAAGCGTTCCGGCGAAGCGAAGGCCGTGCGCGGGTCGATGATGTGGACGTCGAAGCCGGCCATCCGCGCCATCGGCGCCAGCGCCTGGCTGATGTGGACGGCGCCGACCATGACGAGCCGCGGCGGCGGCAGGTGCACGTTGAGGAAGACCGTGCGGCCGTCGACCTCAACCGTGCCGGACTTGCCGGAGCGGAACGCCTTCTCCACCGCCTCGCCCAGCGGCCCGGCAACGGGATCGCCCTCGACCACCACCCGGTCGCGCCCGTCGTCGAGGTTGGTGAGAAGGAGAGCCGCGCGGCGTTCGCGCCGGCATCGATTGAGCTTTTTCAGGGCATAGGGGTCCATGGCTCAGCCCAGCCGCTCGACATAGACCTTGATGCGGCCGCCGCAGGAGAGGCCGACCTGCCAGGCCGTCTCGTCGGCGACGCCGAACTCCAGCATGCGCGGCTTGCCGTCGGAAAGAACGTCGGCGGCTTCCGCCACCACGGCACCCTCGACGCAGCCGCCGGAGACGGAGCCCTCGAAATGCCCCTCCCCGTCGATGATCAAATGGCTGCCCACGGGCCGCGGGGCCGAACCCCAGGTCTCGACGACGGTGGCGATGGCCACGTCGCGGCCCTCCTTCATCCAGTCCTCGGCGGTCATCAGCGGGTCGAGCGGCTCGCCGCTTTGCGTCTGATCGAGCATCTTTCGCCTCCTGTGAGTGCGGTTGAGAGACCGGGCTGGAAGCAGTGGGAAGGACCGCTCGCCGACATCTCCACACGAAATCCCCGCATATCCTAAACCCATTCCAATATGGTCACGCAGGCAGGCGGTTGCCAAGACCCTCGACCGTCATAGCTCCCATGCGCCCGCGCGGCGGCGGGGCGGAGAGCGCCCGGCACAGGTCCTCCAGCGCTTCCAGCGTATGGACCGGGCGGAACTCGTCGACGTGCGGCAGCATGGCCCTGACGCCGCGCGCCCGGGCCTCGAAGCCCTCGAAGCGCAGGAGCGGATTGAGCCAGATGAGGCGGCGGCAGGATTTGTGCAACCGCTCCATCTCGTGGGAGAGCGTCTCGATATCGTCGCGCTCCAGCCCGTCGGTGATCAGGAGCACCGTCGCCCCCTGCCCGAGCACGCGGCGCGACCACAGACGGTTGAAGGTGAGAAGCGCCTCGCCGATGCGCGTGCCGCCGGACCAGTCGGGCACAGCATTCGCGCATTCGGCCAGCGCCTCGTCGGGGTCGCGGTGACGCAATTGGCGTGTCAGGTTCGTGAGCCTCGTGCCGAAGACGAAGGAGTGCACGCGTCGGCGCTTTTCCGTCAGCGCGTGCAGGAAATGCAGGAAGACGCGCGTGTACTGGCTCATGGAGCCGGAGATGTCGGCAAGGACGACGAGCGGCGGATGCACCCGGCGCGGGCTGCGGAAGCGCGGCAGGATGAGGTCGCCGCCGGTGCGCAAGCCGAAGCGCATCATGGCGCGCGGGTCGATCCGCCCGCCGCGCGGGTCGGGACGGAGGCGGCGGGTGGCGACGAGGTCGTGCGGCATGACGAGTGCGGCCATCGCCTGCCGCGCTGCCGAAAGCTCCTCGGTCGTCATCTGCGCGAAATCCTTGTGGCGCAGCACCTCGTTGGCCGACAGCGAGAGGCGCGCGTCAAGTTCGATCTCCTCGTTGCGCGCGAGCGGGTCGCGGCGCTCGTTGCGGAAGGCTTCGCCGGCACGGGTCTCGCCGGCGCGCGGCTTCTCTTTCTCGGCCCGGTCCGGGGCGACCGGCGAGAACATGGCCAGCATCTTCTCGATCAATTCGCGCGAGCGCCAGAACAGGCGGAAGGCCTCGTCGAAGACGGCGTGGTCCTCGTGCCGCTTCACGAGGACGGCGTGCAGCGTCCAGTAGAAGTCCTCGCGCGTGCCGATGCCGGCCGCCAGCACGGCCTCGATGGCATCGGTGACGGCGCCGGGCCCGACGCGCAGGCCCGCCTTGCGCAGGGCGCGGGCGAAAAAGACGATGTTGTCGGCGAGCCGCCCTTCCGGGTCGGCGCTTTTTCGGCGTTGCTTGCTGCCGGCGGCCATGGCCTCAGTCCGCAGCTTCCAGCTCGGCCTTGACCTCGCTCAGGATCTTCGCGCCCTCGCCCTCCTGCAGCCGGGCGATGTCGTCCTGGTATTTCAGGAGCACGCCCAGCGTATCGGATACGGTCTCGGGGTCGAGCGCGACCTTGTCGAGCTCGGTCAGGGCGCTCACCCAGTCGATGGACTCGGCCACGCCCGGCACCTTGAAAAGGTCGATCTCGCGCAGCTTCTGCACGTAGTGGACCACCTCCTCGGAAAGGCGGCGGTTGGCCTCGGGCACCTTGCGGTGGACGATTTCAAGCTCGCGCTCGGCATCGGGATAGTCCACCCAGTGATAGAGGCAGCGGCGCTTCAGCGCGTCGTGGATCTCGCGCGTGCGGTTTGTGGTGATGATGACGATGGGCGGCTCGTCGGCGCGGATGGTGCCGAGCTCGGGCACGCTTACCTGGTAGTCGGAGAGGATTTCGAGAAGGAAGGCCTCGAAGGCCTCGTCCGTGCGGTCGAGCTCGTCGATGAGGAAGACGGGGGCCGCGCCGATGCCGCCGGAGAGCGCCTCCAGGACGGGGCGGCGGATCAGGTATTTCTCGGAGAAGACGTTGTGCTCCATGATGTCGCGGTCGGCCGTGCCCGTCGCCTCCTCCATGCGGATCTCGATCATCTGGGCGGCGTAGTTCCACTCGTAGACGGCCGAGGACACGTCGAGCCCCTCGTAGCACTGGAGCCGGATGAGGCGGCGGCCGAGGGAGGCGGCCAGCACCTTGGCGATCTCCGTCTTGCCGACGCCCGCCTCGCCCTCCAGGAACAAGGGCCGCTTCATCTTCAGGGCAAGGAAGAGCACGGTGGCGAGCGCCCGGTCGGCCACGTAGTCGGCATCGGCCAGAAGGTCGAGCGTCTCGTCGATCGACTGCGGGAGGGCACGCGGGGTGAGTGCGGACATTGTTTCTCCGGAAGCTTAGAGAACGCGGTAGCCGCGGTCGTGGTAAAGCAGCGGGCGCAGGTTAGCGCCCACGCGCAGGCCTGTCACCTTGCCGAAATAAATACGGTGGGTGGCAAGTTCCTTGGTGTCGATCACCTGGCAGTCGAAAACGGCCATGGCGCCGATTAGCGCCGGCGCCCCCGTCGACAGCGTCTCCCACTCGGCAAGGGCGAAACGCTCGTCGGGCGGCAGGCGGGTGAGACCGGAGAAGGCGTCCGACAGTTCCTGATGATCGACGGCCAGCGTGTTGAGCGCGAAGACGCCGTTCTCCAAGAAGAGATCGTTGTTGACGTTCTCGCGGTTGAGGCAAACGAGCACGATGGGCGGGTTGTCGGAGACGGAACAGGCGGCGATGACGGTGACACCGCGGCGCCCGGCGGGTCCGTCGGTGGTGACGACGTGCACGGCGCCGGCGAAGCGGGCCATCGCGTCACGATAATGCTGCGGTGCTATGTCGTTGGTCTTCAGCACGAAAATTCCCCGTCGCCTCGGTTTACAGATAGGTTGCGGCCAGGCGCATACAAGCGGCCGGCGGGCCGCCTCAATAGCGTGTTGCGCCCGGCCCCGCCACCATTTACCAGTGGCGGAACTTCAGAACCATGCGTGTCAATTGAGGATTTTCGGCCTGTACCCCTTGCGTCCAATCGTGCTTGCCCTTCAACTTTCCGCCCTGGCGGCGGTGGGCCCGGCGCATGCGCAGGAGGTGATCGTCGGCCTTGCGGCGCCACTGAGCGGCAATTTCGCCACGCTGGGCACGCAATGGGCGGAAGGCGCGCGGACGGCGGCCGGGGGCGACGCGGGGGCGCGGCTGGTCGAGGCGGACGATGCCTGCACCGAGGAAGGCGGGGCCGCGGCGGCCCACGCGCTGGTGGAGGCGGGCGCGGCGATCGTCATCGGCTTTCTGTGCACGCCGGCCGTCGAGGCAGCCATGCCGATCCTGAAGGAAGCAGGCGTTCCGGTCGTCACCCCGGTGCGCACGGGCGGCCTGACCGACCAGAAGGCGCGCACGGACTGGCCGGTCTACCGGCTCGGCCCCCGCTCCGACGACGAGCGCGAGGCGGTGGCCGACATCCTGATCCGGCGCTGGCGCAACGAATTCTTCGCCATCGTGGACGACGGGACGATCTACGGGCGGGAGCTTGCGGAGAACCTGAGGGCGGCCGCCGGACTGGCGGAGTTGGAGCCGGTCTTCATGGACACGTTCAGGCCTCAGCTCGACAACCAGATCGGCCTTGTCGGCCGGCTGCGGCGGGCGGGCGCGACCCATGTCTTCGTCGGCGGCGACCGCAGCGACGTCGCCATAATGGCGCGCGATGCCGGGGAACTCGGCTATGAGGTGACCCTGGCGGGTGGAGAGGCGCTCAGAGCCGAGGACGGCCCGGTGCCGCTTGCCGCCGGCGTGCTGATGGTCGGGCTGCCTGAGTGGCATGACGTCGCCGCCCCGCAGATACTTCAGGCGCTGCGGGAGGCGGGCGTGAAGCCGGAGGGCTATGTGCTGCCTGGCTATGCGGCCGTCCAGCTTGCCACGGGTGCCGTGCGCGTCGCGGCCGAGGACGGCAGGCCGGTCGAGGAGATTTTGAACGATTTCGCCTTCGATACGGCGATCGGGATCGTCCGCTTCGACGAAAAAGGCGATCTCGCGCGCAACATCTACCGGCTTTTCCGCTACGACGGCGAGGAATTCGTGGAGGTCGAATAGATGTTCCGGACCGGCGCCAGGAACCTCATCACCGATGTCGCGGGCATCAAGGTCGGCAACAGCCAGGATGCGCGGCTGAAATCCGGCGTGACCGTGGTGCTGTGCGAGGAGCCGGCGACGGCGGGCGTCAAGGTGCTGGGCGGCGCGCCGGGCACGCGCGAGACGGACCTCCTGGCGCCGCAGAACCTCATCGAAAGTGTGGATGCGGTGGTGCTTTCCGGCGGCTCGGCCTTCGGGCTCGATGCCGCCTCCGGCGCGCAGGGCGCGCTGCGCGAGATGGGCAGGGGCTTCGAAGTGGGAGGCTTCCGCGTGCCCATCGTGCCGGCGGCGATCCTGTTCGACCTCGCCAATGGCGGCGACAAGGACTGGGGCCGCTTCCCGCCCTATCGCGAACTCGGCTACGAGGCGACGCAGGCAGCCGCGGCCGACTTCGCGCTCGGCTCGCACGGCGCCGGCACCGGGGCCACCACGGCGGGGCTGAAAGGCGGGCTCGGCTCGGCCTCGTGCATCCTGCCGAACGGCGTCACCATCGGCGCGCTGGTGGCCGTCAATGCCGTCGGCTCCACGACGATCGGCGACACGGCACATTTCTGGGCGGCGCCCTTCGAGATCGGTGCCGAGTTCGGCGGCCTCGGCCTCCCCTCGCCGCTTCCCGGCAACGCGCACGATGTCGCCACCAAGCTCGGCGGAGCAAGGCCCGGCGGCAACACCACCATCGGCGTGATCGCCACCGACGCGAAACTCACCAAGGCCGCCGCGCACCGGCTGGCGATCGCCGCCCACGACGGCTTCGCCCGCGCCATATGGCCGGCGCATACGCCGCTCGACGGCGACCTCGTCTTCGCGCTGGCGACGGGGCGCGGCGGTGTGGAACCGGATGTCGCCGCGAGCATCGAGCTATATGCCGCCGCCGCAGCCACCATGGCCCGCGCCATCGCCCGCGGGGTCTTCGCGGCGGAAAAGGCGGAAGGCGACGTGATGCCGGTGTGGTCGGAGCGGTGAGGCTGCCTTCCTTTGTAAAATCAAGATGGTCGGCGCCCCTTCGCGCCCCCCTCTGTCCTGCCGGACATCTCCCCCACACGGGGGGAGATCGGCTCTTCATCGATGTTTCGCCTCTCCTGCAGCGTTGAAGATTGGCGAACGCGGCGATGACAGCCAATCTCCCCCCGTGTGGGGGAGATGTCCGGCAGGACAGAGGGGGGCGCGAAGGGGCTCGGCGGTGAATCGTAACTGTAAAACTAGGATGGAATCTTTAGTTCGGCTTCGCCGACCTTAGGACTCCTCAAGAGGTAACGGAAAGGCGCCCTCGCCCATGGCGGCGGAAAAGGGTATAAGCCGCAGTGCGAAAACGAGAGGGGCTTCTTCCATGCCGACCTTGCGCCTGTTCGCGGCCCTTGCCGCGCTCCTGCTAGCGTTGCCCGCCGCGCGCGCCGGCGATACGGCGGCGGTGGAGATCCTCGGTTTCAGTGCCGACGGCGGCATCTTCGCCTTCGAGGAATACGGCATCCAGGACGGCTCCGGATTTCCCTATGCCAACCGCTTCTACATCGACACGGCAAGCGACAGCTTCCTGCCCGGCACGCCGGTCCGCGTGCGCATCGACGACGAGGAGGCGGCGCTGGAAACGGCCAGGCAGGAAGCCAAAGATCAAGGCCAGGCGGTGATTTCCGACGCCGAACTCACCCCCGGCTTTACCGCCGGCTGGAACGCGGTGACGGAGCTTTCGGCCGACCCGCACCGCATGATGGTGAACCCGCGCCCCGTCGTGCCGCCGATCGACGAGGCGCTGGAATTCCGCCTGGAGGAACTGCACCTTCCACAGCCCGAAAACTGCGAGGACCTGGGCATGATCATGGGCTTCCGCCTCCTGCGGATCGGCACCGCGCCGGGCGGTGAGACCGCGACCGTGCACGAGGACGAGACCATCCCGTCGAGCCGCCGCTGCCCGCTCGGCTACCGGCTGACGGGCATCCAGACCTATCATCCACAGGGCGGGCCGGCGGTCTTCGCCGTCCTGATCGCCGTCCGCGGCTTCGGCTTCGAGGGACCGGACCACCGCTTCATCGCGATCACGGGACAGCTTTAGGCGTGCAGCACGGTCCTTTCACGCCCGTTTCGGCGGCATATTCCACGAGCCGTTCGAAAGCCGCGCTGCCGCCCATAGGCGCAACAGTGCTCGGCACGGTGCTTTGGAGCCTGATAATGGGCGCAAGCGCTCTCGCCGGGATCGCGCACTGGGCCGATCATTCGCGGGTCGCCATGATCACCCTCACCTTCACCCTTGGTGCCGCGCTCGCCTTCCCGGCCGCCCTCTACCCGGCCTGTCAGGTGGCGCGGCGCTTCGAGACCAGCCGCCGCTTCGCCTGTTTCTTCCTGGCGCTGAGCGTTATGACCGTCGGCCTCACGGCGCTGGTCTTCGCATTCCAATACGTGGTTTCCGTTACCGCCTGGCATGAGGGGGTAGGTCTCCACGACCTTGCCGATTGGCTCCTTTTTACCACGGCGACCGCACTCTACGAGTTTGCCGTGCTCGGCCTGAGGCTCTATTTTCCTTACGGGCTGTTTGCCCTTTTTGCCTTCGGCCTGTGGTTTGCCGCCCGGTTGCGTTGACACCCTCCGCTCGTCTGCTACACCCTGGATGGCTTCCCTTCGAAGAACAGGCAAACGCATGATCCCGCGCTATTCGCGGCCCGATATGGCCGCCATCTGGTCGCCCGAGACGAAATTCCGCATCTGGTTCGAGATCGAGGCGCACGCGGCCGACGCCATGGCCGAACTCGGCATCGTGCCGAAGGAAGCGGCCAGGACCATCTGGGAGAAGGCGGGCAACGCCACCTTCGACATCGAGCGCATCGACGAGATCGAGCGTGAGACGAAGCACGACGTCATCGCCTTCCTGACGCATCTGGCCGAGATCGTCGGGCCGGAGGCGCGCTTCGTGCACCAGGGCATGACCTCGTCGGACGTGCTCGACACCTGCTTCAACGTGCAGCTTGCGCGGGCGAGCGACATCCTGCTTGCCGATCTTAACGCCCTGCTCGCGGCGCTCAAGAAGCGTGCATACGAGCACAAGGACACCGTCACGATCGGCCGCAGCCACGGCATCCATGCCGAGCCCACCACCTTCGGGCTGAAGCTGGCGCAGGCCTATGCCGAGTTCTCCCGCTGCCGCGAGCGGCTGGTGAATGCGCGAGAGGAGATCGCCACCTGCGCCATTTCCGGCGCCATCGGCACCTTCGCCAATATCGATCCCCGCGTGGAGGCCCATGTGGCCGAGAGGATGGGGCTGAAGGTGGAGCCGGTCTCCACCCAGGTGATCCCGCGCGACCGGCATGCGATGTATTTCGCCACGCTGGCCGTCATCGCCTCCTCCATCGAGCGGCTGGCGATCGAGGTGCGGCACCTGCAGCGCACCGAGGTGCTGGAGGCGGAGGAATATTTCTCGCCGGGGCAGAAAGGCTCGTCGGCCATGCCGCACAAGCGCAACCCGGTGCTTTCGGAAAACCTCACCGGGCTTGCCCGCATGGTGCGCGCCTATGCGGCCCCCGCCATGGAGAACGTGGCGCTCTGGCACGAACGCGACATCTCGCATTCGTCGGTGGAGCGCATGATCGGGCCGGATGCGACGGTGACGCTGGATTTCGCGCTGGCGCGGCTGACGGGGATGATGGAGAAGCTGGTCGTCTACCCGGAAGCGATGGAGAGGAACCTCAACCGTTTCCGCGGCCTCGTGCACTCGCAGCGCGTGCTTCTGGCGCTCACCCAGGCCGGCGTCTCCCGCGAGGACGCCTATCGGCTGGTGCAGCGCAACGCCATGAAGGTGTGGGAAGAAGGGGCGGATTTTCTGGAGGAGCTGCTTGGCGACACGGATGTGCGGGCGGCGCTTTCAAAGGACGAGATCCGCGAGAAATTCGACCTCGGGTATCACACCAAGCACGTGGATACGATTTTCAAAAGGGTGTTTGGGGAGGGCTGATTCTTCCGCAAGCTTTCCGGGTAGCTCGGCGCCCTTTCGCGCCCCCCTCTGTCCTGCCGGACATCTCCCCCACGAGGGGGGAGATCAGCTATCACCTCCGCCTTCGCCAATCGACGAGGTTGCAGAGGCGCCGAAGCAGGCGGCCGGCGCAATCTCCCCCCTTGTGGTCAGCTCGAAGGCACCACGCGCACGACCGTCCCCCACGGGTCCTCGAGCGTGCGTTCCTCCTCGGCATCGGCCACCCGCATCGCCACCCATGCAAGGCCCGCGCGCTTGGGATCGCGCCGTTTCGCACCGGGGCTGTGCCAGTTATTGGCGCCGATGTGGTGGTGGTAGCCGCCCGAGGCGAGGAAGACGGCGCCCGGGCGGTAGCGGGCCATGGTGTCGAGGCCCAACGCTTCGTGCCACCAGCGCTCGGCCTCCGCCGGCTCGCCGACGCGCAGGTGCACATGGCCGACGACGGCGCCCTCGGGGGCGCCTTGCCAGGCATCGTCGGCGCCCGGCGTCGCAAGAAGGCTTTTGAAATCGAGCGGCAGGGTCTTCATGGCGACCTGGCTGCCGTCCCACTGCCAGCTTTCGCGTGGGCGGTCGGCATAGATCTCGATGCCGTTTCCTTCCGGGTCGCTCAGATAGATCGCCTCGCTCACCAGATGGTCGGAGGCGCCTTCGAGCGGGGTCTGCCGTTCGATGGCGCGGCGCGCCCAGCGGGCAAGGTCGGCGCGGGCGGGCAAGAGGAAGGCGGTGTGGAAGAGGCCCGCTTCGCGCGGGTCGTCCGGTGCGGCGGCGGCATCCTCCTCGATCGTCAAGAGCGGCCTTTCGCCGGCGCCAAGCACGATCGTTCCATTGCGCCGCGATTGTTCAACGAGGCCTACGGTGTCGCGGTAGAAGGCGGCCAGCTTGTCCGCGTCGCGTGCCTTGAGACCGATTTCCGCGACGCTTACCGGCGTGGTGACGGAGAAGGGAAGGTCTTTCATTTCAAACTCCTGGCGCTGCATGCTGAAACACCGCATCATGCAGCCCGATAGGAGCCGGCCGTCATCGCCGCCGGTTCGTGAGGATAATCGGTGTCGTTCGGCTATTTGATACCGCGCCGCTATATGCACAAGCGCTGAACAGCGAACACCGTGTTCACCGATTTCGACCCAAGCAGTTGCGCCTGTCCGTGAGGCTGGCTACATGCGGCGCCATGAAAGCCAAGGACGCCGACATCCTGATCATCCCCGGATACACCAATTCCGGCCCCGACCACTGGCAGAGCCGCTGGCAGGCGCGGCTGTCGACAGCCCGCCGCGTCGAGCAGGCGGAGTGGAGGAAGCCGGTGTGCGAGGACTGGGTGGCGAGGCTGGCCGAGGCAGTGAACGAGGCGGAGCAGCCGGTGGTTCTGGTCGGCCATTCGCTGGGCGTGGCGACGGCGGTGCAGGCTATCCCCCACTTCCGCAAGCCGGTGGCGGGCGCCTTCTTCGTGGCGCCGCCGGAAGTGACGAACCCGAATATCAGGCCCAGGCACCTGATGACCTTCGGGCCCTACCCGCGCGATCCCCTGCCCTTTCCCGCAATCGTGGTGGCCAGCCGCAACGACCATTTCGGCAGCTTCGAGGCCGCCGAGGATATCGCGGCGGCCTGGGGAGCGCAGCTTCTGGACGCCGGCAATGCGGGGCATATCAACGCCGAAGCGGGTTTCGGCCCCTGGCCCGAAGGCTCGCTCACCTTCGCGCGGTTCCTGTCGCGGCTTTAGTCCCCCCGCTAGGGAAGCTTAGCCGATGCTCTCCCTCGCCGCGGCGATGAGGTTGTCCGCCCCCTTCGCCAGATAGACCCCTTCGTTGCCGAGGGCGAAAAGGCGGTAGCCCATGCCATGGTAGCGTCCGACGAGGGCCGGATCGACCACGTAGATGGCCGCGTGCTTGCCGGCCGCCCGCGTCTTTTCGGCGATCGTTGCGACCGCCTCCATCATGCCCTCGTGGGAGGGATCGACCGTCTTTCCCTCGGTCCAGGCGATGGAGAAATCCGAGGGGCCGAGGAAGATGCCGTCGATGCCGTCGACGGCCAGCATATCGTCGATAAGGGAAAGGGCGGCGCGCGTTTCCACCATGGCAAAGGCGATCGTGCGGCGGTCGGCCCCGGCCAGCCAACTGGCGGCATCCGGCTCGCCGCACCGCTGCATGGCGATGGTCGGCCCCCAGGAGCGCTCGCCGCGCGGCGGGTATTTCATCGCCGCGGCGAAGCGACGCGCGTCCTCGAGCGAGTTCACCATCGGCGCGATGACGGCTTCGGCCCCGAAATCGAGAGCGCGGCTTGCCATATCGAAGCGCCCGACCGGCACGCGGACGATGGCGTGGCGGCCGTGAAAGGCCAGAGGCACGATGCCGCGCAGCACGCTGTCCTCATGATGGCCGCCGTGCTGCATGTCGAGCGTGACGGCGTCGAAGCCGAGGCAGGCGACGGCCTCGACCGTCAGCGCATCGGGGATCGACGACCAGGCCGTAAGGATCCCCTCCCCGGCATCGAGCCGGTCTGCCAGCGTTGCTGAGCGCATGGGAGCGGCCTATGCGTTCTTGACCTGATCGATCGCCTCATTGAGGAGCTCGCTCATGGTGCGGCGGATCTGATGGTCCGACTGCTGCACGCCGGCGGCGTCGAAATCGCGCCGGACCTTTCGGAAGACGTCTTCCTCGCCGGCTTCCTCGACGTCTGCCTTGATCACCTCGATCGCGTAGGCATCGGCCTCGGCGCCGGTCTTGCCCAGCTTCTCCGCCGCCCACAGGCCGAGCAGCTTGTTGCGGCGCGACATGGCCCTGAACTTCATCTCTTCGTCATGGACGAATTTGCGCTCGAACGTCTCTTCGCGGTCTTTCATGCTGCTCATGCTCTATTTATCCTCCGGCATCGCCCGTGCCGCCATGGCGGCTTTCGGCTGCTAGAATAGCAGGTCGGCACGGACAAACCAGAAGCTTGGTGGCGGGTCAATAGAGCCGTTGATGGCGCTAAATGGCGATTGAGATAGCGGCGCGTTTGCGCTAGACCGCATAAAGCCGTTAAGGCGCACCTCTTTTCGAGCCGGCCATGTGACCAACACCCTGAAAAACCGGCAAATAGCCCAGGAAAAGCCATGAACCGTCGCCGCCGCATCTATGAAGGCAAGGCCAAGATTCTCTATGAAGGGCCGGAGCCCGGTACGCTGATCCAGTTCTTCAAGGACGACGCCACCGCCTTCAACAAGAAAAAGCACGAGATCGTCGACGGCAAGGGCGTGCTCAACAACCGCATCTCGGAGTATATCTTCGAGCATCTGAACCGGATCGGCATCCCCACCCACTTCATCCGCCGGCTCAACATGCGCGAGCAGCTGATCAAGGAAGTGGAGATCATTCCGCTCGAGATCGTGGTGCGCAATATCGCCGCAGGGCAGCTCGCCAAGCGGCTCGGCATCGAGGAAGGCACGGTGCTGCCGCGCTCCATCATCGAGTTCTATTACAAGGCCGATGCGCTGGACGACCCGATGGTCTCCGAAGAGCACATCACCGCCTTCGGCTGGGCGAGCCCGCAGGAGATCGACGACATCATGGCGCTGGCCATCCGCGTCAACGATTTCCTGTCCGGTCTTTTCCTCGGCGTCGGCATCCAGCTCGTCGATTTCAAGATCGAATGCGGGCGGCTGTTCGAGGGCGACATGATGCGCATCGTCGTGGCCGACGAGATATCGCCCGACAACTGCCGCCTGTGGGATACCGCCACGCAGGACAAGATGGACAAGGACCGCTTCCGCCGCGACATGGGCGGGCTTGTCGAAGCCTACCAGGAGGTGGCGCGCCGGCTCGGCATCATGAACGAGAACGAGCCCTCAAAGCCGAGCGGGCCGGTGCTCGTGTCCTCCAAGGATGGCGAGACGCGCCACTGAGGGCGCGTCCGGCACGGAGAGAAGCGAAGTGATCAAGGCACGAATCATCGTCACCCTGAAGAACGGCGTGCTCGACCCGCAGGGCAAGGCCATCGAAGGCGCACTCGGGGGCCTCGGCTTCTCCGGTGTCGGCTCGGTGCGGCAGGGGAAAGTGTTCGACGTCGAATTGCAGGACAGCGACCGCGCGAAAGCAGAAGCCGCGCTGAAGGAAATGTGCGAGCGTCTTCTGGCGAACACGGTGATTGAAGACTATAGTATTGCCATTACTTGAAGTTGTGGCAGAGGGGTCGAGGCAATGACGGAGACGGCAAGCACGTTCATGTATGAGCTCCTCAAGAAGATGCAGGAGCGCTTCGACAAAGTGGATTTCACGCTGCACGAGGTGAAGTCGGAGATGAACAGTATGCGTGGCACGATGGTTGCCATGCAGGGCGACATCCACAACATATACGGCGTCCTCGCCCGCCAAGACGACCGGCTCGACCGCATTGAGCGGCGCCTCGACCTTCGCGAAATGGCCGAACCACCACAGAAACCTTACGATCCGAACGCATGAAATCAGCCGTCATCCAGCTTCCCGGCCTCAATCGCGACCGCGATATGATCGCCGCGCTCACCAAGATTTCCGGCAAGGCGCCGGTCACCGTCTGGCAGACCGAGACGGAACTGCCCGATGTCGACCTCATCGTCATTCCCGGCGGTTTCTCCTATGGCGATTACCTGCGTTGCGGGGCGATCGGCGCGCGCATGCCGGTGATGAAGGCGGTGGCGGAGAAGGCGGCGAAGGGCGTGATGGTGATGGGCGTGTGCAACGGCTTCCAGATCCTTCTGGAAGCCGGGTTGCTCCCCGGCGCTCTGATGCGCAACGCGTCGCTGAAATTCGTCTGCCGCGAGGTGAAGCTGGAGGTGGCGAATGCCAACACGGCGTTCACGCGCGGCTATGCGCCGGGTGAAATCATCCGCTGCCCCGTCGCCCATCACGACGGCAACTATTTCGCCGATCCCGGCACGCTCTCCCGCATCGAGGGCGAGGGACAGGTGGTCTTCCGCTACGCCGAGGGCACCAATCCCAACGGCTCCGTCAACGACATCGCCGGCATCATCGGTGAAGGCGGCAACGTGCTGGGCATGATGCCGCATCCTGAAAACCTGATCGAGGCCGCCCATGGCGGTTCCGATGGGCGGGCGCTCTTCGAAGGCCTTTTGGGAAAAGCCGCGTGAGCCGGACGCAAAGGGGCTTGGCTGCCGGCGCGTTGCTGCTCGCCGCCCTTCTGGCCGGCTGCCAGAGCGAGCCGATGGGCGGGCCGCTGGCGCTGCAAATCGAGGCGCATGAGCCGGTTGCGGCGCTCCAGCGGATCAACGAGGCGGGCGTGAGATGCTGGGTCCGCTCGTCGGATGCAGCCTTCCAGGACTTGCATCTCGTGCCCGAGCTCGACACGAGCGTCGGGCGTCCGCGCCTTCTTCTGCTCAGGAGGGGCAAGGCCGAAGGCCTGCCGGTGCTGGTGATCGAAGCCGCGGGCTCGCCCGTCACTCTGACGACCTACGGGCCACTCGCCAGCACGCGCACCGGCGGGCGGGTGAACGCGGACATCAAGCGCTGGTCGAGCGGAACGCCGAGCTGCCGTGGGTAGAACCCGTCGCGTTCAGGCGGGCTTGGCTGAATGCACCAAAAAACGATCAGTCCCAGAAAGGCCTGATCCCTTCCCGGACTGCATCGGCGCGGGAGATGCCGATGTCCTTGAGTTGCTCGTCGGACAGTTCGAGCAGAGCGTGCCGGCTGCGACGCTTTTCCATCATGCTCTCCAGCCGTTCGGCTATCGCCACCAGGAGGCGGGCGAGGCGTTTGGCGGCGAGCCCGAAGGACAAGCCCGAGCGCGAACGATGGCGTATTGTACCAATTGTATCCATCTTTCTACTGCCTTTTTCACACCGCAGCCCCATAATTGGGGAGAAAACGGCCCTTCCATCGCCCTTCCCCGTATTAATTGACTCATTTTCGATGGCAATATAGAGAATTGTCATGATGACAAATTGGCTTCCCAACCTCTCCAGCGGCACCGGGCCGCTCTATCTGCGGCTCGCCGACCAGATCGAAAGCGACATCGAGCGCGGTGTCCTGGCGAAAGGCGCAAAGCTGCCGCCTCAGCGCAACCTCGCCTTCGACTTGCGGGTAACGATCGGCACGGTGAGCCGCGCCTACGCGCTCGCGCGCGAGCGCGGGCTGGTCAGCGGCGAGGTCGGGCGCGGCACCTACATTCTGGACCACGGGCGCGGCATGCCTCAGGCCGGGCCGGCGCTGGCGTCGAGCGGGATGGAGGGGACGCGCGAGATGGAGGCGCCGGCCGGAAAGCTGCATTTCGATGCCACGGCCGCACCGGACGTGGGACAGGGCGAAACCATTGCCGCGTTGTCGGCCAGGATCAACCGCGACCACCCCCACGAGGCAGCAAGCTATACGCGGCGCTTTCCCGACCGCTGGGCGCAAGCCGGCAGCCGCTGGCTCGCCAGGGGTTCGTTCCGGCCGGAGCCGCATTGCATCGTGCCGACGCTGGGGGCGCACGCCGCCGCCGTCGCCATCATCTCGGCGGTCACCGCGCCGGGCGATCACATCGCCTTCGAGCACCTCACCTATTCGCAGGTGGCGCGCAGCGCCAGCCTCGTCGGCCGGCGCATTGCGCTCATCCGGTCCGACGAACAGGGCATCGTTCCGGAGGATTTCGAGCGGGTGTGCGCGCAGCGGCACCCAAAGATGGTGTTTTCGATGTCGGCGGTGCAGAACCCGACGGTCGCGACGATGCCGGAGGCGCGGCGCATCGCCGTTGCCGAGATCGCCCGCAGGTACAATGTGTGGCTGATCGAGGACAATCTCTACGGCGCCCTTACCGACGACCCGTCCCCCTTGCTCGTCGAACTGGCTCCCGAGCGCACCTTCCATGTGGGCGGCCTTTCGAAGTCGGTCGCCGCCGGCGTGCGCGGCGGCTGGGTCGCCTGCCCGCCGAACTACGAGCGCCGCATCCAGGTGGCGCACCGGATGCTGACGGGCGGCCTGCCGTTCATGCTGGCCGAGCTCTCGGCCCAGCTCGTTCTTTCGGGCGAGGCCGACGCGATCCGGGCGCGCTGCGTTAAGGAGAACAATGCGCGGCTTGCGCTGACGCACGATGCGCTTGCCGGCTTCGACCTCAGATCCTGCCCGAACATTCCGTTCGTCTGGCTGGAATTGCCGGAACCGTGGCTGTCCGCCACGTTCAAGAACGCGGCGTCGGAGGAAGGCGTGCTGATCGACGATGCGGACGAGTTCAAGGCGGGGCGGTCGGACCAGGTGTTCCACCATGTCCGCCTCGGCATATCGGCCCCGCGCGGACGCGAGGAAGCGGCCCGTGGCCTTGCCATCGTCCGCCGGCTTCTGGAGCATGGCGGCGCCGGATATGACAGCTACGACTGAGGAGCGGCCGGCTGCCCACGGATTTTTCAGCCTCTCCCGCGGTTTTTTCGTCAAAGAGCGGTGAAACGCGGCGCAAGGTGCGCTATGAGCCGCCTGTAGCCTCCCGCAATCGATAGCCGCAGATGACCATTCCCAACGCGATTCCCATCACCGACGAACTCGTGGCCGCGCACGGGCTGAAGCGTGAAGAATACCAGCGCATCATCGCGCTCATCGGCCGCGAGCCGACCTTCACCGAGCTCGGCATCTTCTCGGCCATGTGGAACGAGCACTGCTCCTACAAGAGCTCGAAGAAGTGGCTGCGCACGCTGCCGACCTCGGGGCCACGGGTCATCCAGGGGCCTGGCGAGAATGCCGGCGTGGTGGACATCGGCGACGGGCAGGTGGTCGTCTTCAAGATGGAGAGCCACAACCACCCCTCCTACATCGAGCCCTACCAGGGCGCGGCGACGGGCGTCGGCGGCATCCTGCGCGACGTCTTCACCATGGGCGCCAGGCCCATCGCCGCCATGAACGCGCTGCGCTTCGGCGCGCCGGACCATCCGAAGACGCGGCATCTGGTGGCCGGCGTGGTGGCCGGCATCGGCGGCTACGGCAATGCCTTCGGCGTGCCGACGGTTGGCGGCGAGGTAAATTTCGACCCGCGCTACAACGGTAACATCCTGGTCAACGCGTTTGCCGCCGGCATCGCCCGCACTGACGCCATCTTCTATTCGAAGGCGGAAGGCGTCGGCTTGCCGGTCGTCTATCTCGGCGCCAAGACGGGGCGCGACGGCGTCGGCGGGGCGACGATGGCCTCGGCCGAGTTCGACGCCGACATAGACGAGAAGCGCCCGACCGTGCAGGTGGGCGATCCGTTCACCGAGAAATGCCTGCTGGAGGCCTGCCTGGAGCTGATGGCGACGGGCGCCGTCATCGCCATTCAGGACATGGGAGCGGCGGGGCTCACCTGTTCGGCCGTCGAGATGGGCGCCAAGGGCGACCTTGGCATCGTGCTCGAGCTCGACAAGGTGCCGGTGCGCGAGGAGCGCATGTCGGCCTACGAGATGATGCTGTCGGAAAGCCAGGAGCGCATGCTCATGGTGCTGCGGCCGGAGAAGGAGCCGGAAGCCGAGGCGATCTTCCGCAAATGGGGGCTCGATTTCGCTATCGTCGGGCATACCACCGACGACAAGCGCTTCCGCATCCTTCACCAGGGTGAGGAGGTGGCGAACCTGCCCATCAAGGAGCTGGGCGACGAGGCGCCGGAATACGACCGGCCCTGGGTGGCGCCCAAGGCGCCCTCTCCCCTCGACCCCGCCGGCGTGCCGCAGGCCGACATCGCCGAGACGCTCCTGGAGCTGATCGGCTCGCCCGATCTTTCCTCCCGGCGCTGGGTGTGGGAGCAGTACGATACGCTGATCCAGGGCAACTCGCTGCAGCTTCCCGGCGGCGATGCCGGCGTGGTGCGCGTCGAGGATCACCCGACGAAGGCACTCGCCTTTTCTTCCGACGTCACGCCGCGCTACTGCGAGGCCGACCCTTATCAAGGCGGCAAGCAAGCGGTGGCCGAATGCTGGCGCAACCTGACGGCGACGGGCGCGGAGCCGCTGGCGGCGACGGACAACCTCAACTTCGGCAATCCGGAGCGGCCGGAGACCATGGGCACCTTCGTGCGCGCCGTCGAGGGCGTGGGCGAAGCTTGCCGGGCACTCGGCTTCCCGATCGTCTCCGGCAACGTCTCGCTCTACAACGAGACGCTGGGTGAAGCGATCCCGCCGACGCCCACCATCGCCGGTGTCGGCCTCATCCCGGATTGGTCGAAGATGGCGCGCATCGCCTTTGCGGGGGAAGGCGAGACGATCCTTCTCGCCGGCGCGCCGGAAGGCTGGGGCACACATCTGGGTCAATCGGTTTACCTGCGCGACATCCATGGCCGCGCCGACGGCCCGCCGCCGCCGGTGGACCTGGCGCACGAGAAGCGCGTCGGCGACTTCGTGCGCGGCCTCATTCGATCTGGCAAGGCCACGTCCGCACATGATTGCTCCGACGGCGGGCTCGCCGTGGCGTTGGCGGAAATGGCGATGGCCTCCGGCATCGGTGCGTGGATCGAAGTGCCTCCGGGCGCCGATCCGGCCGCCTCCTTCTTCGGCGAGGATCAGGGGCGCTATGTGCTGACCGTTGCGGCTTCGCCGCAGGAAATCGACGCGCTTCTGGCCGAGGCGCAAAAGGCCGGGGTTCCGCTCGCCCGCCTCGGCACGACAGGCGGCGGCGAACTGCAGCTCGGCCAGGCGCGCGCGCTGCCCGTGGCGGCAATCAAGAAAGCCCATGAAGGCTGGTTCCCCGCCTTCATGGAAGGAGAGAATTTGCTATAGCAAGGCTCGCCAGCCCGATGTTGTTGCATCGAAGAATTCACAGCCTCCTCGCCCGGCGAACGGTCGACGTCGAGGCCACAGTCATCATCTGGTGGGGAATCGTCCCCTGGGGAGCCACCCTCGGCGACGCGGTTATAGAGGCTGCGGGCAGACCATGACGGGAGCGGATTTCCGCTTTATGAGGCCGATCCAAATGTGGCAGAATTGCTTGCCGTTTTGGGATGGTGAGATTTGGGAGTAACTCCATGGCAATGAACGCCGGCGACATCGAGCGCCTCATCAAGGAAGCCATTCCCGATGCGAAGGTCACCATCCGCGACCTTGCCGGCGATGGCGACCATTACGCCGCCGAGGTGGTGGCCGAGAGTTTTCGTGGCAAAAGCCGCGTGCAGCAGCACCAGATGGTCTATGATGCGTTGAAGGGCAATATGGGCGGCACCCTTCACGCGCTGGCGCTGCAGACGAGCGTGCCTGAATAGGCGGAGCGCTGCATAGGTCCGTCTCGTTCGAATTCCGCAGCGGGTGGGTAGGAAACGTTTAGACCAGTTCTTCGTTTCATGGAATCGATGAACTGGTCTAACTCGTTGTTTTGTCTCAGTTCCGGATGGAAAGCCGGTTTCCACTTTTCCTGGAATTGCTGTAGCCACCGTCGATGCTGACGAGCGGCCCAACGTCGCGGGCCGCTCGTGGAAACAGCATTACGCGGTTTGTAGACGCATGCCTCGAATGCGAAGCCACAGCAGCGCCGCCAGGGTGGTCACCACCATGCCGGCTGAGTAAGCGATCAAGGGCCAAGCGGTGTCGCCGTTCAGCGCGACCACAAAGCAGGTGCCGACAACACCGACAATGAGGCTCTGGATGCAGAAATGCAGGGCGACGGCGGTACCGGCGATATCCCCAAACTCCTGCAACGCGCCGTTGGCCGATACAGAGATCGTGAATACGATTCCCACCGCCATCAGCCACATCGGCAGGATGAACGACCAGAACGATGGCGGCAGGGAGAGTTGGCCCAGCAGCAGCACACAGGCGCCCAGCATCAGAAGTGCCATGCCGCGGACAGCGCTTCCGGCAGTTCCCCACCGCTCCATAAAGAGCCTTGCGAAACGTGCCGTGGCGATCATGACGAAGGCGACGGTCGCGAATGCCGAGCTAAAACCGATCTCGGAGAATCCGGCACCGTCGATCAAGACACGTGGTGCCGTTGAGAAGAACACAAAGAACGTGCCCATAGCCGCCCCAAAGCCCAGTGTGTAAGTCCAGAAGGCAAGGCTCTTCAACACCGGACCGAACGACGCTCTACGCGGCGCTTCTTTGACCGGCCGCGTTTCATGCCATGCGGGCAACGCGCAGACGAGCAACACCACGGCAGGGACGCCCAGAGCGATAAAGATGAAGCGCCATCCGAGGGAACCGGCAATGAGCGCACCGGCAATGGGGCCGAGCGCCGGCACGAAGGCCAGCATCGCGTTCATGAGGCTGTAGATGACGGCGCTTTCCTGCCTTTCCGCGTAAACATCGCGTATGGTCGCAAAGAGCGCCACCAGCATTGCCGACGCGCCTACCGCCTGCACCAGCCGGAGCGTCACGAAAAGATACGCCGAGGATGTGGCTGCCAGGGCAAACGATGCCGCTGCGAAAAGCACTGCGCCGCCGATCAGCACCGGGCGACGGCCAAGCCGATCGGAGAGCGGGCCGAAGACGATCTGCCCGACGCCGAGCATGATCATGTAGAGGGTGAGGGTCAATTGGACCACCGCCGGCGTCGTCTGGAGGATTTCCGGCATTGCAGGAACGACCGGCAGATAGATGTCCATGCCGAGCGAGGCGAGAATGTTGAAGGGGGCCAGAAGCATCAAAGCCACTGGCAGGCTGTAGGTCCACAGCCGTGGATTCTGAGTAGGCATGACGAAGCATCCGCTCAAATGAGTGACATTTGGCGGCGGTCTGCACTGCCATGATTTGAAAGCGGAACCGGGCAGACTGCCGCAACAACAAGGCAAGCGTTGTTGCGGCCTATCGGTCTGACTGCTTCGGTTCCATGGGGTCGAGCCTGAATGATGTGGTCGATAAACGGTAGGGCCGTCCTTTACCAAGTACGACCTGACCTGGCAATCGCCGGCTCTGGACGTGGCGATCGGCGGCATCAACGAACTTCTGCAACAGGCCGAGAAGGGAAATACCGCCAGCGAACTTCATCACTCGCCGTGGTCAAATCCGCCCCCTCCGCATTGCACCGCGCCGGATCGTGCAATAGATAATGGTCAGCACAGCTTACGAATGCCGGCCTTGCCGGCAACGAAAGGACAGGCGATGAGCGGTATCAACGAATTCATCGACAACGAGGTGAAGGCGAACGACGTCGTTGTCTTCATGAAGGGCACGCCCGGCTTTCCCCAGTGCGGCTTTTCGGGCCAGGTCGTGCAGATCCTCGACTATCTCGGCGTCGACTATAAGGGCATCAACGTGCTCACCTCGGATAATCTGCGCCAGGGCATCAAGGAATTCTCCAACTGGCCGACCATTCCGCAGCTCTATGTGAAGGGCGAGTTCGTCGGCGGGTGCGATATCATCCGCGAGATGTTCCAGGCCGGCGAGTTGCAATCGTTCTTCGCCGAAAAGGGCGTGAGCGCGCGCGGCGCCGCTTAGGGAAACGTAAAACCGGCCCTCCCCCGGCATGGCGTGAAAACGCCTTCCGGGGCCGGGTCGGCATTTGAACGTCGTTACGGCGCGTCGGCCGCAGGGCCGACGCGTCTTTTTGCCGTCATCCGATCCCGGCGCCTTGGGCACCGGTATCGAGCATTCTTGTCGAAACGAGCGCGCCTTCCTCCATGCGCGCCGCCGCCGGAGCAGGAACCATGGACGAATCCGCCGCACGGGAAGAGCCGGTCCGATCGCGCGTGACGATCGGCAAGGCCGAGTTCATCGCGCTCGCAGCCGCGCTCATGGCAATGAATGCGATGGCGATCGACATCATGTTGCCGGCACTGCAGCAGATCGGCGGCGCTCTCGGGGTTGCAGACGAAAACAGCCGGCAGTTCGTCATCACCGCCTACGTCGTCGGCTTTGGCGGCGCACAGCTCTTCTACGGGCCGATCTCCGACCGTTTCGGGCGGCGCGGCCCGCTGCTCACGGGGCTCGTCATCTACATGTGCGCCGCCCTTGCCGCCGCCTTTGCGCCGAGCTTCGCCGCACTCCTGGCGCTGCGCGTTCTCCAGGGCATCGGCGCCGCCGCCACGCGCGTCATCGCCGTTTCGGCCATCCGCGACATCTTCGGCGGGCGGCAGATGGCGGAAGTTTTATCCATGGTCATGATGGTCTTCATGGTCATCCCCGTGATGGCGCCCAGCCTCGGCCAACTCATCATGATCTTCGGCAACTGGCCGGAGATATTCCTGCTCATGGCGGGGCTTGCCTTTGTCGTGGCGCTGTGGGCCTGGCTGCGCCTGCCGGAGACCCTGCCTCAGACCATGCGGCGCGCGCTTTCGCTGCGCTCGGTGGTGCAAGGCTTCGGCTACGTCCTCACCGACCGCATCGCGTTCTGCTATATGCTCGCCGCGACGGCGATCTTCGGGGCGCTGTTCGGCTTCATCAACTCCGCGCAGCAGATCTATGTCGACATCTACGGGCTCGGAACCTGGTTTCCACTGCTCTTTGCCGTCGGCGCGGGCTTGATGGCGCTGTCATCCTTCACCAATTCGCGCTTCGTCGGCCGTCTCGGCATGCGGCGGCTGTCGCACGGCGCGCTTGTGACCTTCGTCGCCGTCAACGCGCTGTGGCTGACGCTGTCGCTGATGGGGCCGATATCCTTCCCGCTCTTCTTCGTCCTCTTCTCGGCCTCCATGTTCATGTTCGGCTGGATCGGGCCCAACTTCAACTCCATCGCCATGGAGCCGCTGGGGCACGTTGCGGGCACAGCGGCCGCCGTGCTCGGCTTCGTCACCACGCTAGGCGGCGGGCTCCTGGGCGCCATGATCGGCCAAGCCTTCGACGGCACGCTGACGCCGCTCGCCGGCGGTTATTTCGTCGTCTCCGTCGTTGCCTTGATACTGGTGCTCATCGGCGAGCGCGGCCGGCTGTTCCGAACGGTCAATCCGCCGGTTTAGCGGCATTCAGAGAGGCGAAGTCGAACAGCTTGCGGTCCAAGAGGTGCGAGGGGCGCGCGTTGGCGAGCGCGCGGATGATGGTGTCCTTGCGGCCGGGCATGCGCTTCTCGATGTCGGCAAGCATGCTCTTCATGGCGTCGCGCTGCAGCCCTTCCTGGCTGCCGCACAGATCGCACGGGATGATGGGGAAGCGCATGGCTTGCGCGAATTTTTCGAGATCGGCCTCGGCGCAGAAGCTCAACGGACGCAACACCATGACGTCGCCCTCGTCGTTGAGGAGCTTGGGCGGCATGGCGGCAAGCCGCCCGCCATGGAACAGGTTCATGAAGAACGTCTCGAGGATGTCCTCGCGGTGATGGCCGAGGACCAGGGCCGAGCACCCCTCCTCCCGCGCGATGCGGTAGAGATGGCCGCGGCGCAGGCGCGAGCATAAGGAGCAATAGGTGCGGCTTTCGGGGATCTTGTCCGTCACCACCGAATAGGTGTCCTGGTACTCGATACGGTGGGGAACGCCGAGGCAGGTGAGATAGTCCGGCAGGACGTGCTTCGGGAAATTCGGCTGGCCCTGGTCGAGGTTGCAGGCGAGAAGCTCGACCGGCAGGAGGCCGCGCCATTTGAGGTCGAGCAGCACGGTCAACAGACCGTAGGAATCCTTGCCGCCGGACAGCGCCACCAGCCAGCGCGCGCCGGGGGCGGCCATCGAGAACGCCTCGATCGCCTCGCGCGTCTGGCGCAGGAGGCGCTTCCTCAACTTGTTGAACTCCACCGAGGATGGCGCGTCCGCAAAGAGCGGATGGCTTGCCACGTCGGCCGGCGCTTCCAGGTCGGGCTGTTGATGGACTGTCATCATGCCCCCTGCATAGCCTTAGAGCCGCAAAAGAAAAAGGCCGCACGTGGTGGCGGCCTTTCCCGAAGCGGTGTCGGCCAGTGGTGCGATCCTGACAGATGGTGCCCATCTGTCAGGACAAATCGCCCCACCAGGCCAATAGCTTGTGGGCTGATTTTTCCAAACAGATGGATACCATCTGTTTGGGTCAGGCCACTAGGTCAGCGCGAGTAGAACTCGATGACCAGGTTCGGCTCCATGTGGACGGCGTAGGGCACGTCGGCAAGCGCCGGAATACGGATGTACTTGGCGACCATCTTGTTGTGGTCGGCCTCGACATAATCCGGCACGTCGCGCTCGGCGAGCTGAACCGACTCCAGCACGAGGACGAGCTGCTTCGACTTCTCGCGCACCTCGATCACGTCGCCCGGCTTGCAGCGGTAGGACGGGATGTTGACGCGGCGGCCGTTCACATTGACGTGGCCGTGGTTGACGAACTGGCGCGCGGCGAAGATGGTCGGCACGAACTTGGCGCGGTAGACGACGGCGTCGAGGCGCGATTCCAGAAGGCCGATCAGGTTCTCCGTCGTCTCGCCCTTGCGGCGGTTCGCCTCGTCGTAGATGCGGCGGAACTGCTTTTCGGAGATGTCGCCGTAGTGGCCCTTGAGCTTCTGCTTGGCGCGCAGCTGCTGACCGAAATCGGACAATTTGCCCTTGCGGCGCTGGCCGTGCTCGCCGGGGCCGTATTCGCGGCGGTTGACCGGCGACTTGGGCCGTCCCCAGACGTTCTCGCCAAGACGACGATCGAGTTTGTACTTTGCGGAGTGGCGTTTGCTCATCGCATTCCCTTTTCAAACAACACACCCGGCACCTCATGCACCGAGCGAAGGAAACGCGCCCTCCTCTGGCCTCCGTTTTCGAGGCCTGACAGGAAAACCGCCGCACGCTTGTGGCGATTTCCACGGGACACGTTAAAAAGCGCGGCGGCGAGTGAACGCCATCGCGCTGGCGTGGGAGATAGGGGAGATCGGCAGGAAAGTCAACGGTTTTGGGTAGGTGACGGGATTGGAAAGAGCAAATGTCCGACCCTCGCGCGCGTGATGTTTATCAGGCGGCGCACAGCACACGCGCCGTAACGAGCGTTACGATGTGCCATCCGGCGTCTCGTCCGATCGCACGGGGTGAACGGCAGGAGATCTTCCAACACATGTTGCGGTAACGCGTCGTTTGGGATCGTTGTGACAATTGATTTTTACTTTCATACACCAATAAATACTGTGACATCCACCGAAATCATCGGTGAAACGACTGTATTATATTGAATATAATGAGATATTATGATGAATGATACTTATCATACCACTGACCCTGACATCCAATTGCACGAACCCATCCTGGACCGCCCGCTGCCGCTGACGAAACAGGGGCTGCAGGGAATGGTGGACTATCTCACCAGTGGTTATTCGAAAGACCGCGGAGATCTGTCCACGACCCGCGGGGACGCTGAAGAAAGAAAAGCCACCGGTTATGTCGACGGCTTTCCTCGCGAGGAAAGAGAGTTCACCTATCGCCTGTATGGTTTTTCCGAGGAAAGAGCAAAGCTCGTCGAGACCGCCCTCCAGGCATGGGAGGATGTAGCCGACATCAGGTTCACAAGAATTCCTGACGATGTGGTAAGCGACAGACCTCCCAATATAACCTTCAGGGGCGATGGAGAATCTCGTGAGGATGGTGCGGGGGCAGCTGCCGGTTTTGCCTGGGGGGCTGCCAAGATCCATACCCCCGACAATTCCGCTGACCGCGATCTGGCGCTGCGAACTCTGACGATGACGGACGACGAGCTTATCGCAGCGGGTTTTCCCGAGGAAGCGATACCGGAGGTGCGGATGATGACCGAAGAAAAGATTCTTAAAGTCGCCAAGGCCAGTGACTTGACAACGATTATGCACGAGATCGGCCATGTGTTGGGATTGGGCCACCCTGGAAACTACAACGGGGGAGCGGAAGCAGAACACGGAAAGTTATTTGAGAAAGAATCCTCGCAACTGTCGATCATGTCGTACCATCACAACAGACAAGAGGATTTGTCTCAACTCGTTCCAGTTACACCGCAAATGGCGGATATTCAGGCTATGCAATATCTCTACGGAGCTGCGGAAACCCGGATCGGCAATACCACATACGGGTTTAACATTTCCGAAGACGACTTCCCCAATACCAATGAGATATATGACCTAACCAGGTTCGGCAAGCTAATCAGCTTTACTATATACGATTCAGGCGGTACCGACACGCTCGATGTCTCCGGATTCAACGAAGACCAGACCATCGACCTTCGGAGCGGAGCTTTCTCGAGTGTCGGCGGCAAGAACGACAACATCGGGATCTATATCGATACCGTCATCGAGCACGCCAAAGCAGGTGGCGGCGACGATATCCTTATTGGAAACGAAGCCGATAATTGGCTCTATGGCAATCATGGATCCGACAAGCTCTACGGTCTCGGCGGCAACGATATACTTTTGGGAGACGACCCTTCCATACCCTGGGTCGGCGGCAAAGACATCCTCGAGGGCGGGGATGGCGATGATCTCCTCTTGGGGATGGCCGGGGACGACGAATTGAACGGCGGTAACGGCGCCGACACGCTATATGGCTACACCGGCGACGATGTTTTGACAGGCGGTGCAGGCAAGGACATCTTCCTCTTCGAAATGTATGACAATGTCCTTGCGACGGGCGATGATGCTGCGATGGACATTGGAATAGGCAATGACACTATTACCGACTTTGAACAAGGATTTGACAAGCTTGTCTTCTACGGAAATGCAGTACCGTCCAGCATGGATGATGTTGATATAGACTACGGAAGAATGGATGGAGTGCATATCAACTATCAGGACAACTGTATCCTCCTGGAAGGATTTCATGGAAGGCTCGACAGCAGCAGTTTCGCCTTTCTCAGCGATTCCGCTTTCATTGTCTCCCCGGTCATTCTCATCGGATAAGATGTTGGACACTCAACACCACTGAAGAAGAGGCGGTGCGTCAGCGCCGCCTCTTCTCTACGACGGGAATCATCCCTCCACCGCTAGGCAATCCCGCACCTCGAAGCCAAACCCGGAGACGAGGCGGCGCAGGCTGGCGGGCAGCGCGCCTGAGGTGAAGAAGGCTGTATCCGGCTGCTCTCGCCAGCGCGAATCCGGCAATTCCTGCGCCAACGCCAGCGCCCGGCGGGCGATTGCCTCCGACGTGTCTATCCAGTCGACCGGCCAGGGTGCGGTCTTGCGCATGCGGTTGACGAGGAACGGATAGTGCGTGCAGGCGAGCACGACGATGTCTGTGCGGCGGTCCTCGTGCTCGACGAAACAGGGCTCGATCTCGGCGCGCACCGCTTCCTCATCGACAAAACCCTCGCGCATATATTGCTCCGCCAAACGGGCGAGGTTTTCGCTGCCGACCAGGCGCACATGGCACTTGGCCGCGTACTGGCTGATCAGGTCGCGCGTATATTGCCGCTTCACCGTGCCGGGTGTCGCGAGAACTGAAACGAGACCTGAGCGGGTGCGTTCGGCGGCGGGTTTTATCGCCGGCACCGTGCCGACGAAGGGCTGGCCGGGAAAGGCGGCACGCAGGTGGGCGATGGCGAGGGTGGAGGCCGTGTTGCAGGCGATCACGATGAGGGAGGGCGAAAAACGGGCGATGAGACCGCCGAAGAGGTCGACCAGCCGCGCCTTGAGCGCCTCCTCCTCCCACGCGCCGTAGGGAAAGGCCGCGTCGTCGGCGACGTAGACATAGGCATGCTCCGGCAGAAGCACGCGCGCCTCCTTGACGACCGACAGGCCGCCGATGCCCGAATCGAAGAAGAGGATGGGGCCGCTGTTCGACTGCATCAGCACCGCGGCCCACATGATCGCGATGGAAGCTGCGCCCCTTCGCGCCCCCCTCTGGCCTGCCGGCCATCTCCCCCACGAGGGGGGAGATCGGCTGGCATCGCCCGCTTCGCCAACTCTCCCACTTTGCAGAAGGCGCGGCGAGCGTAGCGACGGCTGATCTCCCCCCTCGTGGGGGAGATGGCCGGCAGGCTAGAGGGGGGCGCGAAAGAACTCAGCATGGAAAAGTCATCTCCCCTCGCCCGAGCCCTTCGGCTTTTTGGGCGTGAACTTCTCCAGTGACGTCAGAACGCCGCGCAGGACCGCCAGTTCTTCCACGGTGAAGCCTGGCCGCGTGAAGAGGGCGCGCAGATTGTCCATCATCTTCGGCTTCTTGTCTTCCGTGCGGAAATAGCCGCGCTCGGAAAGCACGCGGTCGAGATAGGCCATCAGGCTGTTGAGGTGCTCCCTGGTGGCGGGCGTCTGCTGCGGCCCTACGGGCTGGACGGCGGCTTGCGGCGCCGTCTTCATCCACTCGTAGGACATAAGGAGGACGGCCTGCGCGATGTTCAGCGAGGCGAAGGCGGGATTGACGGGGAAGGTGACGATCTCGTCGGCCATGGCCACTTCCTCGTTGGTGAGCCCCCAGCGCTCGCGGCCGAACAGGATGCCGGTCTTCTGGCCATCTTTATGGCGGGCGCGCAGGTCGGCCGCAGCCTCCACCGGCCCGCGCACCGGCTTGAAGTTGTCGCGCGGTCGCGCGGTGGTGGCTTGGACGAAGTTCAAATCGGCAACCGCCTCCGCCGGGTCGTCATAGACCTTGACGGCGTCGATGACGTGATCGGCACGGCTCGCCGCCGCCCTCGCCTTCTCGTTCGGCCAGCCATCGCGCGGATTGACGAGGCGAAGCTCGCCCAAGCCGAAATTGGCCATGGCGCGCGCCACCATGCCGATATTCTCGCCAAGCTGCGGCTCGACCAGAACGATCGCCGGTCCGTCCGCGAGCATCTCGCGCTGTTTGTCGGTGCCTGCCATGACGCTGCTGTTAGCGGCTTCCTCGGCGATGGTAAAGCGCCTCCTCTCCCGCCTTTGCCAAGCGAGCGGCCAATGCTATAGGGGCGCCACTTCCTGCAATCAGGTCTGTCGGCGGCGCGGCCGCCTTTTCTCCGTAAAGAGGTTTGTAAAATGGCGAAAATCAAGGTGGACAATCCCGTCGTCGAACTGGACGGCGACGAGATGACGCGCATCATCTGGCAGTTCATCAAGGACAAGCTGATCCACCCCTATCTCGACATCGACCTGAAATATTTCGACCTCGGCATCGACGCGCGCGACGCCACCGACGACCAGATCACCGTCGACGCTGCCAACGCCATCAAGGAATACGGCGTCGGCGTGAAATGCGCCACCATTACGCCGGACGAGGCGCGCGTCGAGGAATTCGGGCTGAAGCGCATGTACCGCTCGCCCAACGGCACCATCCGCAACATCCTGGGCGGCGTGATCTTCCGCGAGCCCATCATCGCCAAGAACGTGCCGCGCCTGGTGCCCGGTTGGACGCAGCCGATCATCGTCGGCCGTCACGCCTTTGGCGACCAGTACCGCGCCACGGATTTCAAATTCCCCGGCAAGGGCAAGCTGACGATCAAATTCGTCGGCGAGGACGGCCAGACGATCGAGCACGAGGTCTTCGACGCGCCCTCCTCCGGCGTGGCAATGGCCATGTACAATCTCGACGATTCGATCCGCGACTTCGCCCGCGCCTCGCTGAACTACGGCCTGATGCGCGGCTATCCGGTGTACCTCTCCACCAAGAACACGATCCTGAAGGCCTATGATGGCCGCTTCAAGGACCTGTTCCAGGAGGTCTACGAGGCGGAATTCGAGGCTGCCTTCAAGGAAAAGAAGATCTGGTACGAGCATCGTCTGATCGACGACATGGTGGCATCGAGCCTGAAATGGTCGGGCGGCTATGTGTGGGCCTGCAAGAACTATGACGGCGACGTGCAGTCGGACACGGTGGCCCAGGGCTTCGGCTCCCTCGGCCTCATGACCTCGGTGCTGATGACGCCGGACGGCAAGACGGTGGAGGCCGAAGCCGCGCACGGAACAGTCACGCGCCACTACCGCCAGCATCAGCGCGGCGAGGAGACCTCCACCAACTCCATCGCCTCCATCTTCGCCTGGACCCGGGGCCTCGCCCATCGCGCCAAGCTGGACGACAACGCGGCGCTGAAGAAATTCGCCGAGACGCTGGAGCAGGTTTGCGTCGACACGGTGGAATCGGGCTTCATGACCAAGGACCTGGCGCTCCTGATCGGCCCGGACCAGCCGTGGCTGTCGACCACCGGCTTCCTCGACAAGATCGACGAGAACCTGCAGAAGGCGATGGCCTGAGCGGAAACAATGGCCAAGCCACGCCTCCTGGGAGCAGACTACAGCGTCTATGTACGCATCGCGCGGCTTGTCCTGATGGAGAAGGGCGTCGACCACGAGCTTGTGCCGGTCGACGTCTTTTCAAAGGATGGTGTGCCGGCCTGGTATCTCGATCACCAGCCTTTCGGACGCATCCCCGCCTTTGAAGACGGCGATTTCCGCCTTTTCGAGACTGCTGCGATCTCCCGCTATATCGACGAGGCGTTTCCGGGTCCCGCGTTGCAGCCGAGCGACGTCCGGCAGCGGGCGAGGATGAGCCAGATCATCTCCATTCTCGACGCCTATGCCTACCGCACGTTGGTTTGGGACATCTATGTCGAAAGGGTTTCAAAGCGGAGAGAGGGCAAGACGACGGATGCGGCCAAGGTCGCCGCCGCACTCCCCAAGGCGGCAACCTGCCTGAGGGTGCTTTCGCGCCTCAAGTCGGGCGGCGTATGGCTATGCGGCGAACGGCTGACGCTCGCGGACCTCCACGCAGCCCCGATCTTTGCCTATTTCGCGAGGGCCGAGGAGGGGCGCGCGCTTTTGAACGAGCATCCCGACCTCGCGGCCTGGTGGACGAACATCTCGGCCCGGGCAAGCCTCAAGGCGACCGAACCCACGTCCTGACATCTGGAGCGTGCTGAAGCGCCGACGATCGGACAGCCTACCCCGCCATCGCCGCCTTCACGGCTTCGACAGCTGCAGCGGCTTTCGTGCCGTCCGGCCCGCCGGCCTGGGCCATGTCGGGCCGGCCGCCGCCGCCTTTGCCGCCTATTGCCGCGGAGGCGACGCGCACGAGGTCGATGGCGCTGAAGCGGTCGGTGAGATCGTCCGTGACGCCGACGACGACGCTCGCCTTGCCCTCGTCCGACGTGCCGACGAAGACGACGACGCCGGAGCCGAGCGAGCGCTTGCCCTCGTCGGCCAGCGGCTTCAGGTCCTTCGGCGAGATGCCGTCCACCACGCGGCCCATGAAGCCGACGCCGCCGACGTCCTGCCGGTCGCCGGCGCCCTCGCCGGCCGAGCCGCCGCCGAGCGCCAGCTTGCGCCGCGCCTCTGAAAGCTCCCGCTCGAGCTTGCGGCGCTCTTCCACGAGCGTTTCCAGGCGCGGAACGACATCCGACGGTGAAACCTTGAGCACGGAGGCGGCCGCCTTCAGCCGACGCTCCTGCTCGTCCAGATGGCGGCGGGCGGCGGCCCCCGTCAGCGCCTCGATGCGGCGCACGCCGGCGGCGACCGCGCCTTCATCGACGATATGCACGAGGCCGATGTCGCCGGTGGCGGCGACATGGGTGCCGCCGCATAATTCCAGCGAATAAGTCTTGACGGCCTTCTCGCCATCCATGGCGGTTCCCATGGAGACGACGCGAACCTCGTCGCCGTACTTTTCGCCGAACAGCGCCATGGCGCCCTCGGCGATGGCATCGTCCACCGCCATCAGACGCGTGACGACCGGCGCGTTCTGCAGCACGATCCCGTTGGCGATGTCCTCGATGTGCGAAAGCTCCTCGCCGGTGATCGGCTTGGGATGCGAGAAGTCGAAGCGCAGCCGGTCGGGGGCGACCAGCGAGCCCTTCTGCGCGACGTGGGTGCCCAACACCTCGCGCAGCGCCTCGTGCACCAGATGGGTTGCCGAATGGTTGGCGCGGATGCGGGTACGGCGCACGTGGTCGACGCGCAGCGACACCTCCTCGCCGGTCTTGACCGCGCCTTTCGTCACCTTGCCGAAATGCACCAGCAGGCCTTCGCCCTTCTTCTGCGTGTCGTTCACGGCGACGGTGAAGCCTTCGCCCTCGATCACGCCGGTGTCGCCCACCTGGCCGCCGGACTCGCCGTAAAAGGGCGTCTGGTTGGTGACGATGGCAACATCCTCGCCTTCCGCGGCCTCTTCGACAATCGCACCGTCCTTGACGAGCGCGGCGACGACGCCCTCGGCCTCCTCCGTCTCGTAACCGAGGAAGTCGGTGGCGCCGGCCTTGTCCTTGACCGAGAACCAGACGGCCTCCGCCGCCATATCGCCGGAACCGGCCCAATTGGCTCGCGCTTCCGCCTTCTGGCGCTCCATGGCGGCGTTGAAGCCGTCGAGATCGACCGAGATGCCGCGCTGGCGCAGCGCATCCTGGGTGAGGTCGAGCGGGAAACCGTAGGTGTCGTAGAGCTTGAAGGCGGTCTCGCCGTCGAGCCGCGCGCCCTCACCCATGCCCTCGGTGGCATCGGACAAGAGGTTGAGCCCGCGCGCCAGCGTCTTGCGGAAGCGCGTTTCCTCGAGCTTCAATGTCTCGGCGATCAGCGCCTCGCCGCGGGAAAGCTCCGGATAGGCCTGGCCCATCTCGCGCACCAGCGCCGGTACGAGGCGCCACATCAGCGGTTCCTCGGCGCCCAGCAGCTGCGCGTGGCGCATGGCGCGGCGCATGATGCGGCGCAGCACGTAGCCGCGCCCCTCGTTCGACGGCAGCACGCCGTCCGCGATGAGGAAGCTTACGGCGCGCAGATGGTCGGCGATGACCTTGTGACTGGCGTGCTGCCGGCCTTCCGCCGCAACGCCGGTCGCCTCCTCGGAAGCGTGGATAAGCGCCTTGAAGAGGTCGATCTCGTAATTGTCGTGCACGCCCTGCAGCACGGCGGCAACGCGCTCCAGTCCCATGCCCGTATCGATGGACGGGCGCGGCAGGTCGACGCGCTCTTCCGGCGTGACCTGCTCGAACTGCATGAAGACGAGATTCCATATCTCGATGAAGCGATCGCCGTCCTCATCGGGGCTTCCGGGCGGACCGCCGGGGATTTCCTCGCCGTGGTCGTAGAAGATCTCCGAACACGGGCCGCAGGGACCGGTATCGCCCATGGCCCAGAAATTGTCCGAGGTGGGGATGCGGATGATGCGGTCGTCGGCAAGACCGGCGATCTTCTTCCAATGGCCGGCCGCCTCGTCGTCGGTGTGATAGACGGTGACGAGAAGGCGCTTCGGATCGAGGCCGAACTCCTTCGTGATCAGGTTCCAGGCGAGTTCGATGGCGACATCCTTGAAATAATCGCCGAAGGAGAAATTGCCCAGCATCTCGAAGAAGGTGTGGTGACGCGCGGTGTAGCCGACATTGTCGAGGTCGTTGTGCTTGCCGCCGGCGCGCACGCATTTCTGGGCGGTGACGGCACGGCTGTAGGGGCGCGTCTCCAGCCCGGTGAAGACGTTCTTGAACTGCACCATCCCGGCGTTGGTGAACATGAGGGTCGGGTCATTGCGCGGCACGAGCGGGCCCGAGGCCACGATCTCGTGCCCGTTCTTTCCAAAATAGTCGAGAAAAGTCGACCGGATGTCGTTGACGCCACTCATGTATTTGCCTTTGCGAGAAGCCCGCGACGCGCGCGGGAAGAGGATCGCTGCCTTTTAGCGCCCGCGCTTGAAGCTGTCCAGAAATCCCGCCGCCACCTGCGGCAAAGGCGGAGGAACGCCACGTCCACGTTTCCGCCCGAGCGCCTCGCGCTTGGCCGGAAATGAAAGAACCCGGCGCCTGCGCGCCGGGTTCCAAGTGCCGGGCCCCAAGTTGATGAGGCTCTATTCCTGCATCGCCTCGTCATCGGCGCCCTCGTCGTCCATCATGGGGCCCATCCTGTGCATACGCATATGCTTGAAACGCGGGCCGGGTCCGCGATGGCGCATGGCAAAGCGCGGGCCGTCCTGCATGCCGCGCATGTGCATGTCGCGGAAGCCATCGGCGGAACGGCGAAGCTCGTCCTCGCTCAATTCACCGTTGTCGTCGCGGTCCAGAAGAGCGAAGCGCTTGCCCTGATGGTTTTCGATCTCGGCAAGCGTGACGGCTCCGTCGCCGTCGACGTCGAGGACCCGCGCCATGCGCTCGGCCCTGCGCTCGAACTCGCGCTTCGTGATATAGGCCACCATCTCTTCCTGGGAGAGGGTGCCGTCGCTATTCGCGTCGGCTGCCTGCAGGGTCTCCAGGCGCTCACCGCCGAATTCCTCCGCCGTCACCGTCCCATCGTCGTCCTGATCGAGGCGGCTGAACATGGCGCCGCGGATGTTCTCACCGCGCTTGAGGGTGACGGCGGGCTTGTCGGCCTCTGTCTCGCTTTGCGCCAGGGCGGCGGTTCCCGTCATCAGCGAAAAGGCGAGTGCGGGAAGAAGAACCTTGCGAAGCATGCGTCCACTCCTTGGTTTGCCGCTGCAGCGGCTTGGGGAAGCATACTTTCTGCCATACTCAACATTACGGCGTGCTTGCCGGGGCATTACATTTTGGTAAGCCGCCTGCTCGCCTCATCGCACGAAGGAAACGAACTCCTCCAGCGGCGCCCGCTCGCTCCGCAAACGGTTCTCCGGCTTCGAGGTATCCTCATGGCCGAGCGCCATGCCGCATACGACGATCTCCTCCTCGGGGATGTCGAGGATGGGCCGGATGAAGCGGTGGTAGGGCGCAAAGGCGGCTTGCGGGCAGGTGTGCAGGCCCCTCGCCCTCGCGGCGATCATGATCGATTGCAGGAACATGCCGTGGTCGACCCAGGAGCCCTTGTTGAGCCGCCGGTCGATGGTGAAGATCATGCCCACGGGCGCGTCGAAGAAGACGAAGTTGCGGTCGTGCTGGGCGCGCATCTTCTCGACCTCGCGGCGGCCGATGCCGAGCAGGCTGTAGAGGGCGTAGCCGACGGCGCGGCGGCGCGACAGATAGGGTTCGAAGAACTTGTCCGGGTAGTACTTGTACTCGTCCCACTCGACCTTTTCGGCACGGATGCCTGACGACAGGATGGCCTCGGCAAGCCGCGCCTTGGCCTCGCCCGTCGTCACATAGACTTTCCATGGCTGCATGTTGGTGCCCGACGGGGCGCGCGAGGCGACGCTGAGGATGTCGCGGATCGTCTCCTCGTCCACCGGATCGGGCAGGAAGGCGCGCACGGAGCGGCGCGAGGTGATGGCGCCGTCGACGGCCGCCGCATCGCCCAGATCCACTCTCTTCTTCTCGTCCGGTGCAAGCATATCCATCAGCCGCCGCTCTTCATTCCCGGTTCCTGAATGGCGGGCTATAGCGGGCGCGATAGGGGTGCGGCAACCCGCGACGGCACAATCCCGGCAAAACACTACGCTTTCTCCTATACCCCACCGGCAGTCTTATCGGTTATACGCAGGCGAGAACCGTTCACAGGATTCCGACACCATGCCCCTACCCTCCAAGCGCATCGCCGGCATCGTTCCTTCAGGCAAGGATGGCTGGGAAGTCCATTTCGCCGCCATGACGCGCAAGCAGGCGGGCGAGGACATCCTGATGTTGTCGGTCGGCGACCACGATTTCGACACGCCGGACGACACCGTCGCCGCCTGTGTGGAGGCGGTGCGCGCCGGCCATCATCACTACATCCAGCTCCCCGGCCTGCCGCGCCTGCGCGAGGGCCTGGCGCGGCTTTCCAGCGAGTGCACGGGTGTGAAGACCGCGCCGGAGGAGATCATCGTTACCCAGGGCGGCCAGGGCGCCCTGTTCGCCGCCTGCCAGGGCGTGCTCGACCCGGGCAGCCACGCGATCATCGTCTCGCCCTACTACGCCACCTATCCCGGCACCGTGCGCGCGGCCGGCGCGGCGTTCACCGAGGTTGAAACGCGCTCCGAAGACGGCTTCGAGCCGCGTGCGGAGGCCATCGCCGCCGCCATCCGGCCCGAGACCAGGGCGATCCTCGTCAACTCGCCGAACAACCCCACCGGCGCCGTCTACTCCCGCGCCACGATGGAGGCCATCGCCGAACTCTGCCGGAAGCACGACCTGTGGCTCATCTCCGACGAGGTCTACTGGACCATCCGCGCCGGGCGCGAGCATGTATCGCCGCGCGCGCTTGCGGGCATGAGGGAGCGCACGCTGGTGGTCAACTCGCTGTCGAAGAGCCACGGCATGACCGGCTGGCGCGTCGGCTGGCTCACCGCGCCGGCCGATATGGTCCGGCATCTCATCAGCCTCAACCTTGTCTCAAGCTACGGCATGGTCGACTTCGTCTCGCGCGCGGCGATCGCGGCGGTCGAGAACGGCCACGGCGTCAAGGAGATCGCCGCCCGCTACGCCGCCCGCCGCGAGGCCTTTCTGGAAGCCATCCGCGGCCTCAACGGCGTCGCGGTGCGCGGCTCGGAAGGCGGCATGTACGTCATGCTCGACATCTCGCGGGTGAACGCCGACTGCGAGGCCTTCGCCTGGGAATTGTTGGAGGCGGAGAAGGTCGCGGTGATGCCCGGTACCAGCTTCGGCGCGGCGGCCGAAGGCCATATCCGCGTTTCGATGTGCCAGGAGGAGCCCATCTTGCGCGAGGCGGCGGCAAGGCTGCGGAGATTTGCCGGCCAGACCGAAACGCCTGGAGATCGAAACGCAGCCGAGTGAGCGTTCTACCTATCCCCGCGGCAAATGGCGCTACCGCCGTCGCAGCCGCCACCAGCGGTCATCGTCGTCTGTATCGATCACGCAGGTGTAGCCGATCGTACAGGACTGCGCGTCGCGGGTCTGGACGTAAGCGCGCTTGGCGATAAAGCCGATGGCACAGTAGCGCTCGCTGGCGACGAACCGGTCGTAGGTGTAGCGGCCGGTGGTCAGCACCGCCGCGCCGCGCTGCTGTATCAGTGTTCTTGCCTGACCGCAGGTGAGCGCGCGGGCGTCTGGACGCCCCTGCGCTCCGGCCGCGGCCGTCAACCCGAAGATGACGATCAGCCCGAGACCGGCCGCCACCCAATTCGCGCATGCGCCAAACGATTTCATGTCGATGTCCTTCTGCCCTTGCCGAAGCGGCAAAACCTGCCTATCTGGCGTCAAAACGCAAGGTTGGGGGGCGTCAAGTTTCCTGTGCCTCCGCACGCGGCTTCCTTCACAATCGCCCGGCCTTAGCCTAGCATGGCCGTGGCCACTCCCAAGGCTTAGTGATTCCACGTCTTTCTCGCGACAATATGGCCGTAAAACCAGCACTTTTGACATCGTTCGATCATTCGGGTCTGAAACCGGAGAATACCGCGATTTTCCTGGACTTCGACGGCACGCTGGCGGATTTCGCCGAGCATCCGGACGCCGTTTCGGTTCCCTTGCCGACGCGTGAGGTGCTGGGCCGCCTGGAAAAGAGCACGCGTGGCGCGCTCGCCATCGTGACGGGCCGGCCCATCGCCGACATCGACCGCTTCCTCGCGCCGCTCAGCCTGCCGGTCGCCGGCGTGCACGGGCTGGAGCGCCGGACGGCCGGCGGCAAGCGCACCGCAGCAACGATCGACAGCGCCAAATTTACCGCCATGGAGGAGAAGCTGCGTGCCTTCACACTCGCCCATCCGGGCACAATGGTGGAGACCAAGTCGGGCTCGCTGGCCCTGCATTACCGCCGGCGTCCCGAGCTTGCCGAGGCGTGCATGGCGGCGGTGCACGAGGCGGTGGACGGCTTCAAGGGCCTGCACATCCTGCACGGCAAGATGGTCATCGAGGTCAAGAGCGGCAAGGCGACCAAAGCCGACGCGGTGGCCGCCTTCATGGGCGAGACGCCGTTTTGCGGGCGCGTGCCGCTTTTCGCCGGCGACGACGTGACCGACGAGGATGCTTTCCGCGAGATCGCCCGCACCGGCGGCATCTCCATCAAGATCGGCCACGGCTCAACCGCCGCCGCCTTCCGAACCGGCGGCGTCGCCGCCTTTCGCGACTGGCTCGGCCTTCTGGCCGACAGTTTCGACTCCCGCCAATTGACAGCATAGGATTTTTCCCGTGACGACACTCAACCTCGGCGCGATCGGCAATTGCAGCTTCTCCGCGCTCATCGATCCCAAGGGCCGCGTTGTCTGGTGCTGCCTGCCCCGTTTCGACGGCGACCCGGTGTTCAACGCGCTCCTGCGGGGCGAGGAAGACCCGAGCGAAGGCCTGTTCTCGATCGAGCTCGAGGACCTTGTGGAAACCGAGCAGAGCTACGAGCCCAACACGGCGGTGCTGACGACGCGTCTGCACGGCGCCTCCGGCTCGCTTGAGATCGTCGACTGTGCGCCGCGCTTCTTCTGGCGCGACCGCATCTTCCGCCCGCAGACGCTGGTTCGGCGCGTGCGCCCAATCTCCGGCACGCCGCGCATCTCCATCCGCATGCGTCCCTCTTTCGCCTACGGCACGGTGCGCCCGCACAGGACACGCGGCTCGAACCACGTACGCTATGTCGGTCCGGAGATGACGCTGCGGCTTTCGACGGACGCACCCATCGATTATGTGCTGGACGAGACCTTCTTCAACCTGTCCGCGCCTATCGACCTCATCGTCGGCCCCGACGAGACGATGGAAGGCGGGGTCACCCATGTGGCGCGGGATTTCGAGGAGCGCACCGCCAACTATTGGCGCAACTGGGTAAGCAACCTTGCGCTGCCCTACGAGTGGCAGGAGGCGGTGATCCGCGCCGCCATCACGCTGAAACTGTGCACTTACGAGCCCACCGGCGCCATCGTCGCCGCCATGACCACCAGCATCCCCGAGGCCCCCGACAGCGGCCGCACCTGGGACTACCGATTCTGCTGGGTGCGCGACGCCTTCTTCGTGGTGCGCGCGCTCAACAGCCTCGGCACCGTGCAGACGATGGAAAACTATTTCCGCTATCTCATGGACCTGGTGGCCGATGCCGACGGCGGGCATCTGCAGCCGGTCTTCGGCCTCGGGCGGGAGCGGCATCTGACGGAAAGCATCATCGACAATCTCGCCGGTTACCGCGGCATGGGCCCGGTGCGCCGCGGCAACCAGGCCTATGAGCACTACCAGCACGACGTCTACGGCAACGTCATCCTAGGCGCCACGCAGATATTCTTCGATCGGCGCATCCAGATGAAGCCGACCATCACCGACTTCCGCCTGTTGGAAACCGCCGGCGAACAGGCCTACAAGGTGCACAACACGCCCGACGCCGGCATGTGGGAACTTCGCTCCCGCTCGCGCGTTCACACCTCATCGAGCCTGATGTGCTGGGCGGCCTGCGACCGGCTCGCGCACATCGCCGCACGATTGGGTGAGAAGGCGCGTGTCACGCACTGGAGAGAGAGGGCGGACGAGATCAAGGAGCGCATCCTGGCCGAAGCCTGGTCGGAAAAGCGCAAGGCTTTCATGGAGAGCTTCGGCGGCCAGACGCTCGACGCGAGCGTGCTCCTGATGGCCGAGGTCGGCTTCATCGATCCGCAGGATCCGCGCTTCGTCAGCACGGTGGATCAGCTCGAGAAAGTGTTGGCGACGGGTCCTTACATGATGCGCTACGAAGCGGCCGACGACTTCGGGAAGCCTGAGGTCTCCTTCAACATCTGTGCCTTCTGGCGCCTCGACGCGCTGGCGCGCATCGGCCGCCGCGAGCAGGCGCGCGAAATCTTCGAAGCGCTCTTGAAGACGCGCAACCCCCTTGGCATGCTGTCCGAGGATACGCATCCGGTGACTGGAGAGATGTGGGGCAACTACCCGCAGACCTATTCGATGGTCGGCATCATCAACGGCGCCCGGCGCCTGTCCAAACCATGGGAGAGCGTCGTGTGAACAGGCTTGTCGTCGTCTCCAACCGCGTCGCCGACCTCACGCGCACCGCCCAGTCGGGCGGCCTGGCCGTCGGCCTGGCGGATTCTCTGCGCCAGCGCGGCGGCGTGTGGATGGGTTGGGACGGCCAGACGCTGAAATACGAGGACCAGCCCGAGCCGCGCATCCGCAAGATCGGCACCGTCACCCAGGCGACCATCCCGCTCACCGAGCAGGACTATTCGGAATATTATCTGGGCTTTGCCAACAGCGTCTTGTGGCCGCTGTTTCACTACCGGCTCGATCTTGTTGAATACAAAACGGTTTTCCTCGACGGGTACCGGCGGGTCAATGCGAAATTTGCCGACGCGCTGACGTCTATCCTTCAACCGGACGACATCATCTGGATCCACGACTATCACCTCATTCCGCTGGCTGCCGAGCTGCGCCAGCGCGGCTGCACCCAACGCATCGGCTTCTTCCTGCACATCCCCTTCCCGCCGCCGGAGATCGTCGCCGCCGTGCCGCGCCATCGCTGGCTGGTGGAGTGCCTGCTCGAATTCGACGTCATCGGCTTCCAGACCAATACGGATCGCGGCAACCTGCAGCATTATGTCGAGGATCATCTCGGCTGCCGCATGGAGGCCGATGGCCGCATCAAGATCGGCGAGCGCGAGGTGATCGCCGGCTGCTATCCCATCGGCATCGATGTCGATTCCTTCGTCGAGATGGCCGAGAGACCGAACGACGAAGTCAATATCGAGACCCAGCGGCGTGAGATCCTCGGCCGCAAGCAGATCATCGGCGTCGACCGCCTGGACTACACCAAGGGCCTGCCCGACCGCCTGCGCGCGTTCGCCCGCCTCCTGGAACTCTACCCGGAAATGCGCAAGTCGGTGGCGCTCATGCAGATCGCCACGCCGACACGCGAGGAGGTGGAAGCCTATGTGGAGATCCGCACCGAGCTGGAAGCGCTTTCGGGAGCGATCAACGGCCGCTTCGCCGACTTCAACTGGACGCCGGTGCGCTATATCCACGGCATCGTGCCGCGCGACGCGCTTGCCGCCCTCTTCCGCGCCAGCCAGGTGGGTTTCGTGACGCCCCTGCGTGACGGCATGAACCTCGTCGCCAAGGAATATGTCGCCGCCCAGGCAGCGGAGAATCCCGGCGTTCTGGTGCTTTCCAAATTCGCGGGCGCCGCGGAGGAATTGCACGAGGCGCTGATCGTCAATCCCTACGACGTCGATGACATGGCGCGAAACCTGTGCCGCGCCCTCACCATGCCGCTGGAGGAACGCCAGGAACGGCAGAGGGCGCTCATGAAGCGGATCCGCAAGCACGACGCCAAAGACTGGCTGAACGCTTTCATGGCAGCTCTGGAAAAGGGCGAGACGAAGCACGCGGCGTGACGGCGTCAGCCCTTCTTGTCCGCCAGCTTCTTCCGCTTCGTCTCAGCAAGCTCTTCCAACTGATTCTCGCTCATGGATTTTTCCATTTCGCGCGAGGCGCCCTTGAGCTTGGATTTGGGCATTTCGCCACGCTTGGCCGCCAAGGCGGCGCCGGCCGCCTTCTGCTGCGCCTTGGATTTTGCAGGCATCGTCGCCTCCTGTGCTGTTCCTGCATAAAGCGGACGACGCGCACAAAGGTTCCCGGTTGCGCCTGAACGTTACTCTTTCAGCATGTCCCATCCTGCATCGGGCGCAAACCGGGCTCCGTGCCTCTCCTCCAGTTGCCGCAGCGCCGCGACAACCTCCTCAGCCCCGCGCTTGCGCGCATAGTAGAGCGGACCACCGCGGAACGGCGCGAAACCGGTGGCGAAGATCATCGCTCCGTCGACCGTCTCCTCGTCCGCTACGACCCCTTCGCGCAGGCAGCGCACCAGCGTGTTGAGCATGGGCAACACCAGCCGGTCGGCCATCTCGGCATCGGCCCGCGGCGCCTCCTCGCCTTCGGCCACCTTCACCTCCTCGCCCTTCGGCCTGCCCTTCTCGTCATAGGTATAAAGCCCCTTGCCCGCCTTGCGTCCCGTCTCGCCCGCTTCAACCTTCTTTACCAGCCAGCCAGGCACCTCCGGCATCGGGTCGTCCAGGCGTTCCTTCAGCATGCGCGCCACCTCCAGGCAGATGTCGAGCCCTACCCGGTCGGCAAGCGCGATCGGCCCCATCGGCATGCCGAAATCCTTCGCCGCCTCGTCGATCGACTCCTTGGGTACGCCCTCGTCGAACATCGTGAGGGCTTCCACGAGATACGGCGTCAGCGCACGGTTGACGAGGAAACCCGGAGCGCTCTTGACCGGCGCCGGCAGGCGGGAAATGGCGCCGCAGAAGGCGCGCGCCCGCGCCAGGGCCTTTTCGCTTGCCTGGTCATGGGCGACGACCTCGACAAGCTCCATGCGCGTTACCGGATTGAAGAAATGCAGACCGAGGAACCGGTCGGGGAACGGCAGGCCTTCACGCAGCGTCTCGAGCGGGATGCTGGAGGTGTTGGTGGCGAGGATGGCATCCTTCTTCTTGCGCGGTGCGATGGCCTCGAAGACCTTGCGCTTCACCTCCGCCTTCTCCGCTACCGCCTCGATAACCAGATCCGCCCTGGCGATGCCGTCGCCCTCGAAATCCGGCATCAGCCGGTCGAGCGCATCACGCCGGTCGAGGGTGGAGTGAAGCCCCTTGTCGTAGAAGGCGGCGGCACGCCCGACAGCGCCGGCGATGGCCTTGGGATCGAGATCCGTCAGGCTGACGGCGAGCCCGCGCGCCGCGCACCAGGCGGCGATGTCGCCACCCATGGTGCCGGCACCGATGACATGTACCCGTCGAATACCGCTTTCCCCTCTGCCGTGCCGCTTCAGCCCCTCGCGCAGGAAAAAGACGCGCATCAAGTTCTGTGCGGTCTCACTGATGAGAAGCTCCGAGAACGAGCGTATCTCCGCCTTCCGCATGGCGCGGCTGTCGTCGCCGTGCTCTTCCCACAGGCCGATAAGGCGGTAGGGTGCAGGATAGTGCTTCTTCGGCGCCTTCTTCTCAGCCTCCGCACGCATGCGCTTTGCCGCCATGCGGCGTGCCGCGCCGAGGCCGAACATGGTTCCCTTCAGGCCGGGGCGCGAAGGCTTCATTTCGCCCGCCACCGCGGCATGGATGGCATTCCTCACATGCCGCTCTTCCACCACCGCGTCGACCAGCCCGAGAGCCTTCGCCTTCTTCGTGTGCACGGTGCGGCCCGTCAGCATCATGGTCATCGCCTCGACGGGGTCGATCAGCGCCGGCAGGCGGAAGGTGCCGCCGAGGCCCGGATGCAGGCCGAGCAGGATTTCGGGGAAGCCGAAACTGGCACCGGCGACGGCGATGCGGTGCTTGCAGGCGAGCGCCAGCTCCAGTCCGCCGCCCAGGCAATGGCCGTGGACGACGGCGACCGTCGGCATCGGCAAGCCCGCCAGCCGGTCGACGATCTCGTGCGCCCGGCGCATGCGCGCCTCCACTTCGCCCACATCCCTCACACCGCGAAAGTCGCGGATGTCGGCACCGGCGATGAAACCGCCCTCCTTGGCCGAGCGGACGACCAGGCCCCTGGCACCCATGCCCTGCACCTCGGCGAGCACCGTGTCGAGTTCGCTCATCACTGCTTCCGACAGCGTATTGGCGCTCTCCCCGGCCCGGTCGAGCAAGAGCCAGACGATGCCGTCCTCGTCCTTGGCATAGCGCCAATGGGTGAGTGCCTTGTTCCCCTCGCGCGGCCCAAGCTCCATGTTGCGCGGCTCCAGCACCTTCCAGACGCTCTTCGAGACAGCCATCACACCACCTCCAGAAGCATGGCCCCGCCCTGCCCGCCGCCGATGCACTCGGTGGCCATGCCGCGCTTGAGGTCGAGGCGCCGCATGGCGTTGACGAGGTGCAGCACGATGCGGTTTCCGCTCGTGCCGACGGGATGGCCGAGGCTGATCGCGCCGCCGTCGACGTTGAGCCGGTCGCGGGGGATAGCGCCGTAGGGTGCATCGAGGCCCAGTACCTTGCGGCAGTATTCCTCGTCTTCCCAGGCTGCGAGGCAGGCGAGCACCTGCGCGGCGAAGGCCTCGTTGAGTTCCCAAAGGTCGATATCCTCGCGGGCAAGCCCCCGCCGCTTGGTCAGGGCGGTGCAGCACAATGTCGGCCCCAGCCCCATGATCGAGGGGTCGAGGGCCGCCCACTCGCTGTCGACGATGCGCGCCAGCGGCTCAAGCTTGTGCTTCTTCACCGCCTCTTCCGACGCCAGCACCACCCAGCTCGCGCCGTCGGTGATCTGCGAGGAATTGCCGGGTGTCACCTCGCCGTAGGGCTTCTCGAACGCCGGCTTGAGCTTGGCCAGCTTTTCCATCGAGGTGTCGGGACGCACGCCGTCGTCATGGTCATAAAGCGTGCCGTCGCGGGCGACCGAGGCGATGACCTCACCTTTGAGATGGCCCTCCGCCTGTGCCCGCGCCAGCCTCCGATGGCTTTCCAGCGCGTAGGCATCCGCCGCCTCGCGCGCAATGCCGAATATATGGCCGATGACCTCCGCCGTCTGGCCCATGTTAAGGTCGGTGACGGGGTCCGTCAGCCCCCGTTCGAGGCCGATGACCGGCTTTGCCATATCCGGCCGGAAGGCGCCGATGGCCGCCGCCCGCTCCCACGCCGTCTTGGCCATGGCAAAACGGCCGAACCAGGCCGCGGCCTTGCTCGACAGCACCAGCGGCGCATACGACAGCGCCTCCGCACCACCGGCAAGGACGAGGTCGGCCTTGCCCGCCTCGATAAGCCGGAAACCGTTGTCGATGGACAGCATGCCCGAGCCGCAGTTGATCTGCACGCTGAACGCCCGCATGGCCTCGCCCATTCCGAGCCGGAGGGCGGCCACCCGCGCCGGGTTCATCTCGTCGGCGATAACGTTCACGCAGCCGAGGATGACGAAATCGAAGTCCTCGGCCGCGAAAGGCTGGCGCGCGAGCAGCGGCCGGCCGCATTGCACGGCAAGGTCGACCGGCGTGAATGGCCCGGGCTTGCCGCGTGCCCGCAGAAAGGGCGTGCGCGCGCCGTCGATCAGATAGACCGGCCGGCCCCGGTCCTGCGGCGCACTGGAGCGGCCGCGCGTTGCGGGTTTCGCGGTGGATGTGCGGCGCGGGCTTCTGCGCCGTTGGGTTGGTTTCGTCTTGGGTGCCTCAGCCATCGCTTGTCCCTGTTCGCCCGTCTGCCATGCCGGAAGGATAAGAGCCTTTGCGCGGTTTGCCCACCGGGCAACGCCACTGGCGCAACGCCGGGCGACCGCGCATCGTTCCTGTCGCGGATTGTCCGCTGCAGAAGAGCGCGCAGCCGATCTGCAGCGCCGCGATGCCGGACAATAGTTCTCCTCGCGGCAACCTCCGGCTATCACAGTCCTCCCAGGAACCGTAAAAATGTCTTATTGGACCGGTTGGACAAGCCCTGCATACTAGGCTAGGTCATTGCCAGGGCGGGGCTTTTGAGGCCAACCCGTGCGCGCGATCACAGGTCGCACCGGCGCGGCGGACGGATATTCGAGAAGGCGGCTCGTTCCGTGTTAAGCCGCCGGGAGGGATTTTGGGGAACCGCACCGCCGAGGCTCGACGCTTTCTGCGCCCGTGCGCGGCCGCCCTTTGCGCCGTGCTCGTTGCCGCGCCTCATCCGGCGGCAGCGGTGGAGATTTTCGGCCTGCGGCTTTTCGAGCGACAGGATGCCGGCGAAGAAGAAGATGTCATCGGCACGCCGCAACCCTATGAGGTGGAGTTCGTCGTTGCCGGCGACGAGGACGATATCGAAAAGGCGCTGAAGGGCGCCTCGAACCTGTGGACCGACCGGGAGGAGCCGGCGTCGGGTGCGGCCGGCCTTCTCGTCAAGGCGCGCGGCGACTACCGCAGGCTTTTGAACGCGCTCTATGCCCAGGCGCGCTATGGCGGCACCATCTCCATCACCATCGACGGCCGCGAAGTCGACGGTCTTCAGCCCGACGCCGAATTTGCAAGCCCCGCTGCAGTGCGCATCGCCGTCGCTCCCGGCCCCCTCTTCCGTTTCGCGGACGCCAGGATCGTCAACCAGGCGCCGCCGGCCAGCAACAGAAAGGATGTGGTGGCCGACCCCGCGCATGAAGGCTACCGCGCCGGCGAGCCCGCCCCAAGCACCACCATCATCCGCGCCGGACGCCTGGCCGTGGAGGCCTGGCGGCAGCAGGGCTACGCCAAGTCGGAAGTTGTCGAACGCCGCATCGTCGCCGCCCACGACACGGAGACCATCGACGCCACGCTCGTCGTCGAGCCTGGCGCGCATGCCGTCTTCGGCCCGGTCTCGGTCAGCGGCACGGAGCGCATGGACGCCGCCTTCGTCGCCCGCCAGACGGGGATCGCGCCCGGCACCGAGTACGACCCGGACGACCTGGAGAAGGCGAGCGAGCGCCTCACCCGGCTCGAGGTCTTCCGCGCCGCGCGCATCGATGAGGCCGAAGAGATCGGGCCCGACGGAAGCCTGCCCATCCAGGTGATCGTGCAGGAACGCCTGCCGCGCCGCTTCGGCGTCGGCGGCTCCTATTCCACCATCGACGGCTTCGGGCTGGAGGCCTTCTGGCTGCACCGCAACCTGTTCGGCCGCGCCGAGCGCCTGCGCATAGAGGGCAAGGTCGCCGGCATCGGCGAGACCATCGATCCGGCGGAGCTTACCTATCGCGTGGGCGCCACCTTCACCAAGCCCGGCATCTATACGCCCGATACCGATTTCGTCGCGTCCGTCTTCGGCGACCGCGAGGTGCTCGACACCTATACGCGCACCGGCGTTTCCGGCGAGATCGGTTTTGCGCACCGTTTCTCGGACGAATTATCGGCCCGCTTATTCGCCACCGGTGGTTATGCCCAATTCGAGGACGATTTCGGCACCCGCGACTTTGTCACCGCCGGCGTTCTGGGCGGTATCACCTACGACACGCGCGACAACCCGACTGATGCCACGAGAGGCATCTTCGCCGAACTCACCCTGGAGCCCTATTACGAGTTCAACTACGGCAACGCCGCCGCTCGCATCATTGCCGAGGCGCGCGCCTATTACAGCCTCGATTCCGAAAGCCGCTTCGTCGTGGCCGGCCGCGCCAAAGTGGGCGCGCTGCTCGACCCGCCGGTCGCCGAAACGCCGCCGGACAAGCTGTTCTTCGCCGGCGGCGGCGGTTCCGTGCGCGGCTACGCCTACCGCAGCATCGGCGTCGAGATACCGGATGGCGTTGCCGGCGGCCGCTCGCTCATTGAAGGCTCGGCCGAACTGCGCGTGCGCGTGACGCGGAACATCGGCGTCGTCGGCTTCGTCGACGCGGGCTATGTGGGCGCCGAGGCCTTCCCCGATTTCTCCGAAGACCTGCGCATCGGCGTCGGCGCGGGCTTGCGCTATCAGACCGGTTTCGGCCCCATCCGGCTCGACGTCGCCGTACCGCTGGATCGGGGACCGGACGACCCGAGCGCGGCTCTTTATGTTGGAATAGGACAGGCGTTTTGACCCGGCTTCTGCTCGCTCTTCTCCTTTTTTTCGCGGCCCTTCCGGCAGCTGCGCAGGATGCCGCGCAAAGCCCGGACGAGGAGCGCTCGCTCTTCCTCTCCTTCATCGAGAACCGGATTTCCACGCCCAACCGCCGCATCCACATCCGCGGCATCCAAGGCGCCCTTTCCTCTCAAGCTTCCATTGCCGAAATTACCGTCGCCGACCGCGAGGGCGTGTGGCTGCGCATAGAAAACGCTTCCATCGAATGGAGCCGCACTGCCCTCATCCTGCGCCAGCAGCTGGAGATCGGGCGGCTTGCCGCCGATTCCATCGAGGTCATCCGCCGCCCGCTGTCCGCCGAAGGCCTGCCGTCGCCCGAGGCACGCTCCTTTGCCGTTCCGGAGCTGCCGATTGCCATCAATCTCGCGCAGCTCGAAGTTCCCAGTATCTCCTTCGGCAGGGATGTCTTCGGCCTCGAATCCGTCATATCCACCGAAGGCCGGCTGCGACTGGAAGGGGGCTCGCTCGACACGGCGCTCGAGATCGAGCGCCTGGACGGCCCCGGCGGACATCTTTCGCTGACGGCGGCTTATGCCAACGACACGGGCGAGCTCAATCTCGACCTGGCGCTGGTGGAACCGCAGAACGGCGTCGTGGCCAACGTGCTCAACATCGAAGGCCGCCCGCCGCTCTCTCTTACGCTGGCCGGCGCCGGCCCGGTGGAGAATCTCGACCTGTCGCTTTCGCTCGCCGCCGCCGGGCAACCCGCCCTTTCCGGCATGGCTCGGTTCCGCGAACGGCAGGAAGGCATCGGCTTCACGGTCGATGTCGGCGGCCCCATCGTGAGGCTGGTCCCTGCCCGCTTCCGCGCCTTCTTCGGTGACGAGACCACGCTGCAGGCCTCGGGCGTCGCCAGAAGCGGCGGCGGCGTGTCGCTCGAAGCCTTCAGCCTCTCCAGCGCCGCCCTGGAACTCGAAGCCTCCGCCGAGACGGCGAGCGATGGCTTCCTGACCAGGCTTTCGCTCGATGCCGGCATCGCCGACCCGCAGGGCGAGCGGGTTTTGCTGCCGGTAAGCGGCGGCCAGTCCTATGTCCGCTCGGCAAGGCTGACCGCCAGCTACGGCGAGACGGGGGAGGACTGGCAGGCGGTGCTCGACATCGACGACCTGCAGAGCGGCGGCTTCGCCGCCGGGAACACCAATCTCACCATTGGCGGCGAGGCTGCCAACCTTTTCGAACCCGCCGAACGCCGCATCACCTTCGATCTGCAAGGAGCGCTGGAGGGCATCGTCGCAGACCGTGCCGACATCGCCGAAGCCCTCGGCCAGACCATCCGGCTCAGCGCCAACGGCGCCTGGCGCGCTGGCGAGCCGCTTTCGCTTGCCGCCGCCCGGCTTGCCGGGCACAGATTCACCGCCACGCTGTCCGGGGAGGTCTCCGATCTCGCCTTCCGCGGCGACATCGGCCTGGAGGCGGCAAACATCGCCCCCTTCTCCGGCCTTGCCGGACGGGAACTCGGCGGCAGCCTCGATCTTTCGGCAGACGGCGAACTGCGCCCGATCAGCGGCGCCTTCGACCTCACGCTCGACAGCCGGGCAAATGAGCTTCGCATCGGCACCCCCGCCGCCGATGCGCTGCTTGGCGGCTTGACCCGCATCACCGGCCGGCTGGGACGCAGCACGGAGGGCTTCACGGCGGACAACTTCCGCGTCGCCAACGAGCAGATCGAGATGACGGCGGACGGCACCTTCGCCACCGAAGAGGCCGATTTCCGCTTCAACGCCGCCATCGCCGATCTCGCGCTCATCAGCGACCGCGCCGCGGGGCGCTTGACGGCCAACGGCCGTGCCACGGGCAGCGCCGGCGAACTCGCCCTTTCCCTTCGCGCCCAGGTCCCGAACGGCCGGCTCCTCGACAAGCAGCTCACCGAAGCGGTGATCGGCTTTGAAGGAACGCTTGAGGACCAAGCGCTCTCCGGGCGCATCACGGGCGATGCCTTCCTCGACGGCGTGCGCGCGAACCTGCAAACGGAGGTGGCGCTGGCGGACGGAGAGCGCCGCCTGAGCGGCATCGACTTCACGGCCGGCGGTGCGCGGCTGACGGGTGACGTTGCCCAGGGCAACGACGGGCTCTTCACCGGCGAGCTCGACCTTGATGCCGCCGACATCTCGACCGCTGCCGCCCTATTCCTGACGGAGGCGACCGGTGCCGCCGAGGCCGCGCTCTCGCTGGAGCCGAGGGAGGGCGAGCAGCATCTCGCACTCAACGCCACGCTGCGCGACATCGTGGCCGAGCAGCTCCGGCTGCAAAGCGCCGACGTCGAGGCAACCGTCGCCGACCTTTTCGGCGTGCCGGCAGTCGAAGGAACGATCACCGCCGCTGATCTTGCCGTCGCCGGCATCGACGTGGCCAGGCTCAACGCCACCGCGGAAACCAGCGGCGGGGCTACCGCCTTCTCCGCTGATGCAGCGCTCGCCAACGGCACGGACATCGCCGCTCGCGGCGGACTTGCGCCGCAGGAGGGCGGCTACACGGTCTCGCTCGAAGAAGCCTCCCTCATCCAAGGCGATGTATCGGCGCGCCTTCTGCGGCCGGCCTCCCTCAGCGTCCGCGGCGACACTGTCGCCTTCGAGCCCGTGGAGATCGATGTCGCCGGCGGCCGGGTCACGGCCGAAGGCGAGATCGGCCGGGCGCTCGACGTGGCGCTGTCGCTCGACGCCGTGCCGCTTTCCATCGCCAACACCGTCCGCCCCGACCTGGCGCTCGGCGGAACGCTGAACGGGCAAGCCACCATCTCCGGCACGCGCGATGCGCCCGAGGCTACCTTCACGCTCACCGGCCGCAACATCGTCGCGGCAGCCCTTCGCCAAGCCGGCGTCGCCTCGCTCAGCGTCGATGCCACCGGCACGACCCGCAACGAGATCCTGACAGTCGACGCCCAGGTGGTGAGCCCCGGAGGCTTGAGGGCCACGCTTGCCGGCGATGTGCCGCTTGGCGAGGGCGCGCTGGCGCTCGATGCCGAGCTTCAGGCCTTCCCCCTCTCCCTACTCAACGCGCGGATGCCCGACCAGGATCTCGGCGGCACGCTCACCGGCTCGGCACGCGTGACGGGGAGCCTCGCCGACCCGCGGGCCAATTTCAACCTGCGCACCGGCGCCTTCACCGCGCGGGCGCTTGCCGCCTTCGGCGCCGCCCCCCTCAATATCGCCGCCTCCGGCCGCTTCGCCCAAGGCGTGGTGACGCTCGGCGACGTGACGGCCGCCGGCCCGGCCGGCCTTTCCGTCTCCGCCAGCGGCCGCGTCCCGCTCACGGGAAGCGGGCTGGCCGTGGACGCTCGGGGAAACATCCCTCTGACGCTTGCAAACCGCCTCCTGGCCGACCGTGGCGCGCAGCTGAGGGGGACCGCTATCGTCGAAGCGGATGTCGGCGGCAGCCTCGCCAATCCGGCGATCCGGGGGACGGTGTCGATCGCGGATGCTGCCGCCGTCGACCCGATGACCAATCTGCGGCTGAACTCCATCCGCGTCGACGCCGGCATCAACGGCGACACCGTTGCCATCCGCTCCGCTTCGGCGGCGTTTGCCGGCAGCGGCACGGTCTCCCTCTCAGGCACGATCTCGACCAGCGCCGCGGCCAACTTTCCGGCCGATCTCGCCATCCGCCTCGACGAGGCGCGCTACACGGACGGCGAATTGGTGACGGCCACCGCGAGCGGGGCACTGACGCTCAGTGGGCCGCTCACCCGCGATCCCCTGCTTTCCGGCAACGTCACCTTGAGCCGTGTCGAGATTGCCGTTCCGGAGCATTTCGGCGGCGGCGGTGCCGAGATCGACGTTCAACATGCCGATCCGCCGCCGGCGGTACGTCAGACCCTGCACCGGGCGCGCGCCGACGACGGCACGCCCGTGCCCAGCGGCCGGCCAAGCGTGCTGCGCCTGGACGTGACCGTTGACGCGCCGACGCGCATTTTCGTGCGCGGACGCGGGCTCGACGCGGAGCTCGGAGGCTCGGTGCGGCTGACAGGGCCGGTTACTTCCGTACAGCCCATCGGCGGCTTCCAGCTCATCCGCGGGCGGTTGTCCATCCTCGCCCAGCGCATCACCTTCGACGAGGGTACGGTGAGCCTGATAGGCGACCTCGACCCGCAGCTCGACTTCGTCGCCCGCTCGCAGCGCCGCGACATCACGGTCTTCATCACTGTCAGGGGCCGGGTCTCCGACCTTGCGATCCACTTTTCCTCGCAGCCGGAGCTGCCGGAGGACGAGGTGCTGGCGCGCCTCATCTTCAACCGCAGCGTGAACGAGCTGTCGCCCCTGCAGCTTGCCCAGCTTGCTGCCGCGGCGGCCGAGCTTGCCGGCGGCGCCGAGACCTCGCTTCTGGGCTCGCTCAGAGGCGCGACCGGCCTCGACGAACTCGACGTCATCACCGACGAGGAAGGCAATGTGGGCGTGCGCGCCGGCCGCTACATCCAGGAAAACGTCTATCTCGGTGTGGAGACAGGTTCCGGCGGCACCACGCGCGGCACCATCAATCTCGACATCACCGAAGACCTGAAGGCACGCGGCGCGGTCGGCACCGATGGCGATTCGAGCATCGGCATCTTCTACGAGAAGGATTATTGAAATCCCTGCCGCTTATGCGGACGTCAGGTGATTCCACCTGACTGCAAAATGCGTTGGGCAAAAAAATGCCGGCGCATCCGCCGGCACCCGGCACGCAATTGTGGGGTTGGGGGGCGGGGGGAGTGCGTGCCGTCGACCCCCAAACGCGCAAAGCAGGCAAAGGTTCCCGCAAAAAGCAAAAAAAGATAAAAAAAAATTCGTGGCACCGTCGACAGGCGGAAACGGCGGGGAGCCCAAGCGTGGGAACCACCCTGCCTCCCTGCGTGTTCGAGCAACGGGCGGCACCGGAGGCACACGGATGACCGACGAGGCACTGAGGATTTACCGGCTGATACCGGATGCGGCCGAAACAGACCCCAACTGGGATCTGGCGAAACCGGCGGGGGAAGTGATCGTGCGGGCGCGCTCGGCCGCCGACGCACGCATTATCGCCGCGGAGGCGGAAGTCGACTTCCTCGACATCCCGGCCAAGCCAGGCGACGGCGTGTCGACCAGCTTCGCCAGCGCATTCCGCGACGACAGGCTATACCGTGTGGTCGAGGACGACAGCAGCACCTTCCCCCGCGCGGGCCCGCGCGGCATCTTGAAGGGCCCTACCCGGCACGATCCGCTCACCCATACGCCCGACGGAGAGGAAGACTAGTGGTGCGATCCTGACAGATGGCACCCATCTGTCAGGACAAATCGCCCCACCAGATCAATAGCTTGTGGGCTGACTTTTCCAAACGGATGGGGACCATCCGTTTGGGTCAGACCACTAGGAAGCCCTGTCCTTCAATCCCTCCGCCCCTTCCTGAGCGGCGCAATGGGCGCAGCAGAAGATCACATCGCCCTTCTCCACGCCATGGCCGACGACACGGCAGCCGCAATGGGAACACCGCGGCGCCAGTGCGTGGATGGCACACTCGAAACTGTCAAAGATATGCATCTCGCCGCTCATCTCGACCTTGAAGGCCTTGTCGTACTCGTTTCCGCAAACTTCGCAGCGCGCCATGGCAACCTCCTTCGCATGAACCTTGTGGGGGAAACGGCGCGCGGCGTCAGCGGTTCCCGAAGGCCGAGACTATGTGAAAAGAGAAGGAAAATTGGCCCCGAAGAGAAAGATTGGTGGGTGATACAGGGCTCGAACCTGTGACCCGCTGATTAAGAGTCAGCTGCTCTACCAACTGAGCTAATCACCCGACCGCGCCGGCAGCCCCGCCCTCCCTCGAACCGTCCAGACCGAGGAAAGTCGTCGGCAGCCACCTTGCGAATGCCGGGCTCATTAGCGTGTTTGGCGTGGGCTTGCAAGCCCGTTGAACGCCTGTACGTGAACAGACCTCAAGCCCGGCAGGCCAGCCTCGATATGGGGCGCCGGGACGGGGGTTTCAAAGGAAAAGGCTGCCTTCCGCCACTTTCACCGCCGCGCCGCCGATACGCGCCGCCTCGATCGCGCGGCCGGCCACTTCGATCTCCAGTCGGATGCGCGAGGGCCGGCCCATCTCGATGCCCTGCTCGATCCAATGGCGGTGGGTACCATCCACCGGCCCGTCATGGGTGACCACCGCGCCGGCGAAGGCGGCGGCCGCCGAGCCGGTCGCGGGGTCTTCCGGAATGCCGGAGCCAGGTGCGAACATGCGGGCATGGAAAGCGCAATCGTGGTTCACCGTCTCGCGGCAATAGACATAAGGGTCGCCTGAAACGGCGCCCTCGCTCGGCGCAAGCTCCTCCCACAGGCCGGCGTCAAGCCGCGCCCTGCCCGCCGCCTTGAGGTTGGCGACCGGCACGCAGACGTACGGCACCCCGGCCGACCAGGCACTGATGATATGGTTCTCGAAGCCGATCTCGTGATGCGAGAGGCCCAATGCGGCCGCCACCACCTCGGACGGTGTGTCGAAGGCGACAGGCTCGGGAAGCCGCGGCAGGTCGAACTCGGCGAAGGCCGTCCCATTGCCGCTGGAAACCGCACAGCGCACCGGCCCGACATTCTCCTCGAGAACGACGATGGAGGTGCGCTCGCCGTGCCCGATATCGCCCTGCTCCGACAGCGCGATGGCCGTGCCGACGGTGGGATGGCCGGCGAAGGGAAGCTCCTGCCGGGGCGTGAAGATGCGTATGCGCGCCGTGTGGACCGGGTTTTCCGGCGGGCCGACGAAGACCGTCTCCGACAGGTTGAACTCGCCGGCGATCTTCTGCATCCGGGCCTCGTCGAGCCCTTCCGCGTCTAGCACGATGGCCAACGGGTTTCCCGCAAGCCTCTGCTGCGTGAACACATCATAGATCTGGTATCGCCGGGCACTCATCGAAGCCACCTTTTGTCCATGCGCTTTCCTGCCCACCGGGCAAATCAAACCTGCGAAAACGAAGCGCCACTATAAGCTTTTTCGGCCGGCATCAGACAAGATCAAGCGTCATCGCCACCGGACAATGGTCGGAGGCCTTCGGCCGGTCCCAACCCGTACGCGGAAAACGCTCCACCTCCTGGCCCGGGGGAAAGATGGTACGCCAGGGCTGGCCGGCGCGCACGATGTCGGGCACGGCGCCCGCATTCGCCCGCGCCAATGCCGGCGAAAGCATGAGATAATCGAGCTGGCACAGATGCCGCTCCTCCGGTCCGCGCGTGTGGTAAAGGGTCCAACGGTCCATCTCCGGCCGCCGCTCTACGGCGTTTTCGCAGAAGCCGCCCTCCGTCAGCACATTGATGCTGGACTGCACTTCCCGCGCCGGCTCGAAAGTATAGCCATTGAGGACGTCGCCGCCGACAATGACGCGCTCGCGGTAGTCATTGAGATCGCCGCAGATCACCCAGCGCTTTTCGTCCGTCTTTCCGGCACCGAAGCGCTCCTCGATGATGCGGCGCACGGCGGCCGCCTCGGCGATACGGACGGGCATGGAGGCCTCGCGGCCGTCCTTGCCGTTGCGCGGCGGGGTCATGGCCTTGAAATGCACGATGTAGAGCGTCAGAGGCTTCCCGCCGACGCGCACATCCACCTCCAGGCAATCGCGGCGGAAGATGCGCTCATGCGGGGCGAGGCCGAGCGCTTCCAGATCAGGCGTGAAAAGGCCGAAATCCTGGTAAGTGAGATGGGCGTGGCTGGTCGTGCGCTCGAATTCGATGGGTTCGCCATGCGCAGTCTCGCGGCGCATCATCACCGCCAGGTCGATGCCGCGCGTGTCGTTACCGGTGGAGGAGTGCTTGTCCTGGTAGCCCCTGCCGATCATCTTGAACAGATAGCCGTATTCGAAGGCCTTCAGGGCATCCAGGTTATCGACTTCCTGCAGGCACAATATGTCGGCGTGCGCAGCGGCGATGGCGAGCGCGGTAAGCTGGCGCGTATCGTCCGTATGGGCGATGGTACGCGCCCGCTCCAGCGCGCGATATTCCGCCTCGTCCTTGATCTTGAAGAGCGCCAGCGCCCGGTCCTGATTCAATTCATTTCGGAAACCGGAAAAGTCGAACCGGTTCATAAGGTTCTCGACGTTGAACGTGGCGATCCGGACCGACATGAGCAGCACTTTTGCCCGCTGGACGTGGAAAGACAAGGGTCAAAAAACGCAACTTTTGCGTTCATCCAGCGTTCATGGTGATGATGGGATAATGCTTTCACCAAAAATGACCAGGGGGCGTGGGCAGTATCAGGAAGATCGGAGTACCTCATGAGACACATTCTCCCCAGCCTTGTTTTTTCCGGCCTGGTCGCGCTCGGCCTTGCCGTTGCGATGCCGTCGGCCGGCGCCTCGGCCTTTTCGGTGGGTGGAGCGACCGCGAATACGGTGAAGGCCGTCGAGGCAACGGACAACGGCGGGTTGTTCAAGGTCCACGACCGCCGGCACCATCGCGATTGGCGCCGCAGTTACCGCAGCAGCCGCCATTGGCGCCACCGCAGGCCGCGCAGCGGCATCTACTTCGAGTTCGGCACCGGCGGCTTCCGCTACGGGCCGCCGCCCTACTATACGCGTCCGCCGGTCTATGCCCCGCGCTACGTGCGACCGCGCTACGTGCGGCCGCGCACGGCCTACAGATCCACCTCGGCCCACGTGCAGTGGTGCTACAGCCGCTACCGCTCATACCGGGAGTGGGACAATTCCTTCCAGCCGTATAACGGCCCGCGCAGGGCATGCGTCTCGCCCTATATGTACTGACGGCCTATATGTACTGATGGGCGGTATACCCACGAAAAAGCGGCGGCGCTGACCCAGCGCCGCCGCTTTTGATTGCAAGAACCAGGTCGCTCAGTTCTTCTGCTTGTCCACCAGCTTGTTCTTGGCGATCCACGGCATCATGCCGCGCAGCTTCTCGCCCACCTCCTCGATCTGGTGCGAATCGTTCAAACGCCGCGTCGCCTTGAAGCGGGCCGCGCCCGAGTGCCACTCCTGCATCCACTCGGAAGTGAACCTGCCGGACTGGATGTCGGCGAGGATGCGCTTCATCTCCGCTTTGGTCTCGGCGGTGATGATGCGCGGGCCGGAGACATATTCGCCCCATTCGGCAGTGTTGGAGATCGAGTAGTTCATGTTGGCGATGCCGCCCTCGTAGATGAGGTCGACGATCAGCTTCACCTCGTGCAGGCACTCGAAATAGGCCATCTCGGGCGCGTAGCCCGCCTCAACCAGCGTCTCGAAGCCGGCGCGGATGAGTTCGACCAGACCGCCGCACAGCACCACCTGCTCGCCGAAAAGATCGGTCTCGCATTCCTCGCGGAAGGTGGTCTCGATGATGCCGGAGCGCCCGCCGCCGACGCCGCAGGCATAGGAGAGGCCGAGGTCGAGCGCATTGCCGGAGGCGTCCTGATGGACGGCCACCAGGCACGGCACGCCGCCGCCCTTCTGGTACTCGCCACGCACCGTGTGGCCCGGCCCCTTGGGCGCGACCATCAAGACGTCGACGGTCTTCTTCGGCTCGATGAGGCCGAAATGCACGTTGAGGCCGTGGGCGAAGGCGATGGCCGCTCCGTCGCGAATGTTGGGGGCGATCTCGGCGTTGTAGATGCCGGCCTGCAACTCGTCGGGGGTGGCCATCATCATCAGATCGGCCCAGCCGGCGGCTTCCGCCACCGTCATCACCTTGAAGCCGTCGGCCTCCGCCTTCTTGGCGGTCGCCGAACCGGTGCGCAGCGCCACCGCCACATCCTTGGCACCCGAATCCTTGAGGTTCAGCGCATGCGCCCTGCCCTGGCTGCCAAAGCCGATGATGGCGACCTTCTTTGATTTGATGAGATTAAGATCAGCATCGCGATCGTAATAGACCCGCATTTGTCGTTTCCTTCCTTGCGTCTGCTCAAGCGGTGCCGGCCTCATGCCGTTTCCGCCCTCTCCTTCTGCCGCGCCCCATAGAGCGCGAAGAACTGCTCCACCGCCTGCTCGGCAAGAGCGGCGAACTTCTCCGGTCGGCGTGCACCCTCCTCGCCGAGCAGCATGCGCACGTGGAGGTCGCGCACGATCAGCCCGTAGAGCGTGCGATACGCTTCGTCGGCATCGCTATAATGGATGAAGCCACGCTTCCTGCCGGCATCAAGCAGCGCACGCGCGCTCTGGTCGATGCGCCGCCGCCCCTGGGCGACGAGAAGCTGGCCGAGCCGGCTTTTCTCGCGGCTCGCCTGGCCGATGGCCAGCCGGTTGAGCGCCAGCGACACATCGCCGCCCAGCACCTCGAGCAGGTCCTGCGCAAAGCCAACGAGATGCGCACGAAAGCGCTCCCGGTCCATCGGCGCGCCATTATCGGCAAAGCCGCGCACCTTGCTCGCCTGATAGGCGATCATGGCGGCCATGAGCCCGTCGCGGTCGCCGAACCATTTGTAGAGGCTTTCCTTCGAGCAGCTCGCCGCCCGCGCGACGCCGGCGGTCGTCAGCGCCCGCTCGCCGCCCGCAACGAGCAACTCCAGCGCACGCTCCAGAACGGCGCGCTGGCGCGGCGTCAGGCGGTCTTGCTCGGCTTCGGTCAATGAGTGCGCCTCTGTCAGTACCGTACGGTACGGTTCTGTCACAGGCAGAGCTTCTTTTCAAGTGCACCGGCCAGAATCACATGACCAAGAATCGGCATGACCGCGCAACATCGACCGCGAGCACCTCCCGCCCCGGCGACAGCGCGAGGTTGCGGGGATTGTCCTCTATAAGCCGCGGTAAACTATATCAGAATACCATTATTGCGGCAGTGACAGAAATAGCCCAACCTGCACAAAGGTAATAATCGGCGTCGGACATCCGTGCTCGTGAATCACGCTCGGTAAGGATACGGGTGATGACCAATATCTCTCGACTTTTAAAATAATTCTCCGACAGGATTTCATCCTCGTTTGCGCATAGTTCTGCCATCAGGGGTCGGCGCGGAGTAGATTTTGGGAGATATGCTGCAGAAAGTTTGTACAGTGGATGGTTTTCATTGATTTTTGAAAAAATCAGAATTTCCTGAAATACTGTCCGTGTGAACTATGTCTCCCTATACGTACTGGATTATCCGGTGCTTTAGGGGTTTATGCTGAAGCATTGATGCGCGTGTGCCGGCTCCGTGCGGAAGACCGGTGAAATGCTTGAGCGGCGCAAATCGAGGGACACCCCGTCACCGGGTGACTGCACATTCGAGGGGCCATCCATGCTTGAACCGACTTCGTCCTACAGCGCAGCGCCACGTGCCATGGGCTGTTCTGCCGGCGCTGCGAGGCTTGCCACTGCCTGCGCGATCGTACCGGGTCGGCGAGCAGCAGGGAAAAGCAGGCCGGCCAAAAGCCCGAACCCGCGGTGCCTCCCTTGGAAACCTGCCTAATCTCTCAGCGGTAAGCGTGTCGGCCGCAGCGTCGATATCTGGAAATGCGGCCAGTTTGAGCGTTTGCGCGCTCTTCTGAAACAGGGGGGCTCCAAAGCATGAATACAGGCATCTTCGATACCGGACGAATGGCCCATGCAGCAGATGTCCTCGGCGCAACACTTCTGCCGACCGCCGATGCTTGACGAGCTTGACGGTCCATCTCCTCGCCGCCCAGCAACGGATCAACCCATGGGAGGACGCCGGATACTGGACATCATTCCAGAAAACGCCGGTCCGCGGCTGGTTACCGCCAAGGGCGCGGTCGCCCACGCCGTCCGTCCACCGGGCTCGCAAACGCTCCTCACCAGGAATCACGTGGCCACGGTGGTGCTGGCGTGCTCGCCCGGGACAACGACGAGGTTCGGGGGCGGCGAACAGCACAGATACGACGCGTACACCGGTACGCTGATAGTCATCCCCGCCGACGTGGAGGTCGAAATGGGCTGGTCGGCGGCCAGGGAGGAACTGCTCGTCGCCTGGAAGCCGGAAAGCCTGCACGAGCTCGCGATAAAGGCGCTGGATATGGGAAGCGCCGAGCTTCGGCCGTCGAAGGGAAAGGTGGACCCACAGGCCCTGCATATGGCGGAGCTGTTGAAAGCGGAGCTGGCGCGGGGCGAGCCGCCGAACGAGGCCTACGTCGAATCCCTCATCCTCCTCTTCGGCATTCACGTTCTTCGCAGCTATTCCAGCGTCAATATGCGACAGGTGCCGCCGAAGGGCGGGCTGTCCGACTACGCTGCCCGAAGGGTGCATGAATATCTGGACGAGCACTTCACCCGCAAGCTATCGGTCATCGAGCTTGCCGCCGTGTGCGAATTGTCGCCCGGCCATTTCATCCACGCTTTCTCCAAAACCTTCGGCCAGCCGCCGCACCAGTACCTGGTCAACCGGCGCCTGGCCTTTGCCGAGAAGCTGCTCCTCGAAACGGAGATGACCATCGCCGAGGTGGCCTATCTGAGCGGCTTTTCCAGCCAGAGCCACCTGACCTCCGCCATGCGGAGCCACAAGCGAATCACCCCGGCAAAGATGCGAAAGCAACGGTAGTTTTTTCAAGCTTTATAAGAATCTTTCTCAGCAGAATATTGCACTCGTTTACTATTTCTACGAGAGAAATAACGAGTTCCGCGAGAGATTTGTGTCAAATCTGCAACATTGCATATGTATGTATAACTATTTTCTGCGTTTTATGAAAAAATCCGAATTCCCTGAAATACCGGCTTAAAAAACTATGTCCTCCTGACAGTATCAGAATTGTCCGGGTCGGGCAGATTCTGCCAAAGCATTGATGCTGTGCGTTGGGTTCTGAGGGGAATCCACCGCAATGCTTGGGTAGCGCTGAATTTAACTGCGCGAAGGAGAACCGGCCTGCACCTGGACTGTTCGCATACGAGGGGTCGTCCATGCACAAGCTGGTCTTGTTCTTCGCCGCAGCACGCCGTGCTGCCGCCTATCGCCATCGCTTGGCAGGCTCCGATGGGGTGGCAACACGGTGGTCCGGATCCCTACTCCGACATGCTCCCCATCTCATGCGGAATACCCTCGCCGGTCTTTTCATTCTAGCGTTTTGGCTTTCTCTCGGCACCACGCAAGAGGCGCGTGCCCAGGCGACCCCCACCGTCGCCTGCACGACGGACGGGGCGATTTTCAACACGGCATACGATGCTTCGACGGGGGGGATGCTCACAACAGGCACGGACGCCAACTGGGAGGTCGCCCTGACGACCACGGACGTGACAGGCCCGCCGCCAGGAGGTCTGACGTATGCCGACGCCGTTGTCGTGGACGATCCGCCTGCCGTCTACACGACCTCGCCCTTTGGCAACGCCAACTGGGTCTCCCATAACTCGACTGCCATAAACCCCACTAACGATAACTACGACGCCTTCTATCGCTACGAGTTCAACCTCGATCCCGCCGTCGACCCGTCGACGCTGGACCTGCAGATGACTTTCTTTTCCGATAACTCCGTCATCGAAATCTGGGTGAACGGGGTAGCCCAGAACATCAGTTCGAACTATGGCTCCGATCCCTATTTCTATGCCGGATTCACAGGCGCCAATGGGGCCGACGGCTCCATGAATGGCGCTTGGCAGACGGGCCTCAATACCATCATCGTCCACATAAAGTCCGGGCCCGGCGCGACGGCGTTCATGGCGCAGATCCAGTCGACCGCGCTCTGTCAGCCGACGCTGACGCTGCAGAAGACCGTCATAAATGACGAAGGCGGTACCGCCACGGCGAGCGACTTCACCCTGAGCGCAGATGGTCCGGTGACCATCGAAGGCGCGATGGGTGATCCTGCGGTCACCGATGCTTCGGTCCCGGCGGGCACGTACACGCTCAGCGAATCCAGCGATGTCCTCGGCTATGCCTCTTCCGAATACAGCTGTTCGGTCGATGGAGGAGCGGCGGTGGACGGCAATTCACTGACGCTGGCCAACGGCGAAAGCGCCGTCTGCACGATCACCAACGATGATTCGCCGTCCTTCGGCTCCTGTACGCCGACCATGTACCTGGCGCAGAACATTCCGACGCAGCTGTTCGTGTTCGACTCCTCGTCGAACCCCTTCATCGTCAATCCGGTGGGGCCGGCCTCGTCGAACCAGTACAACGGCATCGCCATGAACCCTGTGGACAACTACATCTACGGGCTCGAGCTGAACACGACACCGCCACGGTTGGCGCGCGTCGGCAGCGACGGCGGCGTGCAGGTGCTCGGCCCGATCGCGGGCTTTCCCAACGGCAGCGTTACCGGTGAGTTCGGTCCGGACGGAACGTTCTATTCGGCGACCGCCGGGAGGCTTTATACCGTCGATGTCACGACGCGGACGGCGACTTCCGTCCCGCTGAGCGGGGCCGCGACCCACGGTCCGGACCTCGCCTGGCACAACGGGCTGCTCTACAGCGTCACCGGCACTGGCCTGCTCGTTACCATCGACCCGACGACGGGCTTCGTCGACACGATCGGCAACACCGGCGTGACCCAGAATGTCTTCGGCGGCATGTTCGGGGCCTCCAACGGCGTCTTCGGCAGCAACAACGTTGGCGGCTTCTACCGGTTCGACGTGGCGACGGGTCAAGGGACGCTGATCTCCGATCTGCAGGGCTCCGGCCAGAACGACGGCGCCAAATGCGCCACCACGGCGCTCAGCTTCCCGGCCGATGTCGAGATCGCCAAAGACGACGGCAGCGAGAACTACACGGCGGGTGAGGACGTCGTCTACACGATCGTCGTCTCCAACAACGGCCCGTTCGGCGTGGCGGGCACACGGGTGAGCGACCCGCTTCCCGACGGCATCACCGACGCCACCTGGACCTGCGGCAGCCCGGTGAATGGCGCTGTATGCAGCGAAGCGAGCGGCACGGGCGCCATCGCCGACGTGCCGGTGAACCTGCCGGCGGACAGCTCCGTCACCTTCACGCTGACCATGACCGTGCCGTTGGACTTTGAGGGTGACCTCGTCAACACGGCGACCGTCACCAACCCGCCCGACGTGCCGGACCCGGATCCGGGCAACGACACGAGCACGGACACGAACACCGTGCCGCTGGTCACAAAGAGCAAGCAGCTGGTGGACGAGAGCGGGGCGCTCGACGGCGCTGCCGAGCCGGGCGAGACCCTCACCTACGAGATCACGCTCACCAACGCCACCGACACCGCACGCGCCAATTACGGGCTGATCGACGACTACGACGACAACCTGACGGTGGTGGATGCCGACGGCGGCAATGACGACGGCGATCTGATCACCTGGACGGGTCTCACCGTCCCGGCGCACGACGGGACGAATCCGGGCGAGCTGGCGCTGACGGTTCACCTGCAGGTCGACGATCCGATCTCCGACGGCGTGACCAGTGTCAGCAATGTCGTCTACGAGCCCGGCGAGATCGTGGACTGCAGGGTCACGCCCGACCAATGCGTCGAGGTTCCGGCTGCCGGGCGGATCGCACGACTGAAGGAATTGGTCGACGAGGACGGCGAGACGGACGGCGTTGCCGAGCCGGGCGAGACCCTCACCTACCAGATCACGCTCAGCAACTACGGCGGCGCGAGGGACAGCTACGCCATCCAGGACCTGCTCGACGACAGCACCGTCTTCGCGTCGGCCGACAATGGCGGCGCCCACACGGGCGGCAATCCCGGCGGCGGCGTCGTGGACTGGACGGGGCTTTCCGTGCCTGCCCATGACGGCTCCGCCCCCGGCATGCTGGTGCTGACGGTGGCGGCCACCGTGGTCGATCCCCTGCCCGAAGGGACCACGGAGATCGCCAACATAATCAAGGAGCCGGGCGATCCGGATCCCGAATGCCCCTCGGACGATTGCGCGGTGGTGCCGTCGCAGGTGACGGGACTCGAGCTGATCAAGACCGGGGCTTACGAGGATACAGACGAGAACGGCTTTGCCAACCCTGGCGACACGATCCGCTACCGCTTCACGGTGACGAACACGGGCAACGTGCCGCTTGCCGACGTGGTGCCGGAGGATGCCGGCCCCACCTTCGACGGCCAGGCGGGCGGCGGTGACCTGTCGGCTTTCGATCCGCCTTCGGCGACGCTGGAGCCGGACGAAGAGATGGTTTTCGAGGCCACCTATGTCCTGACGCAGGCCGACATCGACAACGGCGCCGGCGTGGAAGACGGCGTCGAGAACGAGGCGACGGCGATCGGCTACGCCAACGGCGATGAGGTCACCGGCACGCCGGTGGAATCGGAGGGCAGCGGGACGCTCCTGGACCTGCCCTTTGCGGAGAGCGACATCTCGGTGGCCAAGATCGCCAATCTGCGCCAAATCCGGCGCGGCGAGCAAGCGCCGTTCACCATCCGGGTGTCGAACCATGCCGGCTCGCGAACGGACGGGATCACGGTCACCGACACCATCCCGTCGGGCTTCCGCTACGTGGAGGGCTCGGCGACGCTAAACGGCGAGACCGTGGAGCCGGCGGTTTCCGGCCGCGCCGTGCGCTTCGAGAACCTGTCTCTGGAGGGCAACGGCGAGATCGAGATCCGGCTGCGGATGCTGGCCCTGAGCTCGGCGGGCCCTGGCGAGCATGTGAACCGGGCCAGGGTGACGGATGCGACGGGCACGGCGTTGGCGCCGGAGGCGCGGGCGGTTGTGGAGATCCTGGCCGAGCCGGTGTTCGACTGCGGCGACATCGTCGGCAAGGTGTTCGACGACGTCAACCGCAACGGCTACCAGGACGGCGGCGAGCCGGGGCTGCCGGGGGTGCGGGTGGCGACGGTCAGGGGCTGGCTGATCACCACCGACGCGTATGGCCGCTTCCACGTCGCCTGCGCCGACCTTCCCGATCAACGCATCGGCACGAACTTCATCATGAAGCTCGACCCGCGCACGCTGCCGACGGGCTACCGGCTGACGACGGAGAACCCGCGCGTGGTGCGGCTGACGGCGGGCAAGCTGACGAAGCTCAATTTCGGCGCCGCGATCGGCCGCGTGGTGCGGCTCGACCTTTCGGAGGGGGCCTTCGTGCCGGGCCGGGCGGAGCTTTCCGAGCGCTGGACGGCGGGGGTCGACGAGTTGATCGCCGTGCTGGCGGCCGAGCAGTCGGTGCTGCGGCTTTCCTACATCGACGCCGGCACCGAGGCGGAGCTTGCCAGGGAGCGCGTGCGGCACATGAAGGCGCTGATCGCCGAGCGATGGCGCCGGCGGCAGCGGGCCTATCCGTTGAATATCGAGACACGCGTGGAGGCGGGGCAATGAGAACCTTTGCGACAGCCATGATCCTCGCCAGAGCAATTCCAGGAAAAGTGGAAACCGGTTTTCCGTCCGGAATTGCGACAAAACAAGGAGTTAGACCAATTCATCGATTCTACGAAACGATGAACTGGTCGAGGAAGGCCCGAAGAGACGAGCGGCGGCGGCTTCTTGCGGCAGGCACGGCGCTGGCCGGCATCCTTTTGGCGGCCGGGCCGGCGATCGCCCAGGACGCGGCGAAGGACAATGGGGCGGCCGGCAAGGTGCTCGCCGACAGCACGGTGAGCCGCCTGCCGGTGGGCGGGAACACGGAGGCCGAGACGGCCGCCGACCGGCCGTCCATCCCCTTCATGATCAGCGTCGACGGCGAGACCGTGGACAAGAGCGGCGAGGCGCTGGCGCCGGGCGAGGCCCATTCTGCCGAAGGGGGGCCTGTCGCAGGCGCGGCCCGGCCGGTGGACCGGCAGCGGCAGACGGATCTTTCGCTGTCGGCGGTCGACATCCAGGTGAAGTTCGACGGGCTGGAGGCGGAGCCGCTGCTCAACGTGTCGACCACGCCGGTCGCCCGCACCTATCGCGCCGGCGAGGCGGTGACGTTCCTGGCCACCGCCAACTACCCGGCCTTCATCGAGCGCGCCGAGATCCGCATCTTCGAGGACGGCGCGCGCGATCCCCAGCCCCTGGCGGTCATCCCCGTCGCCGTCAACGGCACGGCCGACTGGGTCATGCCGCAGGCCGAAGAGGCCGACTTCGCCTATGTGCTGCGCGTCTACGACGCCAAGGGCCGCTATGACGAGACCGTGCCGCTGACGCTGGCCCGCACCGGCCGCGACCTGCCGCGGCACACGGCCGCGGCGGCGGCGGCGCCGGGCTGGGGCGAGGACCGCACGGCCTTGCGCAACATCCCGGTCCATGGCGGCGCGGTGACGGTCCATGGCCGCCACGTGCCGCCCGGCTATGCCGTCGAGGTGCTGGGCGAGACGGTTCCCGTCGATCCCGACCAGGCCTTCCTCGTGCAGCGCATCCTGCCGGCGGGCGACCACGCGGTCGATGTCGCCGTCAAGGGGGCGTCGAAGAGCGGCGGCCTCGCCTTTACCCGTGACATCACCATCCCCGACAACGACTGGTTCTATGTGGCGCTGGCCGACCTCACCATCGGCAAGCGCATGGGCGACGACAACATCGAGGTTGCGCGCCCGGGCGAATACGACGAGGTCTATTCCAGGGGCCGGCTGGCCTTCTATCTGAAGGGCAAGATCAAGGGCAAGTATCTCCTGACGGCGGCCGCCGACACCGGCGAGGACGACCTCGAGGATCTGTGGCGCGACCTCGACAGCCAGGACCCGCGGCGCCTCCTGCGCCGCCTCGATCCGGACGACTACTATCCCGTCTACGGCGACGATTCGACGTTTGTCGAGGACGCCCCCACCAACGGCAAGTTCTACGTGCGGCTGGAGCGCGGCGACAGCCACGTCATGTGGGGCAACTACAAGACGGCCATCACCGGCACCGAGTTCCTGCGCTCCGAGCGGGCGCTTTACGGCGCCAACGCCGTCTACCGCTCGGAAGCCGCGACATCCTTCGGCGCGCGCCGCACCGAGGCGACGGTCTATGCCGCCCAGCCCGACACGCTGCCGGCGCGCGAGGCGTTCCTGGGCACTGGCGGCTCGGCCTATTTCCTCAAGCGCCAGGACATCGTCGAAGGCTCCGAGACGGTGACCGTGGAGACCCGCGACGCGGTGACCGGCCGCATCCTTGCCCGCCAGACCCTCGCCTATGGCGAGGACTACTCCTTCGACTACATGCAAGGGGTGATCATCCTGCGCCGGCCGCTGACCTCGATGACCGGCACCGCCGGCCCGGTGCGCGACGGGGCGCTGGGCGGCAACAAGCTCTATCTGGCCGTGCAGTACGAGTTCGAGCCGCTGGCCAGCGACGTCGACGGCTATGTCTATGGCGGGCGCGCCCAGCACTGGCTGGGCGACAAAATCCGCGTCGGCGTCACCGGCATGGACGAAAGCACCGGCCTGGCCGACCAGAGGGCCTTTGGCGCCGACATCGCGCTGCGCCATTCCGAGCGCACCTACCTGTCGGCCGAGTTCGCCCGCTCCGAGGGGCCCGGCTTCAGCCTGTCGGAATCGAGCGACGGCGGGCTGACCTGGGACGGCCGCGCCCTGGAGGATGCGCCCGACGCCGAGGCCTCGGCCTGGCGCGTCGAGGGCCAGGTGGCGCTCGACGAGCTCGGCGCTAGCGTCAAGGGCACGGTGGGCGGCTATTACGAGAAGAAGGAGGCGGGCTTTTCCAGCCTCTTCGACCGCGCCACCGTCGACCGCCGCATCTGGGGCGCCCATGCCGACGTCGACCTCACCGAGGCCGTCGCCTTGCAGCTCGCCTATGACGACCTGGAGGACGGCGACGGCCAGGTCAAGCGCGACGGCACCGGCAGCGTCAGCTGGCAGTTCGACCAGCACTGGAAGCTGTCCTTCGGCGTCACCTATTCCGAGATCATGTCGCCGCGGGCCATTGACGCCGGCAAGTCCGGCTATGACGGCAGCCGCCTCGACGCCGGCATGCGCGTCGACTACCGGCTCGACGACGACCGGCTGGTCTACGCCTTCGCCCAAGGGACAGTCGACCGCACCCGCGACATCGACCGCAACGACCGCGCCGGCGTCGGCGCCGAGTGGCGGCTCACCGACCGGGTCGGCATGACCGGCGAGGTCTCCTATGGCACCCACGGGCTGGGGGCGCTGGCCGGCCTCACCTACGACCCGACCGCCGACGAGCACTATTACATCGGCTACCGGCTCGACCCGGACCGCGCCTTCGACCTCGACAATAACCGCGATCTCTTCGGCACCGACCGCGGCGCCATCGTCATCGGCATGCGCCGGCGCATGGCGGACCTGGCGTCCGCCTATTCGGAAAGCTCCTACGACATGTACGGCAAGCGCCGCTCGCTCACCCAGACCTACGGCGTCGTCTACACCCCCGACGCCCAGTGGACCGTCGACGGCGGCCTGGAGATCGGCCGCGTGCGCGACGACACGGTCGACGAGACGGGCACCGAGCGCGAGGACTTCGACCGCTACGCCCCCTCGCTCAGCCTCGCCTACAAGGACGAGGAGCGCGGCATCAACGCGCGCCTGCGCGGCGAGGTGCGCATCGAGCGCTCCGACGACGACACGCGCGACCAGAACACCTATCTCTTCGCCGCCGGCCTTGGCTGGAAGACCAGCCCCGACTGGCGCCTCATCGCCAACATCGATGCCGTCCTGTCGGATTCGAAATCCACGGAGACCTCGTTCGCCGACACCGACTATGTCGAGGCCTCCATCGGCTATGCCTTCCGCCCGGTCGACAACGACCGCCTCAACGCGCTGTTCAAATACACCTGGCTCTACGACCTGCCGGGCAACAACCAGGTCATCTCGGGCGCCACCGGCGACGCCTACGCGCCCGCCCAGCGCAGCCACATCCTCTCCGTCGACGCCATCTACGACCTCACCCCGTGGCTGTCGATCGGCGGCAAATACGGCTTCCGCACCGGTGAGGTGAAGTACCGCACCAGCGACGGCGACGGCGCCGCCTTCGTGGACGAATGGCAAAAATCCTCCGCCCATCTCGGCATCCTGCGCGCCGACCTGCATCTCGTCCGGAAATGGGACCTCCTCCTCGAGGGCCGCGTCCTCCACATGCCCGAGGCCGACACCACCGACTACGGCGCCCTCGCCGCCCTCTACCGCCATGTCGGCGACAACTTCAAGGTCGGCCTCGGCTACAACTTCGGACGATTCTCCGACGACCTCAGAGACCTCACCCTCGACGACCAGGGAATCTTCCTCAACGTCGTCGGAAAATTCTGACCGCAAAACTCACCCCCGCCGCTCCGAAAGGGGCGGCGGGGAGCTTTTTGTGTTGGGGTGGTACAGCGGAAGCGAAGACAGCGGCCTTAGATCACGATGACGCTTCGTTGAATCGTCATCTCGATCTATTCCTTTGTTTCAGCATGATCTTTTCCGAAAACCGGTATCCACTTTTCGGGATCATGCTCTAATGTTGACTGCTGGCGGCGCGTCGATGTTTCGGCATGGCAACTGCGTTTCAAGCCTGAACCGCTCCAATAAGCAGAACGGTCAAAGCCAACGGCCGTTGGTTCCGCCGCCGATCACCGCCGCACCAGCCGCTGCACCCGGTTGCGCAGAATGCGCATGGCGTTGCGCGTCTCGCGATGGAAGTGGATCTGTCCCGCCGCCTGATGGGCGAGCTTTTCGCTGCCGGGCGTCAACCCCACGACGAACGTGCCGATGGCGCGGCGCTCCGACCATAGGCGGCTCATCACCGGGTGGTCCGGCATCGCGCAGGAATCGGTGGCGGCGATGTTGGGGTCTTCGAGGTGGTTCCTGGTGACCTCGATCATCAGGAGCGTGCCCGGCGAAAACGCCGCATAGTCCTCGTCGAAGGCGGTTTTCCAGGTGTAGGCGAGGCCGGATTCGACGAAGACGACGACACAGGCGATGGGTTGCCCGTCGAGCGTCAGCGTGTGTATGCGGCAGAGGTCGCGCTCGGCCAACTTATCCACCGCCTCGCGCGCGAAGGCGGCGCGGTAGCGGTCGATCACCATGGCCGTGCGTGTGCGGCCCTTCCAGCCGGAGGCCTCCAGCGTCAGGAAGGTTTCGATGCCTTGGCGGATTTCCTCGGGTTGCCGGGCGACGTGGTGTTCGAGCTGTCCCTGTTCGGCCAGCCGCCGCTTCAGGCGGCGGAACTCGCGGTGGTGGTGCGCACTGAGGCTCTGCCGCAGGTAGGCTTCGCCGTCGAGATCGCTGTCGAGGAATGGACGCTCGGCCTCGCTGGCCGTCACCAGCGGCAGGTTGCAGGCCTCGGCGACCGTGCGAAGCGTTGCCGCGAAGGGGCCGTCGAGGCGCGTTTCGGGCAGCACGAAGACCTTCGGCAGCTTGAGATGCGGCCGCGCCAGCATGGCGAAGAAATCCTCGAGCACGCCTGCCGGGTCGTCACAGTCGATCAACGGTGTGCCGAGTGGGCCGAAGGGGTTCGACCAGGTGCGCATCACCGTCGCGCCGATGGGGATGGCCGGCCGCTCGATGGAGAAGGGCACCAGCAGGCGCAGACGGCTTTTCTCCTCGTCGCCGTCGCGGATGACGGCGAGCCGTACCTCGCGGTCCTCCAGCCGCGGCATCGCCGGCGCCAGGAAACGCGGGTTGAAGAAGACGTTCGGTTCTATAGCGCGGGCGGCGAGATGGTCGAGCTCCTCGACCAGGTCGAAGCCCGCCGAGGCGGAGTAGACGGCGAGCTTGCGGGTGGGGCGGGTGGAGGAGAAGAGCTCCATGTCGGCGCTCTCGGCTGCCTTCCCCAGCCCGGCGAACTCGCCGATCATGGCGCCCGAGGCGGAGCCGCCGACTTCCTCGATGAGCGGTGTAGCAGCCATTACAAGGCCTCCTTCTTCGGCATCGCAGGCAGGATGGCCATCACGATGCCCAGCTTGCGCCAGACTGTGAACGACAGCACCGTGGCCTCGAAGAGCATGGCGACGGCGGTGGCGATCGCCGCCCCCCAAAGGCCGAGGGCAGGGATCAGCACGATATTGAGCCCGATATTGATCGCCAGCGTCACCGCGTAGACGGCGGCACAGGCGTTCTGATGGCCGCTCATCGTCAGCAGGCTTTCGGCCGGTCCCACCGCCGAGCGGGCGACGAGGGCGCCCACCAGCAGGAAGAGAAGCGGGTAGCCGGCGTCGAAGCCGGGGCCGAACAGCATGAGGATCGGCTTGCCGAGGACGAGCACGACCAGCCCCATGGCGAGCGAGGGCCAGAAGGTCCAGGAGACAGTCTCGCGGGCGAAGTGGGCAAGCGCCGCCGTCTCGCCGCCGTGGATATAGGCGGCGTAGCGCTGGGCGACGCCCGCCTTGACGGCGAAATAGACGAAATGGACGAGGGAGAGCGTCTTCATTGCCGCGTAGTAGACCGCGACATCGGTGGGCGGCATGAAGCGGCCGATCATCAGGACGTCGGCGTTCGTGAGCAGGAAGAAGAAGCCCTCCACCAGGAAGATGGGCAGAGACACGGCCGCCCACTGGCGCGGCAGGAAGCGTGGCTTTGCGGGCGGCACACTCCGGTCGGCGCGCCTGGCGACGACGGTTAGCTGGACGATCGTGGTGATGTAGGTGGCGAGGATGGCGGCGATCACCGCGCTCGTGGCATCCGGCACGTATCCGGCCATGTGCGCACCCCAGAGGAACAGGAGGATGAGCAGCGGGCGGATGAAATAGGCCGGCGCCACGGCCCAAAGAGCCCAGGAATGAGCCCTCGCCAATCCCTCGAGCTGATCGCCCAGCGCGATCATCGGCAGGCAGACAAGGCCCAGATAGAAGGGCACGACATAGTAGCTCTCGATGGATGGCTCGAGGAGCCAGATGCCCAGCGCCCCAAGGGCCGCGCAGGCGCTGGAAAAGACGAGCACGAACAGGCGGCTGCCGAAAAGGATGCCGCGCAGCTCCGCCAGTTGCCCCTTGGTCCGGTATTCGGGGACGAAGCGGATGATGGAGGTGTGAAGGCCGAGGCAGGAGACGCTGCCGAGGATGATCATCGTCACCCAGACGAGGACGAAGATGCCGTATTCGAAGCCCCCCATGTAGCGGGCGAGTAGCACCTGACTCAGGAAGGCGATGGCGGCGTTGACGATGCGCGCGGCAAAGACGATCAGCGACATGCGTCCAGCCTGGCCGCGCGCGTCGGCCGAGTGCATCAGCGTATCGAAGCGCGCCGCCCACGGCAGGGCGCGCGCGGCCAGCCGCTCCGGCAGGAGACGTTCGGCCGTCGTTGCCGCTGAAAAGCGCACGCTCAACTCTCCGCTTCTCCGTCTTTCAGCCTGTTCCTTAGGGCAAAAGTCTTTAAGAGCAGGTTGCGAAAGGTTGCGGAGGGAAACCATGATAGAGGAGAGCGAACGCCGGCGCATGCTGCGCGCGCATTCCATAGGGCCGAAAATGGTCGCCTATCTCGAGGAGATCGGCATCGAGCGTCTGTCGGACCTCGCCGGCGCCGACCCGGAGACGATCGCCATGCGCATCGACATCGCGCTGGGCCGCAAGCACATGAACCGCATGGGCGTGGAGGCGATCGGGAACTTGATCGCGCTGGCGGAGCGGGAGGCGGGGGGGGCGGGGTAGCGCCGAGCTTCCTGCGAGGAAGTTGGCTATGGGTGGAAAGCGGCTGATTTGAGCCTTGCACCGAGCCGAACGTCGGGCTTACGGTAGGCATGGAGACTCAATCCCCTTCCAGAGTTAGTATCCGGCCCATGGCTGAACCTGATATCCGCCCTGCGAAGCCTGACGATCTTCCCGGCATCCTGGCCCTTTATCGCCAACTTAATCCTGGTGATCCTATTCTCGATCTCGACGCTGCCGAGGCAGCTTGGTCAGTCCTACTTTCTTCCGGCCTGACAACCCCGTTCGTTGCAGAGATAGAGGGACTGCTGGTGTCGTCCTGCACACTCGCGATCGTTCCCAACCTATCACGGGGAGCCCGCCCTTACGGGGTGATTGAGAACGTAGTGACGCATACTGACCATCGCCGAACTGGGTTGGGTCGCGCCGTCCTTCAAGCTGCGCTCCACAAAGCGTGGGAAGCCAACTGTTACAAAGTCCTGCTAGCTACTGGATCTCAGAGGGAGTCCACTCTGCGCTTTTATGAAGGTGCAGGGTTCCAGCGGGGCGGGAAAACTTACTTCGAGATTCGCCGATCGTAGGACCGCTTCGGATCGCAAGCTGCCCTCGCGCCGGCAGTCCGTCTTACAGGGACCAGACGGTGAAACTTCCGCGCGGCGGGAAGCGCCGCCCTACGCAAACGCCCCGTGGCAGTGCTTGTACTTCTTGCCGGAGCCGCAGGGGCAGGGCTCGTTGCGGCCGACCTTGCCCCAGCTGGCGGGGTCGTTGGGGTCGCGCTCCTCGGCCGGGACAACGCGGGTTTCCACGCGCGGCAGGGTCATCGTGTCGCCCTCGAACTCGTCCTCGCCGGTTGTCGAATCGACATGGTGGGCCTCCATTGCCGGCGTCTGCGGCGGCGGGGCGTCGGCGGCCTCGCGCACCAGCTCCACGCGCATGAGCTGCGCCGTAACGGCCTGGCGCAGATTGCCGAGCATGGCTTGGAAGAGCTCGAAGGCCTCGGTCTTGTACTCGTTGAGAGGGTCGCGCTGGGCATAGCCGCGGAACCCGACCACCGAGCGCAGATGATCGAGGTTGACCAGATGCTCGCGCCACAGATGGTCGAGCGTCTGCAAGAGGATCGACTTCTCCACATAGGTCATGATGTCGGGGCCGAAGCGCTCGGCGCGGTCGGCCGCCGCCTTGTCGGCGGCTTCGGTGATGCGGGCGCGGATGTCGTCCTCGGCGATCCCCTCCTCCTGCACCCACTCCTCGATGGGCAGGTCGAGGTTGAGGCTCGTCGCCACGCCTTCCTTTAGGCCCTTGGCGTCCCACTGCTCGGCATAGGCCTTTTCCGGGATATGGCGGACGACCAAGTCGTCGATGACGTCCTCGCGCATCTCGGCAACGGTCTCGCCGAGGTTCTCGCCGTCCATCAGCTCGATGCGTTGCTCGAAGACCACCTTGCGCTGGTCGTTCATCACGTCGTCGAACTTGAGCAAGTTCTTGCGGATGTCGAAGTTGCGCGCCTCGACCTTCTTCTGCGCTTTCTCCAGAGCCTTGTTGATCCAGGGGTGGACGATCGCCTCGTCCTCCTTCAGACCCAGCTTCTGCAGCATGCCGTCCATACGGTCGGAGCCGAAGATGCGCATCAGGTCGTCCTGGAGCGACAGGTAGAATTTCGAGCGGCCGGGGTCGCCCTGGCGGCCGGAGCGGCCGCGCAGCTGGTTGTCGATGCGGCGGCTCTCGTGGCGCTCGGTGGCCAGAACATAGAGCCCGCCGGCGGCGATCGCCTTATCCTTGAGCTTCTGCACGTCCTCGCGAATGGCCTTTTCCTTGGCCTCGCGCGCCGCGCCCGGCTCCATGTCGCCCAGCTCTTCGGCAATGCGCATGTCCGGGTTGCCGCCGAGCTGGATGTCGGTGCCGCGGCCGGCCATGTTGGTGGCGATGGTGATGGCGCCGGGTTTGCCGGCCTGGGCGACGATGAAGGCCTCGCGCTCGTGGTGGCGGGCGTTCAGGACCTCGATATCCTTGATGCCCTCCTTGCGCAGGCGCTCGGCCAGGAACTCGGACTTCTCGATGGAGGTGGTGCCGACGAGGATGGGCTGGCCCTTCTCCCGCGCGTCCTTGATCTCCTTGACGATGGCCCGGAACTTCTCCTCCACCGTACGGTAGACCTCGTCGTCCTCGTCGAGACGCTGGATCGGCAGGTTGGTGGGGATTTCAGCGACGTCGAGGCCGTAGATGTTGCCGAACTCCTCCGCTTCCGTCGCCGCCGTGCCGGTCATGCCGGCGAGCTTGTCGTACATGCGGAAGTAGTTCTGGAAGGTGATGGAGGCGAGCGTCTGGTTCTCCGGCTGGATCTTGACGTGCTCCTTGGCCTCCAGCGCCTGGTGCAGGCCTTCCGAATAGCGCCGTCCAGGCATCATGCGGCCGGTGAACTCGTCGATGATGATAAGCTCGTCGTCGCGGACGATGTAGTCCTTGTCGCGCTGGAAGAGCTTGTGCGCCTTCAACGCGTTGTTGAGGTGGTGGACGATGGCGACGTTCTCCACGTCGTAGAGGGATTCCCCCTTGAAGAGGTCCGCCTCGCGCAGCATCGTCTCCACCTTCTCGGTGCCTTCCTCGGTGAAGGTGGCGGTGCGCTGCTTTTCGTCGACCTCGTAATCGCCTTCGTCCAGCTTCAGGATGAAGGTGTCGATGGTGTTGTAGAGTTCGGAGCGGTCGTCCAGCGGGCCTGAGATGATGAGCGGCGTGCGCGCCTCGTCGACGAGGATGGAGTCCACCTCGTCGACGATGGCGAAGTTGTGGCCGCGCTGCACCATCTGCGCGCGCTCGTACTTCATGTTGTCGCGCAGATAGTCGAAGCCGAGCTCGTTGTTGGTGGCGTAGGTGACGTCGCTGGCGTAGGCGGCGCGGCGCTCGTCGTCGCTCATGCCGTGCACGATGACGCCGGTGGCCAATCCCAGGAAGTTGTACAGCTTGCCCATCCACTCCGCATCGCGGCGGGCGAGATAGTCGTTGACGGTGACGACGTGGACGCCCTTGCCGGTCAGCGCGTTGAGATAGACGGGCAGGGTGGCGACCAGCGTCTTGCCTTCGCCGGTCTTCATCTCGGCGATCGAGCCCTCGTGGAGCACCATGCCGCCGATGAGCTGAACGTCGAAGGGACGCAGGCCCAGCGCCCGGTGCGCAGCCTCGCGCACGACGGCGAAGGCGGGCACCAGGAGATCCTCCAGTTCAGCGCCGTCCGCCAGTTGCTTGCGGAATTCCTCGGTCTTGCCGCGCAACGCCTCGTCGGACAGCGCCCGCATCTCCTCTTCCAAAGCGCCGATCGCTTCGGCGCGGGGCTGCATACCCCTGATGCGGCGCTCATTCGCTGAGCCGAAAATCTTGCGGGCAATGCCGCCGAGACTGACCATCATTGGTCCTTTCAATTCTCGATATGCCGACAATCGATGCCGGCTCACTCCGCCAGTTTCAAGCCAGAGCCGAAGGCAGCAGGAAAACGCGTCCGGTAATGGGTTCTGGACGCCAGGTCGAAGGAGAGATAAGAGGGGCCACCTGCGATGTCAACTTTGCGCGAAACCTGCGTCAGACCGCAAAATTCCGCCATATTTCTGGATGGTTTGGGTGCACTGCCCCATCTGTCCGGTAAACACCCCTAAGACCTACGACTGGAGAGTTTCTCAATGCATCATTCCTTCCGCCGTTTTCTCCTAGCGCGCGCCGGTGCGGTGGCTTTGATCGCCGTCATAGGCTGCGCGCCCTCCATGGCGCAGGAAGGCGAGGTGGTTGCCACGCTCAACGGCGAGCCCATCACCGAAACCGATCTGGCACTGGCGGAACAGGAGCTCGACTCGCAATTCAGCCAATTGCCCGAAGATCAGCGCCGCGCCGCCGCTCTTTCGGCCGTCATCGACGTGCGGCTGTTCGCTTCGGAGGCGGAGAAGCAGGAGATCGACCAGAGCGAGGATTTCCAGCGCCGTATCGCTTTCCTGCGCGAGCGGGCTCTCCACAGCGCCTTCATCGACCAGAACGTCGTCGAGCCCATCACCGACGACGAGGTGCGTGCCCGCTACGACGAGGAGGTGGCGAAGCTGACGCCGCCGGAGGAGGTGAGCGCCCGCCACATCCTGGTCGAGAGCGAGGAAGAGGCGAAGGCCGTGATCAAGCAGCTCGACGGGGGCGGCGACTTCGCGGCGATCGCCGAAGAGAAGTCCAAGGACGGCTCGGCGAACAACGGAGGCGACCTCGGCTATTTCACGAAGGGTCGCATGGTGCCGGAGTTCGAGACGGCGGCCTTCGCGCTGGAGCCGGGCAGCTATACGAAAGAGCCGGTCAAGACCCAATTCGGCTGGCACGTCATCAAGGTGGAAGACAAGCGCACCCAGGAGCCGCCGGCGCTTGAGCAGGTGCAGAGCCAGATCCGCTCGCTCGTCATCCGGGACAAGTACATCGACGCGGTGTCCTCCCTGCGCAACGCGGCGGACGTCGACATCCCGAACGAGGAGCTGAAGACCTCCGTCGACAAGCTCTTCCGCCAGCAGACGGGCCAGCAGGAGGAAGGCGGCGCGGCGGCCGAATAGGCCTGTTTCCTCAATCCACAGAACTGAGATGCCGGCGCCCTTTCGCATCCCCCTCTGTCCTGCCGGGCATCTCCTCCCACATGGGGGAGATTGGCCGTCACGAATGATTTCGCTAATCGCCGACGTTACAGAACCGGCGCCGTAGCAAGCGGCAGGCGCAATCTCCCCACTCGCGGGGGAGATGTCCGGCAGGACAGAGGGGGGCGTGAAGGGGCGCCGGTGTCTCCAGAAGCGGTTTCAGCTTGCGTCGGCCGGCTCTATAGGGCAGACGAGGCGCGAATAGGTCCATGTCTGCCTCCGGAAAATGCTCATGTCCGCAGCCGTCTCGCCGCTGGCGCCGAAACGTTATCCCGAGATGCCGGTCGTCGAGGGCGTGCGCATCGCCACCGCCGAGGCCGGCATCAAGTACAAGGGCCGGAAGGACCTGATGGTCATGGTGTTCGACGAGGGCACCGAGGTCGCCGGCGTCTTCACACGCTCCAGATGCCCGTCCGCACCGATCGAATTCTGCCGCAGCAACCTGCCCGGCGGCCGGGCGCGCATCCTGGTCGTCAATTCGGGCAACGCCAATGCCTTCACCGGCCGCAAGGGCCGCGACGCCACGGCGATGACGGCCGAGGCGGCGGCGAAGGCGGTGGGGGCGGACGAGGGTGAAGTGTTCCTTGCCTCCACCGGCGTGATCGGCGAGCCGCTCGCAGCGGGCGGCTTCGCGCATCTGCTCGGCGATCTCGTGGGGCGCGCGGCGCCCGACGGCTGGGCGGCGGCGGCGGGCGCCATCATGACCACCGATACCTATCCGAAGTTCGTGACGGCGACGGTGCGGCTGGGCGCGGCCGACGTGGTCATCAACGGGATTGCCAAGGGAGCGGGCATGATCGCGCCGGACATGGCGACCATGCTTTCCTTCCTCGCCACCGACGCGCCGATCGCCGCGCCCGTGCTGCAGGAGTTGCTGTCCAGGGGGACGGAGAAGACGTTCAACGCGGTGACGGTCGACAGCGATACCTCGACCAGCGACACGCTGATGCTGTTCGCCACGGCGAAGGCGGCGGCGCGTGGGGCGCCGTGGATCACCGATGCGAAGGATCCGGCTCTCGCGCCCTTCCGCCGGGCGCTGGGGCAGGTCCTGAAGCAGCTTGCGCTTCAGGTCGTGCGCGACGGGGAGGGCGCGCGCAAGCAGGTGGAGGTGACGGTGACGGGCGCGAAATCGGCGCGCTCGGCCAAACGCATCGCCCTTTCAATCGCCAATTCGCCGCTGGTCAAGACGGCGATCGCCGGCGAGGACGCCAATTGGGGCCGCGTGGTGATGGCCGTCGGCAAGGCCGGTGAGCCGGCGGAGCGGGATTTGCTGGCCATCTGGTTCGGCGACATCCGCGTGGCGCACGAGGGCGAGCGCGACCCGGATTATTCCGAGGAGCAGGCATCGGCCTACATGAAGCGCGACGAGATCGCCATCCGCGTCGATCTGGGCCTTGGCCGCGGCAAGGCGACGGTGTGGACGTGCGACCTCACCAAGGAGTATGTCGCCATCAACGGTGACTACAGGAGTTGACGAGCGCGGTGGGGCAGCGGGCGACCGAAGAACTGGCGACCATCCGCCGTTTCGAGGGCGCGGGTTTCCGCGCCTGGCCGGCAACGTCGGTTCACTACGATCGGACGTGGGCCGTGCGGCTGACGGCCAGCCATCCGGCGCGGCGGCTCAACTCGATCAATCCGCTCGATCCGGGGGACGACCACGATCTCGATGAGCGCATCGAGCAGGCGGCGCGCCGCTTCGAGGCCTACGGCCGGCCGCTCACCTTCCGCATCTCGCCGCTTTCCGCGCCGGCTATTTCAAGGCATCTGGACGCGCGGGAGTGGATCGCCGCCGGGCAATCGCTGGTCATGCGCCTGCCGCTCGACGAGAAGACCGTCGGCGAGGCAATGCACCAGATCCCGCTCAAGGACCTGAGCCGCTTTGTCTCCGCCGCCTTCCAGGTGCACGGCTACGAGGCGGAGCTTAGACCGGGCTTCACCGAGGTGGTCAGTTCCATCAAGCCTGAAGCCGGCCTGTTCATCCTCGAGCAGGATGACGCGCCGGTGGCAGCCTCCATCTGCGTGCATGACGGCGTGCTTGCCGGGCTCTTCGAGGTGGCCACGGTGGAGGCTGAGCGCGGCAAGGGGTTCGGCCGGCGCATGCTTCTTTCGGCCCTCAAGTGGGCGCATCTGCGCGGCGCGGCGGAAGCCTGGCTGCAGGTGGAGGCGGACAACCCGGCGGCACTCGGGCTCTACCGTTCGCTCGGCTTCACCGAAGTCTACCGCTATCACTACCGGCAGCCGGCCAGCGGGGCGTGAGACGATGGCGGCGGCGGTGAAACCGATCCTTCTCGTAGCGGCCTGCGCGCTTGTCGACGCCGACGGCCGCGTGCTCATTGCCCAACGACCGGAAGGCAAGGCGATGGCCGGCCTTTGGGAGTTTCCCGGCGGCAAGGTGGAAGCGGGCGAGACACCGGAGGAGACGGTGGTGCGCGAGCTCCACGAGGAACTCGGCATCGAGACGAAGATCGCCTGCCTGGCACCGCTCACCTTCGCCAGCCATGCATATGCGGACTTCCACCTGCTCATGCCGCTTTACGTGTGCCGGCGCTTCTGGGGGGTACCGGAGCCGCGCGAGGTGCAGGCCCTCAAGTGGGTGCGCCCGCAGCGCCTGCGCGACTTTCCCATGCCGCCAGCCGACGAGCCGCTCATCCCCTTCCTGATCGACCTCTTATAGGGGCAGGGGCTGGTGAAGACATGTGCCGCCATCTCCATTCGCTGATTTCGCTATTTGCTCCTCCTTTGCGAAAGCAAAAGAGCCGCACGGAGCGTTAATCGTTCCTTTAGCGAAAAATGAGAACTTTCCTTATCGGCGGCAGTGGCCGCCCGTTGCAAAGGCCGGCAATGCCGGGGGGATTATGGGTTCCATGAGCGAGGGGCCACAGGGTGGCCGCGACAACTGGGTGCGCGTGAGCAATGTCGGGATGGGCATGCTGCGGGTTGTGCTGCTTTTCGGCTCGGTTGCAATAGCGCTGGCGCTCATCCTCACCCCCCTTCTGGAGCGGCAGACGCGCGATTCCGCGCTCTTCAGCCCCACCGTCGACCGCATGACGACGGGGACCGTGGACAACAGGGGCAGCGCCTATACGGTGCGCCGCAGCGTGCTGCAGCACTCGCCGCAGGCCGTCTGCATCATCCGCGCCGACGGCACGAGACGCGGCGCGTGCTGAGAACCTCCCTTGGGGTTAAGGATTCTTAACGTCTCCATGCAAGTGTCGGCGCAAGTCAAGGGCGAGGCCGGCAATGCTCAAAAAGTTCCTGGCAAGCGAAGACGGAACGACCGCGGTCGAATACGCGCTGATCGCCGGGATCCTGGTGCTGGCGATTGTTACCGGCGTCGCCGAGCTCGGCCGTTATGTGGGCGCGACCTACGACAACGTCGCCGACGAGGTGACGGCCGCCAACAACTGAGCGGCACCGCCGTTATCCGTCCTTCCCGCCCGACAGCACGCTTTTCAGTGACACCTTGGCGCTGCCGGGCTTGAGCGGCTTCTGCTGCGAGGCGTGCGGAGCCCAGCCCGACAGCCAGACGATGTTGAAGGTGGCGCGGATGCGCCCGTCGGGATCGGAAAAGCGCTCCTGGTAGATTTCCGCCGCGCGCAGGAAGAGCCGCCGCGTCGCCGGCCTCCGGCTGCGCTCCGTCAGCGCGTTGGTCGCACCCATGGCGCGCAGGTCGCGCATCAGGTCGAACATGGTGGCGTAGCGCACCGTCACCGTCTCCAGGTCGGCGACGGGCAGTGCAAAGCCGGCGCGTTGCAGAAGAGCGCCGGCGTCCCGCACGTCGGCGAAGGGGCTGACGCGCGGTGCGGCTCCGCCGCTCACCTCCGTTTCCGCCTGCAACAGGCTCTGCCGCAACTCGCCCAAGGTACCCGCCCCCGCCATGGCGGCGAGGAAGAGGCCGTCGGGCTTGAGCGCGCGGCGGATCTGCAGGAGCAGGCCGGGGATATCGTTCACCTCGTGCAGCGTCATGAGCGAGACGGCGAGATCGAGGCTTTCGGCTTCCAGCGGAACCGTCTCCGGCGCCGCGACAACGCCCTCCCCATCGCCCGAGAGCAGGCGCTCATCGGTCTCCACACGCAGGACATCGCCAGCCTTCCCGCTTGCCCTCATCGCCTCGGCCGCGTCCGAGGTAAGGCAGAAGATGGCGGCCGCGCGCGAGAAATGCCGCTCCACGGTCGCCAGCCGCTCCCCCAGATCCTCCGCCGCGCGCCGCATGAGGAACAGCGCACCCTCATCGCCGCCTTCCAGCGCGCGGCGCTTGCGGGCAAGCAGGAGTTCCGTGTCGAAAACCGTGTCCATCTTCGTCCGTGTTCGTTCCAGCGTGCGCAATGGCACAAAACTGCTATGGTGGCAAAGGTGGGTGGAATTTGCTGGCAGGCAAGCATGGGGCTCTTTCGGCAGGCAGGCGAGATGGCGCGGGTGTGGCCGGCACGCCTTCTGTTTCCGCCGGTGTGCCTGGGCTGCCGCAATCTGGTCGCCGCGCCCGGCACGCTGTGCGCGGCATGCTGGCCGGGGATGCGGTTTCTGGAAAGGCCCTGGTGCCAGGTGATGGGCACGCCCTTCGGCTACGACATGGGCGAAGGCTTTCTTTCCGCGGAGGCCATCGCCGATCCGCCGCCTTTCGCCCGCGCCCGCGCGGCGGTCGCCTATGACGGCGTGGCGCGGCGCCTGGTGCAGGGGCTGAAATTCTCGGACCGCACGGACCTCGCGCCCTGGATGGCGCGGTGGATGCTGCGCGCCGCCAGCGAACTGGTCGAGGCCGGCGCGGTGGTGGTGCCTGTGCCGCTTCACCGGCGGCGCTTCTTCATGCGCCGCTTCAACCAATCGGCCGAGCTTGCCCGCGCCTTCGCCCGGCTTGCCGGGCTCGACTATCTCCCCTCCGCGCTTCTGCGCCGCCGCATCACGCGGCAGCAGGTTGGCCTCGGCGCGCGCGAGCGCGAGGCCAATGTGCGCGGGGCCTTCGCCGTGCCGCCGGAGGGTGCCTCGGCGCTCAAAGGGCGGCGGGTGATCCTTGTTGACGACGTCTACACCACCGGAGCCACCGTCTCGGCGGCGACACGGGCCTTGAAGCGTGCGGGGGTGCGCCACGTCGACGTGCTGACCTTCGCGCGGGTCCTCCCGGGAGACTTTGCGTCGGTCGAGGCGGGGTCATATATAGGCGTCGAAGGATGACGGACGATATTATGGCGAATGTGACCATCTATACCCGCATGGGCTGCGGCTATTGCGTCGCTGCGAAGCGGCTTTTCGACAGGAAGGGCGTCGGCTATACCGAGCGGGACGCCAGCTTCTCCCTGGAATTGCGCCAGGAGATGATGCGCCGCGCCCATGGGCGCACCACCTTCCCGCAGATTTTCATCGGCGACATTCATGTCGGCGGGTCGGACGAACTCCACGCGCTCGAGTATGACGGGAAGCTCGATCCCCTGCTCGAGGCGCAGGGCGTGGCGAGGGCCAGCGCATGAACACGGTGCGCGTCGCGGCATTGCAAATGCGCTCGGGCATGGAGGTCGAGGGCAACGTGGCGGCCTTCGAGGCGCTGGTGCGCGAGGCCGCCGGCAAGGGTGCCGTCTACGTGCAGAGCCCGGAGATGACCGGCATCCTCGTGCGCGACCGCCAGACGCTGTTCGAGCGCATCCGGCCGGCCGAGGAAAATCCGCTGGTGCGGCGCGCGCGCGCGCTTGCCCGCGAACTGTCGCTCTTCCTCCATGTCGGCTCGACAGCGATCCCGCTTGACGGCGGCAAGGTGGCCAACCGTGCCTTCCTGTTCGGTCCGGACGGCGCGCTGATCGCCACCTACGACAAGATCCACATGTTCGACGTCGATCTCGATAAAGGCGAGAGCTGGCGCGAATCGGCGACCTACGCGCCCGGCGGCGAGACGATGGTGGCCGCACTCCCCTTCGCGCGGCTCGGCCTTTCCGTCTGCTACGATTTGCGCTTCCCGCAGCTCTTCCGCGCCCAGGCGCTCGCCGGCGCCGAGGTGCTGACGGTGCCTGCCGCCTTCACCCGCCAGACGGGCGAGGCGCACTGGCATGTGCTCACCCGCGCCCGCGCCATCGAGAACGGGGCTTGGCTGATCGCCGCCGCGCAAGGCGGACGGCACGAGGACGGCCGCGAGACCTACGGCCATTCGCTGATCGTCGATCCGTGGGGCCGCGTCGTCGCCGAGGCCGGCCATGACGAGCCGGCGGTGATCATCGCCGATATCGCGCCGGGCGCGGTGGCCGAGGCGCGGGCGAAGATCCCCAACCTGAAGAACGCGCGGGACTTCGCCGTGTCCGAAGCCGCCTACGGGCAGGAAAGAGCCGCCTCATGATCCGGTTCGAGCTCATATGCGAGAAGGAGCACGCGTTCGACGCGTGGTTCCGCAACGGCGAGGATTTCGAGGCGCAGAAGAGCCGCAAGCTCGTCTCCTGCCCCCATTGCGGCTCTCACGAGGTGGAAAAAGCGCTGATGGCGCCCGCCGTCTCGAAGGGAGCGAAGAAATCGCAGATGGCGCTCGGCATGAGCGAAGAGCAGAAGAAGGCGCTGGCCCAACTCAAGGCACTCTCGGAGAAGGTTCGCGAGAACGCCGACTATGTGGGCGGCAAGTTCGCCGAGGAGGCGCGCAAGATCCACTTCGGCGAGGTGGAGGCGCGGGGGATCTACGGCGAGGCGACACCGGAGGAGGCGAAGGGGCTCGCCGAGGACGGGGTGGAGTTCATGCCGCTACCGGTGTTTCCGGAGGACCGGAATTAGGGCGGGGTGAGTTTAAGCCCGGTAATCCTGTGGGCGTCATCCCGGAAGCCGAAGCGAAGCGGAGGCTGTCCGGGACCCATTCCGGAACTTTGATGTCACGGAATGGATCCCGGCCCTCGCTCCGCTCGGCCGGGATGACGCGCCTAGGATTGACCCCACTCAAATTCATCTCGCTCTATCACTGTGAACCGCTTCCTCAGCCCCGCCGGCGCGGCGTTGCGCCAGGCCATCCGCAGCGCGCTTTCGAGCGTCGCCCGATCGGCCTCTGAAAGCTGCACCTGCGTCCACCCCTTCTGCCCCCAGCCGCCCTTGACGGGCGCAAAGACACCCGGCTCGCTTGCCACCACCATCTGCTGTTCCTCGGGCGTCAGCTTCACCACCGCTGTCTCCTCGGAAGGCAGGGTGGCGAAGATGCGGTCCTTCACGCGGAAGTCGGCTTTGCCGAAATGGGATTTCTCCTCCGCCTCCGGAAGACCGAGCGCCAGGTTGCGCAGGTCTGCGGCGTTCATGGCTTCCCCTCCGTTGCGACGTCGAGGAAGATAGCATGAATGGCGGTGAATTCAGCTCAGGTCTTCGGCTTTCGGCTTCTCGGCAAGCACCATGTAGTTCACATCCATGTCGCGCGAGCGCTGCCAGCGGTCGGCGAGGGGGTTGTAGATGACGCCCGTGCGGTCCCTCATGACGAGACCGGCGGCGGTGAGCGCGCGCTCCATCTCCTCCGGGCGTACCAGCCTGCCGTATTGATGCGTGCCGCGCGGCAGCCAGCGCAGCACGTATTCCGCACCGATGATGGCGAGACCCAGCGCCTTCAGGGTGCGGTTGATGGTGGCGACGAACATGATGCCGCCGGGCTTGAGCATTTCGGCGCATTTGCCGATGAAGAACTCGACGTCGGCCACGTGCTCGACCACCTCCATATTGAGGATGACGTCGAATTTTTCGCCCTGATCGGCCAGCGCTTCGGCGGTCTCGGCGCGATAGTCCACGCTCACGCCGCTTTCCGCAGCATGCAGCCTGGCGATCTCGATGTTTGTATGGGAAGCGTCGGCGCCGATGACCTCGGCGCCGAGGCGGGCCATGGGCTCGCACAGAAGGCCGCCGCCGCAGCCGATGTCGAGAAAGCGCAGCTTTTCAAAGGGATGGGCGGCACGCGGGTCACGGCCGAAATGGGCGGCCACGTGGTCGCGGATATAGGCGAGCCGCACCGGATTGAACTTGTGCAGCGGGCGGAACTTGCCGTTCGGATTCCACCACTCCGCGGCAAGCGCTGAAAAGCGCTCGACTTCGCCGGCATCGATGGTCGTTCGTCGGGCCTCTGGCATGGGCGCGGTCTCCTCTCGCGAAGCCATCAAGTCGGGCGGTGGGCGCGCGATGTCAACCCTGTGCGCCCGCGCCCGGTGAAATTGATCTCATCGAGGGCCGCCAACGTCGGCTCGCCACCCCCGCGCCATCATCGCGGCTCGCTTGCGGAAGTCATCGCCATTGGATATTGAGGGCGCGCCGTTTTGGCGGCAAGAAACATGTCATTTTTTCAGGGGGCGTTGCCCGCCCACTCCGCAGCGACGAAGGCACCTTTCGCACATGGCGCGCATCGTGATGAAATTCGGCGGGACGTCCGTCGCCGACATCGCCCGCATCCACAATGTGGCGCGCCACGTCAAACGCGAGGTGGACGCGGGCCACGAGGTGGCCGTCGTCGTCTCGGCCATGGCCGGCAAGACGAACGAGCTGGTGGGCTGGGCGCGGGAGATGCCCAGGGCGGCCGGGGACAACTCGCCCTTTTTCGACGCGCGTGAATACGACACCATCGTCGCCTCCGGCGAGCAGGTGACGAGCGGGCTGCTTGCCATCGCGCTGCAGTCGATCGGGGTGGATGCACGCTCCTGGCAGGGCTGGCAGATCCCCATCCGCACGTCGAACGCGCATGGCGCGGCGCGCATTCTCGAGATAGACGGCAGCGAGATCGTGCGCCGCATGGGTACGGGGCAGGTGGCGGTGGTCACGGGCTTCCAGGGCCTGGCGCCGGACAACCGCGTCGCCACCCTGGGGCGCGGCGGGTCCGACACCAGCGCCGTGGCGGTGGCGGCGGCGCTGAAGGCCGACCGCTGTGATATCTATACCGATGTCGACGGCGTCTATACGACCGACCCGCGCATCGAGCCCAAGGCACGGCGGCTTTCCAGGATATCGTTCGAGGAGATGCTCGAACTGGCCTCGCAGGGCGCCAAGGTGCTCCAGGTCCGCTCGGTGGAATTGGCCATGGTGCACGGGGTCAGAACCTTCGTAAGATCGTCATTCGAGGATCCGGATGCACCGGGCATGGGCGATTTCGACAACCCGCCCGGAACGCTCATTTGCGACGAGGATGAAATCGTGGAACAGCAAGTCGTTACCGGCATCGCCTACGCCAAGGACGAGGCGCAGATCTCGCTGCGCCGGGTGGCCGACCGGCCAGGCATCTCCGCCGGCATCTTCGGGCCCTTGGCCGAGGCCAACATCAATGTCGACATGATCGTGCAGAACGTGTCCGAGGACGGCTCGAAGACGGATATGACCTTCACCGTGCCCACCGGCGACCTGGAAAAGGCGGTGAGCGTGCTGGAAAACGTAAAGGACAGTGTCGGCTTCGACGCCATCCAGTCGGAAGCCGGCCTCGTCAAGGTGTCGGTCATCGGCATCGGCATGCGCAGCCATGCGGGCGTCGCAGCCACCGCCTTCAAGGCCTTGGCGGAGAAGGGCATCAATATCCGCGCGATCACCACATCGGAGATAAAAATCTCCATCCTGATCGATGGCGCCTATGCCGAATTGGCGGTACGGACTTTGCATTCCGTCTACGGTCTCGATAAGCAATAAAGACATTTGTCTTGAACCATGTCCCGGGTGCTGCCAAACCGGCGGTGCCGGGCGGGGTTTTGGAGCGAGGTGTGATGCGAGAGACTGCCGCAGGCCCGCGCGTATTGCTGAGACGCCTCCGCGAGATGATGGCGGAGGCGATGGAGCCGCAGGAGCGGCTCGACCGAATCGTGCGCGAAATCGCCCAGAACATGGTGGCGGAGGTTTGTTCGCTCTATATCCTGCGCGCCGATTCCATCCTCGAGCTCTACGCCACGGAAGGCCTGAACCCGAACGCGGTGCACCTGGCGCAGTTGCGCCTCGGCCAGGGTCTTGTCGGCTCCATCGCCGCCAGCGCGCGGCCGCTCAACCTTTCCGACGCGCAGAAGCACCCTGCCTTCGCCTATCTGCCGGAGACGGGGGAGGAGGCCTACCATTCCTTCCTCGGCGTGCCGGTGCTGCGCGCCGGCCGCACGCTCGGCGTGCTCGTCGTTCAGAACCGCACCCAGCGCCACTACCGCGAGGACGAGGAGGAGGCGTTGGAGACCGTGGCCATGGTCATCGCCGAGATGATCGCCACCGGCGACCTCGCGCGGCTGACGCGGCCGGGCATCGAACTTGATCTCAGCCGCTCGGTGAGCCTGAAGGGCCTGCCCTTCAACGACGGCGTGGGGCTCGGCCACGTGGTGCTGCACGAGCCGCGCATCGTCGTCACCAACCTTTTCAACGAGGACAGCGACCGGGAGATGGAGCGGCTGGAGGCCGCGCTCTCCTCGCTCAGGCTCTCCATCGACGACATGCTGTCGCGGCGCGACGTCGCCTTCGAGGGCGAGCACCGGGCCGTGCTCGAGGCCTACCGCATGTTCGCCAACGACCGCGGCTGGGTGCGCAGGCTGGAAGAGGCCGTGCGCAACGGCCTGACGGCGGAAGCGGCGGTGGAGAAGGTGCAGAGCGACATGCGCGCGCGCATGCTGCATATGACCGATCCTTACCTGCGCGAGCGCATGAGCGATTTCGACGATCTCGCCAACCGGCTCCTGCGCCAGCTCATGGGACGCGGTCCGGACGCGCTGGCCGAGGCCATGCCGAAGGACGCGATCCTCGTCGCCCGCTCGATGGGCGCGGCCGAGTTGCTCGACTATCCGCGCGAACGCCTGCGCGGGCTGGTGCTGGAGGACGGGGCGCCGACCAGCCACATCGTCATCGTCGCGCGCGCCATCGGCGTGCCGACGGTGGGGCAGGTGAAGGGCGCGGTCTCCATGTCGGAGAACGGCGACGCCGTCATCGTCGACGGCGAGGACGGGCAGGTGCACCTGCGCCCGCAAGCCGATATCGAGACGGCCTATGCGGAGAAAGTGCGCTTCCGGGCGCGGCGGCAGAAGCTCTACCGCGAGCTGCGCGACAAGCCTTCGCAGACCAAGGACGGGGTGCCGGTCGAGCTCTTGATGAATGCCGGGCTTGCCGTGGACCTGCCGCAGCTCGCCCAGTCGGGCGCGGCCGGCATCGGGCTCTTCCGTACAGAGCTGCAGTTCATGGTGGCGTCCACTTTCCCGCGCGTGGAGGCGCAGGAGGGGCTTTACCGCGAGGTGCTGGACGCTGCGGCCGGCAAGCCCGTCACCTTCCGCACCATCGACATCGGCGGCGACAAGGTCCTGCCGTATTTCAAGGGGGCGCAGCACGAGGAGAACCCGGCGCTCGGCTGGCGCGCCATCCGGCTCACGCTCGACCGGCCCGCGCTTCTGCGCACACAGATTCGCGCGCTCCTGAAGGCGGCGGGCGGGCGTGAACTGAAGGTGATGCTGCCCATGGTGACGGAGGTGGACGAAATCCGCCAGGCCCGCGCCATCATCGACCGCGAGGTGCGGCATCTGTCGCGCTTCGCTCACCACCTGCCGACGAGCCTCAAGCTCGGCGCGATGATCGAGGTGCCGGCACTCGTGTGGCAGCTCGAGGAGCTGATGCAGGCGGTGGATTTCGTCTCGGTTGGCTCGAACGATCTGTTCCAGTTCGTCACCGCCACCGACCGTGGCAACACGCGTATCGCCGAGCGCTTCGACCCGCTTGGCGTGCCTTTCCTGCGGCTGTTGCGGCAGATTGCCCAGGCGGGACAGGCCGCGCATACGCCGGTGACGCTGTGCGGGGAACTGGCGGGGCGGCCGATCTCGGCCATGGCGCTCCTGGGTATAGGCTACCGCTCGATCTCCATGGCGCCGGCGTCCATCGGTCCGGTCAAAGCGATGCTGTGCGAGTTGCCGCTCGAGGCGCTGATGGAGCGGATGGAAGACGCTCTTGCCAATCACGGTGCGAAGACCGATATCCGGGCCGAATTGACCGCGTTCGCCCGCGAACACGATATTCCTCTTTGAGTGCAAGACCCAAGCGATGACCGAACTGCCGCGCGACCGTATGGACCAGGTGCTGAAGCGTTTCGAGCTTCTCGAAACGCAGATGGCGGCAGGGCCGTCGCCGGAAGCCTATGTAAAGCTCGCCTCCGAATATGCCGAGCTGCAGGAGGTTGCAGCCGCCATCCGCGCCCTGAAGAACGCGGAAGCCGAACTCGATGATCTCGAAGCGATGATCGCCGACAAGGCGACCGAACCGGAGATGCGCGAACTGGCCGAGGCCGACCGCGAGGAGGTGGCGGAGAAGGTCGAAGAACTGCGGCAGAAGCTGCAGGTTCTCCTGATGCCCAAGGACGAGGCGGACGAGAAGAACGCCATCCTGGAAATCCGCGCCGGCACGGGCGGCGACGAAGCGGCGCTTTTTGCCGGCGATCTCTTCCGCATGTACGAGCGCTACGCCGCCGAGCGCGGCTGGCGGGTGGAAGTGGTTTCGGCCAGCGAAGGCGAGGCCGGCGGCTACAAGGAGATCATCGCCACGGTCTCCGGGCGCGGGGTGTTTTCGCGATTGAAGTTCGAATCGGGCGTGCACCGGGTGCAGCGTGTGCCGGCGACGGAGGCGCAGGGGCGCATCCATACGTCGGCCGCCACGGTAGCCGTGCTGCCGGAGGCGGAGGAGGTGGACGTGGAGGTTCGGCCGGAGGACATCCGCATCGATACGATGCGTGCCTCGGGTGCCGGCGGCCAGCACGTCAACACGACCGATTCTGCCGTGCGTATCACCCATATCCCCAGCGGCATCGTGGTGGTGCAGGCGGAGAAGTCGCAGCATCAGAACCGTGCCCGCGCCATGCAGATCCTGCGTGCACGGCTGTTCGACGCCGAGCGCATGAAGGCAGCCGACGAACGTTCGGAGGCGCGGCGGCTGCAGGTGGGCACCGGCGACCGGTCCGAGCGCATCCGTACCTACAACTTCCCGCAGGGTCGGCTCACCGACCACCGCATCAACTTGACGCTCTACAAGCTCGACAGGGTGATGGAGGGCGAGCTGGACGAGGTGGTCGACGCGCTGATCGCCGACCATCATTCGAAGCTGCTTGCCGATGCGGGGGCGGATGGCTGAGCGCCAGGAGATTGCGCTCGAAGCGACGCTCGACACGTTATCGAAGGCTGTCCGGCGGCGGCTTGCCGAATGCGGGATCGAGGCCGCCGATTTCGAAGCCCGCCTTCTGGTGGAGCATTTCACCGGCACGACACGAAGCGATGCGATCATCAATCCCCACCGGCCGGTCACGCGGCAGGCGGCAGGCGAGATCGACGCGGCGCTGGTGCGCCGCTGTGCGGGCGAACCGGTGTACCGCATTCTGGGTTTTCGCGAGTTCTACGGGCTGACGCTCAAGCTTTCCCGGGAGACGCTGGAGCCGCGGCCGGATACGGAGACGCTGGTGGAACTGGCACTTCCGGAGGCGCGGCGGATCGCTGCGGCGCGCGGACGCTGCCGCATCCTCGACCTCGGCACGGGAACCGGGGCGATCGCGCTGGCGCTTCTGAGCGCGGTGCCCGAGGCGGAGGCGGTGGGCGTCGATATTTCCGAAGAAGCCCTTGCAACGGCGTGCGCCAATGCCGATATAAATGGGCAAGGGGCGCGCTTCGCCGCGCTGAGGTCTAACTGGTTGACGGATGTCGACGGCATGTTCGACCTGATCGTCTCCAACCCGCCCTATATACCGACGGACGATCTGGAGACGCTTTCGCGCGAGGTGCGCGAACACGATCCGCGAGCCGCGCTGGACGGCGGGGCGGACGGACTTGATTTCTACAGATCGATTGCCGCCGGCGCGCATCGCCACCTCAACAGCGAAGGCGCCGTCGCGGTGGAGACGGGATACAACCAGAAATCCGCCGTGGAGGCCATTTTCGCCGAGGAAGGGTATCGCACCGTCAGGACGGCGCGCGATCTGGGCGGACGCGACAGGGCCATGTTGTTCATGCCCATGCGCTCTTGATGAGGGTTTAGAAAAAAGACTTGGCAAGGTGTGGGAATGTCGTTAGGTTCCGCCGTGCCGGATGAGACGAAGCAGGCAGTGCCGTTTTCGATTCGGTTCCCGCGGACAGACTGCCTTTTTGCGTTATCGACGCATGTGCTTCGTGCGGGGATCATCGGGCAAGTGAACACGAAGCGGACCAGGATGGCCCTCGCGCCTATTGAGGTGCGGCACATCGCCAAGGGAAATTGTGAGACGGACGGCCTTGGTGCCCGTTTTCTCCGCAATCAACACACGAATCGATAGTTGTCTCAAACGAAGAGAATGGAATGAGGCCACAACAGCAGAACAGGCGTATGCGCGGACGCGGCAACAATAACAACCGCAAGGGGCCGAACCCGCTCACCCGCAGCTACGAGAGCAATGGTCCGGATGTGAAGATCCGCGGCACGGCGCAGCAGGTTGCCGATAAATACACGACCTTGGCGCGCGATGCGCAGAGCTCCGGCGATCGGGTGATGGCCGAGAACTACCTGCAGCATGCCGAGCATTACAACCGGCTCATCGCCGCTGCCCAGGCACAGTTGCAGCCGCAGCAGAACATGCGCGACAATCGTGACGATGACGACGATCGTGAGGATCGCGACGAGCAGGAGACTGGCCGCTCCGAGGCGCAGCCGCGTCAGCGCCAGCGTGTCGAGGACGGCTACGGCCCGCAGCCGGTGATAGACGGTATCCCCGCCGAGGTGGCGCTGGACCGGCAGAATGCCGGCACCAGCAATGCCGCCACCAACGGGGCGAAATCCAACGGCCATGCCGATGCGAGCGGAGAGGATGCCACGCCCAGGGAGGCCGAAGCGGCCGGCGAAGAGGGTGCGGAAGCGCCGAAGCCGGCAAAGCGTCCGCGCCGGCCTCGCAAGAAGGCGTCGGACACTCCGGCAGCCGAAGCATCCGACGCAGACGAGACCCAGCCCACCGAAGAGGCCGCCGCGCAGGGGTAGAGCAATTCCAGGAAAAGTGGAAACCGGTTTTCCGTCCGGAATTGCGACAAAACAAGGAGTTAGACCAAATCATCGATTCCATGAAACGATGAATTGGTCTAAGCGCGGGGCGACTAATTTACGACGTTTGAAGCGGCGGGCATTGCCCGCCGCTTTGCGTTCGTGCATTCATCTTGTGCGGTCGGCCGATTGCTCCCATATCTCGAACAGTTGGGCCTGCCGAGAATACGGCGTTGATTTCGATCATCGCCGGAGGGGGTCCGTCACATTAGCCTGCTTGACGCCGCAAAGCGGGTCGGCGGGGAGATGGAGACGCGAATGGACATTGAGAAATATTCCGAGCGGGTGCGTGGCTTCATACAGTCGGCCCAGACGCTCGCTCTTTCGAAGAATCACCAGCAGTTCACGCCCGAGCATATCCTGAAGGTGCTTGTCGACGACGAGGAAGGCCTTGCCGCCTCGCTCATCGAGCGCGCCGGCGGGCGGGTGCGCGACGTCAAGCTTGCCGTGGAGGGGGCGCTCGAGGCGATGCCGAAGGTCGAGGGTGGCAGCGGCCAGCTTTACCTGGCGCAACCGCTCGCCAAGGTGTTCGCCACGGCGGAGGAAGTGGCCAAGAAGGCTGGCGACAGCTTTGTCACCGTCGAGCGGCTTTTGACGGCGCTCGCCATCGAGAAATCCGCCAAGACCGCGGATATCCTCGCCAAGGCAGGCGTCACGCCGACGGCGCTCAATAAGGTCATCAACGAGATCCGCAAGGGGCGCACCGCCGATTCGGCTAGTGCGGAGCAGGGCTATGACGCGCTGAAGAAATACGCGCGCGACCTTACGGCCGAGGCGCGGGCCGGCAAGCTGGACCCGGTGATCGGCCGCGACGACGAAATCCGCCGCACCATCCAGGTGCTCTCCAGGCGCACCAAAAACAACCCGGTGCTGATCGGCGAGCCGGGTGTCGGCAAGACGGCCATCGCCGAGGGCCTGGCGCTCAGGATCGTCGATGGCGATGTGCCCGAATCGCTGAAGGACAAGCAGCTCATGGCGCTCGACATGGGCGCCTTGATCGCCGGTGCGAAATATCGCGGCGAGTTCGAGGAGCGGCTGAAGGCGGTTCTTTCGGAGATCCAGGCGGCCTCGGGCGGCATCATCCTGTTCATCGACGAGATGCACACGCTGGTCGGCGCCGGCAAGGCCGATGGCGCCATGGACGCCTCGAACCTGCTCAAGCCGGCGCTGGCGCGCGGCGAGCTCCATTGCGTGGGCGCCACGACCCTCGATGAATACCGCAAGCATGTGGAGAAGGACGCCGCCCTTGCCCGCCGGTTCCAGCCCGTCTTCGTGGACGAGCCGACGGTGGAGGATACCGTCTCCATCCTGCGCGGGCTGAAGGAGAAATACGAGCAGCACCACAAGGTGCGGATCTCCGACTCGGCACTTGTTGCCGCGGCCAATCTTTCCAACCGCTACATCACCGATCGCTTCCTGCCCGACAAGGCCATCGACCTTGTGGACGAGGCGGCCTCCCGATTGAGGATGCAGGTCGATTCGAAGCCCGAGGAGCTGGACGAGGTCGACCGGCGCATCATGCAGCTCAAGATCGAGCGCGAGGCGCTCCGGGTGGAGAAGGACGAAGCTTCCAAGGACCGGCTGCAGAAGCTGGAGAAGGAGCTTGCCGGGCTCGAGGAAGAGTCGGCCCGGCTGACGAGCACATGGGCGTCGGAGAAGGATAAGCTCGGTCTTGCCGCCGACCTCAAGCGGCAACTCGACGAGGCCCGCAACGAGCTCGCCATCGCCCAGCGCAAGGGCGAGTTCCAGCGCGCGGGCGAACTGGCCTATGGCCGTATCCCGGAGCTAGAGAAGAAGCTCGTCGAGGCGGAGGCGCAGGACGGTTCCGGCTCGATGGTCGAGGAGACGGTGACGCCGGACCACGTGGCGCACATCGTCTCGCGCTGGACCGGTATTCCTGTCGACAAGATGCTCCAGGGCGAGCGCGAGAAGCTCTTGCGCATGGAGGACGAGCTTGCCAAGCGGGTCGTCGGCCAGGGCGAGGCGGTGCAGGCCGTCTCCAAGGCCGTGCGTCGCGCGCGTGCCGGCCTGCAGGATCCGAACAGGCCGATCGGCTCTTTCATGTTCCTCGGCCCCACGGGCGTCGGCAAGACGGAGCTGACCAAGGCGCTGGCCAACTTCCTGTTCGACGACGAGCATGCGATGGTGCGCGTCGACATGTCGGAGTTCATGGAGAAGCATTCCGTGGCCCGGCTCATCGGCGCGCCTCCCGGCTATGTCGGCTACGAGGAAGGCGGCGTGCTGACCGAAGCGGTGCGGCGCCGGCCGTATCAGGTGATCCTGTTCGACGAGATCGAGAAGGCGCATCCGGACGTCTTCAATGTGCTCTTGCAGGTGCTCGACGACGGGCGGCTGACCGATGGACAGGGCCGTACAGTCGACTTCCGGAATACGCTCATCATTATGACGTCGAACCTGGGCGCGGAATTCCTCGTCAATCTCGCCGAGGGCGAGGACGTGGACAAGGTCCGCGACGAGGTGATGGGTGTCGTGCAGGCGTCCTTCCGGCCCGAGTTCCTCAACCGGGTGGACGAGGTGATCCTGTTCCACCGTCTGCGCCGGCAGGATATGGGCGAGATCGTGCAAATCCAGCTCAAGCGGCTGGAGCGGCTTCTGGCCGACCGCAAGATCACGCTGGACCTGGACCAGGCGGCTGTCGACTGGCTGGCCGGCAAAGGCTACGATCCGGCCTATGGCGCGCGGCCCCTGAAGCGGGTGATGCAGAAGGAGCTGCAGGACCCGCTTGCCGAGAAGATCCTGATGGGGGAGATTTTCGACGGCTCGACCGTCAAGGTCACCGCGGGGTCCGACCGCCTGATCTTCCGGTCGAAGAAGGGCGCTGCCGCGGAGGGAGAGACGGAAGCGGCGGCGTAACTGCGTGCCCTCACCCTCGTGGTTCGACAAGCTCACCATGAGGGTGAGGGCAAGGCGGCGCCGGTGCAAGCCGCTGGCGTTGATGGGGGAGCGCAAACACGAGCCCTCATCCTGAGCCTGTCGAAGGGCGAGGGCGGGTTGCAAGGCGCGAATCGAAAGCGTGTTTGATAAGCCGCGATAGGGGAAGGGGACGCAATGACGCTCGACGACTACAACCGCTTCTGCGCCTCCGCCCCGCGCCCTATCTCGCCTCCCGCGGCATGAAATGGATCCAGCGCCAGACGGCGGAGACAATGGATGACGCCGCGCTGAAGGAGTATCTCGGCGAGAGCCACCGGCTGGTGGCGGCAGGGCTGCCGAAGAAGATGCAAAGGGAGCTTGGGCTGGCTAAACCCTGACGGTCTGCCAAAGGGCAGGGCGCCCCGACAAGGCGGGTGCAAATCCCGCCACCACCGTTATAATGGGTCATTCCGGGCGGTCCAACGTGGCCGGCGCTCAATGGCCGATCCCGTCAGGCGCCCGGACGAGCCAGTGCAGGCCGGGAAGGGGACGCTGCCGCCTGTGCGGCGTGGGAAGGGGCTGCCGAGCTGTGACGAGCTCGTCGTTTCCATGCCGAACGCAGGAAGGCGCGCCCATGTCGGAACTTCTCCAACCCTCCATCAGCCATCACACACGCCGATACGCCAAGGCCGTATTGAACCCGCTGCTTGGCCTGTTTCGTCCGGGAAACGTCGCCATGTTTCATGTCGGGCGCGTCGGTAGCACCGTGCTTGTCGGTATGCTGCAGCAGCACCGACGCATCTATTGGGCTGGCGAGGTGTTCCAGAAGGAACATAACCGCTACATGAAAGCCGCCGGGTCCGGCGCCTATTCTCTCCCGAAGGATCCGTTGAAGGACCTGCGGACGGAAATGCGCGAGGCGCGCAATCGGATGTTCGGCTTCGAGACGAAGTTCCTCGACGAGCATCATCTCAGGGTGATCGGCGTTGATCTGGAGCGCTATGTGGACACGCTGTCCGAGCTCGGCTTCGACCGTTACGTCGTACTCAAGAGGAAGAACATCCTGCGCCGGCTGATTTCCGGCGTCGTCCTGCGCGATACCGGGCAGTTTCACATTCGCGCGGACCAGAAGCGGCAGAAGAGACGCTTCCATCTCGACCTGCACAGGATTCCGCTCGGCGCCAGATATCTCGACCTGGTCGATGCGATCCGCATGATCGAAGAGGGGCACGAGCATCTCGACCGGCTCCTCGCAGGCAAGCAGGTCTGCGCACTCAACTACGAGGACCACATTAGCGACGACCCGTTCGTCGCCTACCGCAAGGTGGTGGCGTTCATGGGGCTGGAGCCCGGCGAGCCGAAGATCCTTCTCCGCAAGACCAACCCCGATCCGCTTGAAGACATGATCGAGAACTATGACGAACTGCAGGCAATGATCGGGAAGACGCCTTACCGGTGGATGCTCGAGAGCGCATGAGGGGATCACTGTTTGCGATGAAAGCGGTCCGCCGACGGTGCAGGCTACCCTCACGCGGCCTTTCCTGTTCGGCTATCGACAGCCGCGGCCAATATCTCCTCCATCTGGTCGATCTGGCGCGCGCGATCGAGCTGAGGGCGTTCGGCGTAACGCGCTGCGGCCCGGGAGAGGGATTCATAGAGGGTCGAATCCTCCCAAAGGGAACGCAGGGCCGCGGCCCATTCCGACGGTTCCGCCTGCGGCGGCAGGAGGATGCCGCCCGGCCCGACGGCCTCACCTAGCCCGCCGACCTCCGTGGCGAGAACGGGGATGCCGCTGTAATGCGCTTCAGAGGCAATGCGTCCCCAGGTCTCCTCCCATCGGCTCGGCACCAGAACGACGCGGGCTCGGCCGTAGTGCTCGCGCATGTCGTCCGTCCGCGAATGCAGCGTGATGTTGCCAAGTCCCGCCATGCTTTGCATGAGTGCCGCTCGCTGGTCCTCAGACAGCGTCCAGCTTTCGACGAAATCGAAGGGGATATCGGGGCACGCCCGCGCCAGTGCGAGGGCGAGATCGACCCCCTTCGCCGGATGGGGGTTCACGAACAGGACCCGTTCGCGGCGCGAAGGGACCTGGTAGCGTTCGGGCTGGAAAAGCGGGTTTATGACCGTCGAGGAAATTCCGTAGGCGTCCCGGTAGCGGTCAGCGGTGAACTGCGAGTTGGCAAGGAAAATGGCGTCGCCAAAATCCTCGATCGGCTCCCCATGATCCTCGAACTCGACATTGTGAAGATAGATGACCGTCGGCAGGCCCATGTCGCGGAAGGCCCGGGCAACGCGCAGGACCTTGCCGGATTGCGCCACGACGACATCGGGCGCCGCCGAACGTGCCACGTCCGCCGCCCCTTCCCAGGCGAACCAGGAACGGTAGACGGGATAGCCCTGGCTGTGGTCGCAGACGGCCTTGCGCCGCGACAGCTTCATCATCACCCGACCGCGCGCGCCGATCCAGCCGTCGCGCGTCAGCCCGGCCAGGACGCTGGTTTCGTGGCCGCGCGCAAGAAGCTCCCGCGCCATTTCGTGGGTGTTCGACTGGCTGCCGCCGGCGATCTGCGGGAGATAAGGGTGCGCGCTCGCGAAAACGATCTTCAACGTCATACTGTTCGCTCACCGGGTTAGGGTTGCGGAATGGCTGCCTGGGTTTTGAACGTGCGATAGTGGGCTGGCACGCGAAGGCAGGTCTTTGGAAAGTGCAGCCAGAACGAGGGCAGTTCCCGGGAGATCCTTAGAGCTGCATCAAGGGTGTTAAGCGGCCTGTAGCGCAGGTTTCTGAGGCACAGGAACACCAGGTGATCGCGCGTTTCCTGGGCTTCCTGCTCGCTCAGCCTCCTTTGCGTCGAATCCAGATCGAATATGGTCAGCAGCTTGTCCCTGAAGACGAGCCCGTCGATCAGGCGGTTGGGCGCGTGGACCGAGTCCCACGCAAGAGCCTCCCGGTAAACCGACACACCCCGTCCGCGCGATCCCATGACAGCCGTGGAATAGCTGACCCTCTTGGACTGCTTTGCGAGCGTGATCCAGAAAAGCTGATCCTCGCCCGTGCGGCGCAGCCTGGCATCGAAGCGCACATCGCAGTGGGGCGGAAACCTGTATACGACATTGGACGTGTGCGGGATGCAGTGAACCAGAAACTCGTTGAACGCCTGGTGCCCTGATATGGATCGCGACTCGGGTTCCGCGCCGACGCGGACATCGTGGTTCTTCGTCATGTATTCGAAATAGGAGAACGACGTGACGCCGTCGTGCATGCTATTGGCGAAATAAAAGTCCGCTCCACCGGCAAGCGCAGCGACCGCGTGACGGAGATGGCCGGGAGACCACACATCGTCGGAATCGAGAAAGGCCACATAGTCCGTCTCCGCCGGATCCAGATGGTCGAGCGCCGTATTCCGCGCCGCCCCCGGTCCGCCGTTTCCCCGGTTCAGCACGACGATGCTGTACGGGGCGGGCGGATCGAGATCGTCAAGCTCCCTTTGCGCGGGAAGCGGCGACTCGTCGTCGACGATGACGATATTCACATCGATGCCGTCCGGCAGGTCCTGTGCGATCACCGAATCGACCGAACGCCGCAAAATACCCGGTTCCCGTTGGAAATACGGGATGACGACGGCGATCCTGGTGTTCATGGCCTGTGCTCCATGACGGAAGCGCGTGATCGGAGAAATTCCTCAACGGCCTGGTGTGCACGCTCGCATGCCTCGTTGATGCGATCGTCGCGGCTCAGTTGTGGCTCGCATCGGCTCAGCTTTCTTAAGTGCCGTGCGGCAAGGAGGATCAAAGCCTTGTTCGCCGGCTTGGCAAGCGCACTTTGGCCGATTTGCTTCGCACGGCCTCCATAGTACCGCTGGCCCTTCGTCGCGCTGACATAGGCTTCAAGCAGGCTCGATGGCTGGAGGGGATGCGGACTCAAGTCCAATTCGAGGGAGTCTGCCCAATCGGACCATTTGGCGGCATTCGCAGCGTGTATCGGGCGGACCGCAAGCCAAGGCGTCCTCAAGGCATCGGCGACGATGGCGCCATGCATGGCCTCGGTGATCAACATGCGCGCACCGCGAATCTTGCCGATGATCTCTTCCACATCGTCGCGGGGATCGATCAGGCGAATGCCCGCCTGCGCGCAGGCTTCCGGCCAATGGCCTCGCGTAAAACTGTGAAAGTGCGGCATGAAGGCGACGCCGAGGTCTCCACCTGCCGGCGGCAAGTCGAGTTTGCGGAGAAGGATAGCGCTGTCGCAGATGCCTTTGGACCGCGGCAGGTCAAGCCGCGCCGCCGTTCGCGGGCCGCGCACGAATATCACATCCCACGTGCCGTCATGGACATCGGGCGCCGGTGCATACCCCCCATATCCCGACCCGAGAACGTATTTGCGCGGTTCCCTCGGATAATCCTCCCAGAGTATCGAACCGATGCCGAGGAACAATTCGCTGTCATCCTCGTCGAGGAAGCCCTGTGGCAAAAGCCGCGGCCACATATAGGTGTTCAGCTCGTCGCCGAAGTTGGGCACGTGCCCCTTGAAGTAGGTAAGCTTCATGCCGACACCGCTCTGCGCTTCAGCACGACATCGCGCATCTGGAATATCCGGCGGCTGTCGAGAGCGGCGAGCACCGCGCAATAGATTATCGCGCCGAACAGGACTTCGCCGGCAAGACGCAGATATGCCGTATCCTCAGCCACGTATTGCCGCAGGGCGAGCACGCCGACCAGCATCGCCAGGCAGGCGAGCGCGGGGGAGAGGAAGGGTCGCAGATAGGTCCAGGGGCCGATCTTCAGTATTTTCAGCACCATCCACACGGCAGCCGGCCACATGAGGAAGTTCTGCACGGCAAGGGCGAAGACCAGGGCGGAAACGCCGAACCGGTAGAAGGCCACGATCACCAGAGCGGTCACGGCCTGCTTGGCCGCCATATAGTAGAACCACCAGTTCGGATTCCCCTGGCTGTTGATGAGCGATGCCTGGAGGACACCGATACAGCTCAGCAATCCGATGACGCAGAAGCTGCGGACGGCGGGCACCGCTTCGATCCAGTGCGCGCCGAAGAGCACCGCGATGAGGTCGCTGGCGACGACGGCCAGCCCGACGAACACGGGAAACGAAAGCGCGGCCGAAGCGAAGGTCGCAAAAAGGTATGCCTCCTTCAGCTTTTCGTGCTCGCTCTGCAGGGACGCGAGCAGCGAATAGGAAACGGCGTTCAGCGCCCCGGCGACAAAATCGTTCAAGAGCTGGAATATCCGCCGCGCAAAGCTGAATATGCCGAGTGCCGTGGTGCCCAGAAGCATGCCGATCAGGATCTGATCCAGCCTCATCATGCGGAGGATCCTGTGGCCCGATGCGAACATGCCGTAGTGGGCAAGCTCGCGCAGGGCACGCCATTCGAAGCGCAGGCCGGGCCGCCAGTCGACCGACAGGAGCGTGCCCACGCATATGGCAACCGACGAGGCGAGCTGCGACAGCGCCAGCGCCCAAAGCCCGTATCCCAAGGCCAGCAGGCCAAGACAGACGGCCCCTGAAACAAGCGAGGCGATCGTCGTGCGCATGGCCATCTTGCTGAACGCCATGGCACGCGAAAGAAGCGCGTTCGGCACGACGACGGCAAGGTCGAAGACGACGCGCAGGCCTATGACCGGCAGGAGCGCCGCCAGGCCGGCCTCGCCCATGAAGCCGGCGAGCGCCGGGGCGGCCAGCACGAGCACTGCATAGATGGCCAGTGCGACGAGGATGCAGAGCCAGAATACCGAGTCGAGATGCCGGCGCCCCAAATCCTGGCGCTGAACGAGGGCCTGGCCGAAGCCCGCCGGGGCAACGGCGCTGGCCAGCATGGCGATGCTTGCCGCCAGCGCGACCAGACCGAATTCCGCGGGTGTGAGGAAGCGCGAGGTGACGGTAAACACACCCGCAGCGACCGCCGCTGGCGCAAAACCGCTCAGGGCCGACCAGAAGACGCCGTGAAGGGCTGCACGTGCACGACCGCTGCGCAGATGGCCGTAGACGACCTCTTCTTCCTGCTCGAGGCGCTTTTCGTTACGATCCAGCAAGCTCTGTTCCTTCAGCGGCTCGCTGCCCACGCCGGCAGCCGATTGTTCCCGGGCCGCCGCGATATGGGGCGCGGTCATGCTGGGGCCATCTGTCCATTACTTCAGATCGCACGCTACCGACCCGTCAAACTGGCAAGGTTCGCCAAGTTCGGTGAAAGCCACGCGGTTAACCTCCAGTGTAACCCTTTGTCCGGGATCTTCGAAGGTGCCCATGCGCAAAACATTCGCGCCAAACATCCGCCAACTCCGTTCCGGCCAGCCAGCGCTCGTCTCAAACGGACGCAAGTCTCGACGCCATAATGCTGCAACGCAACATACGATGGCACCGAACGGATGGTCAAGCAACCGCAAAAATTAATCCTGGATCAATCGTGAAGCTGATTGGAATTTACTGATAATTGTGTCACATCGACTTCCCAACTTGAGCAACTTTTGTGTAACACATGTATAAACCGTGAGGAATTTCCCCAATCCACTGGGAAGTCGTTCACGATTCGTGAACGACGGAGCTGCCCGCGGAGCCGAGTGCACGGGCTGCTAGAGCAATTTCCCGTCCGGAATTGCAAAAAACAAAGAGTTAGACCGATTCCATGAAACGATGAATTGGTCTAGCGGCCAAGCCCGCACCCCATCGCGCGCCCCCAGATAAGCCCGCGCCCCTTCGACAAAGCTCAGGACAGAGGGGGGCGCGAAGGAGCGCCGGCATTTCAAGGAAACCCACCACCCGCGCGTCATTCCCGCCGCGACGACATGTGCGTACTACGTGCCCATCCCCACCCCCATCCCACCCCACCCGCGCGCGTCATCCCGGAAGTCGGAGCGAAGCGGAGACTGTCCGGGACCCATTCCGTGACTCGTCCACCTTCCGGCCCGCTTCGCCGGAGCTTCAGCGAGGCGAGAATGGGTCCCGGACAAGCCTTCGGCTTTCCGGGATGACGCGCGCGGGCGCGGGTGGGATGACGCGCGCGGGTGGGATGACGCGCGTTGGAAGGGCGGCGGGCGCCCTTCACCTCAGCCGGCGGTGCCTCGCCTGCGCGGGGATAAAATATGGCGACAAAAATTCTTTCTTCCCCGACAACCCATTGTTTTCCTTCGCTTCGGAATAATTTCTCCAACTTTTTTCGCAGGAAAATACTCCCCCCTGCCCAGCCTGCCCTTAAAATCCTTGCCATCGCTCTCGCGGGAACCGGGTCCGGACCGGGGATCAGGGAGGGCGGCGGAGACCTCTCCCTTCGGGCTCGGTACCCGGAGGCCTGAGGGCCCGCGACAGGCCGGCGGTGCCGGGAGCGCTGGGGGACAGCGTTGCCGGCATTGCGGAGAAGCCGCCAGGGCTTTTGTTCGGCCCGGCTGATACCACCCCCAATTGGGTGCGGCCGGGAAGGAGAAAGGCCCGAGTGACCGGCCGACCGTCGGGACAGACTCCGGCGGGGCGCGTTGGACGCGCCTTATTTGAGGCGCCCCCAAAGCGCCTCCTGCGGTGCCGAAGACGCGCCCCGCTTCCCAACTTACTCAATGGCCAGACGCGAAAGCGGGCGTGGCGGCGATGACGCGCGCGCCTACCCCCATCCTGAGATGGCCTAATCGCTCTTGTCCAGGGCAGTGGTTGCCCCCGACACTTCGGTTGGTACGTGGTCGATATGGGATCGCCACAAAACGAAGGAGAGAGCAACCGTGGCGCATTATACCGGATTGGACTTTTCGGAGGAAGCCACGTCGATGTGTGTGATCGGCGGGCGTGGACCGGTGATTGAGGAGGCATCGACGATGGTTATTTCAGTTCATGGCCGAGATAGTCCAGGGTTGGCCATTTTCATGTCTCGTTCATGTATTAGGCGGCACGCTAAGCTGGCGATGAGTGCGATTCGTATAAGCGCCGGCAGCCGTAAAGTGTCGGTGGGGAGCGGGACGTGTTGAAGAGATATTCCTTGGCCTTGCTGCTCGGTCCTTTGACGGCCGTGCCTGCCCTGCAGGCGGAAGAAGCGCCGCGTTTGCCGGAGGGCATACAGCTTGCCCAGGCTTACGAGTTCGACGTCTATATCGACCAGTATGGGCGTGAGGTCGTGGTCGATCCGCGTACGGGCCGTGTGGTCGAAATCCGTGCGCCTCTCCTCGGGCGGGCACCGCCCCCACCGCCGCCCCCGCAGTATCAGCGCCGCGAGATGCGCTCCCGCGAACTCGGCCGGCGCGAATATGATTTCACCGATCCAAGGGATGTCGAGCGGTTCCATCGCGACCGCGAGGCGGCGATCAGCGAAGGGGTTGATCCTTACGATCCTTATGGCGACCGCAGCTATCGCAGGCCGCGCTATGACGAGCCTTATATCGATCCGCGCTACGGCGAATATGAGGAAGCGCCGTCGGTGGAGGAGGGCTACGGTGCAGGTCCGCTGGTGGAGCGTGAAGCCCCGAGTGTGTGGCGCGCGCCTCTCGATTCGCCGTCCGGTCGGAGCGGGGCGCTGGCGGCGGTGCCGCCGGGCGCGGAGCCGAGTGATGGACGCGAGCAGCTGCGCTCCAGACGGGACGAGGGGCTCGAGATCACCGTGCCGGGCGCGCGCGACGTCAGCGAGGAGGTGGCGAAGTACCAGGTTCTCCTCGACCGCGCCAGTGCTTCGCCGGGGGTTATCGACGGGCGCATGGGCGATAACGTCAACAAGGCCATCAGCGCCTATCACGAGATCACCGGCCAGCGGCTGAGGACGTATGACAAGGAGTGGATCGCGGCGGAACTGGAGAAGACCGGCGGGCCGGCTTTCGTCGAATACACGATTACCGCGGAGGATGCGGCCGGGCCCTACATCGCCTCCGTGCCGGAGGACTACGGCGAGAAGGCCACCCTCGAACGGTTGAGCTATACACGCGTCGCCGAGATGCTGGCCGAGCGCTTCCACATGGACGAGAAGTATCTCATCGCGCTCAATCCGGGTGCCAACTTCAATCGTCCCGGCACGGTCATCAAGGTGGTCAATCCCGGCAAGCCGGCGACGTACGACGTTGCACGGATCGTCGCCGATAAGGACCGCAAGCAGGTTCGGGCCTACGATACACGAGGCCAGCTCGTCGCCGCCTATCCCGCCACCATCGGCTCGACCGATACGCCGTCTCCCACGGGTTCCCACGAAGTGGAGCGCGTCGCTTTCGATCCCGAATACACCTACAATCCGAAGAAAAACTTCAAGCAGGGCAACAACGAGCGCGTGCTGACCATCCCGCCAGGGCCGAACGGTCCGGTAGGCTCTATCTGGATCGCGCTGTCGAAACCGACCTACGGCATCCACGGCACGCCCGAGCCTTCGAAGATCGGCAAGACCTTCAGCCATGGCTGTGTGCGTCTGACCAACTGGGATGCTCAGGAACTCGCCAAGCGGGTGAAGCCGGGCGTGAGGGTGGAATTCGCGGAGTAGGGCGCGGGGCAGTCCGCGAGCCTTCAGTCGGCCACTCTGGCGAGGACGGGAAGCGGCTTGGTGAAGGAGTCCTGCAGGAGATCGTCGATGCGCTCGCGCTCGCGCTCGAAAGCGGCGAGGGCTTCGCCTTCGAGGGTGTGGCTGTCGGGCAGGCGCACGCGCATCGGGTCGACCTTGCGGTCGTTGACCATCAGTTCGTAGTGCAGGTGGTTGCCCTTCG
>NZ_WQNH01000005.1:0-37500 GCF_009812055.1 Chelativorans xinjiangensis | reverse complement strand
CCGCGGCGTGAACCTCAGCTCCGGCGTCTCGACAAGCATCGCCTCGAGCAACTCTTCGCGCTCGGTCGACATAACGCCCGTTGTCGATTGGCTTGCTTTGCGGCCCATGCAGGGCAGAATTCATGCCCTGACCATAATAAGCAACTGTATTGAAAGGTGAATATTCGGCGGCGCTCAGCCCGTCCCCACGCACCACCGCGTGTGGCCGCGCACTGTAGGGGGCGTTGGCATAGCGAAATGACCTAGCACGGCTCCAAGGATTCCGGCTGCACATATGAACTCCCGATTGGCATCTCCTAATGGTCATGCGCGAACTCGGACAAAATGTCTGACGGTATCGATCATAACGTATTGTATTTCGCGCTACAAGGCACTATCTTGTGCTTAAAGGAGGTGACTCATGGCCACCACAGCCGACCGCAAGGAATACCCCATCTCGATGCGACTGCCAGAGTCGGATGTCGCGATGATCGATCGAGCCGCCACGTTGCGCGGCCGCTCGCGCACGGATTTCGTGCGCGATGCCGCCGTTCGAGCGGCCGAAGAGGTCGTTATGGAAAACCGGCTGATCCGTATGAGCCCCGAGGGTTTCTCCGATTTCATGAAGGTGCTGTCTGCCCCGGCCGTGCCGGTCCCCGAGATTGTCGAACTAGCCGACCGGCCGGCCCCTTGGGAGGCCGGTTACGTCGCCAAGCGGTGAGGCCTTGCCCTTATCGGCTCCCGAACCGCTCACCGCTGCGCATGACGTCTCCGAATTCTCCAGCGGCAAGCCCACGCTCGACCATTGGCTAAGGACGAGGGCGCTTTCCAACCAGGAAAGAGGGTTTACGGCTGTCATGGTCGTCCACGACGACGGCCGTGTCGTCGGATATTACGGCTTGGCACCGACGGCCGTCGTTCCTTCGGCGTTGCCCCGTTCGATCCGTACAGGCCAGCCACCAGACCCGGTTCCCTGTCTCCTTCTCGGCCAACTGGCCACCGACACGGCCTGGGCCGGTCGGGGTATCGGCACGGGGCTACTGAAGCACGCGCTGCAACGCTGCGTGCAGGCGGCGGCTCTTGTCGGCGGGCGCGCACTCATGGTCAACGCCGTCGATACCGAGGCTGCGCAGTTCTGGCAGCGGCGCGGCTTCCTGCTCTCTAAAGACGATCCACTCGTCTTGTTCCGGTCGATCACCGACATCGCGGCGTCTCTTGCCGCCTCTCACTGACGACCTCTATTGTTGGTTCTGCGGGCGCAAACGGGTCATCCAGCACGCCTTGCTTGTTTAGGTTGCAGTGTTTGACGCCAATGTTATCTTGGCTTTCGCGGGCAAAGGGGGGTGCTTAAAAGTATGGCGTTCAAGATTACTGCGCGAACACTGCTGGAATTAGGTGGCGAATTAATCGGTTCAGACGCAGTTGCCCTTTACGAACTTGCAAAGAATTCTGTCGACGCCCGTTCTCCGATTGTCCGTATCAGGGTGCAATCGGTATTACCCTACTCACGTTATCGGCATGCTCTAGATCTCATCGACGACGGCGAGATGCCGCTGGCTGAAATCCGCGACAACATCGAACAGTGGATACTACCTGACGCACCGTCAGGTGCAGCACGCCCGTTGCTCCATTCCCTTTCGGGTGTGAAAAACGCGGATGAATTTCGACGTCTCCTGACCGAAGGCTATAGGGATATTAACTTCGTAGAAGTCTCTGACGACGGCGAAGGAATGTCACTTCGTGATCTCGAAGACGTTTTTCTCACAATTGGAACGCGATCACGACGTGAGGAAAAGAGGACTTGGGATGATCACGGGGAGGATCCCGCGCGTCCCCTCCTGGGGGATAAGGGCGTGGGCAGGCTTTCAGTCATGCGACTTGGGGATCATCTTTCGGTAAGGACCACCAAGGCCGGTGAACCGCGTTGGAATGACCTCAAGATCGACTGGACGAGGTTCAGCCACGACTCCGACGCTTTGCTGGAGGAAGTCACAATTGCACCAGAACGCGGCCCCAGAAAGGATGATGCGGAGACGCATGGGACCACAATTCTTGTTTCTCAGTTGAAAGGTGATTGGACGCGAGAGAAATTTGGCGAGATGCTGAACTCTGAATTCTCTCGCATGGTTGACCCGTTCGATCGCCGCCGTGGTAATCGCCTTTTTCGCATCACATACAATGACCAGCAAGTAACGTTGCCTCAAATTCAGCAGAGGCTCTTTGACCTGGCACATGCGAAAGTCTCTGCAAAATTTGATTACCTGCCAGATGGCCAAGCCCAACTTGTTGTCGAAATGGAGTATCGACTCAATACACAAAAGAAGCTGGTTGTAACGTTGCCGGAAGTGAGACTCGTTTCTGTAACGAAGTCACGTTCGACGCGTGTCCTTCGTCGCCTCGGCCCATTCAATGTAGAGTTTCTGTGGTTCAATAGACTCTTCCTTACCGCCGTCGAAGGCCTTGGAACTAGGAAGGACGTGCAGGCCTTGGTTAGGCAATGGGCAGGCGGACTCATGGTCTTTCGAAGCGGCTTTCGAATTAATCCTTATGGTGGTGGCGATGACGATTGGCTCCAGCTCGATAAACGGGCGTTCGGGCGGCGCGGGTACAAGCTAAATCGTCAGCAGATCATAGGGCGAGTGAACCTCAGTTGGCGAAACCGTCGCCTAGTAGAACAGACCAATCGCGAAGGCTTGGTCGACAACGAGTACAAAGAAGCACTGGTTAGGATTCTTCAAAAGATACTCGAGGATTTCAAGACATTCAGCCAAAATATTGAAGACGAACTTAAGCAGGAGGATCTAACTTCGGTCGACCTTTTGAAGCAGCGTGTTTCAAAATCCAAGAACGAGATTCAACGGCGCATCCGGGAAATCGCCGTCGATGCGCCGGAACAAGCAGGTCCACTCACGGAAGTAGAGCGTCTAGTGACGGCGCTGGCATCGCAGATCGACGATGTCGACTCGATCATTGACGACTACAAGGACGAAAGACGAAAGTTCGTTCATCTTGCAGGGCTCGGCCTTATGGTGGAACTGATTTTGCACGAACTTGGGCGGAGCAGCGGCAGCACGCTTAGCACGCTTGAGGGTGTCGACAAAACTCAACTCGCGGGAAAACTCCCGGCCGTTTTCCAGACGCTCGAGAGCCAGCTACGGACGCTCCAGAAGCGTATCGAAACGCTGGATCCATTGAGCACCGCTCGAAGACAAACCAAAGAGAGCTTCACGGTCGAGCAGTTGATTCAGGAAATCGTTGATGCGAGAGAGGCACAAGCTGGGCGGCATCAGGTCGTGGTCACGATTGACAGTGCCTCGAAACAGCCGTGGCGGATAAAAGCAGTTCGGGGAATGCTAATCCAGATACTGGAGAACCTCCTCTCGAATTCGTTCTATTGGTTGAAGCAGCAAGCAGTGATCGAACCCGAATTTAAGCCACGTATCCACATCGAGATTGATAAATCCGCAAGTCTGATCGAAATCTCTGACAATGGCCCAGGAATAGAGGCTTCTGAGGCGGAAGAAATATTTAAACCCTTTGTCACGGCTAAACCACCCGGGGAGGGAAACGGCTTGGGGCTCTATATCGCTCGAGAGTTGGCCGAATATCACAATTGGAAACTGTATCTCGTCGGGCCGCCTGGGGAAAAGGTGTGGCGGCGCTTCTCTCTCGACCTCAGCGGAAAAGCCAAATGAGCGAGAACCTTGAATTAGCCGCGAAGGTCGGCGGGGTGGAATTGCTGGCGATTGTCGACGACGCCTACGATCCGCCTCGAGGAGAAGAGATCTCCGAAGATACGTTCAACCGATTTGTCCAATCGGTTGAGGATGAGCCTGAGCGGATCACCGCGCTCGCAGCCGCCAGTGAGTTCGTAGAAGATGACCTGGATGACTGGGAGACATTCGTCGCCAATGCGAGGCTCATCAATCATCTTTGGAACCTAAGCGTGGGTGTGGCGACACATGCTTCAATGACTGTCGGGGTGAGACAGAGTTTGGATATCCTGTTCTCGGACGTCAGTCAGGACCGTATCAGCAAGTTGCAGCAGCTAAAGCCGCTCGAAAAGCTTCTTGTCGCAACCAAGGTGCGCGTCATGAAGCTAGGTGCTGATCCCGAACCCAGCGTTGTCGCCAAGGCGAATGTCGTCTTCCTGGACCTTTTCCTGTCGGCAGACGTGCCATCCAATCCGGCTTCCGGAACAACGCCGCGAACCGTCATGGACAGAGCACGGGAGCGTGCGGAGCGGTATCTGGAGGATGTCAGACAGGAAACGGCGAACGATATCGCAGCTGTGCCTCCGGCGTTCATATTGATTTCGTCGCTCGGAACGCAGCAGATTGCGAAAAACTTCCGCAAACGGACATCACAAACGGCCTCTCGCTTCCGTTTCGTGCAGAAGCAGGCCTTAGAGCGAGAAGATCCTCAAGATTTGCTCGCCATCGCAGAAATTCTTCGAACCTGTCGGGCGAGCGCACTCTTTGAACCGCTTCGTAAGGTGCTTCCGACAGTAATTGGCGAGGCCCAAGAGTGGGTGGCTGAACGGCTCATTGATCTCGATATCGCTGACTTTGCGCGGTTGTACGAACTAAGTCTCCAGTCCGAAGGGCAACCGATCGAGGACTATATCAAAGAAGTGGTCGCCGGCGCTGTGGCCGAGCGCATCATGTGTGCGTTCACCAGACGTACGCCAACCAAAGATAGACCCAACCCCTTTGCCGAGGTCCCCAGCCGCTTCATCGAGGCCCCATCCAATGCGATGGCAGAGTTATATAGTGCGACGCGCATGACGACTGACCGAGGCTATCGTGGGCCTGACGACAGTTTACCTGTGTCCGGCGATCTCTTCCTTGAAGGAGCATTGCCAAAGCGGTCCAGTACTTCCCTAGTTGGTCGAACCGTGAGCGCCGTGATGACGCCGATCTGTGATCTGATGAGCCGGAATGGTGCAGAGCCCGCTGCGACATCCGTGTTGATGCTCCAAGGTACACTGTGTCCCACCTATCACAAGCATATGCTCGATCCTCAGATCGTCATCGTGAACGGACGATTTTATGAGGTAGATTGGGGGATGAAGCATCCTCAAGCTCTTCCGTTGAAGGGACTGCGGAAGGATGTTCGCCTAAAAAAGAGAACCTGGCTCGGGCGGCTGAAGGCTGAGCACTTTCTCGCTCTTCAGTCAGAGTACCTTGCATCCTTCGCGAGGGTTGGCCTTTTGAAAGCACCCGCTCTTTTTGAACCCTTGGCCGGGAAAATCTGCGTTAGAGAAGCTGGAAATATTATTGAACTCGACGAAGGGTTTGATTTCAAGAGCGGTTTCGCTTTCCAGTCTCCGCAGCGAGGTAAAGATCCCTCCAAGCAGCCAGTATTTTTTACGGGAGCATTCCTCGAATATTTCCGGGAGATCCTGCAGCGAACCGCTGAGTCAGAAGAACGGCATGGCGAGACGCAACTAAAAGCCCAAGGACTCTTGGACCGCATGGATCAGCTCATGATGATGGTCACCCGCCGGACACCAGCGTCGCAGGGAATAAACAACTATCTGAAGGTCGAGCTTCTTAGCCAGCGAGGAGCGTCCGTCCCAGCTTCGCCGAACCACGTCCTCCTTGTGGTGCTGAAATCCTAAGAGTCGAGACCCGGTTCTGCACGTGACCTATAGACTGCAGATGAGGCAGCCTTCGGGCTCCTCTTCCTCAGTCTCTGCGCCGGCCAAAACTGCGGATAGCGGAAGGTTCTCCCGTCGAGCCGCGCGTCGTTTCATCGCAGCTTCCCAATTGCGCTCAATCTGCTCCATACGATCAGGTTGCTCGAGTTCTGTCAGGGACTCGCCGCCACACCATGTGAAATTCTGGCTAACTACGGCGCTTCTCGCCTCATATTCCTTAGCCCGCTCGAAGAGGTCCGGGTGCTGCCGTTTCAGCCGGACCCACTCAATTTTTTGCTGATAGAAGCAGAAGTAGCAGCCCGATCTTGATCGTCCCCATTCCATGTAAGGCGGAAGGCCAAGCCCGCTGTCTTCCAGAATCCGGATGACATCGGCCCGTACCAGCCCGTCTTCTATGAAAGGATAGACAGCAGTGATGTTCGGCTTGGTGCTGATGTAGCCAGTGCGCTTCTCATCCGCACGCAGGCCCACATAGTTGATCGTCGGGTCGTCGCCGATGTAGGTCTCAAACGGCTTCAGCTTGAGCATTTTCGTACACCAACGACGGTGGTTCGAAGGCAACATGTCACCATACACTGAGAGCCAGTGCTCAAAAGGATCCTCTGGCGTCGTCCGGGCTACCGGACGCCCAAGGATGCTCTCCAGCCGAGCCATATAGTCGTATGTCTCAGGCAACTCTTTGCCCGTGTCGTGAAAGATATACTCCATCTCTGGCACGCGGTCGCGCAAGTAGACAGCGAGCGCAGCGCTGTCCTTGCCCCCCGACAGGCTAAGTACATGACGCGTCATCGGTGATCACTCTCAGCTTCATGATCTGGCTCTGCCAGTTCGTCGGTTTCTTCCAAGCTCGCTAGCGAAAGAAGCGCCGCGACGGTATTGAGAGAAAGGTTCGACTCAGACACCAAACGCTTGATCGCGCCCATCGCTGTTACCTGGCTCTCGTTCAAGTCAGCAACATTCACCACGACCGCGTGTTCGCTTCCGTCACTTCGCGTCAAAGATACGCGGACGGCGTCTTGCGGAGATCGCACTTCGCCAAAGTTAGTCGCTTCCACCCGACGAAACTGAGCGGTGAGATCGGCTAACTTGGAGCGCCAGATATCGACATCGCCATCAAGCCACCGAGCGGGAGGCTTGCCGAGAACAGCACCACCAAGCGCTTCTGTCCAAGGATCGTCTGACAAGGCCGCATCGGCGAGTCGCAATACGAACGTTCGCAATTGCTGCTCGCGAACTCTGAAGCTCAAAGCAGCGGCCCGCTCAGCGAGAGCGGCTCGGGACGGTGCCTCCAATGCATCGAACAGTTCAGCCTGCATGTTTTCGAGCAGTCTCGGATAACAACCACGTAGTTCAGCTATTGCTGCGTCGAGCCGGGACACGAACTCCTTCACCCGCTCCGTGTCCGCCTGCGCGTCAGGACCGAACGCATCCAATCCGCATGCCTCCGGTAGCTCGCTAAAGAGGAGGTCGACCGGGCTGCGGGTCTGCGCGAGCGCTCTCCGGACGCCACGCGCTTCTGCGGTAAGCAATGAAGAGCGCTGGACGTGGAATGGAAGTTCCACACCAAAGCGGATCAGAGGGTCGACAACAGTGCGGATACCAGAGTCGCCTGTGGGTTGATCCAGAAGTTTCGCCAAACGACGAAATACATCCGCGCGGACACCCTCAAGCGACACCAACTGGAGAGCAAAGTGCTCCGGCGATTTCAGGATGCGCATGAAAGCCGCCCCATCCAACCGTGGACAGTACGTTCCCCTTTCAAAAAGCGCGACTCGGTGCCCAGCTGCGACCATCGATACGGCCAGGAGAAGCGGGGCTAGCCCGCGACGCACACCAAATGGCTTCGCCTCTATCTCCGCGTAGATACCCGGCAGCGGGACACGGCCACCGTCCTTGGCAAGGCACTTTTCAATCTCGGCGAGCGCCGGAGCGAGACGAAGAGGGTCATTGTCCGGCGCGGGTGGTCCCACGAACCAGCCGCCTTCATCCTTGCGGTGCAGGCCGCCGCGCCGAAGCAGCGATAGGTAAAGGGCGCGCTCAGGCGGGTTCTTGTTCGCGGTAAAGCCTAGCTCCGGATGGTCGGCATTTGCAAACATCCGCTCTATCAGCCGCTGGCGAGCCGCCGCACCGGCCGAGGTGAGGGTATGCTTGTTCACAAGTTCATTTTCAACCAAAGGCGACTGATCATAGATATCCTTACAGAGCGCCGAGATCACCGAGTGAATCGGCCCGTCCACCCCTTTCGCTTCGCTCTTCCAGAAGACCTCGAGCGAAACCGTGGGCGCGCGACCGCGCAGTCCGAGTGCGGCTTCAACGGCTGTGACAAGACGTGCCTCGAGCTCCGTAACTGTGCGTTCGATTTCCGCAGCCGCGTGGGCGTCCTCTTGAAGCGTTGCCGCATTCGAAATGACCCAGCGATGCCGAAGGAGATCTACCATCACTGGACCCAACTCAGGCATCGGAGGAATGGCCACCGCCAGAATCGTTGGATCTTCGGACGTCACTTCAGCCGACCAAGCACGAGCGATACGGAAATCCTCTGCATCCGCGCAGTGAATGGCGATGATCCCGCCATCCGCATCTATATGCCCACGAAATTCCCCGAGCTCGGAAGCATGTGTGCCGCGGATCGCGAAGCGCCGGTTGGTGCCTGTTAAGATCGAGTGGCGCCGCGCGAGCACATGGGGGCGGATCGGAAGACCCGCCAAGTGGCGCGGCAAATCGCGGAGGACGGATCGCACATCCACGGCATCCTCGGCCTCGCTCCAAATCGAGGACAGGTCCACCCGTCGGCTGGTCCACAGCCTCAGTTCCGACCGACCAGGTCGACGGAAGAGGAGACCGTCAGTAAGAAGCCTGGCAACAGCGTTTTCGACATCGCTAGATGCGAAGGTCGGAAATAGGGCGGCACTCACGCTTTCCGCCGTAGCGGCAAAGCCGGGTGCATCGATCAGGTTCAAAATGCCGATTGTCTTTAAAACCGCTGTCTCGATAGCATCCGCGTCGGCGGCTCGGTCGAGCACTTCGGAGATGCGCGACCATTCACCAGCACCAGCGCGCGAGGTGAGCCGATGTCCGAATGAAGATGCAACATAGTCGAAGAAGTGGTGAAGGGCATAGAATCCGTCTGCAGGGGATGTATCAGCAGCGAATGCGCGGAGCCCATTCTGCTCCTCACTCGCCGCAAATCCGAAGAGGGATCGCTCGTTCTGTCCATAGCTGGCAAAGAACCTCGCCATAACCGGGATCGCCGCAGGATGGACCGGCCAGCATCCACCCACACCGGTGCCGTTGCGAGGACCGAGCCAGCCCAAGTCGCGGACACGCGCGAGAACCTCGTCGTAGAGCTTGCGAACCTTCTTTGGTAAGTTGGTCCCATCGACGGCGAGGGCTGCTGATAACAGGGCCGCCGTGTGCGACAGTGGGTGGTCGAACACCACCTCTTCGAAGCGCTCGGCCACTTTCTCCCATTCGCTTCGTCGTGCAGACTGCCAGTCCTCAGCGTAAGACTGGAAGCCCTTGTGGAGGACTAGGACGATTGCGAATGGGGTCTCTCCGGAGCGGACTGCCGCCTCGGCAAGTGTCTGCAAACGATAGACGTCATGGCTTTCTTCCTCATCGGCGGCTTCAAGGAACTTACCCATCTCGTCCACGACAAGCAGCAGGCCATCGAAGCGCTTGGACGCTCGAAGCGCGTCTCGAAGCGCGATGATGGCGTCGAACGGGTCCGCTAAGGCGGCCACGACCTTTTTGTACTTGGGATCGATCAGGCCATTCGTGGCCAGCACTCGCGAAATCGACGCAGAGAGGGACGCGGCTAGGCCGTCGCGTGAGCCTGTTACGAGCAGCGGGAACATCCGCGGTGCGTCACCGAGCTCTTTCACCAAGCCCCGCATGGGCATGTCTGGATCGGCTACACGCGGGTCCAGCGCTTGCACAAGCGCAAGCGCAAGCGCGGACTTTCCGACGCCGAAATCGCCGATTACCCGCCACGCACGGCGGGTGCTGTCCGTCTGTATGCCTGAAATGATCTCGGCAGCGCTGCGTTTGAGCCAAGGGGTCAGTACGAACGAACGTCCCGCGGTCGGATCCGCCACATCGCGCTCGAGCGCCACGGACCGGTAAAATATTCCCGGGTGGCCGAGAAAGTCTGCAATCATGGACGGTCCGGTCATGCGTAGACCTCTGCAAGCAAATTAGAAGATTCGACTGGACCCACTGCTGTTATGTTGCCTGCCTCTCCCGAGGGCCGGTATGACCAGAGCGCCGTCGCGCACTCAAGATGATTGCGAAGCTCTTCTGGCTCAAGTCGGAAGGTCGCGCCGGGAGACCCCTCGCCATGCGCGAGGTCGCGGAAGGTGATGACCGGCTCCCCCAGCCGCCGCGACTGCCAATAGCTGGCGATTGCATAGTCCAGCACAGACGGACCAATCTCGTTTATCGAGATCCGGGCAAGGGCGAAGACCGGTTCGACTCTAGCCGCGCCGCCAGGCCGGCGTCCGAGCCTGCGTAACAGGCCTAGATCGACCAGCGGGCTATCAAGCGCATCTTCGGGAGATGCAGGCTTCAGCGAACCGACATAGCTCTGAACGAAGACGTCGGCATGCTGCTGGAGCGTAACATCCGAATGCTGGTAGCCTAGACGTTCGCCCTCAACACGCATCTCGGCCAGCAACTCGGAGCGTGTGAAATCAGCTCGCATGCGCCGGTAAAGAATATGTCGCCAGGCGAAGAGCGGATTGTCGGTTGCGGTACTGAGCTGCCAGTGGAGAAGCCATTGAGTCTCGGCGCGTTCAATGTAGGGATCGTGCCCGTTCTCTCCGAAGATCGCTTCGCCAAACGGCAGGAGCGCCCAGGAGCCGTTACGAGACGAGGCCACGTTGAAGGACTCCAGCCAGAAGCGCAGCGAGCGCACCATGTTCTTGCCAAGCCCGAGTTCAAGGATGGCGCGCTCGTCGTCAGAAAGCGCACCGGGCTCCCTCGCGATCAAGCGTACGGCCTTGGGCAGCCATGCGAACCGGCAGGCAAAAGTTTCGTGTCCGCTGAATCGCGGTCGGACTGCAACGGCAACTGTCATGCGTATTTCCTTGCGGGGTTAACGGCGCCCAGTGCGGCGGTGAGCAAATCACCGGCCTCTTCGATCTCGGCCTCCGTGTTGAACCGGCCAAGACCAATGCGAACGGCACCCTCTTTAACCCAATCCGGAAGACCCATCGCTGCCAGGACGTGTGAAGGGCCGGGAACGCCCGACTGGCAGGCTGCGCCGGTTGACACTGCGATGCGTCCCCAGAGCTGGGCCACAACGGCTTCGCCGGGAAGATGCGGCGTGGAAACATGCAAGCTCCCGGCAAGCCTGGAGCCTACCGCGCCGTTGATGCGCAAGTCCGGCACATCCGCCATAAGGCGGGCTTGGAGCGCGTCTCGCATCCCGGCAAGTCGCCTTTCGTCGGCTTGCCTTTCAGTCGCACGAACCTCCATTGCAAAAGCAAGAGCGACTGCAGCCGGAGCGTCCGGGCTGCCGAAGACGTCATGCGCGAGGCTCGCTGCACGGCTGCTGAGTTTTCCGACGAGTGCACCAGCACGACGCGGCCCATAGGCTTTGGCACCACTTACAACCACTAGATCAGCGCTCGCAGCCGCGGACATATCAATCCGGCCGGCCGCTTGGCTTGCATCAATCAAATGTCGAGCACCGTGACGTGCTGCCAGAGCGCTGATAGCCGCCAGATCGCTAATCGTACCGACTTCGTTGTTTGCCGCCATGGTACAGAGCAGATCTACTCCGTGGGTCAGCGCCTCTTCCAGCGCGTCGGTCCGAGGCGCTGCCGTATCATCCACGGAGACGATTATGACGCGGAGCCGCCCTTCGCCCTCAGCTCGTCGCAGTGCGCTGAGCAGCGCCGGATGCTCGACTGAGGTCGCGGCGACTCGCGCCGGCTTCCCAACAACGGTCCGCGCGATTGCGTCTTCGACCGCGAGCCACAACGCCGCGGACGCGCCGGGCGTGAAGGTGACAGCTTCGGCCTCGCTGTCGAGCGCGTGCAGGAGTGTTTTCTCTGCTTCGGCGATCGCTCTTTCCGCTTCTTCGCCAAACGCATGCTCCGCGCTGTGAGCATTGCCAGGGTATTTGATCATAGCATCCCGATGGCGCTCCGCGACTCGCGGATCGACTGGGGTAGAGGCCATATTATCTAGGTAAATCGCCAAGTTGTTGCCCGCTTCGAAAAGTTTACCGCAGGCTACACGACAGAATAGCTGAGGTCACTAGACGAAGGCTCATATCCAGCGCACTTTGCAAACACGCCTCCAAAAAATCCGGAGAGGCCGGTTTGGAACAAGGCTGGTGATGCAGAACAACATGGAGCCGATTACGACAAAAACGCGTGGCCGAAACCCGGATTGGTCGTACGATGAAACCGTGTTGCTCATGGAGCTTTACCTCAGCGCCCCGAGAGCGGAGAGAAACCACCCTGAGGTCATCGCCCTGTCATTGCTGTTGCGCGCGGCTGGCCGACGCGGTGGTCGCGCCGTGCTTGCATCATTCCGTAATCCGGCCGGCATCGCAATGCGTCTACGCAACTTCGGAAAGCATGATCCTGCAGCACCCAAGGGAAGAGATGCGGGTCTGCGGCCCGGCGGGCAAGTCGACCGACGGGTCTGGCAGGATTTTGGCAGTGACCACGCTGCTCTGATGGCTGAAGTCGCGCGAGTTCGACGTTCGATCTCAGCTGATGACTGGATGCCGCAAGGGCGAAGCTCACGTGGTCCATCCCCCTCTTTCGGCTCGCGCACGACTGTAGTCGACGACGGCCGTTGCGGCGTCTACCTCTTGCTGATCGACGGTCCGATCGAGATTCTCGCTCCAAAAATCGACGTCATTAAAGGGCACGCGCTCGTAAAGCTGGGACGGACGTTCGATCTTGACCGCCGGATGTCCGAACTGGCCAGCGGCCTTCCTCCCTGCGCATCCATCAGCTATGTTCCGATCAGCTTCCGAGTGTTTAACACCAGCACAGATGCTCACCGTTTCGAACAGTATCTTCTGGGTATTTGCGATCAGAATGGCTGGTCACTCGGCGGTGAATTCGCCTACGTCCCGCTTGATGCTCTAAAGAGGGAGATGGTGCGGGCTTGGCCGCTCGATGACTGACCGCAAAAAATATCCAGTTCATCCGAGATATTCGGAGAACCGACGAAATACGAATCTGAGAAATATCGTGCTGCCGCCAACAGCTTCAGGCCATTCGATCGAGGGGAACCTCGTCTCCCCTATTGGATTCAACTGATTGCATCAATCAGGTTGGCGGTGTCAAAGTTTAGAAGAAACTGCGCGTATGAGGAGCTGAAGAGATCGGATACATAATCAGCCAGATCCACTTCCTCGCCATCTGCCTCATCGCCTCGTCTGAGGTCGTACTTTCGCGATTTTGTAGTAGCGAAGATGAACAGCGTATGAAAGTAGACAGCGCTGATATAGCGGCGCTCGGCTAGCTCTACTGCTTCCGATGAGCGGCCGCCTGTGTTGAAATCCTTCAGAACCCTGCTGTCCACGTTGACGTAGATGCGAGACAGTTGGTCATCGTCGACATAAGGGTAGACCACGACATCGTGACTCATCTCGATACCCGCTTCGTTGATCTCCTCCCATGACTTAAGCTCTTCGCCCCCCACTTTCGAACACAGGATCAATTCGGGGATGCCCAGTGGTGGTTCAACGTCGGGCTCCTTGCGAGGAGGCTTCTTTTCGGGGTCAGTAATCTGAACGAGCACAGTCTCGGTCAGATCGCCATTCGGACTGGTGAGAGTTCCGGTCAGCTGGACGGTATCTCCGACCTTCATTTGACCCGTAGCCCTGAGTCCGACTTTAATCGTTCCGTCTATCGGACTGGAACGGACGATATTCAGGAGTTCGCCCTGCTCACTGGGTTCTGGCACGCCACCATTTCCGCCACCTTCGCGCGATGGCCGCATGAGGGAGAGCGATAACTCGCCTGGATCGTCTGTCCGATCGAAAAAGTCGTTTTCGACGTCAGTGGCAAACGCGATTGTGCGATCTCCGCCCTCAGGCAATCGGTAAAGCTTGAGCCCGCCTTCCTGCATATCGCCTCCCTTCGCCCGGAAGGCGGATGGGTAACGCTGTGGGTCAAAAGGCGGTGCGTCACGCGGCTCGCGCTTGGGGCGTTGTGGAGGCTTGCGTTCCTTGATCGCCGCGGATCCCGGCCTTTGCTCGGAGATGTTGAAAGTCTGCCGGAGGATGCGAGATAGCGCGTCATTCATCGGCATGTTGCGCGTTATGTCGCGAAGCATTTGGCCGGCGTCCCCACTGTCAACGCCAAGGCTGGCCTTTCGACGGCGGGAAATCTCTTTGAGCTCACTTGCCAATAGCATATCCCGAAGATGCTTCCGGATTGTGTCAGCTTTCTCCCCCGCCTTAAGCCGGTCGCGCGACGCCATGAACAACTCATTGCGCATCTCGAGGTGAAGGCTGGAGCAGTCGACATGAACCAGAAGGTAATCCTTCAGCAATGGCATCTTGAGCGCCCGGGTCACAAACTCGGATGAGTACGCCCCATGCACTTGCCCATTGAGCGAGAACAGCACGGCCATATTATTCTTGAAGTACTCGTTCTGAATGTAGCGCTTCGTTTCCTTGACGCCGTGGCCACGGGATCGGGCTTTAAAGACATAAACCGTGACGCCGAGCTCCCCAAGTTCGGCAGTGCGGGACACCTCCGAAAACTTCGCCTCGACTGTCTCCGTGTCAGCCTCAAGTCGGCGTTTGAGGCCATAGACTGGGGTTACCGGCGCGCGATTGTCTGGATAGCGCTCATTGTTGTCGACAGTCAGAAAGGGGAGTGCAGGTTCGAACAGGAACTCGTTAAGGCTTAAATTTAAATCGCGCGAAATTATGGAGCGGGAACCTTCGGGTAAGCGGTAAGAATAAAGTTTTAGAAGAGACCCCGTACGGAATTTCCTGCCTTCCAATCCCAAATCCAGTTCGTCGACATCAATTGCAGCCACCTCCCCATCGAAAATGAGATACTCATACCAAGTATTCTTGCGGTTTGCGGCCTCTGCCAACGCAGGCGGGTGACGGCGGAGCAGCGTAAAGCCGAAAGGCTGGGAGCCGTCATAGAGCTTGCTTGCAACGAGTTGGAACCTGAGATCGCCGCAAAATGCAATCGCTCCGGCGCCACCCATATTGTACTTGCCCTGTACGAAGTGGACATCGTTCTTGTTACCGCGCAGGAGCGACAAAAAGGTACCCGGGAAGTCGGCGGGGGCCTGCCCGACACCGTTGTCATATATAAGCAGCGATGTGTCGCGACGTGGTCCGCTCGCCACAATCTGCAATTCCGCGGCCTGGCGACGTCGCGCGTCTGCCAAGTCCCAGTTTCGGTGGTCGGGAAAATACCGGTCGAGCGCCTCCCTGACACTTCTGGGTGCGGCTGGAGATCGGATGTCCAGGCCGTCCTGGAGCACCTTCTTCTCGAGAATGGCGTCAATCCCGTTTGTGACCTTCTCGACAAGGGCGGGCACCGGATGAGCTTGCTGGTTTTCGATTACACCGAAGAATGACTCGTTGTCGCCGTATGGCGTCCATTTCGACGCGTCCGAATCTAGACCCTCTGCTTCTAAAATCGCCTGAACTTCCCGTTCGGTCCCCGCATTCAATAGGCGCATGAATAGCTTACGCATCGCCTTCCCCCTTCCAACCAGACTATCTCGCGCAGAATGATGTTGGTCAAACAGTAACGTCAATGATGCGCGCTATCGTAGTCTTGAAGGAGAATCGCGACGAACTCGATCGAGCGTCTGGCATGAAACCGAGGTTTTCAAAGCCAGCTGATTGGAATTCAGCGGGTCCTAATTGGAACCCTCCAGATCGCGATCTGGAAGGGGCGGGGAGGGGAAAGCCTTCCCCTGCGGCCGAGCCTGTAGTCTCGGCCGACCCCTTCGAGCGGGGGATTCCCCCGCAACGCCCCCTTTGAGAGTGAGAGTGCGGACCGGTTTGCCGTGACGGGTTGGAAGCCGAGGGAGAGGCCCTCGGCGCCCGTCGCGGAGAACCGCGATGTCCAGACAGAACCGCAAGACCGGCGCCAGGCGCGACCGGACCAATCTCTATTCCGAGATCACCGACAAGATCATCACCGAGCTGGAGGCGGGCCGCGTGCCCTGGGTCCAGCCATGGGGCACGGCGGCGGCGAAGGCGCCGCTCGGCCTTCCGAAGAACGCCTCGACCAGCCGGACCTATTCCGGAATCAACGTGCTGCTGCTCTGGGGCGCCGTTATCGAGCGTGGCTTTTCAGGGCAGAGCTGGCTAACCTTCCGCCAGGCGCTGTCGCTCGGCGGAAATGTGCGCAAGGGCGAACGTGGCACCACCGTCGTCTATGCCGACCGCTTCGTGCCGGAGGACGAGAAGCGGCGCGCTCGCGAGACCGGCGAGGAAGCCCAGGCGATCCCGTTCCTGAAGCGCTTCACCGTCTTCAACACGGATCAGTGCGAGAACCTGCCCGAGGATGTCGCGACGGCCGCGCCGCCGGCACCGACGGGTTTGATAGAACCGCGCGTCGAGGCCTTGATCGAGGCGACAGGCATCGATTTCCGCATCGGCGGCAACCAAGCCTTCTACGTGCCGGCGCACGACTACGTGCAGGTGCCGCCGCCGCAGGCCTATTTCGAGCCGGTCAACTGGCATCGCACGGCGCTGCACGAGCTCGGGCATGCCAGCGGCGCCCCCCACCGGCTCAACCGTGATCTCTCCGGATCGTTCGGCTCGAAGAAATACGCCTTTGAGGAGCTCATCGCCGAGATCAACGCCGCATTCTGCTGCGCCGCGCTCGGCATTGAGCCGACCGTCCGGCACGCCGATTACATCGGATCCTGGCTGGAGGTTCTGCGGGAAGACAATCGCGCTATCGTCCGCGCCGCCAGCCAGGCGAGCAAGGCCGCCGATTGGCTCCTGGCCTTTGCGCCGGATGACGCAGAGATGCCGACCGGATCCGCTCGCGTGGCTGCGTGAGTATCATCCACGCATATGCCTTGACAGTAATATTCCCCGACAGGCATATAATTACCATGCATCAAGACCCGTTCTCAGTTCTGGCCGAGCCCGCGCGACGCAATATTCTTGACCAGTTGCGTATGGGCGAGACCAGCGTGTCAGAACTCGTCGAAAGGCTCGATCTGTCGCAGCCCAGCGTTTCCAAGCATCTGAAGGTCCTGCGCGAGGCCGGCTTCGTGAGCAGTAAGGTCGCGGCGCAGCGGCGCATATACCGGCTTGAACTCGAACGGGTCAGGGCCATCGACGAGTGGCTGGCCCCCTATCGGGCGATGTGGACTCGGTCGCTGGACGCCCTGGAACGGCACCTCGACAAGATGGAGGAATGAATGACACGCAAGGATTTCGAGCCGGGTCCGCTCGCCGATGTCGACCGAGAAATCGGCGACGGCGAGGCGACGTTGATCTTCCGGCGCAACCTTGCTCACGCGCCCGAAAAGGTCTGGCGCGCACTCACGCAGCCGAAGGAGCAGATCGAATGGATGCCGTTCGTTGCCGATCGCGACATTGCAACGGTCGGCCCCTTCACGCTGCGCACGACGGATCGCGAACGGGCGGAGGAAAGCGCGGCAGAAGTCCTTACCGCTGAGCCCGCCCGGCTATTGCGTTACAGCTGGGGCGACGATGTGCTCACCTGGGAACTCGAACCCGAGGGTGACGGCACCCGGCTGACATTGCGGCATCTCACCAAGACGCCCGAGTACATCGCACGTTTCGCCGGGGGGTGGCACCTGTGCATCGACGTGCTGGACCGCTTCCTCGATGGGCGTCCCGTCGGACCTATCGTTGGAGGCGCGGCCATAGACTATGGCTGGCAAGACCTCCACGACGCCTATGCGAACATTCTCGGTTTGGCCGCAGACAAGGAGCCGCGCTCATGACCCCATCCTTTCGCGGCATTTTTCTCACGTCTCGAGACCCGGAGAAAACGGCCAGATTCTATGATGACATCGGCTTACTGGATTTCGAAAGCGTGGGTGAACCCGGTCAGTATATCTATTGGAAACTGGATCGCGACGGCATCCAGATCGCCATCCACGACGCCAAGCTCTTTGCGGACTATGCCTATCCGCCGGTGGCGGAGTCCAATCTCACGCACATCTACTTCAAGATCGACGACCTGCGAGAATTCCGGGCGCGTCTCGATCGCCTCAATGTCATTCCGATCGCCGAGGACGACGTGACGGTCACGGTCATCGACCCCGATGGACGCAAGGTCTTGTTCGGAACCGCCTAGGTCAGCAGCGGCGTTTGCGATCCCGGAACGTGCGGAGGAGCGACACATCCCGAAACGAAAGGAAGAAACATGGAACCAAGCCAAGCGAAGATAAGAACGACCGTCCTCTGCCTGCCCGTCAGCGACCCGGACCGGACCCTCGCATACTATCGGAACGTGTTCGGATATCGCGACGCGGAGATTGAAGAGGGGATCATCGCTCTCGAACTCCCCAACCTATCCCTGTTCCTTATGGAGAAAGACGCCTTCGAGACCTACAGCAGGAAAGCCGGACGGGACGCGCAGCTTCCAGGCGCAAATGCTGGCATGGCGATCAGCTGCGCGATGGAGACCAGGGAGGCGGTCGATGCGATGCTGGAGGCTGCGCCCATGCATGGCGGCTCCGTGCCAGGGAAGGCCGCGATGGATGAAATGTCGGGAGGGTACACGGGTTACGTTTCCGATCCCGACGGTCATTTGTGGGAGCTCGTATTCCCGGAACCGAGAACGGAAGGCAGCTAGCTCTTCCGAGTGGCTCGGCGTCGCCGCCCGCTCCGATACGAATTGAGAAGTGGATGTTGACGTGGCAACGCGTTGGGATGTCCGGTCGGAGATATTTCGGGCCGTGGGCTGAACGAGCAGTGCCGGATAGTAGAGTGAGAGGGCTGCGCCCTTTTCCGTGACGGGTTGGAAGCCGAGAGAGAGGCTCTCGGCGCCTGTCGCGGAGTAACTCACCATGGCAACTGCCAGTCAAAAAGTCACCCTGTCGTCCTCGCGCGATATTCCCTTCAACAAGCTGGTGCTCAGCCAAGCCAACGTCCGGCGGGTCAAGGCCGGCGTCTCGATCGAAGAGCTCGCCGAGGACATCGCCCATCGCGGCCTCCTGCAGAGCCTCAATGTCAGGCCGGTCGTGGACAACGACGGCAACGAGACGGGCATGTTCGAGATTCCCGCCGGCGGCCGCCGCTACCGGGCGCTCGAACTGCTCGCCAAGAAGAAGCGTCTCGCCAAGACCACGCCGGTGCCCTGCATCGTGCGCGAGGGCAGCACCGACATTTCGGCCGAGGAGGATTCCCTGGTCGAGAACGTCCAGCGCGCGCCGCTGCATCCGCTCGATCAGTTCCGCGCCTTTCGGACCCTCCGCGAGCAAGGTCTGAGCGAGGAAGAGATCGCCGCGCGCTTCTTCGTCTCTGTCAACATCGTCAAGCAGCGGCTCAAGCTCGTCTCCGTCTCCGAAAAGCTGCTCGACCTCTATGCCGAGGACGGCATGACGCTGGAACAGCTCATGGCCTTCACCGTTTCCGCCGATCCCGCCCGCCAGGAGCAGGTCTGGGAGGCGATCGAGCATGGCTGGTCGAAGGAACCCTATCAGATCCGCCGCATGCTGACCGAGAACACCGTCCGCGTGTCCGACCGGCGTGTGCGCTTCCTCACGGTCGATGCCTATGAAGAAGCCGGCGGCACCGTCATGCGTGACCTCTTTCAGGACGATGACGGTGGCTGGATCGAAGACGTGCCGCTGCTCGAACGGCTCGTCGCCGACAAGCTCAAGCTCGAGGCAGAAACCATCGCCGAGGAAGGCTGGAAGTGGATCGAGGTCGCGGCCGATTTCCCTTACGGCCATACGCATGGGCTCCGGCAGCTCGGCGGCACGCCGGTCGATCTGACCGACGAGGAGCGTGCCAGTCGTGAGGCCCTGCGTGAGGAGTTCGACCGGCTCGAAGCCGAATATGCCGCGGCCGACGAACTGCCCGACGAGGTGGATGAGCGGCTCGGCGAGATCGAGGCGGCGCTGGAGGCCTTTGAGGATCGGCCGATGCGCTACGATCCTGCCGAGATCGAGCGTGCCGGAACCTTCGTCAGCATTCGGCACGATGGGCAGCTTTCGGTCGATCGCGGCTATGTCCGTCCCGAGGACGAGGCGCTCGAGACCGATGACGACACCGGCGCGGGCGTCGATGGAAACACGGCAACCGATCGCGACGGTGCCGTGCAGCGTACGGTGATCACCGTGGGCGGTGAGGCCGAGAGCCCGGATGAGGAGGAAGACACGGTTAAGCCGCTGCCCGAGCGGCTCGTGATCGAGCTCACCGCGCATCGCACGCTTGCCCTGCGGGACACGCTGGCGAACAATCCGCATGTCGCGATGACGGCGCTCCTCCACAAGCTGGTGCGCGACACTTTCCGCCATGTCTCCGCGACCGGTTGCCTCGAAGCGTCCGTTCGCCACGTCTTCTTCCCCGTTCAGGCCACCGATCTGAAGGACAGCCTGTCCGCCAAATCCGTTGAGGAGCGGCAGGAGGCATGGCAGGCCGACCTGCCGTCCGATGACGAGGCGCTCTGGGAGAAGATCGACGGTCTCGACGAGGCAAGCCGCCTGACGCTACTCGCCCATTGCGTCTCGTTTGGCGTGAACGCGCTTTACGAGAAGGCCAATCCCTACGGTGCGGGTCCGACGTTTCACGGCGTGCAGCAGCGCATCCACGAGGCGGATCGGCTGGCCCGCGCAGTGGGGCTCGATATGGTCGAGGTCGGCTGGCGGCCGACGGTCGACAACTATTTCGGCCGCGTGACCAAGCCCCGCATTCTCGAAGCGGTCCGCGAGGCCAAGGGCGAGGAGACCGCACAGCTCATCGACCATCTGAAGAAGCCGGACATGGCGAAGGAGGCCGAACGGCTGCTCGCCGACAGCGGCTGGCTTCCCGAGCCGCTGCGCCTCTCCACGCCCGATGACGTCAACGCCGGCGATGACGGGGCCGACTCAGATGCGCTTCCGGCGTTCCTCGCCGAGGACGAGGACGCCGACGCCGACGGCGATCCGCAGCCGGTCGCGGCCGAATGAACCGAGGGCGGGGCGGCGCCAGCCGTCCCGCCGCTCTTCCCACCATCTCTATCGCCCGGCCGTCGCGCCGGGCGCTTTCGTTTCAGGAGACGTTTCCATGAATAGCGAACACGCACATCGCACGCGCCGCGTCGTTTTCCAGTTCCTCGTGCCCCTCCATGTCGAGGTCGAGGACGGCATCGTCAGCGCCGTCACGGTGATCGACGAAACCCCCGTGCGCGATCCCACCCTTGTCGAAGGCGACCCGACCTATCTCGACGAGGCCGTCAAGCGCGCCGACGACGGCCAGCCCTGGCCGTCCTGGCGCTTCGGCTACTAGCCGCTCACCCCCAATCCGCAATTCGAGCCCGGCCATCGCGCCGGGCTTTCTCGTTTCAGGAGGCCGTCATGGCTGACTATTTCACGCACTTCTCGTGCCTGCTCGATGTTGGCACGCCCGGCAACGCCGCCCGCGCGCTGGATTTGTACAATGATCTTTGTGCGGAAGGTGCTGCGGAAGATCCACCTTCCGATGGCTTTCTGCTGTCGCTCGATCCCGCCCACGGAGGCTCAAAACTCTGGATGCGGGACGACGGCACCGGCGATCCGCAACGCGTCATCGACTTCGTTCTGCGCTGCGCGGACGCCTTCGCGCTCACCGGTCACTGGGGATTTCAATGGGCGAACACCTGCTCGCGTCCGCGGGTGAACACCTTCGGCGGCGGCGCGCATGTGCTCGACCTTGGCCGACGCGACTCGGTCGCCTGGATCGGCACGCATGGCTGGTTCGACGATACCATCAAGGGAGGCCGACCATGAGCATTCCCGCCCATGCCCGCGCCAATTTCCAGACGCTCCTGCGCGCGGCGGCCGATGGCAATCTCGCCTTGCTCGAATGCACCGACGCCGCGACTGGCGCTCCGCGCTACGTCGTCTGCGCCGTCGGCCGGGACGGCGAGGAATTCCTCTTCACGCCGTTCGGACATCTCGCCGAGGGCAACCCCTACGACGCCTATCTCCCACCGGTGCCGGAGGCGCCGTGAGAGGGAGAGGCAGGCCGGGACGGGTTTGAGCCGGTGCGGTCCGAGAGAGAGCGCTGGCCGGCTCGTCCCGTTCCCGCTCTCCCGAGGTTCTCCCCATGACACAGCTTGCTTCGACGGCGGCGCTCGCCAGCGCCGCCCAACCGCTCGTCCCGGCCAATTCCACGCCCTCCCTGGCCGAGGCTGCTCGCCTTCTCTTGCCGCATCTCGAACAGGGTCGTCTCATCGATGCACCGGTCCTGCGCGCCGCAATGGACGTCGCGTTCGGCGGCTCCGACACTGATGGCGCATGGGACTGGAAGACCGCTTACGATGCCTGCGAGGGCGCGGCGGTCCTGTTCCTGCGCAAGTACGGAAAGGCGCTTCTGCGTAAAGCCGGATCTCCGGCAGCTGCGATGCCGCTGCTCGCGAAGATCGCCGATCTTCTGCCCTCGCACACGCGCCGCTCCGAAGAGAGCGAGGCCTTCCAGCAATTCTCGACGCCGCTCGCCCTGGGCTTCGCCGCGGCGACCGCCGCCGCCATCACGGCCGACGACATCGTGCTGGAGCCGTCCGCCGGCACTGGCCTGCTCGCCATTCTCGCCGAGATCGCCGGAGGCAGCCTCCATCTCAACGAACTCGCCGAGACACGCGGGGATCTCCTGTCCTCTCTCTTTCCGGCTCTGTCCGTCACACGCTTCGACGCGGCCCAGATCGATGATTATCTGGACGCCGCCGCCGTGCCCAGCGTCGCGCTGATGAACCCGCCATTCTCGGCGATGGCAAACGTGTCGGGACGCGTGGCTGACGCCACCTATCGCCATGTCGCCTCGGCGCTGGCGCGTCTGGCGCCCGGCGGGCGGTTCGTCGCCATCACCGGCGCCAGCTTCGCGCCCGATGCGCCCAGATGGCGGGACGCCTTCGTCCGCCTGCAGGAAAGCGGCCGCATCGTCTTCACAGCCGCCATCGATGGCGCGGTTTACGTTCGGCACGGCACGACCATCGACACGCGACTGACGGTGATCGACAAGATCCCGGCCGACGATCCGGCCGTGTTCCCGGCATCGCCCGGCGTTGCTGCCGATGCGGCCACGCTGCTCGCCTGGGTCCAGGCGCTAGTGCCGCCGCGTCCGCTCGTGACGCTGCCGACAAGCTCCGCGCATATGAACCGCCCGGCTCCCCTGAACGGAGCGAACTCCAGGCGGGTCGATACCACGCCGGCGCCAATCCTGTCCGCACAGGAGGGCGTGACGGTCGACTACGAGACCGTCGACTGGGCACCGCCTGAAGGCACGCGACTCACCGATGCGCTGTATGAGGCTTACGCGCTTCAGTCGATCCGTATTCCCGGGTCTCAGGCGCATCCGACCAAGCTCGTGCAATCGGCGGCCATGGCCTCGGTCGCCCCGCCCAGGCCGAGCTATCGTCCGCATCTGCCGCCGGACCTCATTGCGAATGGTGTTCTGTCCGACGCCCAGCTCGAAAGCGTGATCTATGCGGGCGAAGCCCACAGTCAGCATCTCGCCGCCGCCTGGACCGTCGATGAGACCTGCGATGTCGTCACCGCGGCCGCCGACGATCAGGACGGCGCCGTTCGCTTTCGGCGCGGCTGGTTTCTCGGCGACGGCACCGGCGCGGGTAAGGGCCGCCAGGTCGCCGGCATCCTGCTCGACAACTGGCTCAAAGGCCGCCGCCGCGCAGTCTGGGTGTCCAAGTCCGACAAGCTGATCGAGGACGCGCAGCGCGACTGGTCGGCGCTCGGACAAGAGCGACTCCTGGTCACGCCGCTGTCGCGCTTTCGACAGGGCACGCCGATCCGCCTCTCGCAAGGCATCCTTTTTACGACCTACGCCACGCTGCGCTCCGACGAGCGCGGATCGAAGGTTTCCCGCGTCCGGCAGATCGTCGATTGGTTGGGAAAGGACTTCGATGGAGTGATCATTTTCGACGAAAGCCACGCCATGCAGAATGCCGCCGGATCGAAAGGCGAGCGCGGCGACCAGGCCGCCTCGCAGCAGGGCCGCGCCGGGCTGCGCCTGCAGCACGCATTGCCCGATGCGCGCGTGGTCTATGTCTCGGCGACCGGCGCCACCACGGTACACAATCTCGCCTACGCCCAGCGGCTCGGCCTGTGGGGCGGAAAGGACTTCCCCTTCGCCACCCGCGCGGAATTCGTCGAAGCGATCGAGGTCGGTGGGGTCGCGGCGATGGAGGTGCTGGCTCGGGATCTGAAGGCGCTCGGCCTCTATCAGGCTCGCTCGCTCTCCTATGAAGGCGTCGAATATGAGCTGCTCGAGCACCAGCTCACCGACGAGCAGCGGCGCATCTATGACGCCTATGCCGGCGCCTTCACGATCATTCACAACAATCTCGACGCGGCCATGCGGGCGACCAACGTCACGGGCAGCGAAGGCACGCTGAACGCACAGGCCAAATCCACCGCCCGCTCCGCCTTCGAGAGCGCCAAGCAGCGCTTCTTCAATCATCTCATCACGGCGATGAAAACGCCGTCGCTGATCGCTTCCATCGACGCCGACCTCGCCGCTGGCCATGCCGCCGTCATCCAGATCGTCTCGACCGGCGAGGCCCTGATGGAAAGGCGTCTCGCCGAGATCCCGACCGAGGACTGGAACGATGTCCAGGTCGACATCACGCCGCGTGAATATGTGCTCGACTATCTGGCGCATTCCTTTCCGGTGCAGCTCTATGAGCCTTTCACCGACAGCGAGGGCAATCTGTGCTCGCGGCCGGTGTTCCGCGACGGCCAGCCCGTCGAAAGCCGCGAGGCCGTCGCCCGGCGCGACCGGCTGATCGAAAAACTCGCTTCGATGCCGCCCGTGCCCGGCGCGCTCGACCAGATCGTCCAGCGCTTCGGCACCGATGAGGTGGCCGAGGTGACCGGCCGCTCGCGCCGCATCGTCCGCAAGGGTGACCGCCTTGCCGTGGAAGGCCGCGCCGTCGCCGCCAACCTCGCCGAGACCGCCGCCTTCATGGACGACGCCAAGCGTATCCTGGTCTTTTCGGACGCCGGCGGGACCGGGCGCTCCTACCATGCCGATCTCGCGGCGAAGAACCGGCGGCTGCGCGTCCACTATCTGCTGGAGCCAGGCTGGAAAGCCGATGCCGCGATCCAGGGCCTGGGGCGCACCAACCGCACCAACCAGGCGCAGCCGCCGCTCTTCCGGCCGGTCGCCACCGACGTGAAGGCAGAAAAGCGCTTCCTCTCGACCATCGCCCGCCGCCTCGACACGCTCGGCGCGATAACACGCGGCCAGCGCCAGACCGGCGGTCAGGGCCTGTTTCGCGCCGAGGACAATCTCGAAAGCCCCTATGCGCGCGACGCGCTGCGCCGGCTCTATCTGCTGATCGTCGCCGGCAAGGTCGAGGGATGCCCGCTGCAAACCTTCGAGGAGTCAACCGGCCTCAAGCTGACCGACGCCAATGGCATCAAGGACGAGTTGCCGCCGATCACCACCTTCCTCAACCGGCTCCTGGCGCTCACCATCGATCTGCAGAACATCCTGTTCGCGCGCTTCGAGCAGCTTCTCGCGGCGCGGATCGAAGGCGCCATCACCAGCGGCACCTACGACGTCGGACTGGAGACACTGCGCGCGGAACGTTTCACGGTCCTCGAGCGTCAGGCCATCCATACCCATGCCGCGACTGGCGCGGTGACGACGCTGCTGACCATCGCCCAGCGTGAGCGCAACCGGCCGGTCATGCTCGATGACGCGCTCGACCATCTCGCCGATCCTCGCTCCTGCCTGCTGGTCAATGAGCGCTCTGGTCGCGCCGCGGTGCGCGTGCCCACCACCAGCCTCATCAATGATGACGGCTCGGTCGAGCGGCGTGTGCGGCTGATCCGGCCGATGGAGGCGACGAACGTGCCGGTTGCGATGATGGGTGACACCCATTGGATGGAGGCCGATCGCGCCACGTTCACGAAGGCCTGGGAGGCGGAAGTCGCGTCGGTGCCCGAGTTCACCGACAGCACCATCCACATGGTCGTCGGCCTCCTGTTGCCGATCTGGAAGCGCCTGCCGAACGAGTCGACGCGCGTCTACCGGCTGCAGACCGATGACGGCGAGCGGATCATCGGCTGCAAGGTCTCTCCGGCCTGGGCCGCGACCGCCACCACTACCGGCACGACGACGCTCGCCCCGGACGACGCCTTCGCCGCGCTGATGGACGGCCGCACGGTACTCGACCTTGCCGAGGGATTGCAACTTCGCCGCGCCCGCGTCATGGGCGCCAACCGCATCGAGCTCACCGGCTTTACCGACACGATGCGCGATCGTCTCAAGGCCTATGGCCTGTTCGGCGAGATCATCTCCTGGAAGTTCCGCCTGTTCGTTCCGACCGACGTTTCCGGCGCCGCGATTCTCGCCAGGCTGCTGGAGCGCTTTCCGATCCAGCGCATCACCGAGCGGGAGGCTGCATGATGACCCGCGACGCATCTGAACTCGCACACCGTCTCGGCCGGCAGGCCGAGGCCGTGTGCCGCGAGTATCTTTCCAGCGGGCGGCGCGAGGGCCGCTACTGGATGGTGGGTGACGTTCGCAATGCGCCGGGACGCTCGATGTTCGTGCGCCTCGTCGGGCCCGAATCCGGCAAAGGCGCGGCCGGCAAGTGGACCGACGCGGCCACCGGCGAGCATGGCGATCTCCTCGATGTCATCCGCGAAAGCTGCGGCCTTGTCGAATTCAAGGACGTGGCCGATGAGGCACGGCGCTTCCTCGCGCTCCCGCATCCTGAACCAGAACCGGCAACATCACATCGACGGAAGGCACCCGCACCAACGGGCTCGCCGCTCGCAGCGAAGCGGCTGTTTTCGATGGCTCGGCCAATCAGGGGCACGCTCGCAGAATCGTATTTCCGTAATCGCGGCATTACGGCTTTGCACGGAACCGGATCGCTGCGCTTCCATCCGCGCTGCTACTACCGGCCCGACGAGCATGCGCCGACCGAGACCTGGCCGGCCGTGATCGCGTCGGTCACCGATCTCGATGGACACCAGACGGGCGCCCATCGCACCTGGCTCGATCCGAACGGGTTCAGCGAGGCGAGGCTCGGCAAGGCGCCAATCGACACCCCGCGACGGGCAATGGGCGACCTCCTCGGCCACGCGGTGCGCTTCGGCGTGGCGGGCGAGGTCATGGCCGCCGGCGAAGGCATCGAGACCATGCTGTCGCTGCGATGCGTCCTGTCCGACATGCCGATGGCGGCAGCGCTTTCCGCTGCCCATCTCGCCGCCCTCGCACTCCCGGTCACGCTGCGCCGTCTCTATATCGTGCGCGATGACGATCCGGCAGGCGAAGAGGCGCGTGACAGCCTGGGTGCACGCGCCGAGGCCGAGGGGATCGAAACGCTGACCATCGCGCCGATGCTGGGCGATCTCAACGAGGATCTGCGGCTGCGCGGACTGGATGCGTTCACGGCATCGGTTCGGATCCAACTCGCCCCGCAGGATGTCGCACGCTTTCTGAAGACCGCTCAGTTGGCCTGAACGGGAAGCGGCGTGGCGGGGTCGGTATCGCCGCCGTCACGCGCGGGCGCTCCCATCGATGTCGCAGAGGGCCGCGCCCCGGCCTTCTTCAGAGGGCGACCGGACGGCAGCCGGGCCGGGCCGACAATGGCTGCGGCCGACGATTTTCCGGCGGCCCTGCGGGCCTTTCCATCGCGAAGCAAAATCGTCGGCCTCCGGCATCCTCCGCTCACGCTCCGGCCCGTCCGCTCGCGCTTCCGGGTGCAGGCCCGGCCCGCCCGCCGTCTTGCGGCGCCATGAAGGCCGCGGCGGGCGCGGCCAACCGACAAAGGGAGCATCCCCATGGCGCATGAAGACGACGACACCTTCGAGCCCCACCACGAAGCCTCTCCGACCGACCACGCGCTGAGCGAACTGCAGCTCTACGGCTATCACCACGACGAGAACACGCCGGACCCGAGACCCGTCCCTGAAGATCGCACCATCGAAGGCGCCGTCTCCGACATCTTCGACGCCCTCATCGCCACGATGGCCGACACAGCGCTCGATTTCGACCTCGACGACCTGCTCTGGTCGACCGTCAACAGCTTTCACCGCGCCGTCGACCGGGTGGAACGCAAGCTCGATGACAACGAGCAGGCGCAGAAGCGCCGGCAGCGGGAACAGGACGGTTCGGAAGTCAAAGCCGTCGAGCTCGAGCGGTTGATCGAGGTCGGCAAGAGCCTCATCGAACGCCGCGACAGCCTGGAAGTCTTCCGCGAAAGTGCCGCCGAGCACTATCTTCGCACCACCGGCACGCCCTGGTCACCGCGAACCGGATCACGGGTCAACCATCGCGCGCTGACATCGGCCATGATCGATAGCCGCGACTTCATCGCCGCCCGGAAACGCGCCGACGCGCAAGTGCTCCTGCCCGATGGACCGAAGGTCGCCCTCACCGGCGGGCTCGACTTCAACGACCACCGGCTGATCTGGGACAAACTCGACCAGGTCCATGCCAAGCACCCCGACATGGTGCTGATGCACGGCAAGTCACCGAAAGGCGCCGAGAAGATCGCCGCCCGCTGGGCCGATCACCGCAACGTGCCCCAGATCGGTTTCGCGCCCGACTGGACGAAGCACGGCCGCGCCGCACCTTTCAAGCGCAACGACCAGATGCTCAATGTCCTGCCAATCGGCGTCATGGTCTTTCCCGGCACCGGCATCCAGGAGAACCTCGGCGACAAGGCCAGGAAGCTCGGCATCCCGGTTTGGCGGTTCGAATGAACCGGCGTGCATGGCAGCGTCGCGCCAGAAGCGGTCATACACCTCGGGATAGCCCCAGACGCTACAAGGCAAAGGATCAACGCTGATGACCCGACTCGGCTCTTCCACCGGCAGCGCGATAAGGACGGGCATGCTTGCAAGAGCAGCGGCGGGACTCAGTTCCCGCCACCGCTCTATAGCTACTGTTTCGTTGCCCCGGCCTACACGACCGACAAGACAGCTGGGTCGCCCGTCCGCCAGACATTGTCGACGGTATTGCGCGTGATGACCCAGACATCGCCTGCCCGGATCAGCTCGACGTCGTAGCGGTTCTTCATCAGATAATGACGCGAGGGATCGCTGCGGGGAACGTGCTGGGCTTCCACGAGCACATCCATGCGTGCCGTGTCGCCGTCGATGGTCACACGCGGATTGCTGACGGAATGGGTCGTGTCCAGCGTGCTGAGCGACGTCGACAGGGCCGCAACGATGACATCCCGGCCTTCGATGACCGGATATTCGAACCCGGCCTTGGCACCGGCCGGCCGGAAGTCCGAGACCGCGTTTTCTGCGAGTGAGGACGCGAGAAGCTCCTTGTCGCGAAGGTCGATACCAGCCGCGAAGCGATACAGCGCTTCGACCACAGCCAGCTTGTCAGCGGCCTCTTGAGTGAGAGATGTCGAGGTTGTCATGAACGTACTCCTTCTCATGCCAGAGGCTCGCGGGATGCAAGCCTTCTCCGGTATCGGCGCCTTCGGCGCAGATGTTCGTTGTTTCGGTGAAGCTGTTTATGGATCTGTTATTCGAGATCGGCGTCGATGCGCTCGATCAGGCCCTCAGAATTGATCGCCATCTTGAGGATGCCTACCTCGTGGCCGAAATCTCCCGTAAAATCGAGGCGGACGGTCGCGTTGAAGTCGTCCACCTTGTCGATGGACAGCAGCCTGCTTGCGGTGTTGTAACCAACGAAGAACCGCTCGAAATAGATCCGGACGCCGTTCCTGCCGACGAAGGCGTCGCCGACCGAAACATCGTTGATGACGGCATCGGGAGCGAACAGGGACAGCGTACTCCCGACATCGAAGGCGTTTGCGGTCGCGATGAAGGATTCGACGAGCTTCTGCATGGTGCGTTCCTCAGATGTCGACGATCGTGGTGTCGGCGATGGTCTGAGCGAAGCCGCTTCCGAACAGAACGGCGGGCGTCTGGAAGCCGGGGCGGACTTCGCCTGCGAGCGCACGGCGGCCAGCTTCGGCCGCAGCCATCGCGGTGAAGGTGTAGCCGTTGACCGTGTCGAGAAGCGAACGGGTCACCTGGCCTTCCGCGTCGGTGACTTCGACGGCCGCCTGGTATCGGTTCGCGAGACGATCCTCTTCACTCGGCCCATCCGGAAGCAGGGAGAGATCGCCCTGCGGAAAGCCGTCGCCTGTCACATGCACGAAGGTCTCGACATCAGGGACGCCCGTCGACCGCCAGATCGTGATGAGATCGGGAAGTGTCACCGGGAAACAGTCGACCGCACCCTTGCCGAAGTCGAATTTCCGAATGCCCTCGGCAGGAGCGCTGACGAGCTTGCCGTCGATACGAACCAGGGTCTGGGTGGTGACATTTTCCATGGCGCTGATCGCCGACCCGCGCGAGAGACCACCTGCGACATGCAGCGCGATCCTGATTTTGCGGGGGTCGCGGACCTTCCCGACAGCGTGTCCGGCTAGGCTGCCGAGCATTGCGACGCTGCCACCACCGCCTGGCATCAGCATGATCCCTGCTGCCTTCGCCTCGTTGTCCAGGTCTTCGGCCTGACGGTAGCTGTCGAGTTCGGCTGCAGTGTCGAGATAGTGTACGCCGTTGCGGAGCGACGCCCGCATCAGGGCTTCGGCGGTCCGCAGGAAAGGACCGGCGCTGTTCAGCAGGACCGAAACATCGGCAAGGCCATTGTCGATCGCCGCGGTGTCGTCGAGGCCGAACACCCGGTATTCAACGCCGAGCTCGGCGGCAAGCCTGGAGAGGGGCGCTTTGCTGCGACCTGCGACAACGAGAGGCGTGCCTGCCGCCTTCGCATGCTCTGCCGCCATGCGGCCGGTATAGCCGGTCGCGCCATAGATCATCAGTTTTGTCATGTCAGTGCTGCCATTCCTTGTAGACGAATTCGAGGCTGTAGCCATCGGGGTCGCGAACCTGCGCGGCGTAATAGCGTGGGTCGTAGTGAAGCTGCGGGCCGGGCGGATGGATCTCGGTTGCGCCCGCGGTGATCGCAGCGTCATAGGCGGCATCGACTTGGGCGGCGCCTTTGGCGACGAAACCGACATGAGCCGAGCGGCCGTCGACAACCCCTTCGCGAAGCCAGAAAAACACCCTGCCGTTCGCCCCAAAACCTTTCAGGTCCGGATGGCCGGGAGGCCCTTCCTTCCCTTCGTAGTCATGTGCATGGACGATTCCGAGCGGCGCCAGCGCCGCCTCGTAAAAGCCGATCGAACGGGCGATGTCGCTGACGGAGATGAAGACGTGGTCGAGCATGCTGTTCTCCTTTGGTCAGATGATGTAGCCGCCCGCGACTTCGATGTTCTGGGCGTTGATCCAGCGGTTCTCGCTCGACAGAAGACTGGCGACGACCCCACCGATCTCTTCGGGTTCGCCGACGCGGCCGAGCGCGGTCTGGCCTGCGAGCATCGCCTCGAACTCGTCGTTCAGGCCGCCGCCGAGTTCGGTGCGGATTGCACCGGGTGCGATCGAGTTCGCCCTGATTCCCCGCCCGCCGAACTCCTTGGCCATGTAGCGGGTCAGGACTTCGAGACCGCCTTTGAAGGAGGCATAGGGCGCGACACCTGCTGTCGCCACACGCGAGGTAGCGCTGGTGATGTTGATGATCTGGCCGCCGTTCGCCATCATCGGCAGCAGGATCCGGGTCAGGAAGAACGGGCCTTTGAGGTGGACGTTGAACAGTCCGTCGAACTGTTCTTCCGTCACTTTGGCGATCGGACTGAAGAGGCCGTATCCGGCGTTGTTGACGAGGTAGTCGAAATCGCCACGACCCCAGACGGATTGCAGCTGGGCGGCGACGGCGTCACGAAACGCCGGGAAGGCACCGACGTTTCCGACGTCGAGCTTCAGGGCCACGGCCCTGCCACCGCTCTGCACGATCGTCTTCACGACGTTCTCTGCTTTTTCGGGATTGGCGTTGTAGGTCACGACCACGCCCATGCCCTTGCGGGCGCATTCGACGGCGGTGCTCGCTCCGAGGCCCCGGCTGCTTCCGGTGATGATGACGATCTTCATGGGGCTTTTCTTTCCCTGTTCGGTATGACCTGAAGCTAGGCCCGCGCCATCTCTGGCGCTCACCCATTTCTCTCTGAAACTTGCCTATTTCTGCTTCGCGCTTGCGGAGCCGGCCTCAGGCTGTCACCTTCGCCCTCATGGAAAAGCAACTTCAGGAACTGCGCAGCCTGGCCTCGTCAGCCGAAAACCGCCGGACGGAAACAGGAATTCCCCGCGTCGCCATGGTCCAGGGCGAAATACCGGAGCACCGGCTTTCGGCCGTCTACGAGCCGATGATCAACCTGATCCTGACCGGCTCGAAGACGATGACGGTCGGCGAACGGACCTTCGCCTATGACCCCGCCACCTATTTCGTCATGTCGGTCGATCTTCCGGCCGTGGGATCGGTGCATCCGTCGGCCTCCGGGGAGCCGTATCTCGCGGTCAGCCTGACGCTTCATCCTCCGACGGCCGCGTCGCTGATTAGCGACCTTCCCGTTCGGGTCTGCAGCAAGCTGTTTGGATCGGGCTTCTCGGTTGCGCCGGTCAACGACGAGTTTCTCGATGCCTGGGTGCGGATGCTCCGGCTGATGGACCGGCCGGACGAGGTCGCCGTGCTTGCCCCCGCTTACGAAAGGGAGATCCTGTTCCGGGTGCTGCAGGGGCCGCTCGGCTGGATGCTTCGGGACATCGCGGCCCCCGACGCTGCCCTGTCGCGGATCGGCGTCGCGATCCAGTGGATTCGTGAGAACTTCGCAAAGCCGCTGCGTGTCGAAATGCTCGCCGAAATGGCAGCTCTAAGCGTCTCCGCGTTCCATCGTCACTTCAAGGCGGTCACGGCGCTCAGCCCGATTCAGTACCAGAAACAGGTCCGTCTTCTGCATGCCCGGACACTTCTGATGTCGGGAGAGGGAAACGCTACAGCGGTGGCCTTCGGCGTCGGCTACGAGAGCCCGAACCAGTTCAGCAGGGAATACGCCCGGCAGTTCGGGCTGCCTCCGTCCAAGGATGTGGTGCGGCTGCGTCGTCAGGCGGCGTGATGCGGTTAGGGTTGGAAGGATGCCCTTAGGAGACGCTCTTCATCAGGCTTCCGCGCCTCATGCGGACGAGCCGGTCTCTGGCTGAACATGTGGTTCGAGCGAGGTGTCGATGACTGGTTGGGTCAGGAGCGGACCTTCTGGCTCGCAGCTCGATCGCAAATGTAGTATACTTTTCGTGCGCCATGGTGGTGGTGGAGGCGCGTCCGTTCGATCAGTCGTCACGGAGGCACCACCATGATGATCCTCAGCATTTTTCTCGGCATCGTCGCCATCGGCTTCTGCTGCTGGCTGCTGTTCACCCTCGCCATATTCGCGCTACCGGCTTTTGCCGGCGTCACTATCGGCCTGTGGGCATATCATGCCGGCGCCGGCGTTGCCGGCGGCATTGCCGTCGGCGCCATCGCCGCCTTCCTTACGCTCGTGGTCCTGCAGGCCGGCCTCATGTTTGTACGCCCGCTATGGCTGCGCGCGGCCCTTGCCCTGGCCTTTGTCGTGCCGGCTGCGATTGCCGGGTTTCATGCGACGCACGGCATCGTCAAGCACGCCGTGCCGTCGCCTGTGTGGCAGTTCGTCTTCTCCCTGATTGGCAGTCTCGCCGTCGGCATCACAGCCTATATCCGGCTGACAACACTCGCTGCGGCCGCGGCCCAGGGACAGAGCATCGCGCGCGCCTGACTCGTCCAGGCGCCGAGGCGGTGTTCGGAAGGTGATCGTGCCGCTGTCACGCCTTGTTGGACCGTGGAAGGCGGGATCGGATTGTCGGGCCGCGCCCACGACTATCGCGTCACATCAGGTCATTGGAACTGCGTCACCGGGTGCACGGCCGGTATGACGATGGCTGGATTCGAGGTTGCCGCTAGCGGCGTCGGTGCCGTTCCAAACGAACAGGGGTCTGCTGGTCGATGTGATCCGCCGCTGACGGTGCCAGACGACTCGATGCGCGCAGGGCCGCCATCGTCTCCTTGTCACGATCGTTGTTGTCGGCCGCTCCAATCGGCCTCTTCAATGGCTTGATCTGGCCGAAGGCCGGCTGCGCCTCGATCGCCTTTGCCGCAATGGCGCCGGTCAACTTTCTTCCCCTGCCGGCTGCGCCGCCATTCCTCGCGGGACAAGAAAGTTTCCCTGCCGCCATCCTCCGCTGACGCTGCGGTCGCAAGCGATGCGCCGTCGATCGCCTTCGGCCTGCCGATCGCCATCGAGGCCGCATGGTGCGGGCTCGAACTCAAAATCAAGGAGACTCAATCATGGCGACCATCGGCACCTTCAAGAAGTCCGGCAACGAATTCACCGGCGAAATCGTCACCCTCAGCCTGCAGACCCGCAATGTCCGCATCGTCCCCGACACCAAGGCGAGCGGCGAGAACGCCCCCAGCCACCGGGTCTATGCCGGCCGCGCCGAGATCGGCGCCGCCTGGTCCAAGCGCTCGAACGAGGGCCGCGACTATCTGGGCCTCAAGCTCGACGATCCGAGCTTCACCGCCCCGATCTACGCCAATCTCTTCGACGACGAGGACGGCGACGGCTACAGCCTCATCTGGTCCCGCCCCAGCCGGCGCAATGGCGACTGAGGCCCGCACGAGCCCCGCCCGGCAAGTCCGGGCGGGGCCAAAGCCGTCGGGCAACCGAATCAGTCCGGCGACTTCCCGGCTTCAACCCGTAAAAGAAGGAAAATTCAGTGGCGAATCCCGCCAAGAGCGACTAAAATAGTCGTAGTTCTGGCGTGCGCATTCGTGACTGTAGGAGGTGATCATGCATGATCACCGCCCGACAATCGCGGGCCGCGCGCGCGTTGCTGGGTTGGACGCAGGAGACGCTCGCTGATAAGGCCCGAATATCGCTGACCGCTCTCAAGCGCCTCGAATCCGAGAACGATCTGAGGGTGTACGAAAGCACGCGCGATCAGGTTCGCCGCGCCCTTGAAGCGAATGGCGTCGTCCTCCTGAACTCTGACCGAGGTGAAGGGGTGATAATCGTTCATGCTGCGGCGAGGCAGGATCAGGAAACGTCGGCCTGACAAAGAACCTGCCGATGGCGCGATCCCTGTCTTCGTCACGGGGATTTCGCGGTGCCCCTCTACAATCCCGGTGAGATTGCGTTAACCATAGCCAGTTGCGGCACCGCGCCGAGACACAGGAGTGCACATGGGCAGAACCGACTTCCTGGATGAACCGCCGAAGAGTGAGCATCTGACAGACTATGACCGCGCCCATGTCGAGACCTATCTGCGATTGCTCGATGCCGAGGCGGACGCCGCACATTGGCGTGAAGTCGTTCGCGTGGTCTTCGGTCTCGACCCCGACAGGCAACCCGAACGCGCCATGCGGGTTCACGAAACCCATCTCGCCCGCGCCCGGTGGATGACGGAGAATGGCTACCGCGACCTCCTGCGATCCGCCTACCACTAGACGCCCGAGGTGATGCACAGGGCGCATCGCCATATGCCGGTTGCCCCGCTATCCAGAATTCAATTTTGCCGCGATCTTCCATGGACATGCGGACCCACTGCACGGAGTCGGGGAGGAAATCGGCATGGTGGCGCGGGGGAATTGGCGGGACGCCGAAAAATATCGATATCTGAAAGACCTGAACTCGGCGGAACTCGCTTGGGAATTTCTCCGGCGCAATTCCGACTACCAGCAGGAAGTCGCGGCCTCGGATCCGTTGGATGACCAAGCCGTAGCGGCGCTGAACGCGCACTGGGGGTTGCGCTTTCCCGATACCTCCGGACCTGCCCGCCACGAATGCCGACATCTTCTGGAGCCCCGCTGTCGATCCGGCCGCAGTCCTTCTGGCGCCGATAGTCGTGCCAGGCTTGATCACGGCAACGATCGCCGTCGATCCGATCAGTGCGAGATCGGCTGAGGAAGGCCTCTATCTCCGCTTCGTCCTCGCCGGCGAGCGCTTCGCTGCCATTGCCCTTGACGGCAAGGCACCTCGCGGCCCTGTAGCCGTCCTCACGCCCGTCGATCCGCTTCTCCATGATCGCGTCGACGCGCTGTTCCGCTTCCGCGACGCTCTTGTTCATCATCGAGCGACACCAGATATTCGCCTCACGGCCCAGCGCAGGTGCCATCTCATCGAAATGCTCCGGGCAATCGATGGCCGGCGGGCAGGCGCCACATATCAGGACATCGCGGAGGCGGTGTTCGGCGCAGAGCGCGAAAGTGCGATTTCATGGAAGTCGATGCCGTTGCGCGACGTCGTGATGCGCCGGGTACGCACTGGCTTCGGTCTTGTAGCTGGCGGCTACCGCACGCTGCTCCACAAACACCGAGCCCAATGACGCCATCGTCTGGCGTAGCTTCCCGATAGGTCAAGCATTGGCAATTGTGCGAACTGAAACGTTCGCTCCCCAAGAAGCACTTCAGTTTGAATTTCTGGTGCCGACGCAATGAGGTGCTTCCCGACTTTGGATCGCCCCGGGCGGGAATTTCCGGGGTGTCTGGCTCAGGGTGGCGCAGCCGCCGATGAGCCTTTCATTTGAGGTGCTTCCCGACTTTGGATCGCCCCGGGCGGGAATTTCCGGGGTGTCTGGCTCAGGGTGGCGCAGCCGCCGATGAGCCTTTCATGAGCGAAATCGGCGGCTTGTTGCCGATCGCGCTGTGCGGGCGGACAGTGTTGTAGTCCTTACGCCATTCCTCCATCTTTGAGCGGGCATCGTCAAGGCTGAGGAACCAGTGGGCGTTGAGGCATTCGGCCCGGAATTTGCCGTTGAACGACTCGATGAAAGCGTTGTCGGTGGGCTTTCCGGGGCGGGAGAAGTCGAGCTCGACACCGCGCTGATAGGCCCACAGGTCGAGGTCGCGGGAGATAAACTCTGAACCCTGATCGACCCTGATCGTCTTCGGATAGCCGACCAGCCGACAGGCCCGCTCCAGCGTCACTACGACATCCTCGCCGCGATAGCTGAACCGCGGATCAACCGCTGGCGAGAAACGCGAGAAGGTATCGACAACGGTCAGAATGCGGATCTTGCGGCCCGTCGCCAGCTGGTCGTGGACGAAGTCCATCGCCCAGACCTGGTTGGAATGCGTGGCATCCGATCGGTCCTCACGCAACCTGGCTTTCACCCTTCGCTTCGGCGTCTTGTTCCTGAGTTGAAGCCCCATCTCCTTGTAAAGGCGGTAGATCCGCTTGGCATTCACGTTCCAACCCTCCCGCCGCAACAGCACATGCACACGCCGATAGCCGTAGCGCACGCGCGTCTCGGCAATCTCCTTGATCCTGGCTTTGAGTTCGGCCTGCTCGCCGCGTTTCGACTTGTAGTGATACAGAGACGTGTCGATCAGCAATGTCGCGCAGGCGCGGCGGATCGAGACCTTCCAGGCCTCCCGCACCTCGTCGACAAGCCGGCGCCGGCGAGCAGGCCTTAGAGCTTTCGCTTGAGAACGTCCTGCAGCATCGCCTTGTCGAGGCTCAGATCGGCGACGATCTTCTTCAGCCGGTTGTTCTCGTCCTCGAGCTGGCGCATGCGCCTCACCTCCGACGGGGTCAGACCGCCATAGCGCTTCTTCCAGTTATAGAACGTGGCGTCCGAAATGCCGGCCTTGCGACAGACCTCCGCCACCGGCGTGCCTTCATCGGCCTGACGCAGGATGAAGGCGATCTGCGCCTCCGAAAACTTCGACTTTTTCATGGAATTCTCCCTCTCCCAATCCGGGGATCATAATTGGAAAATTCCAGCTCAGAACGGTCCGAAAAGCGGGAAGCACGTCA
>NZ_WQNH01000049.1 GCF_009812055.1 Chelativorans xinjiangensis | reverse complement strand
CCGACCCTCGCCGCTGAGGGAGGGCGGCTACCCTCTCCCAGCGGTCCCTTATTCGCCCGTTCGGCGGAAAAAGTCATAAGACAAGCATTTTGCAGTCAGGTGGAATCACCTGACGTCCGCACAAATGCGGCGAAACAAACAGATAGAGCGCCTTGCATGAACATAAGTGAATGCACGGCGCTCTAGGCGTATGAAGACAGGCAGCCAGGGATAAAACCCTGGCTGTTTTGTTTCCGCCGATCGCGTATGATGTCTTCCGGTGACGGTTCGCCTCATCGGCCGCCGGTTGGATGAGGGGATACCGTCACATCACGGAATCACAAGCGCTTGATCGCGCTTTTTGCGCCTTCTCCTTGCCACGAAGCTCGATTACCAGTCCCCGCCATGTCGACCACGTCCAGCCTCGTTCGTTTCTTCCGGGTCGTTACCGTCTCGCTTGCCATTGCCGGCTTCCTGGCGGCAACGTCGGCAGCCTATGCGCAGCGCAATGTGCCTGTGGTGCGCGACGCGGAGATCGAGGCGCTGGTGGCCGAATATGCCGCGCCGATCCTTCAGGCGGCGGGGCTCAGTGGTTCGGGCATCGAGATCGTCCTGGTCAACGACCACAACTTCAATGCCTTCGTCGCTGGGCGGCGCATCTTCATCCATACGGGTGCGCTGCTGGCGGCCGAGACGCCCAACGAGATCATCGGCGTGATCGCCCACGAGGCCGGCCACATCGCCGGCGGCCACCAGCACCGGCTACGCGAGCAGATCGCCCGTGCCCAGACGATGGCCGTGGTCGCCGCTCTCCTGGGTGTCGGCGCCGGGGTGGCCGGCGCGGCGAGCGACGCAGGCGGCCTGGCGCAGGCCGGTACCGGGCTTGCACTCGGCGGTGCGGAAGCGGCCCGCCGCAGCCTCATGGGCTACCAGCGCACCGAGGAGGCCACCGCCGACCGCTCCGCCCTCGACTATCTGGAGGCAACCGGGCAGTCGGGCCGCGGCATGCTGAAGACCTTCGAACGGATGGCCGGTAACCTGGCGCTTTCGGGCGTCAACGTTGACCCCTACCAGGTCAGCCACCCAATGCCGCGCGACCGCATCGCGAACCTGCAGACGCTGGTCGAGCAAAGCCGTTACCGGGACCGTGCGGATTCCCCTGCCCTCACCCTGCGCCACAACCTGATGCGGGCGAAGATCGCCGCCTACACAGCTGGCCCCAATGCGGCGCCGCGGCTTTTCCGCAACGACCCGCGCGGCCTGCCGATGCTTTATGCGGAGGCCACATCGAGCTTCCTGAATGGCAACCCGCGCGATGCCCTTGCCAAGGTCGACCGCCTGGTCGCCGCCCAGCCCGGCAATCCCTATTTCCATGAGCTGCGCGGCGAAATCCTCATCAAGGCGAACCAGCCGCGCGAGGCGGCCAACGCGTATGCCAGGGCCCTCAACCTGTCGTCCTCGCCGTCCGGCCTCCTGCAGGTGGGCTACGGCCAGGCGCTGTTGGCGACGGGCGAGCCCGACCTGGTGCGCCAGGCCGCCACCCAGCTCAAGGCCGGGCTGTCGCGCGAACCCGAATACGTCAACGGCTACCGCTTCCTCGCCCAGGCCTACGGCCAGACGGGCGATATCGGCGCGGCGGAGCTTGCCTCGGCCGAAGGAAGCTTCCATGCCGGCAATTACCGTGAGGCCAAGATTTTTGCCGCGCGCGCGCAGATGAAACTGCAACGCGGCTCGCCGGACTGGCTGCGTGCCCAGGATATCATCGATTACCGTGCAATGGGCGAAAGGTGAGCGTTTGACCTTCTCCACCCACACCGCCCCGTCGAACAGCCCGCGAAGGAACGTTCCATGAGAAAGACTGTTTTCGCCGCCGCAATGTCGGCCCTTGCGGCTTCCGGGTTGGTGCTGGATGCGGCGCGGGCAGAGGAGCATCCCGAGGCCGGTTTCACCCGGTCCGAGATCGAGGGCATCGTGCGCGAATACCTGCTCTCCAACCCGGAGATCATGTACGAGGTACAGGCGGCGCTGAAGGAAAAGCAGCGCCGGGAGCAGGAGGCGAACAGCCAGAAGGTACTCGCCGAAGCCTCGGACCAGATCCTCAACAGCCCCCATGACGGCGTTGTCGGCAACCCCGAGGGGGATGTCACGGTCGTCGAATTCTTCGATTATAATTGCGGCTTCTGCAAGCGGGCGCTGAGCGACATGGAGAGGCTTGTGGAGAACGACGAAAACCTGCGCTTCGTGCTCAAGGAATTCCCCATTCTGGGGCCGGACTCGCAAAAGGCGCACGTGGTCTCCATGGCCTTCCGGGCGCTGATGCCGGAGAAATACGGCGAGTTCCACACCCGGTTGCTGGGCAGCAGTGGCCGCGCGACGGAAGAAAGCGCGATTAAGGTCGCGCTCGAACTGGGTGCGGACGAGGCGGCGCTGCGCGAGGAGATGAAAAATCCCGGGATCGTCGAGGCCTTCAACACCACCTACGAGCTCGCCAACAAGCTTCAGATCACCGGCACGCCTTCCTATGTCGTCGGCCAGGAGGTCGTCTTCGGCGCGCTTGGCGGGGACGTGCTGAGCGAGAAGATCGAAAACGCACGGCAATAATCCCGGTACCGCAAGCGACCGCCCCTTTGTGGACAGCCGCAGAAGCGGCTTGCGGTCTTTCCGGCGTGGCTTAAGCCGACTATAGAGGGCGGCGGCATACACATGCCGGGGGAAACGTGATGGCAAAGACGATCTATATTCTCAACGGGCCGAACCTGAACATGCTCGGCAAACGGGAGCCGGGCATTTATGGCGGCAAGACGCTGCCCGATATCGAGGCCGATTGCCGAAAGCGGGCCGCTGTGTTGGAGCTTGCGATCGAGTTCCGCCAGTCGAACCACGAGGGCGTCCTCGTCGACTGGATTCAGGAGGCAGGTGAGAAGAATGCCGACGGCATCGTCATCAATCCGGGCGCCTATGGCCACACCTCCATTGCCCTTCACGACGCGATCCGCGCCGTCGATCCCCTTCCCGTTATCGAGGTTCACCTGTCGAACATTCACGCTCGTGAACCCTTTCGACACCAATCAATGATAGCGCCGGTAGCAGTCGGCATGATATGCGGCCTCGGCCCCATGGGCTACACGCTGGCGCTTGAGGCGCTGGCGGCGCGCTTATAGGTCTTTGAAGGTGCGGCAAGGCAGGACGAAAAGAGATATGTCAATGAAGAAACCCGGAGTCGACCAGCAGCTTATCCGCGACCTGGCGAGCATCCTTGACGAGACCCGTCTGACCGAGATCGAGGTGGAGGAAGGCGATCTGCGCATCCGCGTGTCACGCCAATCCCCCGCGGCACAGGCCACCGTGGCCCTTCCGCCCTCCCCCGCCGCACAGGCACCCGCCGCCAAGGAGGAGGCGCCCTCTCAGGCTCCCGACATCTCCAAGAATGCCGTCCCCTCGCCCATGGTCGGCACGGCCTACCGCTCCTCGGCTCCCGGCGCCAATCCCTTCGTCGAGGTTGGCCAGCAGGTCGAGAAGGGCCAGACGCTGCTCATCATCGAGGCCATGAAGACGATGAACCAGATCCCCTCGCCCCGCGCCGGCACGGTGACGGCGATCCTTTTCGAGGACGCCCAGCCGGTGGAATACGGGGAGCCTCTGGTTGTCGTCGAATAATCGTTCAGGGGCGCCCCGCGCAATGTTCCAGAAGATACTCATCGCCAACCGCGGCGAAATCGCGCTTCGGGTCCTGCGGGCAGCCAAGGAACTCGGCATCCAGACGGTCGCCGTCCATTCCACCGCGGACGCCGAGGCCATGCATGTGCGGCTGGCCGACGAAAGCGTGTGCATCGGCCCGCCCGCTTCACGCGACAGCTATCTGAACATCCATCAGATCGTGGCGGCCTGTGAGGTCACGGGCGCCGACGCTATTCATCCCGGCTACGGCTTCCTTTCGGAAAACGCCAAGTTCGCCGAGATCCTGGCCGCCCACAACATCACTTTCATCGGCCCGTCGGCCGAGCACATCCGCCTGATGGGCGACAAGATCGAGGCCAAGCGGACAGCCAAGCGGCTGGGGATTCCCGTTGTTCCGGGCTCGGAGGGTGCGGTGCGCGAGGACCGTGCGGCCAAGAAGATCGCCGCCGAGATCGGCTATCCCGTCCTCATCAAGGCGTCGGCCGGCGGCGGCGGGCGCGGCATGAAGGTCGCCCGCTCGGAAGCGGACCTTTCCGAGGCCCTGTCGACGGCGCGCTCGGAGGCGGGTGCCGCCTTCGGCGACGACGCGGTCTACATCGAAAAATATCTGCAGAAGCCGCGCCATATCGAGGTGCAGGTGATGGGCGACGGCGCCGGCAAGGCCATTCATCTGGGCGAGCGCGACTGCTCGCTGCAGCGCCGCCACCAGAAGGTGTGGGAGGAAGCGCACTCGCCGGCGCTCAATGCCGAAGAGCGCACGCGCATCGGCACTATCGTGTCGAACGCGATCGCCGATCTCGGTTATTCGGGCGCCGGGACGGTGGAGTTTCTCTACGAAAACGGCGAATTCTATTTCATCGAGATGAACACCCGCCTGCAGGTGGAGCATCCCGTGACGGAAGCCATCACCGGCATCGATCTGGTGCACGAGCAGATCCGCGTCGCGTCCGGTGGCGGCCTTTCGGCCACCCAGGACGACGTACGCTTCTTCGGCCACGCGATCGAATGCCGCATCAACGCCGAGGACCCGAGGACCTTCGTCCCCTCGCCCGGCACCATCACCCATTTTCACACGCCCGGCGGGCTCGGCGTGCGCGTCGATTCGGGCGTTTATACCGGCTACCGCATCCCGCCTTACTACGACAGCCTCATCGGCAAGCTGATCGTGCACGGACGCAATCGCGTCGAATGCATGATGCGGCTGCGCCGCGCGCTTGACGAATTCGTCGTTGACGGCATCAAATCCACGCTGCCCTTGTTCCAGGAACTGGTTGGCAATGTCGATGTGGCGAATGGCGACTATGATATTCACTGGCTGGAGAACTACCTGGCCGACCACGCGGCCGACCACAAGTAGCGAACGGGTGGTGGCGCGATGACGCGCCCCTTCGCGCCCGGCTACCGTATCCCGCCGGACCTGCTCCTGCGCGCCTACGCGACGGGCGTCTTCCCCATGGCCGAGCATGCCGACGATCCGGAGGTCTTCTGGGTGCGGCCGGAAACGCGCGGTGTGATCCCGCTCGGCAAGTTCCATGTGCCGCGCAGCCTGAAAAAGTTCATGCGCCAGGAGCCTTATGAAATCCTATACGATTCCGACTTTTCGGGCGTCATCGCGGCTTGCGCGGAGCCTAGCACGGGCCGGCAGGATACCTGGATCAACGCACCTATCCGCGAGGCTTATACGGCGCTCTTTGAGCGCGGGCACTGCCACACGGTCGAGGCCTGGCGCGAGGGGCGGCTTGCCGGCGGTCTCTACGGCGTGACCCTGGGCCGCGCCTTCTTCGGCGAGAGCATGTTCTCGCGGGAGGCCAACGCCTCCAAGGTCTGCCTCGTGCACCTCGTGGACCGGCTGAACGCGCGCGGCTTCGTGCTCCTCGACACCCAGTTCACCACGCCGCACCTGAAACGCTTCGGCGCCGTCGACCTACCCCGCCGACGCTACGAACGCCTCCTGGCGGAAGCGCTGGAGGGTGATGCGGCGTTTTGATACGGGATAGGTTGGCTGGCGGAAGGCACAGTGATCGGCCGCCTCGCCATCGAGCCTCGACAGGCCTCAATTCGTCTCCGGCGGCGGCACGTCTGATTCCCGCTTGCAGGCCTTCAGCCACACGTCGTAGACGGCATGTTCCACCGCGTTCAACCCCGGGCTCTCGGCAAACATCCAGCCGCTGAAGATGCGCTGGATTTGGCGGTCGAGGGTGATCTCGTCCACCTCGACGAAGGCATCCGTCTTCGGCTCCTCCGTCTCCGGCGAACTGTAGCAGACGCGCGGCGTGACCTGCAGGGCGCCGAACTGCACCGTTTCGTCCATATAGACGTCGAAGCTGATGATGCGGCCGGTGATCTTGTCGATGCCGGAGAACTCGGCGACGGGATTCTTGATCCGCTCCGCTTGCGCCTGTCCGGCAAGCCCGGCAAGGGTGCAGACGGCAACCGCAAGTCCAGTAGGCGACAACCAACGCGCTCGCATCATTCTTCTCGACCCCACCCTCAAGCGGTTCTGCTTCGGCTTTCGTAAAATCGCCATTGGGCCTATTGCGCAAATGTGGCGAGAAAACAGGTTCAGCCGCCGGGCGTCCAGGCGTCGTAGTCGCCGGTGACGCGCGGCCGCTCCTCCTTGGTCAGCACCGAGCCGCGCGGCCGGTAGGCGGCCGGCGTGCCGGTCAGGTTCGGCAGATGCGGCTTCTGCCATTCGCGCGGGGCGTAGTTCTCGGCCGCCGGCGCCGTGTCCACCTTGTGGTGCAGCCAGCCGTGCCAGCCGGGCGGCACTATGGAGGCTTCCGAATAGCCGTTGTAGATTACCCACCGGCGGGTGCGGCCTTCCGAATCGGTGCCGCCCTCGTAGTAGACGTTTCCGAACTCGTCCTCGCCCACGCGGCTGCCCTTGCGCCAGGTATGGAAGCGCGTGTTGAGCGTCGCACCGTTCCACCAGGTGAAGAACTGAAGCAGAAATTTTTTCATCGCTCTCCTCGTGGGCAGCACGGGTGATGGCCGGATGTCCGCCTTATGGCGGCGAAGCTGGACGAAGGCAAGGCCCCCGCGCGGTTTCGCCGCCTACTCTTCGATGCCCAGCTTCTGCTTCACCAGCGCATTCACAGCCTGCGGGTTGGCCTTGCCGCCGGTGGCCTTCATCACCTGGCCGACGAACCAGCCGGCCAGCGACGGCTTGGCCTTGGCCTGCTCCACCTTATCGGGGTTGGCGGCGATCACCTCGTCGACGGCCTTTTCGATGGCGCCGGTGTCGGTGACCTGTTTCATGCCACGCTCTTCGACGATGGCGTTCGGGTCGCCGCCCTCGTTCCAGACGATCTCGAACAGATCCTTGGCGATCTTGCCGGAGATGGTGCCGTCCTTGATCAAGTCGATCACGGCGCCGAGCTGATCCGGCGAAACCGGTGTCTCTTCAATGCCTTTTCCGGCCTTGTTCAAGGCGCCCAAAAGGTCGTTGATAACCCAGTTCGCCGCCGCCTTGCCGTCGCGCCTTGCAGCCACCTTCTCGAAATAGTCGGCGACGGCCTTTTCCGAGACGAGGACGGATGCATCGTATTCGGACAGGCCGAAGCTTTCGATGAAGCGCGCCTTCTTCTCGTCCGGCAGCTCCGGCAGCCCGGCGGCGAGTGTGTCCACATAGGCCTGGTCGAACTCCAGCGGCACGAGGTCCGGATCGGGGAAATAGCGGTAGTCGTGCGCCTCTTCCTTGGAGCGCATGGAGCGGGTCTCGCCCTTTCCGGGATCGAAGAGCCGGGTCTCCTGGTCGATGCTGCCGCCGTCCTCGAGTATGGCGATCTGGCGCCGGGCTTCCGATTCGATGGCCTGGCCGACGAAGCGGATGGAGTTGACGTTCTTGATCTCGCAGCGCGTGCCGAAGGGCTCGCCCGGGCGGCGCACGGAGACGTTGACGTCGGCGCGCATGGAGCCCTCGTCCATGTTGCCGTCGCAGGTGCCGAGGTAGCGCAGGATGGTTCTGAGCTTGGTGAGGAAGGCCTTGGCCTCGTCGGCGGAGCGGATGTCCGGTTTCGAGACGATCTCCATCAACGCCACGCCGGAGCGGTTCAAATCGACATACGACATGGTCGGGTGCTGGTCGTGCAGCGATTTGCCCGCATCCTGCTCCAGGTGCAGCCGCTCGATGCCGACCTCGATCTCCTCGAAGCTGCCGTCCTTTGCCGGCCCGACGGAGACGATGACGATCCCCTCGCCGACGATGGGCTGCTTGTACTGGGAGATCTGGTAGCCCTGCGGCAGGTCCGGATAAAAGTAGTTCTTGCGGTCGAAGACCGAGCGGTGGTTGATCTGCGCCTTCAAGCCCAGGCCGGTGCGGATCGCCTGCTTTACGCACTCCTCGTTGATAACGGGCAGCATGCCGGGCATGGCCGCATCGACGAGGCTGACGTTGGAATTGGGCTCCGCGCCGAAGGCCGTCGATGCGCCGGAGAAGAGCTTGGCGCGCGAGGTCACCTGGGCGTGGATCTCCATGCCGACGATGATTTCCCAATCGCCGGTGGCTCCTGGAATGAAGCGCTTGGGGTCGGGTGTGCGCGTGTCGATGATGGTCATGGGCCGTGCAGTCGGGTTCTTAGAAGGGATACGTCTATCCGAAACGGATATAGCGGCCTTCGCTAGACCAAACCCGGAAGCCTGGCAAGCCGGGCCTTTATCCCAGCCTCTTCTTGCGGTATTCAAGCTCCCCGCAGACGGAGTTTTTATGTCCACCATCCTGGAGACCTGCTGACGCCCTGCGCCTCATGGGCCAGGGCGAGAAACCGAAACCCCGCGCCGCAATCGGCGCGGCGATTGGTGTTGGCGCCATGCGCGCCGCAGGTTTTCCAGGATCTCGAGAAATGGACATTTCCCGCGCCGAACAGCGCATCCTTCACATATTGGCGCAGGGCGGCCGCATCGCCGTCGAAAAGGACGAGAAGGGCCGCATTGTCGAACTCGACTGCATCACCCGCGACGGGTGGTATTTCCCCGGCCTCGATCTCATGCTTTTCCGCAAGATCAAGCGCAAGCGCGCCATCGCCTCCGCGAATGGCGGCCCCTACCGCATCACGCGGCGCGGGCTGGAGCTCGTGCGTGCCGAGTTGAGCAATCGTTGAGCGCAGGGAGACCGCCGCAATGGCGGTCTCCAACCTTCAGGCGGTGGCGATGTAGGTGCGGATCTCCTCCGCCTCGCGCTCGACCTCCTGGATGCGGCGCTTCACCACGTCGCCGATGGAGACAATGCCGGCGAGCCGGCCGTCCTTTTCCACCGGCAGATGGCGGAAGCGGCCCTCGGTCATGATCTGCATCACCTCGTTGACCGTGTGGTCCTCGCGGCAGACCTTGACGCGCGCCGTCATCACCGCCGAGACGGGCTTTTCCAGCGCGCCCGGCCCCTCGCCGGCGATAACGCGCACGATGTCTCGTTCGGAAAGAATGCCGCTGATGCGGTCGTCACCGGACTTGACCACGATCGCGCCGATGCCGCGATCGGCAAGCAAGGCGGCCGCCTCGCCCAGCGTCTTATCGGCGGCGATGGTCACAACATCGCGGCCCTTACTGTCCAAAATGGCTTTCACCGTCATGGGCATCCTCCTCTTGCAGCAGCAGCCCACGCCCCAAAAGGCTCCTGCGGGAAAGGATGTTGCGACGACCTGACGCAGTTTGCAAGAGCCAGGATCACCCCACCGCACGACGGTCGAAAAGGCCGATGGCGAAGAATCCGACAAGAAAGCCGCCGATATGCGCCTCCCAGGCGATTCGCGGCGCGCCGCCGGTGCCCGAGCCGAGGCCGACGATCAGGTTGACCGCGAACCAAACCGCCAGGAAGACCACCGTCATGCGCGAGCGCAACACCAGCGAGAGCGGCAGGACCGGGCCGGAGAAGCCCGGCTTTCCGGCACTGCGGTCGATGCGAAAGGCGAATCGCGCCGCTGCCCCCATCATGCCCGACACCGCCCCCGATGCGCCGACCAGAGGGGCCGCGTCGTAAGGGTGGAGGAGGAAATGCAGGAAGACGGCGGCAAGCGCCGTCGCACCCCATAAGAGCAGGAAGCGCACCGTGCCGACCCGGTTGGCCAGCGGTGAGCCGAAGGCGGCGAGCCAGATCATGTTGACCGCCAGATGCGCTACGCCGCCATGCAGGAAGGCGTAGGTGAACGGGCTGACGAGCGCATAGACATCAAGCGGATAGCCGCCCGTGTAGCGCAGCGGCAGGAAGGCGAAACGCACGACTACGAGCAGGTCCTCCTGCTGGGTAAGCATGAAGGCGCGAACGAGATGGATGGCGATGCAGATACCGATGAGCGCAGTTACGACTCCGGCCAGATTGAAGATCGGCTCGCGGCGCTGCTCTTGCCGGTCCTCCGTTTCGGCGTCGGTGGGCTTGGTGCCGTCGTCCATGCGTCCCGCTTCGGTGAAAGGGTTTGAATGTGCGGTAACAGAGATGAGCGGAAAACAGAAGCCGCCCAGCGTTTCCGCTGGACGGCTCCCGGCCGAGTCCCCGCCCGCGATATGCGTTGCAAGCGGTGTGCCACTTATTCCTCTTTCGGCTTTCCCGGCGTCTTTCCGTTCGGTTCCTGCGGCGTCAACTATTTGTTAACCCTAATAAATCCTTCCCGTGCACAACCCGTCTCAAGGCTGGCACGGCACCTGCATCTTGCGCCATGTAGGGGATCGGAGCGCTGCTCCTGTCCTCCTCTGGGACAGGAACGAAACTTCAAGATGGACCGGTAGGCATGAACCAGGACGGATCGATGGCGCTGTTCCAATATTGGAACAGGCTGCGCGGCAACCGCCCCGCCCCACGGCGCAGCGAAATAGAGCCGGCCGACATCAAGGCGCTTCTGCCCGATACATTCATTCTGGAACACGACGCGCGCGCCGTACCGGTCTTCCGCCTCGCCGGCACGCGGCTGTGCGCGACCTACGGCAAGGAGCTCAAGGGATATTCCTTCGTCTCGCTATGGAGCGAAAGGGACCAGCCGGCGGTCGGCCGCCTCGTGCGCCATGCGCTGGATGAAAAGGCGGTGGCCATGATCGCCTTCGAGGGCTTGAGCCGTGAAGGCCGCATCAACAATTTCGAGCTCATCGTCCTGCCGCTCGAGGGCGGCCGCCAGAGCGTGCGCGCGCTGGGCGCGGTGCAGCCGCTGATGAACCCGTTCTGGCTGGGCGCCGACCCGATCATCGAAAACCGCGTCGAAAGCTTTCGCCTGACCGACCCCGATCACGAGCCGCTGCTGCTGAAGAACAGGCCCTCCATGCCAGTGCCCCCGCTATCGCCCGAAGGCGATGCGCTGGCATCACGGTTGGACGAGGGTGGGCGGCGCATCCGCCACCTCGTGGTTTTTCAGGGTGGGAAGCACGGTGCGTAGACTTAAAACCCACGGCGTCCTTCGTGCGTCCTGAAGGACGCACGGCGCTATCGGCCCGCCTTACCCGTTATTAACACTTAAGGCATAGCGTCTTCGGCGTTATCGGCCGACTTGCCTCTCGGGCGGCCGGAAAGGCGAAAGCGATGACGATGCCCGCGGCGACGAACCCGATCTCCCCAGGTGCCGAAAGAAGAGACTTTCAGCGCGTGAAAGTGACGGTCTACGGCCGCTATATGCTGCAGGACCGCTCCGAGTATCCCTGCCGGGTCACAGAGATGTCGCCGGGCAATGCGGCGCTGATCGCCGAGCGGTCCGGCCGCCCGGGTGAGCGGGTGGTCGCCTATCTCGACCACATCGGCCGCATTGAAGGTCGCATCACGCGCCTTCTGGACGACGGCTTCGCGATGACCATCACGGCCTCGGAGAGGAAGCGCGACAAGCTCGCCGCGCAGCTTACCTGGCTTGCCAACCGGCACGAATTGGACCTGCCGGAAGACCGCCGGCATGAGCGCATCACACCGCGCAATCCGATCAGCACCTTGCGCCTGCCCGACGGGAGCGAGCATTCGTGCCGCGTCGTCGACCTTTCCTTGTCGGGTGCGGCGCTCGAGATCGACGTCAAGCCGGAGATCGGCGCGGAGGTCTTCCTCGCCGCCATGCGCAGTCGGGTGGTGCGCCACTTCGACGACGGCATTGCGCTCGAGTTCGCCGTCGTCCAGGAGCAGAACGCGCTCAAGGCCAAATTCTCGAACTGAGGATTTCCGCCGGTTTCGGTCAGCAAAGTAAGCTCAGCCCATACATACCGGTTCCGCGCGGCCGCACCGTCGCGGTTTCTCGAAAAAGCCCTCTCCTTCCTTCCCCCAATCACGGCGGGCGGGCAGGCGTTCATGCTTAACATCCGGTGTAGACAATTGATGCAATTCAATACTTTGAACGTTACCGCAAAGCGGAAAATTTGAACTTATTTATACTTCCAGTCTTTGCCCGGAATAAATCGGAACCTGTCATTGTCTCTCCGAACGGGGAGACGAACAATGGTAACGACAAAACGGGTTCCGCTTCTGGCGGTCGCGGCGGTGCTGCTTGCTTCTCTGACGGGGGGCGCCGAGGCCGCCTCCGACATCATGCCCATCGGCGGGCGGGCTACGCAGCCGGTCGGCCACTACGAATTCTGTCAGCGGCAGCCAGCGGAGTGCGGCCGCACGGCGTTCAATGCCGCACCGGCGGAACTGACGCGCAAGCTGTGGGCAACGCTGATCGAGGTCAACAACGCGGTCAACGGCTCCGTCGTCCCGCGTACCGACGTGGAGCTGTGGGGCATCGAGGAGCTTTGGTCCTATCCCGACCTTTACGGGGATTGCGAGGACTACGTGCTGGAAAAGCGCCGGCTCCTCATGGAAGCAGGCATGCCGGCCGCCAACCTGCTCATCACCGTGGTGCGCCAGCCCAACGGTGACGGCCACGCGGTCCTGACGGTCACCACCAACATGGGCGATTTCATTCTCGACAATCTGCAGCCGCGCGTCCTCGCCTGGTCGGAAACCGACTATCAGTTTCTGAAGCGCCAGTCGCCGCGCCATGCAGGCCAGTGGGTCTCCATCCATGATGGGCGCGCCGTGGCTGTCGGTAGCGTTTCGTCCAACCGCTGAACATCAGGGAAACCCGGTCGAGTCCCCACCTCCCCGTCCCCAACGACCGGGTTAGGAGCCGGCCCTCCCCAGGGCCGGCTCCGCTTTTTTCAGGAGGTGATGGATCAGGCGGGAATAAGACCGCGGCGGAAGCGCCTGGCGTTTTCGACATAGTGGGCGGCGGAGGCGCGCAGCATGGCCGCCGTTTCGTCGTCGATCTCGCGCACGGCCCTGGCCGGCGCGCCGACGATCAGCGAACGATCGGGGAAGGTCTTGCCTTCGGTCACCAGCGCGCCGGCGCCGACGAGACAGTCGTTGCCGATCCGCGCCCCGTTGAGCACGATGGCGCCCATGCCGATCAACGTGTTGTCGCCGATGGTGCAGCCGTGCAGGATGGCCCTGTGCCCGATGGTGCAGCCGCGCCCGACGGTAAGTGGAAAGCCCATATCCGTGTGCATGACCGTGTGCTCCTGCACATTGGTGTCGTCTCCTATGAGGATCGGCTCATTGTCGCCGCGCAGCACGGCGCCGAACCAGATGCCGACATCGCGGCCGATGTGAAGCCGGCCGATGAGCGTCGCGTCGGGCGCCACCCAGCCGCTTTGCTCATCCGTGAATTCGGGGCTTTTTCCATCGAGCGCATAGATCGGCATGGTCGCGGGTCTCCTGTGGCGGGGCGGCGGGAGGATAAGGCGGGCTCAGCACCTCCCGCAAGCCCACAGGGACGGTATGCGGCAGGCTTCTTTACCTGCCGTTTACCGTAACGTCGCAATGGTTTTTCACGTTTCTTCAGGAGGTTTCCCGTGCAGGCTCGGTCGTCAACGTTTCCCGGCTTCGCCGATATCGCGCCGCGCCGCGCGGCCCCGCTCTCCCGCCTGCTTTACGCCCTCCTGGCGCTCGCGCTCCTCTCGTTGGCCATCGGGATTGGCGGAAAGTGGCTGGGCCGCACCGTCGCACCCGGAGGCCATACCGTTTCCCGGCAGGAGCGCGAGATCGTCGTCGGCAACAATGTCTTCCTCGTGCCGGAGAATGTCATCCGATTCGAACGGATGCGCAGGGACGGTACCCAGAGCCGACTCGACCTTTACCTGCGTTGGCCCGAGATGGAGGGCTATGAGCTTGCGGTCCAGGACGATTTCAACCATGCGAGCGAGAGGAGGTCGATCGTCTTCGTATCGTTCGAGCCCCGCGCCTTCTCGCGTGACATGAGCGGGCGGCTGGAGCCGATCTACCGCCACCTGCTCACGCCCGGCGCGCGGAACGGGCCGGCCGGCCTCAAGCTCCATGGCTTCAAGGAAGAAGCAGGGTTCGTGGACGAGGTCCTGGTTGTCGGCGAGCGGGAGCCGGAGGCGCCGTTCGTGGCCCGGTGCCTCTCCGGCGCGATGGCGACGCAGTCGCTGGCGCCTTGCGAGAGGGACATCAATTTCGGTGACGGTCTCAGCCTTGTCTATCGCTTTCCCGAAGCGCTGCTGGGGGAGTGGCGGGACCTGGACAGGGCAATTCTGGCGAAGGCGGAAGCGTTTTTGCAGACGGGCGGGTAAAGGCAGAGCCGGCCGCCACTACTCAAGGTCGATGTCGAGAATGGCCATCGAGAAATTATAGGACAGTTCGCCCTCGTCCTCGTCCCGGAAAATGATGCCGAGAAACTCGTCGCCGACATAAAGCTCGCAGGAATCCTCCTTGCGCGGGCGCGCCTTGACGCTCAAGGTCGGGTTATTGAAGGTGCGCTTGAAATAGGCGTCGAGCTTTCTGATCTCTTCCGGCTTCAACAAACTTCTCCGCTGGCTGTTCGGGTCGACGCCCGCGCTTCTGGCATGGCGGCGGCGCGACTGTAAACCCTTAAACCGGTAAAGGGGAAGCCGAAAAGGATCGCCCGGAGGGTTGCCTATTCCTGCCGCAGGAGCTGGTCCATGGCCCGCGACGGCTCCTCGCAGCCGGCTTCGCCGATGATGCGCGCGGGCACGCCGGCGACGGTCTTGTTGGGTGGCACGGGCTTGACCACGACCGAGCCGGCGGCAACCTTCGTGCAATGGCCGATCTCGATGTTGCCGAGAATCTTGGCGCCGGCGCCGATCAGAACGCCGTGGCGGATTTTTGGATGGCGGTCGCCCATCTCCTTGCCGGTGCCGCCGAGGGTCACACCTTGCAGGATGGAGACGTTGTCCTCGACCTCCGCGGTTTCTCCGACGACAAGCCCCGTCGCATGGTCGAGGAATATGCCCTTGCCGATCTTTGCTGCCGGGTTGATGTCGGTCTGGAAGATGGCGGAGGAGCGGCTTTGCAGGTAGAGCGCGAAGTCGCGGCGGCCTTTCCGCCAGAGCCAGTGGGCGAGACGGTGCGTCTGGATGGCGTGGAAACCCTTGAAATAGAGCACCGGCATGATGAAGCGGTCGCAGGCGGGATCGCGGTCATAGTAGGCCTGGATGTCGACGCGCACGATCGCACTCCAGTCCGGCTCGTCCTCCCACATGGACTGGAAGGTCTGGCGGATGAGGTCGGCGCCGAGGTCCGGATGGTCGAGCCGCTCGGCGACCCGGTGGATGACGGCGTCCTCCAGTGTGGCGTGATTGAGCACCGTGGCATAGAGGAATGCGGCCAACAGGGGATCGTTGTCGACGGCGGCTTTTGCCTCGGCGCGGACCTCGGACCAGATGGGGTCGACGTGCTGCGGCGCATCGGTGCGTACGGCGTTTCTGACCGTCATGAGCTTTCTCCCCTGCTGCGGGTGTTTTCAAGCTGGCCAACATAAGGCACAAGCGCGGCCGATTGAACCGCAAAATGCTTGAACAATGGTCAAGGAGAATTGATTGCCGGTGGGTTCAAGCGGTCTTGTCGCCGGTGAGGAAGTCGAGGACGGCGCGGGAGAAGACGTCGTTGCGGTCGCCGGCGACCGTATGGCCGGCGCCACCGACGTCGACATAGGAGGCGGAAGGCGCGCGCTCGACGAATTCGCGGGCGTAGGCCTCGTGGACGAGCTCCGACTGGACGCCGCGCACAAGGAGGACGGGAAGCACGAGGCGGGGCAGCGCGTCGAAAAGCGCCTGCATCAGCGCCCCGGCACCGACGTTGATGTTCTGCGCGCCCTTGATGAAGGCCGGATCCCAGTGCCAGCGGTAACGGCCGTCGGCGTCGAGACGCAGATTCTTGCGCAGGCCCGAGAGCGAACCTGGCCGGCGGCGGTGCGGCAGATAGGCAGCGATGGCGTCGGCGGCTTCTTCCAGGGTCGAAAACCCCTCCTCCATGCGGGCGCCCATGAAGCCCTGGATACGAGCGACGCCTTCCGGGTCCATGCGCGGGGTGATGTCGACCAGGACGAGGGATTCGAGCAGGTTTTCGTCGTCGGTCTGGGCGGCGAGCGAGGCCAGTCCGCCGAGCGAGGCGCCGACGGCGGAGGGGCGCGCATGGAAACGTTCGGCCACCTGGCGGGCAACAGCGGCCATGTCTTGAGCGAAATGGGCGAAGGTGTAGTTGCCGCTTGTCACCCAGGCGCTTTCACCGTGGCCGCGCTGGTCGACGGCGATCGCCCGCATGCCGCGTTCGGCTATGCTACGGGCGGTGGCGTCCCACGCGCGCCGCGTCTGGCCACCGCCGTGCAGGAAGATGACCGGATGGCCGCCGCCGTCCCACAGCGTGGCGGCGAGGCGGTTATTCTCGGCGCCGGTGAAGGCGATCTCCTGGGGAGCGCTCACAGGGGATGCTCCTTCAGGAAATCGAGAACCCGCGCCTTGAAGGTGCGATCGCCAACCGACAGCATATGGTCGCGGCGTTCGATGGCGAAAGCCTCGCCGCGGGGGAGCATTTTGGCGAGCGGCTCGGGCGCGCCGGCGATGTCGTCCCTGGTGCCGACGGCGACGAGCGCAGGCTGGGCAATCTTCGCGACGTCGTCCGGGGTAAGGAGCGTGCGCGAAGTGGAGATGCAGGCGGCGAGCGCCTTACGGTCGCTCTCCGTCTGGTCGGCGAAGGCGCGGAACATGCGGCCACGCTCGTGGGTGATGGTGGCGGGGTCTTCGGCGAGCAGCGCCTCGGCGATGACGTCCCACTCGCCGACGCCCTCGACCATGCCGATGCCCAGGCCCCCGAAAACGACGGTGGCAACGCGCTCTGGATTGGCGAGAGCCAGGAAGGCGGTGATGCGGGCGCCCATCGAATAGCCCATGACGTGGGCGCGGGCGATGCCGAGATGATCGAGCAGCGCCGCGGCGTCGGATGCCATCTTTTCCGGCGTGTAAGCTTCCCGGTCGTGGCTTTTGGTAGAGCGGCCGTGGCCGCGGTTGTCGAAGGCGGCGACGCGGTAGCCGGCGTCGCGCAGGGTCTTCACCCAACCGGTCGCGACCCAGTTGACGAAATGGGTGGATGCGAAGCCGTGGATGAGGAGGACGGGATCGCCCTCCCCCTCGTCGATGAAGCCGATGTCGAAGCCGTCATGGGAGAAGAACTGCATGCGCCCCGCAAAGCCCTTGCCGCCTCAGCCGTCGCCAGCGACCGCGTCAATGAGCGGATGGCGGAGACGATCGCCGATCTCAATGCCGGCTTTCTGCGCGGTTCCCGCTTTCAGTTCAAGCACAAACTGCGCGGCGACCCGCGGCGCAATGCTGTCGGTCGAGAACGGTATGCCCTCCTCGATCGCCCTCACCTTGCCGTCCTCGCCTATGAAGAGGAGATCGAGCGGCATGGGCGTGTTCTGCATCCAGAAGCCAAGCTGGCGGCTTCTCTCGAAGACGAAGAGCATGCCGTGGTCGTCGCTCATGGACTGGCGGAACATCAGGCCGCGGGAGCGCTTTTCGTCGGTGTCGGCAACTTCGACGGCAAAATGCTTCTCGCCATTCGCCGTCTCGGCCACCAGAGGCTCCGCGTGGACGGGAAGCAGCATCGGCTCTTGTGCCCGCGCCGCGCCGAGGTGAAACGCGAGCACCAGGAGAAACGACAGGATGTAACGCATGGAAACCTCCGGACAGGGCCAGCCGGCTTAGTGGTGCGATCCTGACAGATGGTACCCATCTGTCAGGAAAAATCGCCCCACCAGATTAATAGCTTGTGGGCTGACTTCTCCAAACAGATGGGTACCATCTGTTTGGGTCAGACCACTAGTGGGCGACCGGCAACGTGCCCATATCCGGGTGAACTTCGGCGGCCATAAGGCCTTTCTCGCCGCGCCCGTACCGTACGAGCACGACCTGGCCGGGGCGCAGCTCCGTGATGCCGTAGCGGCGCAGGGTCTCCATATGGATGAAAATATCTTCCGTTCCCTCCCCGCGCGTGAGGAAGCCGAAGCCTTTCGTGCGGTTGAACCACTTCACCAGGGCCCGCTCCAACCCGCTTTCGGGTGTCACCGTGACATGGGTACGCTGGGCTTGGTCCTCGGCCGGATGAATGGCGGTCGAGGTGTCCATGGACAGAATCTGGAAGGCCTGGAGGCCCCTTTCGCCCTGGCGCGCCAGACAGACGACGCGAGCACCGCTGAGCGCGGTCTGGAAACCGTCGCGCCTGAGGCAGGACACATGCAGGAGCACGTCGCCTATGTCCGGGCCGTCGGGCAGGATGAAGCCGAATCCCTTGGCCACATCGAACCACTTGATTGCGCCGGATACCTCGATGAGGTCCGACGTTTCTTCAGAATTGCCCGCCCCCCGGGCCTTTTCCTTGCTGGCAAGCCCTCGTGTCGTCGAGGAATTATCCTCCATGCGCTTTGCCTTCCCTCAAGTCCGCTGGACTGATTCTGTCCGGCGAGGATAGCATCGGTTGTTCACGCCTTAGCAAGACCTGCACAGGGATTTTCAACAGCGCCCGGGTATAAGAGCGGCCCGTTGTGATCGTGCCATAAACGACAGCTTCATCATTTGGCCATTGCCCGGGGCGCCGCCCGCGCCCTATGTTCGGCCCCTGTCAAGACAAGAAGGGAATTGAAGAATGCGCTATCTGCACACCATGGTCCGCGTCCGCGACATCGACGAATCCCTCGATTTCTACTGCAACAAGCTCGGACTGGTGGAAAAGCGGCGCTCGGAGAACGAGAAGGGCCGCTACACGCTCGTCTTCCTGGCCGCTCCCGACGATATGGATTTGGCCGAGCGAACCCAGGCGCCGCTTGTGGAACTCACCTACAACTGGGATCCGGAGGATTACCAGGGTGGGCGCAATTTCGGCCACCTTGCCTATGAGGTGGACGATATCTACGACACCTGCCAGCGCCTGATGGACGGCGGGATGACGATCAACCGCCCGCCGCGCGACGGCCGCATGGCCTTCGTGCGCTCGCCCGACGGCATCTCCGTCGAGCTTCTGCAGAAGGGCGAGGCGAAGGCGAAGGCCGAGCCGTGGGCGTCGATGGAGAACACCGGCGCGTGGTGAGTGTGTGAGTAAGGCAGTTGGCAAATAGGCGGTAAGGCAACACGACGGCAGTTCCGCCAGCTCTTGCTGCCGACTGCGAGGGAGGAGCATGAAAGAGGTTCTCAAGGAGCTTGAGCGGCGGCGCGAGGCCGCCCGCGCCGGCGGCGGCAGGAAGCGCGTCGATCACCAGCATGCAAAGGGCAAGCTGACGGCGCGCGAGCGGCTGGAAGTCTTTCTCGACGAGGGCTCCTTCGAGGAGTTCGACATGTTCGTCGAGCATCGCTCCACCGACTTCGGAATGGAGAAGACGAAGTTCTACAGCGACGGGGTGGTTACCGGCTGGGGCACCGTGAATGGCCGGACCGTCTTCGTCTTCGCCAAGGACTTCACCGTCTTCGGCGGCTCGCTATCGGAGGCGCATGCCGAGAAGGTGATGAAGATCCAGGATATGGCGCTGAAGAACCGGGCGCCGATCATCGGCTTCTACGACGCCGGGGGCGCGCGTATCCAGGAGGGCGTGGCGGCTCTCGGCGGTTATGCCGAGATATTCCAGCGCAATGTTCTGGCCTCCGGCGTCATTCCACAAATTTCCGTCATCATGGGGCCGTGCGCGGGTGGCGACGTCTATTCGCCGGCCATGACGGACTTCATTTTCATGGTGCGCGGCACCTCCTACATGTTCGTGACGGGACCGGATGTGGTGAAGACCGTCACCAATGAAACGGTGACGGCGGAAGAGTTGGGCGGGGCGCATATCCATACCACCAAGTCCTCCATCGCCGATGGCGCCTACGACAACGACATCGAAGCGCTTTTGCAGATGCGCAGACTGGTCGATTTCCTGCCCGCCTCCAATACGAGCGAAATCCCCGAGATCGCCTTTCACGACGATGTCGAAGAACCCGACCATTCGCTGGACCGGCTCGTGCCGGCCAACGCCAATAAGCCCTACGATATCCGGGAGCTGATCCTGAAGACGGCGGACGAAGGCGATTTTTTCGAGATCCAGGAGGGGTTTGCGAAAAACATCGTCACCGGGTTCGGGCGCGTGGAAGGGCGCACCGTCGGCTTTGTCGCCAACCAGCCCATGGTGCTTGCAGGCGTGCTCGATGCCGATGCTTCACGCAAGGCGGCGCGTTTTGTGCGCTTCTGCGACTGTTTCAACATTCCGCTGGTCACCTTCGTCGACGTTCCGGGCTTCCTGCCGGGCACCGGACAGGAATATGGCGGGCTCATCAAGCATGGGGCGAAGCTCCTGTTCGCCTATGGTGAGGCGACGGTGCCGAAGGTGACGGTCATCACTCGCAAGGCGTTCGGCGGGGCCTATGACGTGATGGCTTCGAAGCATCTGCGCGGCGACATCAACTATGCCTGGCCGACGGCGCAGATCGCCGTGATGGGGGCCAAGGGCGCGGTCGAGATCATCTTCCGCAAGGACATCGACGACGCCGAGAAGATCGCCGCGCATACGCACATGTACGAGGACCGGTTTCTCTCGCCCTTCGTCGCTGCCGAGCGCGGCTATGTGGACGAGGTGATCATGCCCCATTCGACGCGCCGCCGCGTGGCGCGCGCGCTACGCATGCTGCGCGATAAGGATTTGAGCAACCCCTGGAAGAAACACGACAACATCCCGCTTTAGGACCGGTTCATCGCATGTAATCGATGAGCTGGCTTAACGCGTTATCCTGTCGCAATTCCGGAGGAAAAACCGGTTTCCACGTTTCCTGGAGTTGCGTTAGGCTCGGCTTTTCGGCGGCCTGGATTTGGGTGGTCGTGCCCGTCCGGGCTTGGCACGCCTCTTTTTGGTTGCGTCTACAGGGCCTTGAAAGAAGATTGCGGCGCCCATCGCAAGCGCCGTCGCCATCACCTGCGCTTCGAGTTCTGCCAGGCTGATGTCCTCAACCGTATGGCGTTCCCTTACCTCCGAGGCAACGGCCGGTACGTTGACCGTGCCTTCGCGACGCAATGCACGCTTCACCGCAGAGTGAAGTTCCAACAGTAGCTCGTCCGAATACCGCCTCGCCATGATCTTCCCGCTGTCCGCTGCATCCGGTGATGAGCATCGGACAGAATAGGACTATATGGCTTTTTGAGCAACAATTTTATATTTTATTTTCAATAAGTTAGTAGAATAAGCCCAATGCTTCGACCATGCATGAGGCTGTCATGACGCCAATTACTCATTACGCGTTCTTGACTAACTGATCGGTGTCCCCGCATACTTCGCGCGCTTATCAGCGACAACGACCATTTCTGATGGAGGTGAGCCTTGTCGGCACTTGAGCGACCGGAACGCCTGCAAATCATGCTGAGCCTTGAAGAGCTACAGGCGCTGGAAGATTTCAGATTCGAAAAGCGCATGCCAAGCAGAGCCGCGGCAGTGCGGGAGCTGCTGCGGCGGGGCTTGCTGTCAGGAGGATTCCTCAAAGTGGCGGCGGGCACAAAATCGCAGGATTTTGGCGTCATAGACAATGGCGCGGCAGGCCTGCCGCAGGACGACGCCTGATGTGCGATACGCCGTGCCGCCTGCCCTAGAAAAGCTTCGGTGGCACGAAAAGGCAGATGGTGCGCGAGGTGTCCTCACCGGCGACGGAGCACCAGTGATAGACCCCGTCGGGCGATTGCTTCACGCGACGGTCGGTATAGGCAACCACCTCGCCGGTCGGGTTGATGACATAGCCCTCGGGCCGTTCCGACACCAGTTTGGCCGGTATCTCACGGCAGTCTTGGTTGGAGCAACAGGCGTAGGGATACGCCCAGCCGGATTTGGCTTGATGCGCGAAGCTGGAGCCGGATACGGCGGGAAGCGTCAAGGGCAGCAGCAGTGTTGCGGCAAAGCCGCGGGACAGGAGGGTCGAGAGTGAGCCGTGCATGGCTATTCCTCAAGAGGTTGTTCCTCCCAGGATCAGTTTCCTCCCGGCGTGGTTAATCTTTTATTAGTAAAGCCTAACATGATTCCTGGACTCGTGGCGACATAACGCCCGCACCTTCTTGATCGTTCCATTGCGGCACAAAAGCATCCCCCTGCCGCCGCGTGTCATTGACATTTTCGCCCTGGCGGTGTGGGTTCCGGGCAGATCACGCGGAGCGGACGGTGGCGACATAAATGGCTAGCATGACGAAGACTGATCTCGCGCGCCGGGTCTACAACCACACTTGGAAGCTCGACCCGATCTGCCGCAGCCTGCTGGACACGGATTTCTACAAGCTCCTGATGCTGCAGATGATCCGCGGCCTCTACCCGGACGTGAACGCCACCTTCTCGTTGATGAACCGCAACAAGCGGGTGCAGCTTGCCGCCGAGATCGACGAGGGGGAGTTGCGCGAGCAGCTCGACCATGCGCGCACCATCCGCTTCACCAAGAAGGAGATGATCTGGCTGGCCGGCAACACCTTCTACGGCCGCAAGCAGATCTTTCAGCCCGATTTCCTCGCCTGGCTCGCCGATTTCCGCCTCCCCGAATATGAGCTTCGGCGCCACAACGGCCAGTTCGAGCTGCACTTCCACGGGCGCTGGGTGGAAACCACCATGTGGGAGATCCCGGCGCTCGCCATCATCAACGAATTGCGCTCGCGCGCGGCCATGCGCTCGCTCGGCCCCTTCGCGCTCGATGTGCTCTATGCCCGCGCCAAGGCCAAGGTGTGGTCGAAGGTGGAGCGGCTGAAGCGGTACCCCGATATCCGCATCTCCGATTTCGGCACCAGGCGGCGCCACTCCTTCCTGTGGCAGCGCTGGTGTGTGGAGGCGTTGAAGGAGGGCATTGGCGAGGCATTTACCGGCACCTCCAACGTGCTGCTCGCCATGGATACGGACCTGGAGGCGCTGGGCACCAACGCGCACGAGTTGCCTATGGTTCTGGCGGCGCTGACCGATACGGAAGAAGAGTTGAAGGCTGCGCCCTACCGAGTGCTCGAGGACTGGCAGAGCTACTACGGCGGCAACCTCCTGATCGTGCTGCCGGACACCTTCGGCACCGAAGCCTTCCTGCGCGCAGCACCCGACTGGGTGGCCGGCTGGACCGGCTTTCGCCCCGACAGCGCCCCGCCCATCGAGGGCGGCGAACGCATCATCTCCTGGTGGAAGGAGCGCGGCCAGGACCCGCGCGACAAACTCCTGATCTTTTCCGACGGGCTGGACGTCGATACCATCGAGCGGACGCATCGCCATTTCAAGGGCCGCGTGCGCATGGCGTTCGGCTGGGGCACCAACCTCACCAACGACTTCGAGGACTGCGCGCCGAAGGAGATCGACAGCCTCAAGGCCATTTCCATGGTCTGCAAGGTGAGCGAGGCGAACGGAAGGCCAGCGGTGAAGCTTTCGGACAATCCCGAGAAAGCGACCGGCGATCCGCAGGCGATAAAGCGGTATCTGGAGATTTTCGGCAGCGAAGAACGCGTGCGGCGGCCGGTGACGGTTTGAAGCGGGTCGACTCGCGGCCGCCTGGACCTCTCTAGCCGGCAGGCCAGAGGTGGTCGCCGGCGACTTCCGCGCGTCTTACCCCTCCCCCTCCAGCATCTCCTTCACAACCGTCGCCAACTGCTTGAGCGAAAATGGTTTCGGCAGGAATCCGAAGGTGGCGTCGGAGGGCAGGTTCTTGGCGAAGGCGTCTTCGGCGTACCCGGAGACGAAGATGAACTTGATGTCGGGCTGGACCTTGCGCAATTCGCCCAGAAGCGTCGGTCCGTCCATCTCCGGCATGACGACGTCGGAGACGACGATATCGATCTTGCCGTCGAGCTCGTTGAAGATCTCCAGGGCCTCCGTGCCCGAGCTTGCCTCGTGCACCTCATAGCCGCGTGAGGAGAGCGCGCGCACGCTGCCCATGCGCACGGCATCCTCGTCCTCCACCAGGAGCACGCGCGCGGAGCCGGAAAGGTCGCGGGTTTCCTGCTTGGCTCTCTGGGCCGCCTCGGCCGCGCCGTTGGCCGCCGCAGACCGCGCGGCCTCCACCTCGGCGGCACCGGGCACATGCCGTGGCAGGAAGATGTGGAACGTCGTTCCCCTGCCGACTTCCGAATCGCAGAAGATGAAGCCGCCCGTCTGCTTGACGATGCCGTAGACCATCGACAGGCCCAGCCCCGTGCCCTTCCCCACCTCCTTGGTGGTGAAGAAAGGCTCGAATATCTTCTTCTGCGCTTCCGGGGGGATGCCGGTGCCGGTGTCCTCCACCTCGACCACGACATAGTCGGCCGGCGCCAGCGCGCGATAGGCGGCGAAGCCGGCGCATTCGTCGGCCGCGACGTTGCGCGTTCGCACGGTGAGCGTGCCGCCGTCGGGCATGGCATCGCGGGCGTTGACGGCGAGGTTCACCACCACCTGCTCGAACTGGCCGATATCGGCCTTCACCGGCCACAGGTCGCGGCCGTGCTCGATGTCGAGTTTGATGTCGTTGCCGACAAGGCGGGAAAGCAGCATGCGCAGGTCCGCCAGCACGTCGGTGAGGTTCAGGACCTCGGGCCGCAAGGTCTGGCGGCGCGAGAACGCGAGCAACTGGCGCACCAGCGAGGCGGCGCGGTTGGCGTTCTGCTTGATGTTCATGATGTCCGGAAAGGACGGGTCGGACGGGCGGTGGTTCGTCAAAAGCAGGTCGGAGGCCATGATGATGGCGGTGAGCACGTTGTTGAAGTCGTGCGCGATGCCGCCGGCGAGCTGGCCGACGGCCTGCATCTTCTGGCTTTGCGCCATCTGCGCCTCGAGCGCCTTCTGCTCGGTGGTCTCCACGGCATAGACGATGGCCGCCTCCTCCGCCCCCTCCCCGCCGCCCGGGTCGGCCACGGCGTTGACGTAGAAGCGCATGTGGCGGTCCTCGTCGCCGGGCAGTACCGTGTCGATGGGGGAAATGTCGGCTTGGCGCTGCTTGGCCTTTTCCAGCGCCAAGGCGAACGCCTCGCGGTCGCGGTCGTGCATCACCGTGTCGAGGCGGATGCGCCGGTCGACGGCGTCGCGGTCGACGACGCTGGAGAACAGCGACAGGAAGGGCGCGTTGGTGCGCAGGATGCGGCCATCGTGGTCGACGCTGGCGATCGCCATGGGGGTGGAATTGAAGAAGCGGGTGAAGCGCACCTCGGAGGCGCGCAGATCGGCCGAGGCGTCCTCGCCGAGCGTGCGGTTGAGCACAATGGTGCGGGTGGGACCGGGCAACCCCTCGCGTGTGGCCGTCACCCGGTGCATGAAGCGCACGGGCAGCGCCTCGCCGCGCACGGTGGCGAGATCGAGATCGATGACGGCGTTGCGCGTCGTGCCGTGCTCAGCCTTGACGGCCTGGATGAGCGCCATGCCGTCGCCGGCGACGATGTCGGGCAGGCTCAAGGCACCGGGCACGAAATTGGCCAGATCGATGCCCAACCATTCGGCCAGTGTGGCATTGAGGTAGGTGACGCGGCCGTCGGCGTCCGCGGCAAAGAAGCCCGCCGGCGCATGGTCGAGGTGGTCGATCGCCTTCTGCAGGTCGAGGAAGAAACGCTCCTGCTCGGCGCGCTCGTCGGAAATGTCGGTCAGAAGCCAGGCGGACAGCGGTTTGCGGTGGCCCGGCACCTTGAAGACGCGCGCCCAGGCGCGGTACCAGCGGGCGCCGGGTTCGCCGCCGGGGCGGATCGGCCGGGAAAGACGAAACTCGCCGTCGCCCGGCAACCCGTCGCGCAGGCTTGCCGCCAGCCGCTCGATCACGGAGGCGGCTTCCGGGTTGTCGGACAGAAGCGCCTCGACGGTCTTGACATCGGTGGCCGAGGTGGCGCCGGTGAGCGCGGCATAGGCGCGGTTGGCGTAAAGGATGTTGCCCCTGGTGTCGGTCACCAGCAGGCCCTCCGCCATGGAATCGATGAAGGAGCGGGAGAGCTCGTCCCCGGTGGAGCGCGGGGCTATCTGGATAAAGCCGATTGCGCTGGCGAACAGATAGCCCACCCCGATCATGGCCATGACACCGAGGACGCCGAGGAGAAAACCCTCGCCGAGCCGTTCCTGGAAAAGCGCGAAGACCAGCGCCGATCCGGTCAATACGAGGATGAAGATGATGAGCCGCGTAATCACGCCTGGGCGCGCGCCCTGGTCGATGATGGGTGCCGTGTCTATTTCGCCGCCACTGATTTTGGCCATCCGTTTCCTGCCCGTCGCGCCGACTGCAAGCGGCCCCATGGTCCCCCCGCCATATATCAGGGCCAGAGGCATGCGCAAGGTCGGCAACGGTAACGGGCAGGGTCTCGACGATCGCGGCGGGTGGCCGATTCAACCTTGCCGGGCTGCATCTCGACGCCTAGTTTGGCTTCCCTGACGGAAACTTGGTATGGAGTGCGATGATGGGCGAATGGCTGGCGGGTCTGGCGGGGGAAAACTATGCCACGGCGATATTGTGGACCCTTGCCGCACTCATCCTGCTTGCGGTCGTCCTCACCGTCGCGCGCATGGCGCGCAGCCGCGCCTCCGGTACCTTCGTCGCCGGCGGGCGCAACAGGGCGCCGCGTCTTGCCGTGGTCGATGCGACGGCGGTCGACAGCCAGCGGCGGCTGGTGCTGGTGCGCCGCGACGACGTGGAGCATCTGATTCTGATCGGCGGCCCGAGCGACCTGGTGATCGAGCAACGGATCGGCGCCCGCGAAGTCGAGCCCGCCACGGTGCAGCGGCCGCCGCGTCGGGAGGCGGTTGCGCCGTCTGTGCCGCCGGCCGCGCCGAGGCAGCGCCCCGCCCCAAACCTTCGTGCCGTCCCGCCGGCGCCCGCCGCTCAACAGCGGCCCGTACGCAGCGAGCCGGAACTGCCCACCGCCGCGCCGGTGCCGCCTGCCGTCCCGCCAGTGCGGCAAGAGGAGCCGCAGGCGCCGCGACACGAGGAGCCCCAGGCGCCGCGAAGCGAACCGAAACCGGCGCCGGTCGCGCGTGACGTCGAGGAGGACGCCGCTCTCGCCAGGGAAATCGATATTGCCGTTGATGAGCCCGTTGATGAGCCGGTCAAGGAAGCGGCCGAAGAGCCGGCGCCACAGCCGCAACGTGCGGCTGCCTCCATCGAGGACGAGATGAGCCGCCTCTTGGACGATCTTGCCGAGGAACGGAAGAAGGAAGGCTGACGCCCGTTACTTCTTCTGTCCTGCCAGCCGTTCGCGCAGCAGCTTGCCGCGGCCCTCGCGCGTCGTCTGGCGGGCGCGGCCGAAGGCGAGCGCATCGTCGGGGACGTTCTGGGTGATGACGCTGCCCGAGGCGATGTAGGCGCCTGCGCCTATCGTGAGCGGTGCGACGAGGGAGGAATTGGTGCCGACGAAGGCGCCGGCGCCGATCTCGGTGCGGTGCTTGTTGAAGCCGTCATAGTTGCAGGTGATGGTGCCGGCGCCGATATTGGCCGCCGCCCCCACCACCGCGTCGCCGATATAGGAAAGATGCGGCACCTTGGCGCCGGGCTCGATGCGCGCCTTCTTGATCTCGCAGAAATTGCCGACCTTGGCATTCTCCATAACCTCCGCGCCGGGCCGCAGCCGGGCGAAGGGGCCGACCGTGGCGCCGCTCTCCACCCTCGCCTCCTCCAGATGCGAGAAGGCATGGATGCGGACATTGGCGGCGATCTCCACGCCGGGGCCGAACCAGACGTTCGGCTCGACGACGGTGTCGGGGCCGATTTCCGTGTCGTGGGAGAAGAAGACGGTCTCGGGCGCGATCAGCGTGACGCCGGACAGCATCATTTCACGGCGTTTCCTGTCCTGCCAGACGGCCTCGGCCTCGGCGAGCTGCGCACGGTTGTTGATGCCGAGCGCGCTTTCCCCGCTGGCTTCGGTCGCCACGACCGAAAGGCCCTGCCGGTTGGCGATCTCGACGATGTCGGTCAGGTAGAACTCGCCCTTGGCGTTGTCGTTGCCGACCGCATCGAGCAGCGGGAGCGCGTGTTCCCCGGTAATCGCCATCAGGCCGCTGTTGCAGAAGGTGATTTTCCTCTCCTCCTCCGAGCAGTCCTTCTCCTCGCGGATCGCCACGAGCCGCCCGTCCCTTTCGATGAGGCGCCCGTAGCCGGTGGGCTCCGGCGTACGGAAGCCGAGCACCGCCACCGCCGCCCCCTCGGCGAGGCTCGCGCGTGCCTTCGAGAGGACGTCGGCTTCGAGCAAGGGGTGATCCCCGAACACCACAAGCACATCGTCATAGCCGCGCGCGATCGCTTCCCTTGCCGCGAGCACCGCATGGGCCGTGCCAAGGCGCTCCTTCTGTTCGAAGATGCCCTCTTTCCCTCCGCCATGGGAAAATCCCGCCACGGCCGCGCGCACCTTATCGGCCCCGTTGCCGACAACCAGCGCCAGCGCATCGGCGCCGGCAGCGCCCGCGGCCGCCATCACATGGCCCAGCATCTCCAGCCCGGCGACCCTGTGCAGCACCTTGGGCAGCGCGCTCTTCATGCGGGTGCCCTCGCCGGCTGCAAGGACGATGGCGAGGCAGGTTCGTTTTTCCATGGAAGAAATCCGCTCGTTGTTCTGGAATCGAGCGATGTGTAGCACCCTGGAGGGCGAGCTCCAATGCGCCGGCCGCTATCCGAGCCGGCCGAGAGTCGGGAAGGTCTCCAGAAGCCAGTAGGCCATGGTCTGCATGCCCCCCGTCAGGAACAGGACGCCGGCAACGACGAGCAGCCCGCCGATGGCCTTTTCCACGCGGCCCAGATGCATGCGGAAGCGCTGCAGGAAGCGCATGAAGGCGTCGGAGAAGAGTGCGGCGATGAGGAAGGGGATACCGAGCCCCGCCGAATAGACGCCGAGCATCAAGGCGCCCTCGCCCACCGTCTGGCGTCCGCCGGCAAGGGTCAGGATCGGCCCCAGCACCGGGCCGATGCAGGGCGTCCAGCCGAAACCGAAGGCAAGGCCCATCACATAGGCCGCCCCCAGGCTCGCCGGCTGGCCGCCGGCGCGGAAGCGGGCCTCGCGGGACAGGAACGGGATGCGCACGACGCCCAGGAAATTCAGGCCCATGACGATGATGACGAGCCCGGCGGCCATGGCCAATTCCTGCTGCCAGGCACGCAGCACCGCGCCGATGGTCGAAGCGCCCGCCCCCAACGCCACGAAGACGGTGGAAAAGCCCAGCACGAAGGCGAGCGCCGCGGTCATCAGCGAAAGCCGGGCGCTCGGGCTGCCCTCGGGTCGGCGGAAATCCTCCACAGAAACGCCGGCCATGTAGCACAGATAGGGCGGCACCAGCGGCAGCACGCAAGGCGACAGGAACGAGATCGCCCCCGCCAACAGCGCGCTTGCGTAGCCGATGTCGATGGCCATGCCGTTTCCCTATCCGTTACGATTTCCTTGTCTAGACCAGTTCATCGTTTCACGGAATCGATGAACTGGTCTAACTCTTTGGTTTGTCGCAATTCCGGACGGAAAACCGGTTTCCACTTTCCCTGGAATTGCTTGTCTTATGACTTTTTCCGCCGAACGGGCGAATAAGGGACCGCTGGGAGAGGGTAGCCGCCCTCCCTCAGCGGCGA
>NZ_WQNH01000048.1 GCF_009812055.1 Chelativorans xinjiangensis | reverse complement strand
TCCACCTCCGTCAAAATGGAGGTTGAATCAGAACAAAATGTCGCCGTCACATCACAATCGATTCATCGATCACAGGACATGCTCTAGCAGGGCTGCGAACTCGCGCGAAGCGCTCAAAATTGCATCGACGCCATGGGTCGTCATGTTGCCTCCCGGGCCGCATCCAAGCTGCAGCAACCCTTATAGGCAGGCGCCGCCGGTGCGGAGAATAGGTCTACCGTGGCGCGAGGTGCGGGATACGTGGCGTGGTAGTGGGATTTTCATTAAGGAACAATGAGTTAGATCGCAGTCGCCAACGAATGTCGGTATCGGAAACGAGTTTAATCGCCCGGCTCTGCCGGGTTTCATGTACCGTCAACGGTTCCACACCGTTGCGATGAAAACCAAGGCGTTACAACGGTTTCCACCCTTTCCGCCGTCCGTTGCAATCCGTTCCCGCGTGTTCCGTGTCACACGCTCGGCACACATTTCCGCCTACTCCATTCTATTTCTGTTCACGCGGCGCCGGTGGCGAAGGCATCTGCTGCGTCACACCGCGAGCGGGATCAGCGGTTTCCTGTACCTGCCCTGCTACATTTACTACGTTTGCCACGCTTCCGTTCCATGGCTCTTCGCGGACATCAACGCGAACACGAAAAGGCCATCTTAGGTGGCTTCCGAAGACAACTCCTTTGCCAGTTCGCCGATCATCGAACGCAACCACCTGTGGGCCGGGTCATGGCCTGGGGCGTGCCTTCCCCGGTTTGGTGCTCGGCACTGGCAATCTTGAGATCTACTCCCTCCAACTTGAGCGAGGCCAACGTACGGCAGTCCTCGCCCGTCCGCTTCACTTCTGCGGCCGCCGTGCCCGCAAGGATGCCTATACCAAAGGTAACAAGGCTGCCGGACATAAGCAGTTGCGACAGTCGCATGCGCGTTCTTCTCCGTTGCGCGAATGCCACCCCCTAAAAGGATGATTCAGCGTCTTCGAAATGCGGGAAGCTGTCAATCATTGATATATGCCATAACAGTTATGCCGACGGCGGTGTCGGCTAGAAGCGTTTTGAACGGAATCTGACTCACTGAGGGGGGTTGCAAGCGCTGCGAATACTGATTCACGTCTATGTATTGCGACACGGAGGTGAAGATGGCAGCAGCGTTGGGCGTTGACCTGCGGTGGTCTGGCCCTCGAACGAGCAGTTGATGGCGCGCGCCAACGGCATGCCGGCTACGACGCTGCGCCGCCATCTCGCCGTGCTGGTCGAATGCGGCCTGATCATCCGCAGGGACAGTCCCAACGGGAAGCGCTTCGTAAGGGCAGGGGAGGGGAGATCGAGCAGGCCTACGGCTTCGACCTCTCACCGATTGTTGCCCGCGCGGAGGAATTCAACGACCTGGCTGAAGCCGTCCAGGCCGAAAAGAAGGCCTTCCGCGTCGCCAAGGAACGCCTCACGCTTCTGCGCCGGGCATCGTCAAGATGATCGACGCCGGCATTGAGGAGAACGTTCCGGCCAGCAGCCGCTGGCAGGGTGTCGCCGGCGGGTGATAGCGCTTGCACACGCGGGCGCCGTCCCGTTCCTTTCCGGCCAGCTTGAACGAGGGCTGGAAGAAGTTCATGAACAGCCGCACCGTTGCGTAGAGCTGCGCCAGGCTAGCCGCGGCGAGCCAGCCGGTCGGCATAGATTGCACCGATACCTGAGGAGGCGCCCGTGATCACTGCCAGGCGTGGCAACGTCGTTTCCCGAGGATCCGCGGGCACTTTGCCGCGCCGGCGCGCGTCCGAGGGTATCAGCTCCTTGTGTCGATTACTTATCATACCAGTTGACAACATAATTACTTTCGATATGGTCCCCGAATGCGGGAAGTTGGAACGAAGAGCGCTTTCCTCGCTGCAGACGGGGAACGGAGGTGCGCTTTTCGCGAATATGGCCACGCGTGATCGCTGCCGTTTCGCCGGAAATTGCGTGAATCGGGCAGACAGCGACATTCAGAAAAATCCGAAAGATTGGGAGGATCGATATGAGGCTATCTACCGCGAAAGGAGGGCTGCTGGCCGGTGCTGCAGCGTTGATGCTGGCTGTACCTGCAAGCGCGCAGGAGATTTCCCTGTGGACGCTTTCGTTTAGCGACGTGCAACGCATCAACGACGGATTCGCGAAGCTGGAGCAGCAATTCGAGGCGGAACACCCAGGTGTGGACCTGAAGATCGTGCGACGCGGCACTGATGAGCACAAAACGGCGCTGCGTGTCGCCACGGGGGCCGAAAGGGGGCCGGACGTCTATTTCATGTGGGCCGGCCTCGGGCTCGGCGGCGAGTTTGTAAAGGCCGGTCTCAGCCAGGATTTGACTCCGTACTATGAGAAGTACGACTGGGCCGACGTGCTTGTCGGCTCGTCCATGGGCTTCGTCGAGCAGTTCGGCGAGGGCATGCACGGCGCACCCTACACCTTCAAGGGCGAAGTGGTTTATTACAACAAGAAGCTGTTCGAACAAGCCGGCATCGACGAGGAACCTCAGACCTACGAGGAGCTGGTCGAGACAGCCAAGAAGCTCAAGGATGCCGGTATCCCGGCGTTCACATTCGGAGGCACCGTCAACTGGCACGTCATGCGCCTGATGGACGTGCTCTTGGAGACGACCTGCGGCGCCGAAAAACACGATGCCCTGATCGGCATGGAGCTCGATTGGACCGAAGAGCCCTGCGCCACCAAGGCCTTCGAAGAGATGAAGATGTGGGCGACGGAGTATTTCCTCGCCCCCTTCATGGGTATCGACAACGCGCAGTCAACAAGTCTGTTCTTCGCTGATCGTGCGGCCATGATGCTCGAGGGCAACTGGCTGGTGGACCAGATCAAGGAAGGCGCCGACCTCTCGAACTTCGGCATTTTCCCGTTCCCGACGGGAACCGGCCGGCTCTACGGCTTCGCCGAGTATCACTATATCAACGCCAAGAGCGAGCATAAGGATCTGGCCGCCGAACTGATCGATCTTTATCTGTCGGAGGATTTTCAGCAGGAGACGCTCGGCGCTTTCGCCACGACGTCGGTGAACAAGAACGTCGAATATGTCGGTGACATCTCCGACATGGAGCGCGAATGGCTCGACGTTTTCGCAAATCATACCGAGCTTTTCGTCAATGGCGACCAGGGCTTCCCGCTTGACGTGACCACGGAGTATTTCCGTGTGATCAACGAGGTGGCTTCGGGCAATCTCGAACCCGCAGCCGCTGCTCAGGCGATGCAGACTTTCATCGAAAGCAACACATAACCTCCTCCCGTGGAGGATCGGCGGCTTGGCTGCCGCTCCGCCGATGTTGCCGATCGCGGCCGGCCTTGGGCCGCAGTCCCTTCTGTCGAAAGCCAGGTTGACCGGTGCAGACGTTTAACCCGCATTTCTCACACTCCTTGCTCCCTGCGCCATTCTCGGCGGGCCCGAAGGGTCGCATTGCGGCGGCCCTCTATGGGCGAAAGCCGCTTGACCGTAGGAACCACTACGCTTTGCGCGTCTTTTGTCCATATCCGACTTGCCGGAATGCGACGCAGGGCGCAAGGAGTGTGAGAAATGCAGGTTAAGCCTCTTCAGGACTCACGCTTTCAGGCCTTTGTGCTCCTGGGGCCGGCACTGGTCGTGTATCTCGTCTTCGCCGTCTACCCGATGGTCGATGTCTTCGTGCTCAGTTTCCAGCGCTGGAATGGCCTCGATCCCGAACGGGCTTTTGCCGGCCTCTCCAACTACAAGTACATCTTCACCAATGATCCTGTGTTCTGGGTCGCCTTCCGCAACACGGTCATCTGGACGGTTCTCAGCGTCATCTTCCCCCCGGCGGCCGGACTGCTGCTTGCGATCGGGCTCAATCAAAAGATTTTCGGACGTGGCACCCTGCGGGCGTTGTATTACCTTCCGGTCATCATCGCCCCCATCGCCGTGGCGACGATGTGGCGCTGGATGTACGACCCGTTCTTCGGCCTGTTCAACCAGATGCTGGCGGCGTTCGGTCTCCAGGGCCTGATCCAGGACTGGCTGGGCGACCGCAACATCGCGCTCTACTCGATCTTCGTCGCCTATTTCTGGCAGCAGGTCGGGTTCTCGATGGTGCTTTTCCTGGCCGGCCTGCAGGGGGTCTCGCAGACCCTCGTTGAGGCAGCGCGCATCGACGGCGCCGGGCGGTTTCAGGTGTTCAGATACGTGACCCTGCCCGCGCTCAGGGTCACGACCACGATCGTCCTGGTTCTTTCGCTGATCAACTCGCTCAAGGCATTCGACATCGTCTACGGCATGACCGGCGGGGGACCGGCTCAGTCGACGCAGATGCTCGCGCTTTGGGCCTTCACCCAGTCGATGCAGATCTTCGACTTCGGACGCGGTGGGGCGATTTCCGTTGTCCTTCTGGTCATCACCATCGCCATCGTCGTTCCGTATCTGCGCTGGATGCAAAGGCGGGATACTGGCGAATGAGCACGACGACAGCCCCAGCTTCCGCGACCGTCGCAGATGCCGGATACGGATCGGCCCGGCGTCGGGATCCGGTTCTGATCGGGCTCTGGATCTCGCTGGTTCTCGTCGCGGTCGTCTGGATCGCGCCATTCGTCTTCATTGTCTTCACATCGTTGAAGACGACTGGCGATGTCATGACGACAGGTGCGTTCACCCCGCCTGCAACGGTTCACTACCAGAACTACGAGAACGCATGGGCCCGGGGGGATTTTTCGACGACATTCACCAACAGCGTCATCATCACCTTCATCAAGGTGCCGCTCGGCCTTTTCATCTCTGCGATGGCCGCCTATGCGCTCGCCCGAATGCGGATCATCTGGGGCAAGCTGATCCTGCTCATAATCCTGTTCGGCACGATGATTCCGTTCCAGGTGATGCTCGCGCCGATTTTCACGGTCGTGAACTCGTTCGGCCTTATCGACACCTATCCCGGCATCATACTCCCGTATCTGGCGTTCGGCGTGCCGTATCAGGTGTTCATCCTGCACGGGTTCTTCAGCGTCATTCCGCGTGAGCTGAGCGAGGCCGCTCGCATCGACGGCGCCTCGGATATCACGATCTTCCGCCGGATATTCCTGCCGGCCTCGATACCGGTGCTTGCGGCGTTGCTCATTCTGGACTTCGTCAACACATGGAACGAATTCGCCATGGCGCTGGTCATCCTTCAGGATGCCGGCATGTGGACGTTGCCGCTCGGGCTGATGTCCTTCCAGGGCCAGTTCTCCAACGATTACGGCCAGCTCAACGCGGCGATCGTGATGACGGTTCTGCCGGCCACGATCGTCTATCTCATCTTCCAGCGCTACTTCGTCAGCGGTCTCATGTCCGGCGCGGTCAAGGGATAGTGGGAAACAGGCAAATCACCACAATCAGACAAGGATCAGAATGACTTCCAGCACAACGATCTCAAAGTGGGACATTTTCGAGCACGCGATCGAGGCCGAGGTCGCGGGCAACCCCTATACGGAAACTGAGTTCCGGGGCGTTTTCCGCCATGAGAACCGCGCGGTCCGCGTGCCCGGCTTCTATGACGGAAACGGCGTTTTCATTGTCCGCTTCATGCCCGACACCGAAGGCGAGTGGACGCTGACGACGGAGTCGGAAGTCGCCGCCCTCGACGGCGCCACGGCGTCGTTCACCGTCACAGCGCCGCGTGAAGGCGTGCACGGGCCCGTGCGCGTGCGCAACCGCATGCACTTCGCCCATGCCGACGACACGCCCTACTTTCCCTTCGGCACGACCTGCTATGCGTGGACCCACCAGCCGCTCGCCATGCAGGATAAGACGCTGAAAACGCTCGCGGCCTCGCCCTTCAACAAGATCCGCATGTGCGTGTTCCCCAAGGACTACCCCTACAACGAGAACGAACCGCTGCACGACGTGTTCGAGCCCGTGGGCGACGGCACATACGACTATGACCGGCCGAACTTCGCGGCGTTCCGTCACTTCGAGACGCAGATCGGCAGGCTTGCCGAACGCGGCATCGAGGCCGATATCATCATTTTCCACCCCTACGACCGGTGGGGCAACTGCACCATGAGCGAGGAGCAGGATTTCCGGTACCTGAAATACCTCGTGGCGCGCATCGCCGCCTACCGGAATGTCTGGTGGTCACTCGCCAACGAGTACGATTTCCTTCTCGACGTGAAGCCGATGACCCGCTGGGACCGCTTCTTTCACATCATCGAGGAAAACGATCCCTACCGGCATTTGAAATCGATCCACAATGGCGACCCTGACATGTGCTACGACCACCGCAAGCCGTGGGTCGACCATGTCTGCATGCAGAACTGGGATGTGAAGAAGACCTCTGAATGGCGCCGGGACTACGGCAAGCCGGTCGTGAACGACGAGCCCGAATATGAGGGCAACATATTCCAGTCCTGGGGCAGCATCACGGCCCGGGAGCTTGTGCACCGCTTCTGGATCACCGTTCTCAAGGGGGGCTATGCCGGCCACGGCGAGACCTATGCGCACCCGCAGGACCTGCTGTGGTGGGCCAAGGGCGGCGAGCTTACGGGCGAGAGCCCGCGGCGTATCGGATTCCTGCTCGATCTCATCAAGGAAGATGTCAGGAACGGGCTCACTCCGTTCGATGAAATCACTGGGCACGGCTTCCCCTGGAACCGCGTCAGCGGCGCGAGAGATGGCGATGTCACATTCGTCTATTTCGGCGAGCACCGCCCGGTGATCTGGTCGACGGGATTCCCTCTGCAGGACGGCGATTACGAGATCGACATCATCGACACCTGGAACATGACGATCACCCCCGGGAAGAAGGTGCCGGCGCCCGTTCCGCGCGCCACGCGCCACGCCGACGTCGTTCGCGGCGGCAAGGCCGACGCGGCCTTCGGCGTCGAGCTTCCGGGCAAGCCGTATCTCGCGGTGCGTGTCCGGCCGCGGAAATAGCCACAGGACCTGGAACTGGAAGCGCACATGGCGTCGGTTGAGATCGAAAACGTAAGAAAGTCCTTTGGCACGGTGGGGGTCATCCACGGCGTGTCGGTCCACATAGACGACGGCGAGTTCGTCATACTTGTCGGGCCGTCGGGCTGCGGGAAATCGACGCTGCTGCGGATGATCGCCGGGCTCGAGTCCATTGGCTCCGGGCTGATCCGCATCGGTGATCGGGTGGTGAACCAACTGGAGCCGAAGGATCGGGACATCGCGATGGTGTTCCAGAACTACGCTCTCTATCCGCAGATGACAGTCGCCCAGAACATGGGCTTTGCCCTTGAGCTCAAGGGCGTGAAGAAGGCAGAAATCGACGCCAAGGTGAACGAGGCCGCGGAGATCCTGGGGCTGACCTCGCTTCTCAAGCGGCTGCCCAAACAGCTCTCGGGCGGTCAGCGCCAGCGCGTTGCCATGGGTCGCGCCATCGTGCGCGACCCGCAGGTGTTTCTTTTCGACGAGCCGCTCAGCAATCTCGACGCCAAGCTGCGCGTGGCGATGCGTGCCGAGATCAAGTCGTTGCAGAAGCGGCTCGGTACCACCACCATCTATGTGACGCACGACCAGATCGAAGCCATGACCATGGCCGACAAGATCGTCGTGCTGAAGGATGGCGTGATCGAGCAGGTGGGTTCACCGCTCGAACTCTACGACAGGCCAGCCAATGTTTTCGTCGCCGGCTTCATCGGCTCGCCGTCGATGAACATGCTGTCCGGCACCATCGAGAACGACGGCGGCGCCAGGCTTGTGCTCGGTTCCGGCGCCAGCATCCCGATCGCCAAGGACGGTGGCGTCAAACCGGGTGACAAGGTGGTGTTCGGCATCCGGCCGGAGCACATAGAGCTCGATCCCGATAACGGCATCGAGGCCAGGATCGAGGTCGTGGAACCGACCGGAGCCGAAACGCATGTGCTGGCCAAAATCGGCGATGCGGATGTCACGTGTGTTCTTCGCGAGCGTATCACCGTGCGTGAAGGCGAAACGATTCCGCTGGCATTCGCCCGGGGTCATGGGCATTTCTTTGCGCCGGAAACAGGCGCGAGACTTGCCGATTAGGGTGTGTCGACATTCAGTTCAGGGTGAGGCGAAAATGGCGCTTTGGGAGGAGGAAGAGCGCATGAGGGAATTTCGCGGCGGGTTGATCGGGTGCGGCTTCTTCGCCGTCAATCAGATGCATGGCTGGCACGACGTGGAAGGGGCCGGGATCGTCGCGATCTGCGACCGCGACCCTGAGCGCCTGGCGGAAGTCGGCGACCAGCTCGGGGTCGAGCACCGCTACATTGACGCAGCCGAGATGATGGCTGCGGAGGAACTCGATTTCGTGGACATCGCCACCACGGTCCAGAGCCATCGCCCGCTGGTTGAGCTCGCGGCTTCCAGGCGGCTTCCGGCCATCTGTCAGAAACCGTTCGCATCCTCGCTGGATGATGCGGGCGCCATGGTGAAGGCGTACGCGGAGGCCGGCCTGCCGTTGATGGTGCACGAGAACTTCCGCTGGCAGTCGCCGATCCGGGCGGTAAGGGCGGTGATCGAGGCGGGCGAGATCGGCACGCCGTTCTTCGGCCGGATCTCCTTCCGTTCGGCTTACGACGTCTTTTCCGGTCAACCCTATCTCGCCACCGGCAAGCGCTTCATCATAGAGGACCTCGGCATCCATATTCTCGACATTGCCCGGTTTCTGCTGGGAGATGCGGCGCGGGTTGACGCACGCACGGCGCGCGTCAACCCGAACATCGCCGGCGAGGACGTTGCCACCATGCTGCTCGACCACGAGGACGGCGCGGCGTCGATTGTCGATTGCAGCTATGCGACGAGGCTGGCGAAGGAGCCCTTTCCCGAAACGCTCATCGAGATCGACGGCAGCGAAGGCACGATCCGACTCATGCAGGACTACCGCCTCGTGGTCACGGGCCGCAGCGGCGTTGCCAGGAAGGACGTCTCGCCGCCCCTTCTGCCCTGGGCCTCACGGCCGTGGCATAACATCCAAGAGAGCGTGGTGGCCATCCAACAGCACTGGGTGGACTGCCTGCGCTCGGGCCGGGAGCCCGCCACCTCCGGCACCGATAACCTGAAGACGCTGGCGCTGGTCGAAGCCGCCTATGAAAGCGCGGAGAGCCGGCAGCCGGTCGAACCTGCGAGCCCGTTGTCATGACGGCTGAGACCTTTCTTCTCTACGGCACGCACGAGGCGGAAGCCGGGCCCGTGCGCCTTCGCGCCGGGCCGCTTGCGGCCGATCTCGTCAACGGCAATCTGCGAACGATCCGCTTCGGGGAAAGCGAGGTGCTGCGCGCCATCGCCTATGTGGTGCGCGACCGCGACTGGGGCACCTACGAGCCTCAGCTTTCCGGCTTGTCCGTGGAGGAGGGGGAAAGGCGGTTCGAGGTACGCTATTCGGCGGCGTGCGGGGGCCCAAGCGAAAGCACCTTGCGCTTCGACGCCGTGATCACCGGCCGGTCGGACGGGACGCTGGTCTTCGATGTCACGGCCTGGCCGGAAGGCGATTTCGAGACCAACCGCTGTGGCTTCTGCATCCTGCACCCCATCGTCGGGCTCGCCGGCCGGCCTGTCACGGTGGAGCATGTGGACGGCAGCGTCGCGGAGACGAAGCTCCCCGAACTGATCGATCCCTGGCAGCCCTTCAAGGACATGCGCGCCATCACGCATGAGGTCCGCCCTGGCCTCTTCGCCGAATGCCGGATGGAGGGGGATACCTTCGAGATGGAGGACCAGCGCAACTGGTCCGATGCCTCCTACAAGACCTATGTGCACCCGCTTGAGAAACCTTGGCCCTATGTCTTGGCATCGGGCGAAGAGATGCGGCAGGCGGTGAGCCTTGCCATTCGCGGCACGGCCTCGCCCGAGGCCTCCACCGGGCGGGAGCATCCTGTGCGTTTGGAAGCAGGTGGGGAAGGGCCGGCCCTGCCCGAAATCGCCGTCGTGGTCTATCCGCAGGATGTCGAACCGGCGCTTCTCAGCCTGGAGGAGCTGAAGCGCCTCGGGCCTCAGGGGTTGCTGTTCCACTTCGATCTCACGTCGGGCCACGGACTTGAAGAACTCGAGCGGTTCGCCGCGCTCGCATCCGGCTATCCCGCGCGGACCACGCTCGAATGCGTGCTGACCTGCGAGGGCGACCTCGACGCGGAGCTTTCCGGGGTGACGGAAATGGTGCGGCGCGCGGGGCTACGGCTCGATGCCGTCGCGGTGTCACCCTCGGTCGACCGGCAATCGACGCCACCCGGCAGCGCCTGGCCGGACTGCCCGCCGCTCGAGGAGGTCTATGCAGCGGCGCGGTGCGCCTTTCCGGATATCCGTCTCGGCGGCGGCATGCTCAGCTACTTCACCGAACTGAACCGCAAGCGGGCGCCGGCCGATCTCATCGATTTCATCACCCACTGCACGTGCCCGATCGTGCATGCGGCCGACGATTTGAGCGTGATGCAAACGCTGGAGGCCCTGCCTTTCATCACCGCCTCGGCGCGCGCGATCTTCGGCGGCACACCTTACCGCATCGGGCCGTCCACCATCGCCATGCGCCAGAACCCCTATGGCAGCACGACGAAGGACAACCCGCGCCGGCAGAGGATTGCGATGGCCAATCGCGACCCGCGCCATGACGGCCTCTTCGGCGCGGCCTGGACGATCGGCTATGCGGCGCGTGTAGTGGGGGCCAGGCTCGAGCAGCTCACGCCGAGCGGGTTCGTTGGCCCCTTCGGCGTGCTGGCCGGCGATGGGGAGCCGGCGCCGGCGGGCGAGCCCCGGCCGATCTTCCATGCGGTGGCTGGGCTCGCACGCATGGCGGGATTGACGCATGTCGCGGTAAGCACGACAGCCGACGATCGCGTGGCGGCTCTTGCGGGATGCTCCTCGGCGGGCAAGCTGACGGTGTGGATGGCAAATCTTACACCGGCGGAGGTCGCGGTCGATCTGTCGGCGCTCGATCTCGATGCGGGATGCAAAGTTGCCGTCCTTGATCAGGAGACGCTGGCCGGCTCTTGGGAAGAGACGGCTACGGCGCTGCCGGCCTCACACCAGGTTCGCCTCCGGCCTTACGCGGTCGCGCGCATTGAATGACGCCGAACGCTATCACCCGCTCGGATTCAGCGCGTAGAGCGCGCGCGAACGCTCCAGGTGCTTCACCATGGCCTTCTCGGCTGCAACCGGGTCGTGCCGGGCGATGCAGTCGATGATCTCCTTGTGCTCGGCGAGCGTGTATTTTTCCTTGCCCGTCCAGATCAAAAGCTCTGTGTGGTATTCCTTGAGCCAGCCGAGCATGGCCTCGCTCACGGCGACATAGATCGGATTGCCGGAGATGGCGGCGATGCAGGTGTGCAGCTTCATGTCGGCGGTAATGAAGGCTTCCGCATCGCCGAGGAAGCCGCGCTGCTCCATCAGCAGCGCGCGCAGTTGCTCTAGGTCCTCGTCTGTTGCCTTTTCCGCGGCCTCGCGCACCATGCCGCGCTCGAAGAAGATGCGGGCGCTCTTCAAGTGCTCCAGGGAGTCCTTGGAGGTCGAAAGCATGATCTTCGCCGCGACGTCTACCTGGCGGATGACTGATTTTGCGGTGAGCTGTAGCACCTTGGCGCGCTCGCCATGCGAGATCGAGATGAGGCCGACATTGCTGAGCGCCTGCATGGCCTCGCGGATCGCCGGCCGGCCGACGCCGAAGCGCTCCATCAGCTCGCGCTCGGAGGGCATCTCGTCGCCCGGCTTCAGCTCTCCGGTGACGATGAGATGCTTCAGGCGCAGGAACACCTCATCGGAAATCCTGCGGCGGACGATCGGTTCGGAAAGGTTCATCTCAGGGTCGCCTCCGGAATCAGCTTGTCGACCTGTGCGCTCATAATACCAGTGCCGGGGAAGGAATGAAGCCTGCTCATTGGAGGTCGCCGTCGCGCAGCCGAACGAAATAGTCCGCCTTGCCGATCTGTCCGCCCTTCAGCACGATTTCCACCGGAGCAGACTCCCGTACGCCGCGGTGGCCGAGGCAGACTGGAGAGCCTGGCGACTGGGGCATCGGATGGCGTAATGTGAGCGCATAGATATCCAGTTCCTCCAGCGCATGGCTGGACGTGTCGCCGCCGGCCACAACCAACCGCGAAAGCGAGGCCTCCTCGGCCAGCCGGCTGAGGAGGCGGCCGAGCACGCGGCCGAGACGGTCGTCGGCGCCTGCGTCCGCTGCTTCTATGTCCGCCGGGCCGAGCGCAGTGTAGAGAATGGGGCTGCCGCCGGCGGCAAGCACGCTGCGGCCTTCCTCAAGCGTGCGCTCGAAGGCGGCTTCTGCGCCCCGGTCGGTGGCGAGCGCGGCATAGTCGAGCCGGATGCCGGTGAATCCCTGCGCCAGTGCAGTGTGGATCTGCCCTTCGGTCACGGCCGAGCAGCTTCCCGAAACCACTGCCATCCGTTCGACGGGCTCGAGGGGAGGGGCGGGCAGCGGTGCCGTCACGAGGCCCTTCGCGCGCCAGACGGGCAGGAGCGCATATTCCACGCCCGAAGAGCCGAAGACGAGCGATCGTGCGGGGCTGAGCGTTTCAGCCAGAACCTTGCCCGCGTGCGCCTGCGAAGCAGGGTCGCAGACATCTATAAGAACTGCTCGCTTGCCGGCCGCGCGGAACGTCTCGAAGACCTCCTTCTCCCGCCCGGCCAGTTGGTCGGCCAGATCGATACGACCCATGGGCAGGTCGGTTTGCAGGGCGAGGTGCAGGAGAAGGTCGGCCTCGGTCATTGGCGTTGCCGGATGGCGGCTCATCACCGGGTGGCGATCGATACGGTAGACGGTGCCGTCGAAGGCGGCGAACAGATGCCCGAAGACGGTGTAGCGGCCGAGCTCCGGCGCGCCGACCACGATCGGGGCGATGTCCTGCCCCAAGCGCTCAAGGCCGATCTCGATGGCCCGGCCGATGGAGCCCCTGTGCGGCGCGCTGTCAAAGGTGGAGCAGACCTTGTAGTGGACGATGGGCGCCTGAAGCGAGCGGAGCCACTCGAAGACGACGGGCAGTTCGCGGTCCATCCATTCCGGCGGCCGGCTGCGGCTCGTGCCGGCAAGGCCGATGGCGCGGCAATGGGAAAAGCGGTCGCGTTGATCCTGATCGGGAATGGCGGTGAACAGCACGGTTTCGATGCCGTTTCCCGCGAGGGCCTCCAGCACGTCGGTCGAGCCGGTGAAGTCGTCGCCGTAATAGGCGATGAGCAGGTCGCCGGTCACTTCATCCGTGCTCCGAAGGCTTCGAGGGCGGCCGCGAGCGGCGGGTGGTCCTTGGCGTAGTCGCCGAGGCTCGCGCCGGCAAGTGCGGCCTCCCATGCCTGGCGCAGGCTCGCCACGCCGTCGGCCACACCGCTGGGATGGCCCATGATGCCGCCGCCGGCGCAGTAGATGAGATCGGTGGTGCCGAGGGCCTGGTAGGTGGCGCCCGCCTGCGCCGCGGTCTGCCCCGAGGAGAAGACGGGCATGGCCGCATAGGAGGCTTCGTCGAAGAGCGGTTCGGCGACGGCATCTGCGGAATCGATGACGGAGTCGTCCGGCTCGCTGAACTTGTTGGAAAGCCCGTTGACGTGCAGGTGGTCGGCGCCGGCCAGTCGCCAGAATTTCTGCCAAGCACGGTAGCTGATGCCGATGTCGGGCGAGCGCGAGAACAGGCCCCACCCGTTGCGGTGGCAATGCAACGGCAATTGCGCATGGCGGCGCACCGCGGTGAGCCCCGCAAGCCCGACAGAATGGATGCTGACCATCAGGCAGGTGCCGCCATGGGCAAGCACGAGATCGGCATTGCGCTTCATCTCGTCGATCTCGTCGCTCGTGATGTTGAAGGCGTACATGACCTTCTTTCCGGTCTTGTCGGCCTGGCGGTTGAGCGCCGCCATGACGTGCTTCACGCGTTCGGAAAGCGGGCAGTGCGGGCCGTTGGCCTGAAGCTCGTCGTCCTTGATGAAGTCGATGCCGCCCTCGGCGAGCTTGAGCGCCAGCTCCGCGGTCTCGGCGGGGGAGAGCCCGACGCTGGGCTTCACGATTGTCCCGATCAGCGGTCCGTGCTCAACGCCGGCGAGGCGGCGCGTGCCCTCTGTCCCGAAGGCCGGCCCCGGACAGGCGTGCCGGAAAGCGCCCGGGAACTCGATGTCCAGGAGCCGCAGGGCCGAGACCTCGGCCAGCTCGAAGAGATTGCCCGCGACCGTTGCGAGCGTGTTGGTGAGCGACGGCCCCATATTCGACAGTGGCCAGGAGATGCGGATGCGCCCGCGCGCGTAGCGTTCGCTACGTATCCTGCAGGGCAGGGACGGGGCGGAGCTGGCGCCGGTCTCCTCTATGTGCTCGATGCGCGCGCCTGAAGCGGCGAGCAGCCCCTCCGTCTCGCCGGGCAGCTTCACGAAGGTACCGGAGGACTGCTCCCCCGCGATCACGGCCGCCGCTTTCTCCAGCGGCAGCGGACTTTCGAGCTCGTACTCCGCGTAAAGGCGCTCCGTCACTGATCCATCTCCCTCCGCGCGGCTCCATGCCGCCACGGTCACCCGAAGCTAACGCAGCTTGATATGCTGATCAACTGTTTATACCAGTTGACATGATGATAATGACCTGCAACATTCTTCGGCGATGGGAGGATCACTGCATGAAGATCGCACTCATTGGCGCTGGCGGGAAAATGGGCGTTCGGCTTGCCACCAACCTGAAGGGCTCGCGCTTTGCCGTCGCCCCGGTCGAGGTCTCCGAAGCCGGCCAGGCCCGGCTGAAGGAGGCGACGGGCTTCGACTGCATGCCTCTCGATGAGGCGCTTTCCGGAGCCGGTGCCGTAATCCTCGCGGTGCCGGACACCGCCATCCGCGCAGTCAGCCGGCAGATCGTCGAGAAGCTCGACAGCGGCACCGTCGTCATCATCCTCGATGCCGCCGCGCCCTTCGCGGGCCACCTCCCGCCGCGCGAGGACATCACCTATTTCGTGACCCATCCCTGTCATCCGCCGATCTTCAACGACGAGACCGATATGGCCGCCAAGAAGGACTATTTCGGTGGCGTGGCGGCCGCCCAGGCGATCGTCTCCGCGCTGATGCAGGGGCCGGAAGAGCATTTCGCCGTCGGCGAGGAGATCGCCAAAACGATCTTCCAGCCGATCCTGCGTTCGCACCGCGCCACCGTCGAGCAGATGGCGCTGCTTGAGCCCGGGCTTTCGGAGACGGTCTGCGCCACACTACTCGTGGTGATGAAAGAGGCCATGGAGGAGGTGGTGCGCCGCGGCGTCGACCGCGAGGCCGCGCGCGACTTCCTGCTTGGCCACATGAATGTGCTGGGTTCGGTCATCATGGAGGAGACGGACGGCCAGTTCTCGGACGCCTGCAACAAGGCCATCGAAAACGGCAAGCCGCGCCTCATGCGCGACGACTGGATCAAGGTCTTCGAACCTGAGGAGATCGTGGAGAGCATCAGGCGCATCACCTGACCCGGGAGGGCGACGGTACGAGGAGAAACCGTCACGACACCGTCTGAAAACACAGGGAGGAACAGATGAACGTAACACGCAGACTGCTTCTGGCCGGTACCACGGTCGCCATCATGCTCGGCGCCGCCGGCGTCGCGCACGCCGCCGACCTCATCGCCATCATCACGCCCTCGCATGACAATCCCTTCTTCAAGGCAGAGGCCGAGGGCGCCCAAAAAAAGGCCAAGGAACTCGGCTACGAGACGCTCGTGCTCGTCCATGACGACGATCCGAACAAGCAGAACGAGCTGTTCGACACGGCGATCGCCCGCGGCGCCAAGGCAATCATCCTCGACAATGCGGGTGCTGCGGCCAGTGTGGCGCCGGTGAAAAAGGCGAAGGAGGCAGGCATTCCCTCCTTCCTGATCGACCGCGAGATCACCGAGACGGGCGTCGCCGTCTCGCAGATCGTCTCAAACAACTATCAGGGCGCACAGCTCGGCGCGCAGGAGTTCGTGCGGCTGATGGGCGAGGAGGGCAAGTATGCCGAGCTCGTCGGCAAGGAGTCCGACACCAATGCCGGCATCCGCTCGTCCGGTTACCACGACATCATCGATCAGTATCCTGACATGGAGATCGTCGCGCAGCAGTCGGCGAACTGGAGCCAGACGGAAGCCTTCGAGAAGATGGAGAGCATCCTGCAGTCGCATCCCGACATCAAGGGCGTGATCTCCGGCAACGACACCATGGCCATGGGCGCCTGGGCGGCGCTGAAGGCCGCGGGCCGCGAGGACGTCATCGTCGTCGGCTTCGACGGCAGCAACGACGTACGTGACTCGATTCAAGAAGGCGGCATCAAGGCGACCGTGCTGCAACCTGCCTACCGCATCGCCCAGATCGCGGTCGAGCAGGCGGACCAGTACCTGAAGACGGGCTCCACCGGCGTGGAGGAGAAGCAACTCATGGACTGCGTGCTCATCACGCCCGAGAACGCCGGAAAGCTGGAGACCTTTGCCCTCGCCGAATAGGGACGGCGTCGGGGACGCCGATCGATGAAGCGGTCCTCGTCCCCATCGATCGAGAGCACCGGCAGGGCAGTGGTCCGGCCGCACTTGTGAAAGGGTGCCGATGCCAGGTCGTACCATCGTTCTCACCATGGTCTCGCTGCTGGTGGCCGCGAGCCTTGCCGGCTGCAAGCTCGTGAAGAACGAGGGGGAGACCGGCACCGGCGGGACGGCACAGGGCTCCAAGCTCGACACGTTGGTCGACGAGATGTGGCGCGCGCGGGTGGTACCCCATTTCGAAGAAAGGGCGGTGGACCTCGCCATCCTCGTTCCTGCCGTCGGCAGCGGGCTCGAGGCGGCCGGCCTGGAGTATGGCTACCGGGCCGGCGGGGAAGGAACACCCTGGACCTTCGCCACCCGCTTCAGCGGCCGCGTGGTCGCGGCAAACACCGAGACACGGGCGGCGACCGCCACCATCGATATCGATGGCGACGGCACGGCGGATGCGACAGTGCAGCTCGGTCGGGTGATCCGTGGCACCGCGCTGCGTGATGCCCTGCCTTTCGTCAGCTTCACCGACTTTGCTGACCAGATCGAATTCGCGGGCTTCTCCCGCGCGCTCAACAGTCGTGCCTATGCGGAGGCTCTGGAAGCGCTCCCGCGCGAGACCCTCGAAGGGCGCACGTTGTCCGGTGTGGGCGCCTTCACCATGCGCGGTCAGACGGACGAGATCCTCATTACGCCCATAGCCGTCGAAATTGGGCCTGCGCCATGAGACCCGCTAGCGACGACCGGCACGACATCGTGCTCTCCGTTCGCGGGGCGACCAAGGTCTATCCCGGCACGCGGGCGCTCGACGCGGTCGACTTCGACGTGCTGCGCGGGGCAATCAATGTGCTGGTCGGCGAGAACGGCGCCGGCAAGTCGACGCTCATGAAGATCATCGCCGGTGTGGAGCAGCCGACCGAAGGCACGATCCTGCTGGGCGGCGAGCCGGTCGTCTTCGTCGACACGATGGACGCCGCGCGCCATGGCATCGGCATCGTGTTCCAGGAGCTCAACCTGTTCCCCAATCTCTCGGTGGCCGACAACATCTTCATCGCCCGGGAGAGGACGCGCCTCGGCACCGACATCCGCAGCAGCGACCAGAGGGAGGCGGTGCGCGTATTGATGGGCCGGCTGGAGCACGACATTTCCCCCGACGCCCTGGTGGCGGACCTGCCGATCGGTCAGCAGCAGATCGTCGAGATCGCCAAGGCGCTGGCGCAGGATGCGCGCATCCTGATCATGGACGAGCCGACCTCGGCGTTGAGTACGGCGGAGGTCGAGATCCTCTTCCGCGTGATCGCTGAACTGAAGGCGCAAGGAGTGGCCGTCGTCTACATCTCGCACCGACTCGAGGAACTCACCCGCATCGGCGACTATATCACCGTCCTGCGTGACGGCCGGGTCACCGGCAGCCGGCCAATGGCAGAGATCGATGTCCCCTGGATCGTGCGGAGCATGACGGGGGCGGCTTCCCGCGATTTTTCCAAAACGCAGCCACACGATATCGGAGACGAGGTCTTCCGGGCGGAGAACATCTGCCTGCCGAGCAGGCGCGGCGGCTATGCCCTCGACCATGTGTCGATGTCGCTTCGTGCCGGCGAGATTGTCGGCATCTACGGACTTCTCGGCGCCGGCCGCTCCGAGTTCTTCGAGTGCGTCATGAACCAGCATGCGGCCATGACAGGCACCTTCTACATGGACGGAGAGCCGCTCTCCCGCGGCGGCGGCGGCGGCGGCGTCGCGTCGAGGATCGCGCGTGGCATTGCGCTCGTGCCGGAGGACCGAAAGACGGAGGGCCTTGTCGAGATCATGGCCATCCGCGAGAACATGAGCCTCTCCAGCCTGAGAGGGTTCGTGAACGGCTTTCATCTCGACCTGAAGCGGGAACGCGATGCGGTCCTGTCCTTCGTCAGCAATCTGGCTATCAAAATCGCAAGCCCGGAGAACCCGGTAAGTTCACTCTCGGGCGGTAATCAGCAAAAGGTGGTGATCGGAAAGGCACTGATGACGCGGCCGCACGTGCTCCTGATGGACGAGCCGAGCCGCGGCATCGATGTCGGCGCCAAGGCGGAGGTGTTCAGAACGATGCGCAGGCTGGCGGCCGAAGGCATCGCCATCCTCATGGCGACATCCGACCTTGAGGAGGTGATGTCGCTCTCTGACCGCATTATCGTCATGTCCAACGGGCGTGTGACGGGCGAATTTGCGCGGGAAGAGGCGACGGAGGAGGCCGTCGTCGCCGCCTCCGCCGTCGGGCATGCACCGGCGACAAAGATGGAGGCTTGAGCGTGACGCCTATCGAAGCGACAACGGTGCGTGCGGGGCTGAACCGTCAGGCCGCCGTCCTACTCATGCTGAAGATGCGCACGCTGATCGCGCTTCTGGCGGTCATTGTCTTCTTTTCGCTGGCAGCGCCAAATTTCGTCAGCACGGCGAACGCGGTCATCATGGCGAAGCACGTGGCGGTCAACGCCTTTCTGGCGATTGGGATGACCTTCGTCATCATCACCGGCGGCATCGACCTTTCGGTCGGCTCGGTGGTGGGGCTCACCGGCATGGTGGCGGGTTACTTTATTCTCCACGGGATCGACCTCGGCGGCATCAGCATCGGCTATACGCTCTATTTCAGCGTGCCGGTGATCATCCTGATCACGCTCTTCGTCGGGGTGGCGGTCGGCGCCGTCAACGGTTTCCTGATCACGAAGCTCAGCGTGGCGCCCTTCATAGCCACGCTCGGCATGCTCTACGTGGCGCGCGGCATTGCGCTTCTATCCTCCGATGGTGCGACCTTTCCCAATCTCGTTGGCAATCCAGAATACGGCACGACCGGCTTTCCCCTTCTCGGTGCCGGCTCGCTTGCGGGCATTCCGTATTCGATCTGGATCCTCATCCTGCTTTCGCTGGGAGCGGCCTATATCGGCGCGCGCACCCCGCTCGGCCGCCACATCTATGCCGTCGGCGGCAATGAACGGGCCGCTGCGCTTTCCGGCATCAAGGTCGCCCGGGTGAAGATGTTCGTCTACATGTTCTCCGGCTTCTGCGCGGCCGTCGCCGGTCTCGTCATCTCGTCCCAACTCGTGGCGGCCCATCCCGCGACCGGCGAAACGTTCGAGCTCAACGCCATCGCCGCGGCGGTGCTCGGCGGCACCTCCATGTCTGGAGGGCGCGGACGGATCGCCGGCACCATCGTCGGCGCCTTCGTCATCGGCATCCTTTCCGACGGGCTGGTGATGATGGGGGTCAGTTCCTTCTGGCAGATCGTGATCAAGGGCCTCGTCATCATCGCCGCCGTCGTGGTCGATCAGTTCCAGCAGCGCATGGAGGCCCGCATCACATTGCAGCATCAGGCCGCGCTCGGACGGTGATCGGCCGGGGACCGGCGATGGCTGTCTGTCCTCGCGCAAATGGATCGACCCGCCGGCCGCCCTAAACCATGGCGAGCCGAGTTGCTCCTGATAGCCCAGCATATCGGCGCACCACTGCGTGGCCGCCCATACGCCAAGGACGACAATGGCGAACACGACAGTGATTTGGCCGACAAGGAGCTTCGTCGGTGTCATCGGCGCTGCTCCGCTGTTTCGACAGACCGAACAAGAATGGTGCCGAATGTCAGGAAATCGAAGTGCCCTATGTACGATTAGGTGCGATCAGGTGCGATCAAGCGGATATTTCCCGGCTTTGAATTGCCTGGTTACATCAAAGCGGCCAAGGCATTTTCGGGACCGCGAGCGGACGGGTAGCTTTTGGGGTCCGGCTTCTGCAAGCGGACACTGTATTTGACTCGCTGACCCTCTGGACCTCAGCCTTTCTGCGACGCTCCCAAGCTCATGGCAGGCGCATCAAAATTCCTTCATTCTTGAAGGTTTTTCGTGTGGCAGCAGCGAGACGTTTGCTGCTGATCTTGGCGTCCCGAGTTGACAAACCCTCAGGGGGCGCGCCGGCCTCGACGCATTGCGGTTCCGCCGGCGACGGACAGGACGGAGGGAATGTTCTCGCGGAAGAAAAGATCCATCTTGACCGGCGGAAGCACTGTTGGGTTAGAGGCATGGTCACGCTGGAGGCTGCCGAAGACGTGCAGTGCGGAAGTGAGCAGCACATCAGGGTCCGAGTTGATCACCGCGTCCATGGTGCCTTCGATGAGAAGCCTGCGGGTGTCGGCCGTCAACCCGTGGCCGATGAAGACCACCTCACCGGATCTGCCGTGCTCCCGCAGCGCGCGTCCGATCCCGTCGGAGGAGCCGCCGACATTGTAGATGCCGACAAGATCGGCGTTCTGCTCCAGGAGCGAGAGCGCGTGACGGTAGTTCTCCTCGCGGTCGTCGTGGCCCTCGCGCATGCCGACCACGCGCAGGCCGGGATGCATCTCCTCCAGAAGACCGAGGAACCCCATCTCCCGCTCCGCGTGGGCGCGGTAGTTGCGGCTTCCCGCCACCAGGGCGACGCTGCCTTCTCGCGCGCGGCAGAAGCGGCCGAGCAGATATCCGGCGGTGCGCCCGGCCGCCTGGTTGTCGAGCCCCACATAGGCGTCGCGCAGCGAATGCTGCAGGTCGGAGACGATGGTCACGATGCGCCGCCCGGCGGCGGAGACCTCCTCCACTGCCTCGCGCACGAGCGGATGGTCGATGGCCAGGAAGGCGATACCGTCCGCCCAGCCGGCATGGTGGCGGATGGCCGCGGCGAGCGCGCCGGCATCGAAGCTCTCGATAAAGTAGCAGCGCACCTGCGCCTCGTCGCGCGACTTCGACTGGGCGACGGCGCGAACCTTGTCGCCGAGCAGCCGGAGATAGGGGTTGCCGCCCATGGGGAGCAGAAAGGCGACATTCGGCGGGCGCGGGTGGATGAGTTGCGCATGCTCGGCTTCGCTCAGATAGCCGAGTTCGAGCGCCGCCTTGAGCACGCGCTCGACGGTGCGGGCCTTCACGCCCTTGCGCCGGTTGAGCACCCGGTCGACCGTCGCGAGCGAGACTTCTGCGGCCTCCGCAATGTCGGTCATGAGCGGCATCGGTAGACCGTCTCCTCGAACTGATGACACCTAAAAAAACCTCAATTTTTCTGGTTTGACCTGAAGCATGCTAGTTCCTAGCCTTGTGTCAAGTAGGCAGTGTCTCCGGAGGAGAGCATACGAAGGCGCTGTCTATGGCCCGTCAGAACATGTCATGGGAGGACCCGATGAACAGGAATTCGATGCAGTTTGGCGCCCGCCGCATCAGCCGCCGCAACGCCCTTGCGCTCGGCCTGGGCGCGAGTGCGGCCGCCATGCTTCCCGGCCGGTCGCGCGCGCAATCGGTGACGCTGCGCTACGGCCACAACAACGAGCCCGCCAGCGTCGCCGGCGCGCAGGCCGACTGGTTTGCCGAAGCGGTGGCCAAGCACTCCGGCGGGGACCTTGCCATCGAGGTCTTCCCGTCCTCGCAATTGGGCAAGCTTCAGGAGCTTGCCGAGGCCGTATCGCTCGGCACCATCGCCTTCTCCCACAACACGGCCGGCGGCATCGGCTCTCTCTATGAGCCCTTTGCCGCCCTCGACACGCCCTATCTCTACCGCGACATCGACCACCTCATGAAGGTGATGGACGTCAATTCCCCGGTCATGCAGGAGTTGAACCAGGGCCTGATCGAGGCGGCCAATGTGCGCGTCATCTACGCGCATTATTTCGGCCGCCGGAACCTGACTGCCAACAAGGCGGTCTATTCGCCGGCCGATCTCGCCGGCGAGAAGATCCGCGCCGTTCCCTTCCCGATCTACACGACCGCGGTGGAGGGCATGGGGGCGGCCGCTATTCCGGTCGACTGGTCGGAGGTGCCGACCGCGCTCGCGACCGGGGTGGTCGCCGGGCAGGAAAATCCGGTGAACGTCATCCTCAACGTCAAGCTCTACGAGGTGCAGTCTCACCTGATGCTGACGGGGCACATGTCCAACGCCGAGGTCGTCGTCATGAACGAGGATGCCTGGCAGGGCTTGTCCGACGCGCACAAGGAAGCCGTCACCGAGGCCGCCGCGGAAATCCGCGACCGCGCCACCAAGGCCATTCAGGACAATGAGGAAAAGGACACGCAAGCCCTGCGCGAGCTGGGCATGACCGTGATCGGTCCTGAAGACGGGCTCAAGGTCGATGCCTTCCGCGCCTCGGTCGAGAAGCTCGTCGAGGAGCGCTTCGGCGAGAAATACGGCGCGCTCTACGAGAAGATCATGGCGATCAGCTAGAGGCTGTTAGGAGCTTCGGATGTCGCGGACCAGGAGCAGAGCCATGCAGATCGGCTCCGCCGTCAGGGCGGCAGGCAAGGTGTTGGAAACGGTCTCGCTGGCCTGCCGGTCCGCGGCAATCCTCCTTCTCGCCCTGATGGCCCTGCTCATCGTCGGTCAGGTGGTGGGCCGAAATGCCTTCGATCTCGGCATGCCGTGGGCGGACGAGCTGGCGCGCTTCAGCGGCATCGCGCTCGTCTTCCTTTGCGCGCCGCTCCTGGCCCTGCGCGGCCAACATGTCGCAGTCGATCTCGTGCCGACGATGCTGCAGCCGCGTCTCAGGCTCTACGCGCTTGCGCTGGTCGAAGCCGCCATCCTCGTCTTCTGCCTGCTCACGCTTTACGGCTTCCAGTCTTTCCTCTCCCGCGCCGGCAAGTTCTCCACGCCCGCCCTCGGCATGTCGAACTGGCTCTTCTACGCGCCCGCGCTCGCCGGCTTCGTGCTCCTTTTCTTGGTTGCTGCTGTCCGCCTTGCCGGCCTTTTCCTGGCGACCGATTCCGCGCCGGAGGGCCGTCGGGCGTCATGAGCCTCGTCCTCATTCTCATCTTCGCCGCGACCCTCGCGCTCGGCGCACCGGTTGCCGTCTCGCTGGGGCTTTCCTCCGCGATCGTGATCGTCACTTACGGGCTTCCCGTAAACGTACTGGCGCAGCGCGCCGTCAACGCGCTGGATTCTACCCCGCTGCTTGCCGTCCCATTGTTCATTCTCGCCGCAAGCCTCCTCAATGCGATGGGCGTCACGACGCACATCTTCGATCTCGTGCGCCTTCTCGTCGGCCGCATCCGCGGCGCGGTGGCCCAGGTCTCGATTCTCGTCAGCCTCATTTTCTCCGGCGTCTCGGGCGCCGCCCTCGCCGACATCGGTGCGCTGGGCAAAATCCAGATCGACCAGATGACCGGCCAGGGCTATCGCAAGAACTTCGCTGCCGGCATCACCATCGCCGCCGCAACCATCGGGCCGATCTTCCCGCCCTCGATACCCATCATTATCTATGCCAGCGTGGCCAACGTCTCGGCCGTGCAGCTCCTGATCGCCGGCATCGTTCCGGCACTTCTCATCACGCTCTTCCTGATGCTCCAGGTCGCCATCATCGCCCGAGTCTACGACCTGCCACGGGATGTGGTCAGCCCCTCCCTGCGCGCGGTGGCGAAGAAGGCGCTGGTCTCCTTCCCGGCGCTGCTTACGCCGGTGCTTCTCATCGGCGGGCTTCTCAGCGGCTGGTTCGGCCCGACCGAGGTCGCCGGCGTCACCGTTGCCTACGCGCTGCTGATCGGCTTTGCGGTCTACCGCACGCTGACGCTGGGCGCCGTCTGGGAGAGCCTGCGCGAGACGGTGGAGGCCACCGCCAGCATTCTCTTCATCGTGTCTACTGCCGCCGTTTTCGCGTGGGTGCTCACCCTCGACCGCGTGCCGGCGAAGGCCGGCGCCTTCCTGCTCGGCCTGTCGGATGATCCCTTCATCCTGCTCCTGCTCGTCAACCTTCTTCTGCTCGTCGTCGGCATGGTGCTGGAATCCATCGCTGCCATCCTCATCATCGCGCCGATCGTCGCCCCCGCCCTCCATGCGGCAGGGGTCGACCCCCTCCAGCTCGGCATCGTCTTCGTGCTCAACCTGATGATCGGACTTCTGACCCCGCCCATCGGCATGAGCCTCTACATGGTGTCGATCGTCGCCAAGATGCCGGTGCATGCGGTGATCCGGGGCGTGCTGCCTTTCCTGATACCTCTCCTTCTTTCGCTGCTGGTCGTCTCCGCGGTTCCCGCGGTCTCGACCTGGCTCCCGAGACTTTTCGTGCAATAGGGTTTGAATATGAGCAGATTTCTGGGCGCGATCCGCCAGCTTGGCTACGTGGTCGACGACATCGAAGCCGCCATGGCCCATTGGCATTCCGTCATGGGCGTCGGCCCCTGGTTCTACAATCCCCGGGTGCCGATCGAGGACTACCGCTATGACGGCGAGCCGTACGAGGTCCACAACTCCGTCGCGCTGGCCAACAGCGGCCCCATGCAGGTCGAGTTGATCCAGACACGCAACGACGCCCCCTCCATGTACCGCGACTTCATGCGTGCCGGCCACAAGGGGCTGCAGCATGTCGCCTATTGGACGCAGGACTACGATGCCGACCTCGCCCGCATGGAAGCGCAAGGTTTCAGGCAGAAGATGAGCGGCAAGGTCGGCGCCAATGGCCGCTTCGTCTATTTCGACCGGGAAGCCCATCCCGGCACGGTGATCGAACTCTCCGAAGTCGTGGGGCCCAAGGGGCGGCTGTTCGATCTGATCCGCGAGGCCTCCAAAGGCTGGGACGGCGCGGAGCCGGTCCGCCCGTTCCCCGACCTCTCCACCTTGTGAGGCGCTGATGAAGGCCGGGACCCTGGAAGCGCACTACGTGATCGAGACTCCGCTCGAGCCTGAGAAGGTGGCGGCGATCATGGCCGGCGAGCAGAGCAGCGGAACTTTCGTCCGCGTGGCGGGCGAGACGGATGCGCTGCGCGAGCGCGCCGCGGCCGAGGTCCTGTCCGTGGAGGAACTGGAACCCGCGGCCGCGCCCAGCCTCGCAAGTGCCTATCTGCAGCGCAAGGGCGCCGCCGGCCCATGCCGGCGGGCAAGCGTGAAAATCGCCTTTCCGCTCGCCAATATAGGCGCCAACCTGCCCACCCTGGCCGCGACGGCGGCAGGTAATCTCTATGATCTTGGCGAGGTTACTGGCCTGCGTCTGGTGGATATTGCGCTCCCGCAGACCTATCGCGACCGCTTCGAGCGCCCGCCTCTCGGCGTTTCGGGAACGCGCCGCCGTCTCGGCATCGGTGACCGGCCGCTCTTCGGCACGATTATCAAGCCCAATGTCGGCATGGCCGCGTCGGAGATCGCGGATCTCGTAGGCCTGCTTTGCGAGGCGGGGGTCGACTTCATCAAGGATGACGAGGTTTGTGCCGATCCGGATCATGCGCCGCTCGCCGAGCGGGTGCCGGCGGTGATGCGGCGGGTCCGCGCCTATCGCCAGGCGACCGGCCGCGACGTCATGGTGGCCTTCAACATCACCGACGAGACCGATGCCATGCGCCGCCACGCCGCGATGGTGGAAGGGGAAGGCGGTTCCTGCATCATGGCGAGCCTCAACTGGTGCGGCCTTGCAGCCCTCCAGACGCTCCGGCGCTCCACGCCGCTTGCCCTCCACGGCCATAGAAACGGTTTCGGCGCCTTCTCGCGTCACCCTTCGCTCGGCATCGGCTTCGACGCCTATCAGGCGCTTTATCGCCTCACGGGCGTCGATCACATGCATGTCCACGGCATCGGAGGCAAGTTTTCCGATTCCGCGGAGGAGGTGGCCTCTGCCGCCCGCCGCTGCCTGCGGCCGCTTGCCGTCGATGCGGCGGACGATGCGGATGCGGTGCTGCCCGTCTTTTCCTCCGGCCAGTGGGCGGGCACGCTGCCCCTCACGCACGATGCCGTGGGCTCGGCCGACTTCATGTTCCTGGCGGGCGGCGGGATCCTCGCTCACCCGGGCGGGCCGGCCGCCGGCGTCAGCAGCCTTCGCCAGGCCTATGAGGCCGTGGCATCGGGAACACCGCTCGAAAAGGCGGCCGAGCGCCTGCCTGAGCTGCGCGCCGCGCTGAGCTTCTTCGGAGGCTGACGGTGGGCGCGGGCGTCGACTACATCTTCATCGGCGACGACTTCACCGGCGCATCCGACACCCTGGCAACGCTCGCCCGGGCCGGCCGCCGTGTTCGGCTGTTCCTTGATCCGCCCGATGCGGCTGCGATCGCGGAAGAGGGACTCGACGCTGTCGGCCTCGCCACCGAGTTCCGCGCGCTGCCGGCCGAGGCCATCGCCGTGCAGATGGACGTGCTGGCGCCGCTGCTGAAGGCCCTGTCCCCCCGCATCGTTCACTACAAGGTCTGCTCCACCTTTGATTCCAGCCCCGAAACGGGCAGCATCGGCGCCGCGGTCGCGGTCCTGGAGCGCCATCTCGATCCCGCGCTGGTAGCCGTCATGGGCGGCCAGCCGAGCCTCGAACGCTACTGCGCGTTCGGTAATCTCTTTGCCAGCGGACCGGACGGCCAAATCCACCGGATCGACCGACACCCGGTCATGCGCAATCATCCGATCACGCCGATGGCGGAGGCCGACCTGCGCATCCACCTTGCAAGGCAGGGCCTCCAGGACCTGCTGCTCCTGGCGTGGCCGGAGATCGAGGAGCGCCGGGCGACCCTCAAGACACACGTCGACGAGCTCATGCGCGCGGGGAAGAAGCGCATGTTGTTCGATGCATGTGACCAGGGCCATCTCGAAACGATAGGCGCCGCGCTGGGCGGCTGCGGCAGCGACGGCCGCCCGTTGCTGATCGTTGGTGCCAGCAGCGTCGCCGAGGCGCTTTCCGGAGATCTCCGGCCGCCCGGGGTGGCAGCCCCGGCGCAGGGCAGCAGGACGGAGGGCCTGTGCCTCGTCCTGGCAGGCAGCCGGTCACAGGTCACAGCCGCCCAAGTGAAAGCCGCACGCCGCTTCAAGCCCATGCCGATACAGCCTCGGCACCTGGCGGATAAGACCGCGGCCGGCGCGTTCGCCGCAAGCTGCGCCGCGGCGCTCGCAGCCGGAGAAAACGTGCTGGCACATCTCGCTCCCACGGAGGATTACCGCTGCAGTGGAGCCGAGCTGTCATGCAAACTGGCGAACCTGGTCGCCGCCATCCTTGATCGACAAACGGTGTGTGCTCTGGGCGTGGCCGGCGGCGACACGTCGAGCATCATCGTCCGGCGGCTCGGTTTCCGCAGCCTTGCGTTCGAGGAACAGCTGGACGCAGGCGTGGCGATCTGCGTGGCGGCTTCGGACATGCCGCAGAGGGATGGCATGCGCCTGATGCTCAAGGGCGGTCAAGTCGGCTCGGACGCGGTTTTCGATCGCTTCGTCTCTGCGATGAACACGAAATCCCCCACCACTCCGTCGGGCCTTTGGCGTCATCATCCATGAATTCTTATACCGTTTCTACGTCTGCGACAGCACCCAAAAGAGCCAGCTCCAGCCGCCTGATCGGGGCCTGGGCCGCGATGGGGTTTCATCGACCGAAGATCGACTATGTAGAGGGGGTGCTCGATGTCCGCGACTAACGACAAGATCGAAATCGAGAACGTCAACACGCCGGGAAAGACCGAACGTGTTGAGCGTGCGAAATACGAAGCAATGCGGGTGGCGCTGCTGTCCGTTCTCACGGATGAAGAGCCAGGTTCGACAATCGCGGAAGCCAAATCCGCCCTGTTATCCCAATTGCCCGAAGCGCTGTATCCGGAAGGCAAGACCGCCGGGTGGTGGCTGAAAGCGGTTCAGCTTGATCTGGAATCGAAAGGTATCATAGCACGCGCACCGACCAAGCCGATGCGCTTGTACCGGATCACGCCATAGCGCAATCTGATCGCCTCTTGAGTCCCGGCTAACTGACCGCTTGGAAAACCACCGAGCGATAGCAGACATTCGCGCAAGCCAGGTGAAGGGCTTCGTCAGCAAGGCAGACATCTCGTAGCGACGGAGGAAACGGCCGCTTCCCTCCATGCACAGCCGTTTGCGCTATTGGGAGTTTGGGGGGCCGTCAGCAGACTGGCAGCTTCCGGGTTCGCAACGGCGATTGCTGACGTTCAGCCTTCTGGGATTGAGGTCGCGAACCGAGCCCGATCCAGTCATTGCCTCGGCGGCGGGAACGTCTCGAAGCCGACTCTGACGTGACGTTGGCTCGCTAGAGCTAAGGCAGACATTCCGCACCGACCAACGTGGGCAACTCAACGAAACGCCACCCTTCGATCACACCACGGCGCCGCATCGACTTTGCTTTCAATGGATGCGGTCAAGTTCGCCCGAGGACGGCTGCAAACGTTCACTTCGCTATACGATTCTTTCTAGAAGATCGCACGTACAGGTGACCTACTCGGGATAGGTTTCAACGCCCGATGGCGTCGGCCTATTGAAAAGGATAAACACCAAGGGATTGCCAGGCTCGGACATTGCATCGCTGCGCTGACCCGTTATTTCTCCGGCCACGCCGCTTGTGTACTCCGCAACCACTTCGCCGAGGCTATTGCGCTGAACGGCCACCTTTTGTCCGGCTTCGACCTTGTCGTTGAGCTTGACAAGATGCTCGACAATGCCGCCCACGGTGGCGAGGATCGGAAACGCACTGTTGCCGACGAATACGCGCACGTCCTTGCCCGTGCGCCCCATCGGCCCGGAAACGATGCCATGATGCTTGAGGACGTTCATCGTGCCTTCCACAAACAGCGAGATCATCTCAAGGTCTAGCACGCGCGCAGCGCCGATCTTCGGGGTAAAGGACGGGATGCCAACGTCCATGAACGCGTTGTGCAGGACGCCGGGATATACATGGTTGTCGAAAATCTGGCCGACGGGATAGAGATCCACCATCGCCTTGACCTCGGGCACATCCATGCCGGCTAAGTGAGCATACTGCCTTGTGCTCAAATGCGCCGAATGATCGATCCTACTCGGAAAGGCATAATCGTCGATTGTTCCGCCACGCCGATCGAGCCATGCGAGCAAACTTGCTCGAGCGTCGGCCATAAGTTCTGATAGACGCACGTCGCATTCTCGCTTTCAGCGAGCAAGCAATTGCGCGCCTTTCCAACCAGAAGGTCGCCGGACGCATTCGCATCGGCGTCATGGAGGACTACGGCACCAGGGTCCTGCCGCGCCTTCTTGCCGATGTCGCTGAACGATTTCCTCTCGTGCAGATCGAGATGGAGATCGGCCTCACCTCTCGGCTCTTGAAGAAGCTTGGCCTAACGTTCGATGCGGTCATCGCCATGCATCCGGAGGGTGCGATCGAGGGCGAGTTGATATGCCGCGAAAAGGGTGATTTGGGCAGCAGCGGCCGGTCAGGCTGTGGAGGAACTTGAACCTCTACCTGTCGCCTTGTCGAATCCCGACTGCTTGTTTCGCGCTTGGGCGGTTCGGGCGCTCAATGGGGCAGGCCGGCCGTGGCGATTGGCCTATATCAGCCCGAGTCTTGCTGCCGTGGAGGCAATTGTTGAGCACGGCCTGGCGGTGACCGTCGTCAAAGGCCGCATGCTTGCGCCTGGCCTACGAAGCGTCCCCGCCGGCCAGTATGTGCCGCCGCTGCCGGGCGCCGAAATCCGTCTTCACCGGTCCAATACGCTCACCCCGAGCGCCACACTGGCAATCGATCATCTCGCGCATCGCCTGCGCTCAATGGCCCTGGGCTCGTAGACGGTCTTCAATCTCATTGCACACGAAGGTCTGAAATCCACCCCGGTGGAGCCGTAAATGGTTGTGCCGTTTGGGGGGCCGGAGCGGACCGGCAGCTTTGAGGCTCGGATTTTCAGAAGCGGACCTTCAGGCCCCGCATCGACGTGATCTAACCCTCGAACGAACCCGCTACAGACATCCGCACGCTTGCCGCGAAAGGCGCACTCTGCCGTGAGCCGACATTCGCGACGGAACGTTCATCGGGATGGTGCGGCGTTGCGCGAGCGCGGCGTTCGACCCCTGAGCCGCGTCAATGCGTGCAGACGGTAGCGACGAGCAACATTGCAGGGTCGATGCCGAACGTGCTCTCCAAGTCCATGCCGAACAGCTGTAGCCAAGCATCCTGCGCCTGGTAGGCGAGCACTTCGCGCTCTGCTGGACAGGCGAAGCGCATATTGGCAGACCCCTGCAGGTGGTGAACCATCTCGTGCACCAGCACCGAGAGCTGGGCCGGGGTGCGTCCGGTCCAGCCTTCGGTGAAATAGATGATGCGGCTGGCTTCGTCGTAGGCTGCCACCACTTCGCCGGGTGAAACTTGACTTGCGGCGCCGTAGCGGATCTCGACAAGCCTGGAGGCCGGGACAGTCGCGAGGTCGGGCGCCTCGGCCGCCGGCGTCAGGCCGAAATTCGCCACGAGCCACAGCTCGATTGTGTCGAGCAAAGGAGGCGGATCCTGGGTCTCGGCGGCTGCGACCGAGGCAGCGGCACCGAGGCACAGCGCGACGACGGCGGATCTCAGGGCGGAGATGTGCATTGCGCTTCTTTCTCGGATGGTTGTCCATCGACGAGGATCAGCCGAGCGGCGCGCGAAGTATCGAAAGAACCCTGAAAGACGGCTGAAATTGTGCTACAAATACGGGAAATATGGCCTCGGAGCCCGGCATGGATGATCCACACAGGATTCGCTTCGGCGGTTTTGTCCTTAACCGGGTGCGCGGCTGCCTCGAGGACGGAACGGGTTGTGAGCGTTTCCTCCGGCCGAAGTCCTATCGGGCGCTCGAGGTCCTGTGCGAGCGGCGTGGGAGGCTGGTAAGCAAGGACGACCTCGTCCGCGAGATCTGGCCGGACGTGTTCGTTTCCGATGATTCTCTTGCCCATTGCGTGAGTGATATCCGGCGCGTACTCGGCCCGGATGGGGCCAAATTGCTGCGCACGGTGCCGCGGCGGGGATACATGCTGTTGGATTCCGAACCGGGGCCGGAGTTGCCGGTGCGACGAACCTCGAGTCCCCGGATGGTTTGGGCCGGCGGCTTGGCCGCGGGATTGCTGCTGGTTGCTGGCAGCCTCTGGTGGGCAACGCCGCGCATCGCGATCGAGGCGGCGCCCGATGTCACCGTCTCGGCCATGCAGCAGGCGGAGGCACTGCTGGAGGCACGCGACTGGCGCCGGCGCGAGGACAACGAGCGTGCAAGGCGTCTGCTCGAGCAGGTTGTCGCCGGGGACCCCGAAAATCCGGACGCGCTAGCGAGCCTGGGGCTCACCTATTGGCTGGAAGTCCAGCACCTCGCCTGGGGAGGCGGCCGGCGCGAGATGGAACGGGCGCTCGAACTGGTGGAACGTTCCGTGGCGTTCGGCGGAAGCGATCGCTCTCACCGGCTGCTCGCGGAGATGCGGCTGCTTGCGCCTTTCAGAGAGCTGCGCTCACCTGTCGACGCGCTGGCAAGCGCTCGTGCGGCGGCTGCCATCGACCCCGGCGATGCTGACAACATGGCGGTGCTGGCCCAGGCGCTGGCCCTGACGGGCCGCTCGAAGGATGCGGTCGGCATGATCGAGCAGGCCCTGCGCCTGAGTTCGAATCCCCCCGACTGGCACCGCCAGGTCGCCGGCCTCAGCTATCTGCTCGCGGGCGAGCCGGCCCGCGCAGCGGAAAAGCTCGGCCCACTCTATGGCGCGGGGACTTTTGCCAATGCGCGGTGGTGGCCGGGATGGCTCTTCGCAGCGAGCCTTGCCCATGCCGGCCGGACTGATGAGGCGGCGGGCGTGGTAAGGGCTGCGCAGGGGCGCCGGTCCGAGTACAGCGTCTCAGCCGTGGCACAATCCTTCGACGGCTTTGCCGACGAAACAGGTCTCGCTCTAGTCCTCGATGGGCTCAGACTCGCCGGCATGCCAGGCTGAGCCGGCCCAGTCGGCGTAGGCACGTGACTGCCATCCGGCATAGCCGTCGCGGAAGCGAAGGTACTCACTCCAGGCTTTCGCGAGCAGCGGGTCGCCAGCGGTTTCCTCCGCGATCACCTCATCCCAAGCCTGGCGCAGTTCGAGGAGCACGTCGTCGGGCCAATGGTGGAACTTGACACCCATGGCCCGGAAACGAGCAAGAGCGTCGACCTGCCGCATGACCGCCTCGGATGCGGTCCATGACAGGGTATCGCCGCAGGCCGCCTCGAGCACCGTCTTATGGTGATCTGAGAGCGACGCCCAGCTCCGCTCCGGCATCAGAATCTCGAGCGAGGTGACAGGCTGCTGCCAGCCGGGAAAGTAGAGGTGTTTGGCAATCTCGGCGATCCCGAGATCGGCATCTATCGACGGCAGAGAGAATTCAGCCGCGCCGATTAGGCCGGTCTCGAACGCTGGGCGGATCTCTTGACCCGGCAGCTCGTAGGTAATGACACCCAGCTTTCGCAGCACCCGGGCGCCGTAGCCAAAGCTGCGCATTGCCAGTCCCTCCAGGTCCTCAATGCCCTCGATCGGCTCGAGGAACCAGCCTCCGCCTTCCGCTGGCAGGATGCCGCAATAGAGGCTCTTCATACCGTGGCGGGCATAGATCGCCTGCAGCGCCTCGGCGCCGCCGCCCACTTGCATCCAAGCCGTGAAGCTCGCCGGATCGGGACCGAAGGGGAAGCCAGTGAAAATCGTCAGCGCCGGATCCTCGCGGTGGTGATGGCCCGCCGACCCCCACACCGCGTCGATCAGGCCGGATTCCAAGGCGCCGAAGGTATCCTGGTCGAGCACGAGCCGATCGTGAACCTCGATGACGAAGCTGCCGCCCGACAATCGCCGCACCGTCTCGGCAAATCGTTCTCCGGCTTCGCCAAAGAGCTTCGGGTAGAGCAGACTGTTCATGCGCCAGCGCAGGACTTCCTCCTGACCGGCCGCCGGACCTGCTGCAAGCCAGAGAGCGAGAGCGAGCCCGCCAAGAGCCCCAATGATGTTGGAAAACTTCGCCATCGTTCCAAACGTCCTGTGCGGCGGCCGGTCGAGGCTTTCCGGTCTGTTGTTTAGTTTTGCATGGCAGCCACCGGAGAGTCCAAGCCGCCAACTGTACCGGAGACGCAGTGATGGCGAAAGGCGCGGTGGTGGCTGGCTATGGTGGCTGGAGGGCAGACGGCAGCTACGGGGTTGAGAGCCGGCTTTGCCTCTACTCAGTTCTGGGCGCATTGCTGTTGGACAGAATCTGAAATTGGAGCTCGCCAGCGGTTCGGGAGCCGGAAGCTGCCCGTCCGCTTTCAAGATGAAGTTAGCAACAAGCGGTCGTTCCGCTGACCACCTTACCGCGGCAAAAAGGAACCGGAAGTTCCGACCCTTTGCTGCCGGTCAGCACATTACTCGCTTATGTTGGCTCTGTGCTTCGAGAGCTGGCTTTGCGGTAAACCAGCCCAAGGGTAACAAACTAACCGCCCAATTTAGTCTGGTGCACGTAGCTGAGCTCCCCCAGGGCTGGACGGCCCGAGCGATCCAAGGCCTGCCAGCGCGGGCCTCACTCAAGATCGCCAAGCTGTCAGGGCTCGAGGTTCAGCAACGCTCCGCCGCTCTCAAAATCGACGGGCACCGAGACCTAGTCGTGCGCAATCAGCTAGTTACCATCGATCTTTCGAAAGCAGGTTGTCCATCGGGCCCAGAAATCGCTGCTGTTCCCATTCTTCAGCGTGCCGCTGATCCGATTGAGGCTGTGCCCGAATGCCAAGTCATCGCCCAAGGTGATCTTGAGGTTGCGAATTTCGTAGCCCAGCGGATGCTTGTACATCGCGAACGCGTCTACCCAGTTTTTCCATTTTGCCTTTGCTCCCACGTGCTGCAGCGGCGGTACGATATCGAATGACACGATGTCCGGAGCGTAAATCGACTTCATACCTTCGAGATCCATGGCGCGAATCGCCGCAACCAATTTGTCGATTCGCTGCCGAATCTGAGCCTCGTCAATCGCCTGTTGTGCAGCCATCGTTACCTCCTGTTGTCTTAACAGCGATGCGCCTCATCTAAGATCACTGTGAGCCCATTTATGACCTTTAGCGATCCGGATTGCTCCCTCGACAGCCGACCTCTGAGCCGAGGTCCACCTCCGAAGGAGCCATATTGCCGATGCAGCTTGAACGTTCCGAAAGGGAAGCTCGTTCAATTTCACGGAACGAGGGAGCGCCCAGCGTTGGCCCGGAGCCCGAACTTTGGAGCGCCTCGTGTTGGCGGCGATCGGTCCGGCGTCCTTTTCCATGGTAGAACCTAGTTGTTTGATCCCGCATTTTGATGGTGCATTGTTTTCCCAGGAATGGAAGGATGCACTATGGGACAGGTTCTTCACGGCAGCGCC
>NZ_WQNH01000047.1 GCF_009812055.1 Chelativorans xinjiangensis | reverse complement strand
CTGCTCGCCGAGCCAGGCCCAGTGGCGCGGCAGGAGGGTGACCTCGCGCGCCACCACGCCGAGCTTCGGCCGGCCCGGCGCGCGCGGCGCCTCCGGTGCGGCCTGCCCGGCGCCAAGGCGTGCGGCCACCGCCTCCAGGCTGCCCGACAGGTCGAAATCCACCTGCCGGCCCGTCTCGTCGTCGAAGATCAGGACGTTCTCGGCGCGCCCGTCGCGCTTCAGCGCCAGCGCCACCTCCAGCCGCGTCCCCGCGGCCACCCGCCGCGTGCCGTCGAAAGCCGTATACATGCCGTTGTCCTTTTCCATGGTGGGTCCCTTGGGAGTTCAGTGTCGGCGGGTCAATTACATCCGGGTAAAAGCTATGTCAATATCACCCGGATAAAACCAAGGCAATCGCTTGATAGATTTTCGCCCCTTCGCGCCCCCCTCTGTCCTGCCGGACATCTCCCCCGCAAGGGGGGAGATTGGCCGTCATGGCGGTTTTCGCCAATCATCAAACGTTGCAGGAATGGCGCCGAAGCAAGCGGCCAGCGCAATCTCCCCCCTCGTGGGGGAGATGTCCGGCAGGACAGAGGGGGGCGCCGTAGGGCTCGGCTTATCAAGCGATTGCCTTCGATAAAAACCGCCCGCTGGCGGCCACCGCCGTTTCGTGCTAGCGCGGCTTGCGGGCGGCGGAGGGCGAAGCGAGAGGTCCGGATGCGCGAACTCCTTCTTCTGCGCCACGCCAAGTCGAGCTGGGACGAGCTGACGCGCGACGATTTCGACCGTCCGCTTTCGGCGCGCGGCAAGGCGGCGGCGGCGCTGATGGGCCGCGAAGTGGCGGCGCGCGGCTGGGTGCCGGACGAAGCGCTCGTCTCGGCGGCGCTGCGCACGCGCCAGACCTGGCGGCTGGCGGTGGCCGAGATGGGCGAGGGGGCCCCGCGCGCCACCCGCGACAAGGCGCTCTACATGGCCTCGGCCGACCGGCTCCTGGCCTTGATCCGCAAGGCGCCGGCGGGGAGCTGCCGGCTTCTCCTCCTCGGCCACAATCCGGGCATGGAGGACCTTGCGGCGGGCCTTGCCGGGCCGGGCTCGGATGCGGCGGCCCTTGCCCGCCTGCGCGCCAAGTTCCCCACCGCCGCCCTTGCGCGCTTCACCGTAAAGGGGCCGTGGGCGGGGCTCGGCTTCGCCGGCGCGCGGCTCACGCATTTCCTGCGCCCGAAGGATCTTTCCTCCTGACGGCCTTCCGTCAGCAGCCCCGCGCCCGGCCGCCTGCCGCCGCCCGCCACCCCCTTTCCATTTGCGCCGCGAGCCCTCATATTCGGCGCCATGGCCAATTCCTCGAACAACAACCGTGGCGGCTTCGCCGAAAAGCCGCAGCCGCCGCTTTCCGGCGCGCCGCTCAGCGGCTCCGTCGCCGACTGGGCGAAGGAGATCGCGCGTGAAGCCGACAAGCCGTCGAAGCACCCGCGCGAAGCGCGGCAAGGGCGACCGCCCGTCGCGCCTGATGGCGCGCTTCCCCGCGACGCCGAAGGCGCGCAAGAAAAAGAGGGGCGGAGCGAGCCGCGAAGCGGCGACAGCGTGAGCAAAAAAATGAAAAAGATCCCCGAGCGCTCCGCCGCTCCCGGCAAGACGGCGCGCGGCACCTCCATGGGCGGCGCTGCCTCCGCCAAGGAGCGCGCCGCCGCCGGCATGATGCCGGTCGCCGGCCTCGACGTTTCGCTGGAGGAGGCGGAGGGCCTCTCCTCGTCCGGCGTCACCGCCACCGTCGCCGCCCTCTCGCGCCTCATCGAAGGCGGCGATCCGAACCTTGCGAGCGCCTGGACCCCGCACCGCCCGCCGCGCCCGGAGAAGACCGAGGGCGGCATCGCGCTGAAGATGACGACGGAGTTCTCCCCCTCCGGCGACCAGCCGACCGCTATTCGTGACCTCGTCGAAGGCGCCAACCAGAACGAGCGCACCCAGGTCCTCCTCGGCGTCACCGGCAGCGGAAAAACCTTCACCATGGCCAAGGTGATCGAGGAGACCCAGCGCCCGGCCCTCGTCCTTGCCCCCAACAAGACGCTGGCCGCCCAGCTCTACGGCGAGTTCAAGTCCTTCTTCCCGGACAACGCGGTCGAATATTTCGTCTCCTACTACGACTACTACCAGCCGGAGGCCTACGTCCCGCGCTCCGACACCTACATCGAGAAGGAATCCTCCATCAACGAGCAGATCGACCGCATGCGCCACTCGGCCACGCGCTCGCTGCTCGAGCGCGACGACGTCATCATCGTCGCCTCCGTCTCCTGCATCTACGGCATCGGCTCGGTCGAGACCTACACGGCGATGACCTTCCAGATGCAGATCGGCGACCGCCTCGACCAGCGCCAGCTCCTCGCCGACCTCGTCGCCCAGCAGTACAAGCGCCAGGACGTCAACTTCGTGCGCGGCTCCTTCCGCGTGCGCGGCGACACGATCGAGATCTTTCCCGCCCACCTTGAGGACCGTGCCTGGCGCATCTCCCTCTTCGGCGACGAGATCGAGACCATCACCGAGTTCGACCCGCTCACCGGCAAGAAGACCGACGACCTGAAATCGGTCAAGATCTACGCCAACTCGCACTACGTCACCCCGCGCCCCACCCTCAACCAGGCCAGCAGGCAGATCAAGGAGGAGCTCAAGCAGCGCCTCGCCGAGCTGGAGGCGGCCGGCCGCCTCCTCGAAGCCCAGCGCCTCGAACAGCGCACCCGCTTCGACCTGGAGATGCTGGAGGCCACCGGCTCCTGCGCCGGCATCGAGAACTATTCGCGGTACCTCACCGGCCGCGCCCCCGGCGAGCCGCCGCCCACCCTCTTCGAATACGTCCCCGACAACGCCCTCGTCTTCGTCGATGAATCCCACGTCACCATCCCGCAGATCGGCGCCATGTACCGGGGCGACTTCCGCCGCAAGGCCACCCTCGCCGAATACGGCTTCCGCCTTCCCTCCTGCATGGACAACCGCCCCCTCCGCTTCGAGGAGTGGGACGCCATGCGCCCGCCCACCGTCTGCGTCTCGGCCACCCCCGGCAACTGGGAGATGGGGCAGTCCGGCGGCGTCTTCGCCGAGCAGGTCATCCGCCCCACCGGCCTCATCGACCCCCCGGTCGAGATCCGCCCGGCCAAATCCCAGGTCGACGACGTCGTCGGCGAGATCCGCGCCACCACCGCCGCCGGCTACCGCACCCTCGTCACCGTCCTCACCAAGCGCATGGCCGAGGACCTGACGGAATACCTCCACGAGCAGGGCATCCGCGTGCGCTACATGCACTCCGACATCGACACACTGGAGCGCATCGAGATCATCCGCGACCTGCGCCTCGGCGCCTTCGACGTGCTGGTCGGCATCAACCTCCTGCGCGAGGGCCTCGACATCCCCGAATGCGGCCTCGTCGCCATCCTCGACGCCGACAAGGAAGGTTTCCTGCGTTCTGAGACCTCCCTCGTCCAGACCATCGGCCGCGCCGCCCGCAATATCGACGGCCGCGTCATCCTTTACGCCGACACCGTCACCGGCTCCATGGACCGCGCCATGGCCGAAACCGGCCGCCGCCGCGAAAAGCAGATCGAATACAACACCGCCCACAACATCACGCCGGAATCGATCAAGAAGAACATCGGCGACATCCTCGGCTCCGTCTACGAGCGCGACCACGTGCGCGCCGACATTACCGGCGCCAAGGGCGAGGACCTGAACAACCTCGTCGGCAACAACCTCGCCGCCCACCTCGAACACCTCGAAAAAGCCATGCGGGACGCCGCCGCCGACCTCGACTTCGAGGAAGCCGCGCGCCTGCGCGACGAGATCAAGCGCCTGCGCGAAACCGAACTCGCCGTCATGGACGACCCGCTCGCCCGCGACATCGGCGTCGAGAACACGCAAAAGAGCCGCCGCGAAGCCGCGCGCAAGGGAAGGCCCCTTCGACAGGCTCAGGGTGAGGGGCGCAGTGGCCGCGGCCAGCCTATCTCCCCCCTTGAGGGGGAGATGCCCGGCAGGGCAGAGGGGGGTCGTCGCGACACGCGCGACACCTCCGGCAACCCCCTCTTCCACAAACCCGGCCTGGACGAAATGGGCACCGCCGGCGCCCACGCCGTCCCCTCCGGCAAACCCCTCTTCCGCAAGAACACCCTCGACGAAATGACCGTCGGCCGCACGGAAAAGCCCGTCGGCAAGACGCCACCCCCGAAACCCGGCACCAGCGCCCCTCATGGTGAGCCTCCTGAGCATTTGTCGAAGGGCGAACCAAAACGCCACAAGCCCGGCGCCGGCTCCTACGAGGACCCGGCCGACGAGCGCCAGAGCAAGCGCCGGTCGAAGAAGACGGGGCGGCCGGGGCGGTGAGGCGCGGCGCTCATGCCGCCTTTAGCCGCTCCCATTCCTGCTCGAACTGGAAGCAATATTGCGCCGCCTCTTCTTCTGGCAGCAAGCCTGCCATCTGCGGGAAGATTGTCTTGTAGAGGCTCTGCTGCGACCAGTCCCACGGCATCGTCTCAGCCGCCCGCGCCTCGGCCAAGATGCGCTCCAGTCTGTGCCGCACCTTATCAGGATTGGGCTTCCAGGCCGGCTCTTGAGGCTCGTTTCCGAACAGGTCGCCCTGCGGGTCAATGTTGCCGAAAAGGTCTGGTCCAGCTTGCTTCGTCATTTATCGATCCCCGAATCAGGAGGATCATGGCAAAGCATTATGGCGCGCGCGAGCGGTCTTGCCGGCTTATCCCCTGTCGGGAAAAGCCTGTGCATAAGCAGTGTCGATTCGCTCCATCTGGTCGACGGTGAAGGCCAACGCATCGGCGATGCGGGCTACCTGGTTGATCTCGTCGAGCGAAAGCGTTCGCCCCTTGCGCGACTTCAGATATTTGTCGATCACTTGATAGCCGCCGATACGGAAATTCCACACCGCCTCCGGCACCGGGGCATAGCTCTGTGTCTTGTTGATGGAGATGCGCTCGTCCTCGGCTGACCACCGCACGTGCTCAACTGTGTGATCGCCGTTGCCGTGATAGTCGGCCAATCCCCAGCGCGGCAGATCGCGCATCAGATGTGCTTGCACCAGCGCCCAGCCGAGCGCCGACAGTGCTTCGAAATCTTTGGAGTCGTCGGGGAACGGGATACGAGGAAAGTCGATGCGCAGGAATTCGGTGTAGCGCCTGCGGTAGGTTGGTGCATGGAGAACAGCGTAGATGTAGCCGAGGATTTCCTCGGGCGAGTAGTGATGGTCGTAGCGGGCGTCGAGGAAAGCGCGGAAGTCGGGAGTGATGTTTTCTAAACGTTCTATGTGGTTGCTTTTTTCTTTTGCACTTTGAAAGGTGTATAATGGGAATATATAGGTTGGATCATATCTGCTGGCAGACTTGTGGCCTGCGGGCGTCGATGAAACAAAAGCTGTCGGCTCATCGCGTGTAATTTTGTCGGTTAATAGTGCTATGTTTTCCTGTAGCATCGGTCGTGTTACGGCATATCTTGGGCGAAAGACGAGTTTCTCATCTAGATAAAGGTTTTTTATATCGAATGGCCCAAAGCATATCGAGGTAACCCTGTTTCTGTCGACTTGTTCTCCCTCTAGGCCTTTCCGGGTTTTTCTGATGCTCCAGTTTTCATTATCATTTATTGAAAATCTTCTTCTTATGTAGTCATCGCTATTATTTACATTATAGAATTCCTCAATTTTTGATAATAGTTTTTCTAAGCTATTATCTATAACTAAGTGATCTCGAGATGTTGTGATTCCAACACTTCCGTTAATGAAAATCTGATCTACGCTTGCAAATTCTCCGTATTCCTTATGCCTCACGCCCGAGAATGGTTTGAAGAAATAGTGCGGGCTCATTGGCTCGATCACCGAGAATGCAGTAGACGCGAGCGAGTTGTGTGTGGTCCAAGTATATTTTTCTAGGCGCGACCCCCACAGGTCGAAATGCCTTATGTGCTTTGGAATGCCTGGTTTCTTTATAAATATAGAAATTGATACACCTTGCTTAATATCAAAGACATTCTCATTTCGCAGCCCGTCTGGTGTGACCTCTCGTTTCTCTAAGTTTCCATGAAGATCAATTATGTCTATCTGATCAAATGATTTGAGAAGGCTCTGCCTCATTCCGCGAAAAGTCGGATTGTCTAAATAGGAATTATCGGTAATTACTCCAACTATCCCTTCATCAACATGATCCATCTTATCCTGCGCGAATGCAAGGAACTTGACATAATCATTGTGCAGCCAGTGCTTTTTTTCTCCAAAATGTACGCTATCTACATATTTATAGCGCTCAATAGACGCAGTTGCATGTGGTCCCCGATTTCTGGAAAGGCCAGAATAAGGCGGATTTCCTAATATCACGAGTATTGGTTGTTCTTTAACTGTCTGGGCAGCTTCAACTTCTGCGCTGACTGCGGGCAATAGTAGGTTTCGCTGCGGTTCCACCGGCTCCAGTGTGTTGGTTAGAAACACCTGCAGCCGCTCCTCGTCATGCAGTGGGTGGCCTTTGTCCTTCAGATACTGCGATAGCTTGAGATGCGCGATGGTGTAGGGCGCGATCAGATATTCGAACCCATAGAGGTTCTTCAGCATGTGTTCGCGTACAACCGCATCGGCCTTGCCCGCTTCCGACCCGCCGATATTGCCGAAGATGCGCTGCATGACTTCGAGCAGAAACGTTCCTGTGCCGGCAGCGAAATCGAGGACCGTCACCCGGCTATCGTCGGCCAGTCCATCGCCAATCTTGAAGGTCTCCTTTAGAACGTCGTCGACAGCGCGCACGATAAAGTTCACCACCGGTGGTGGCGTATAGTAGACGCCGCGGCTCTTGCGCGTCTCCTTGTCGTAGGCCTTGAGAAAGTCCTCGTAGAAGTAGATGAAGGGATCGCGCTCGAACAGCCGGTGCTCTTCCTCATCGCCGGCCCGCACCTTGCGGCTGATCGCCTTGCGCTGGCGGAACGACAGGTCGTCGCGGATGTTGTCTATGGCAAGCCCGTTGACGATCGACAGGATTTCGTCGACCACCCATTTTGCCTCGTCATATTCGGCTTCCTGCATCTCCTCCAGGAAGCTCACCAACTCCCGGATCAGGCGGAACGAGCCGGGAATGAAGCGGCGCACATTGTCGAGCCGGATGACATCCTCGTCGCCGGCGTTCAGCTTTGCCAAAAACAGACCGTAAGCCAGCATCTGGGCGAAGGCATCTGCGAACTCCTTGACCGCGAGCTCATGAAACACCTGTTCGCGGAACACGTCGTAGAGCGCGTGCAACCGCCCCTCTCTATCCGTCTTCTCCTGGCGGATCAGTTCTTCGGCAAGATAGTCGCGCAGCAGCTTCGACCTTGTGGCCAGAGCCACCGCCAATTGCGGCGCCCTCGATAATCCCTGCGGCGGCGACGAGAAGAAGGCGCCTAGCACTCGCGCGACGGTTTCGGCCCTGTCCGGATCGACACGGATCGTCCGCCCTTCCAGATCGCTCGGGAAGGCGAGGGACTTCCTGTCGAGCACCTTGCCTTTGCCGTCGATGCGGATGAACTGCAGGTAATCCGTCAGAACGATATTGTCCGACAGCTTGCGGTACTTCGCGATCTGATCAGATTTCAGCACCTTGTCGAGATTGGCGCCAATCTCCTTCACCTCGACATAGCCGAGGATCATGCCTTGCCGCTCGACTTTGAAATCCGGCGCCCCCTTGTCAGCCACCCGTTTCGGCTCGTGCTGCACGGTGATGCCTTGCGCCATCGCCCGCTCAGCGAAATGGCCGAGCAAGGTTTCCAGCGCTGCGCGGCCGGTATGCTCGGTGTGTTCCTCGATTGGTGTTTCGCGGAGCTTACGCAGATACGCGTCAAATGGTTGCGTCATGTCTAACTTTACCCTTCCCCCAAGCGGCGGGCGCATTAGACCGTATCGGCCGAGCATATGAAAGGGGCCTCTTGCACATTCGCAGACGCCTGTGCAGGCGGGGATAAAATCCAGCCCCCCAAACCCCTCCATCCCACCAACCCATTGTTTTCATTATACCTAAATAATTTCTTTCCAATTTTCCTAGGAATTTCATCCCCGCTCCCTCCGACCGCCCCCATAATGCCCCCATCGCCCTCACGGGAACCTTGGTCCGGACCGGGGACACGGGGAGGGCGGCGGCAGCCTCCCCCTCCAGGAACGGTACCTGGAGGCATGTGAGGGCCCGCGAACAGGCCGGAGTCCGGCGCCACAGGCGCAGGGCGCGGAAAAGCCGCGGGGTTCGGGCAAAGGCGCTTCACCACGTGTGTCCGTCCTGAGCCAAATACGAACCCTTAGACCGGTCGAATGTCGGGACAGCGGCCGGCGGGGCGCGTTTTTCGCGCCTTAAAAATAAATAGAGTGGCACGGACAACGCGCCCCGCTTCCCACCCTGAGCTGTGAGCTTGTCGAACAGTCGAAGGGTCAACGGCCAGACGGTGAAAACCGGGCGTGGCGAGGATGGCGCGCGCCCCTTGGCAGGCGCCCCGGATCGAAAAACCCAAGGAGAGAACGATGGACGAGAACGACCTGCTTCTGAGCGAGACCGTGCAGCAGCTCGACGAGGTGTCAAAGATGATGCCGGAGCTCCTGCGCCAGATGGCCGGGCTGTTCGAGCCGCCGCCATGGCCGCGCGAAGAGATGAACACCATGTACCGCCTGCTCGCCCGCGAGGCGGACCTGCCGAAGCGCTGCCGCGACCCGCGCTGCCGGCGTATCGGGCGGTGCCAGGGCGGGCTCGCGGCGGAGGGCGGCGACGCCTGCGCCGCGTTGTGGAAAGAGGCCGACCTCCAAAAGCTCGAGGCCGCCTGCAACGCCCTCATCGTGGGCTGGACATACGAGACGCGGCGCCTGGGCGAGATGGCAAACATGATCCTGGCGAGCAAGCTCGTCGTGGACGACGAAGAGCCGAAAGGAACGAAGGTGCAGCGAGCGGGGAGGGGAGGCACGCGCGGGAACAACCCTGCGTGCCTTCACCCTCGTGGTTCGACAGGTTCACCATGAGGGTGAAGGCAGGGCGAGGCCAGTGCAAGCTCCAACGACGGAGGAGGAGCACAAACAGGAGCCCTCATCCTGAGCTTGTCGAAGGGCGAGGGCGGGATGCCGGCCTCCCCTGCGCCGCTCCCCCGCCAGTGAACCCCACCTGAACGCGCGGTTCAGCGAGCGTTCCGCAAGCCTCCCGTAAAACTGCAACCGTTCACAACTCGCGGGGGACACCCGCACCCAACAGGAGGAGTACCGAAATGACCCGCAAGTTCATCATCGCCACCGCCGCCGCCGCCCTCGTCGGTTTCGCCGCCCTGCCGGCGTCCGCCAACAGCGTCTCCATCGAGCAGTACGGCTGGGGCAACGCCGCCGGCGGCGCCCAGACCGGCTTCGACAATCAGATCGGCGTCTACCAGGACGGCGTCTGGAACTCGGCCATCAGCCAGCAGCACGGCTCCAACAACGTCTCGGCCACCGGCCAGCACGGCGTCAACAATTCCGCCGATACGTGGCAGAATGGCCATGGCAACGCCGCCGGCGTCGGCCAGTTCGGCGCAAACCACAACGCCATCATGACCCAGGACGGCAACGGCAACGTGGCGGCCGGCGTGCAGGTCGGAAACGGCTGCGACGCCGAGGTCAGCCAGTCCGGCGGCGGCAACGTCGCGGCCTTCGTGCAGACCTGCCCGTAAGGCAAAAGCCGTTGCACGGGCGAACGGCCGAGGGGGACGATGTCGCCCTCGGCCTGCCGCCGCACCGGCAACCTGAAAAAGGAGGTTCCCATGTTGCGCAACCGCACGCATATCGCCACCGCCGCAGCTTTGGCGCTGGCGCTCTCCGGCACGGCCCTGATGGCCGGCGCCGGCAAGGCCGGCTTCGAGACGGCCAGTTCCGAGGACACGCGCTGCGAGATCCTCGCCAGCACGGAGGGCGGCATGATCGCGCTCCAGGGCGTGGTCCATGCCGAGACGGCGATCACGGGCTCCTACACCTTCCGCGTCGAGACCGTCGGCGGATCGGGCAGCTCGAACATCAGGCAGGGCGGCACCTTTTCCGCCGCGCCCGGCAAGCCGGCCGAGCTCGGCCGCGTCATGCTCGGCGGCTCCGGCGCCGTCTACGAGGCAACGCTGGAGGTGGACGCGCCCGAAGGCCGCTTCACCTGTACAGAGCGCGCCGGCCAGCTGTGACCCCGGCCAGCCACCGCCTGCCGCCGAACGGGCTCCGGGAAACCGGGGCCCGTTCTACCGTGCGCGGGGCCCCGTCCTCACGCTTTTCCATGAACCACCGGTTAACACCCCGTTCCACACCCGTTCAAGCCGGCTTTGGCATCCTCCCTCCGTCGCTGGCAATCAAGCCCCGCGCCAACCGAACCAGGAGGAGAATTCCATGACCCGCACCATCCGCACCATTATCGCCGCCGCAACGCTTGCCGCCGGCCTCGGTCTCGCCCCCGCCTTCGCCGGCGGCTCGGTCTCGCTCAGCTACAACCCGAGCGATCCCGACAAAGCCCAGGCGCTGCAGACGGGCCTGCGCATCTACGGCCTCGTCGAAGGCATCAAGAGCGGCTCGATCAAGCAGAACGGTTTCGGCAACATCGCCGGCCTCGCCCAGAACGGCAGCGGCAATCTCGGCATCGTCCACCAGGAAGGCGACGGCCACACCGGCACCGTCCAGCAGAACGGCAACGGCAATGCCTACGGCCTCTTCCAGTTCGGCAAGAACACGGAGGCCCACGCCGTCCAGAACGGCGACAGCCAGGCCGGCGCCACCGTGCAGGTCGGCTGGTAGGGTAGGGAAGCCCACCGCGACGGCGCGGCTCCGGCCGCGCCGCGTTCACTCTTCCGGCTCGGTCGTAAAAAGCAGCGGATACCCCTCTTTGCGCCCGGCGTCGGTCGCCCGCGTCGCCTTGGTCTCCGCCACGTCCTTCGGGAACACCGCCACCACGCACACCCCGCGCCGGTGCGCGGTGATCATCACCCGGTATGCCTGGTCCTGCGACAGCCCGAACTCCGCCTTCAGCACCGTCACGACAAACTCGCGCGGCGTGAAGTCGTCGTTGACGAGGATGACCTTGTGCAGCTTCGGCCGCGCCGTCTTCGGCTTGGTCCTGGTACGGGGCTTGACCGCAATGTCGCTCATCGGAAAGAACCCTCTCCGGAACGGTGCCCTGTCTCCTCCCGTCCTGCGGGCAGCAATCCTGGATTTCCCCACCGCGAAGCGGACGCCTGCCTCTGGTCAGGCGACGTCGTCGAGCCCGGCATTCACCAGCCCGAGCGGCGTGCGGCGGCCGAGCGCCCAGGAGCGCATCATGCGGCTCGCCACCTCTTCGCGCCCCTTCTGGTCGGTACGGTCGATGCCCAGCTCCGCGCACACGGCCTCCACCGCCGTGCGGATCTCCGCCAGCTCCTCGGTATCGAATATACCCGTGACGGCCTCTCCGGACCTGGTCATGTCCGGTCTCCTTCCAAAGCCTTCGCACCCGAATGGAGCGATTATCATTTCATTATGATGCACGATTATGGCCGGCAGATGAAGCGATTTGATTCGTTTTGCCGGTTGTCAAGGTGAAAAACGCGTTTTCCGCCGCTTCCATTTCCGCTCCCGCCCGGCATACAATTGCTGTCACAAATGCCGGGTAAGCATTTCTCGCGGTTCAAAACGAGGGATTCGACAATGAAGATTGCTGTTCTGGGCGGCGACGGTTTCGTCGGTTGGCCGACGTCGCTGCACCTGTCCGCCAGGGACCACGAGGTCCACATCCTCGACAATCTCTCGCGCCGGTGGATCGACACGGAACTCGGCGTCCAGTCGCTCACGCCGATGGACTCCATCCAGGAGCGCACGCGCATCTGGCACCAGGAGACGGGGCGGCGCATCCATTTCCATCTGATCGACCTTGCCCGCGACTACGAGGTGCTGAAGGCCTGGCTGGCAGAGCACCGGCCGGACGCCATCGTCCATTTCGCCGAGCAGCGCGCCGCGCCGTATTCCATGAAGAGCGACCGGCACAAGAACTACACGGTCAACAACAACGTCAACGCCACCCACAACCTCTTGAACGCCATGGTCGAGATCGATCTCGACGCACACCTGGTGCATCTCGGCACCATGGGCGTCTACGGCTATTCCTCGGTCGGCGCGGCGATCCCGGAGGGCTACCTGCCGGTCGGCGTTAAGACGCTCTCTGGCGAGACGGCGCGCCAGGAGATCCTCTACCCGGCCAATCCCGGCTCCATCTACCACATGACCAAGTGCCTCGATCAGCTTCTCTTCCAGTTCTACGCCAAGAACGACGGCCTCAGGATCACCGACCTCCACCAGGGTATCGTCTGGGGCACGCATACGGACGAGACGAAGCTGCATCAGCAGCTCATCAACCGCTTCGACTATGACGGCGACTACGGCACGGTCCTCAACCGCTTCCTCATCCAGGCGGCGATCGGCTATCCGCTCACCGTGCACGGCACGGGCGGCCAGACGCGGGCCTTTATCCATATCCAGGATTCGGTGCGCTGCATCGATCTGGCGCTGGAGAGCCCGCCGGTGCGCGGCGAGCGGGTGAAGATCTTCAACCAGATGACGGAGACGCACCGGGTGCGGGATCTGGCCGAGCTGGTGGCCCGCATGACCGGCGCCAAGGTCGCCTATCTCCCCAACCCGCGCAAGGAGGCGGCGGAGAACGATCTGGTGGTGAAGAACGAGCAGTTCCTGGAACTCGGCCTCGATCCGACGACGCTTGCGGAGGGGCTTCTCGCCGAGGTGGTGGACGTGGCGAAGAAATACGCCTACCGCGTCGACCGCAGCCGCATCCCCTCCATCTCCGCCTGGACCAAGGACATCGCCCCCACCATCGAGCGCGACCCGGAGGGCAAGCGGCTGAAGAGCGTGGGGTGAGACCTTGCGTCATGCCTATGTGACCCTCGTCACCAACGCAGACTACGCCATGGGCGCGGAAGCGCTGGTGCGCTCGCTGAAGCTGAGCGGCACTGGAGCCGATATCGTGGTGCTCCATACGGGCGGGGTGACGGGCGGCGCGCTCCGGCCTCTGACGGCACTCGGCGTCCGGCTCGTGGAAGCAGAACTCCTGCCGACGTCGGCCGCCTTCAACGAACGCCACCAACGGGCGAAGCTGCATGCCGACGCCCCCTTCACCAAGGGCAACAAGCCGTCCTTCCATACGCCGCTCGACAATTTCGCCAAGCTGCGCCTGTGGCAGCTCACCGACTATGAGCGGGTGGTCTTCATCGACGCCGACGCCCTGGTTCTGCGCAATATCGACCGCCTGTTTTCCTATCCGGAGTTCTGCGCCGCCCCCAACGTCTATGAGAGCCTCGCCGATTTTCACCGGCTGAACTCCGGCGTCTTCGTCGCCCGGCCTTGCGGGAAGACGTATAACGACATGCTGGCCATGCTGGACCGGCCCGACGCCTTCTGGCGGCGCACGGACCAGACCTTTCTGCAGGCCTTCTTCCCCGACTGGCACGGCCTGCCGGTCTTCTTCAACATGCTGCAATACGTCTGGTTCAACATGCCCGAGCTGTGGGACTGGAAGTCGGTGTCCGTGGTCCATTACCAGTATGAAAAGCCCTGGGAGAAGGATCATCCGAAGGCGGAGAAGCTGCGACCGCTGATCGACCTCTGGCACGCCTACTATGCGGGCGAGGGCATCCCCGATATCGACCGGCTGGAAAACCCGACTGGGGCGACATGAGTGCGCCGCACAGCGTGGTTTCAGGCGGCGCGGGCTATGTCGGCCGCTTCATCGTCGAGGCGCTTCTTGCGGCCGGCCATGCGGTCACGGTCTTGGGGCGGTCGGCGCCGGCGGGCGGCTTCTTTTCAGCGCCGGTGGGGTTCCTGCCTCTTTCGCTGGAGCCGGAGGCCGCTTCACCCGCACCCTTCAAGGACGCGGATTTCTTTGTGCACGCGGCCTTCGACCATGTGCCGGGAAGATACCGCGGCGGGGAAGGGGGCGACCCAGAGGCTTTCCGCCGCCGCAATCTTCAAGGGACTGCAGCGCTTTTCGCGGCGGCAAGGGATGCGGGCGTGCGGCGTGCGGTGTTCCTGTCGAGCCGCGCCGTCTACGGTCCGCGCCCGCCGGGAACGTGGCTGGAAGAGGCAGATGAAGCGCGGCCCGACACGCTCTACGGCGAGGTGAAACTTGCTGCGGAACGGACGCTGGAAGGGCTGTCAGATGCCCGCTTTTGCGGCGTCAGCCTGCGCGTCACCGGTGTCTACGGCCCGGCGGGGCCGGGGCAAGCGCATAAGTGGGCTGGCCTTTTTGCCGACTACCTGGCCGGCAGAGCGATCGATCCACGCGCTGGAACGGAGGTGCACGGGCGCGACGTGGCGGCGGCGGTGCGGCTGGTTCTGGAAAAGGACGCGCTTGCAGAACCGGTCCTTAACGTCTCGGACGTTTTGGTGGATCGGCGCGACATTCTGGCGATCGTGAAGCTGGAAACGGGTGCGCCGCACCCGCTGCCGGGAGCGGCCGACAAGGAAGCCGTCAACGCCATGCGCTGCGAGAGGCTTTCCGCCCTCGGCTGGCGGCCGGGCGGCATGGCATTGTTGGAGGAAACGGTCGCGCGGCTGGCTGTGGGTGGGTGAGAAGTGGCGTGTCGGGCATGGGATTGTCGTCGAGAGCCCGCTTTGCCGGCTTCACAAAATGATTCAAGTCGTTGAGAGTTTGCCCGAGTTTGCTTGCAGTCCGATTCCGCTTGCGCCTGCAACATCCTGAAAATGAATCCGAAAATGTGATCATCGGAGATAACGGCGATGTCAGAAAACCATACGGAGCCTCAGGGCGATCTCACCCTGCGCACCCAGGCGATGCCGGGCGACGCCAATGCCGCGGGCGACATCTTCGGCGGCTGGGTGATGGCGCAGATGGACCTGGCAAGCGGCATCCGCGCGGCGGAGCGGGCGCGCGGGCGCGTGGTGACGGCAGCGGTCAAGGAGATGGCTTTCGCCAAGCCGGTGCAGATCGGCGACACATTGTGCGTCTACACACGCGTTGTCAGCGTCGGGCGCACGTCCATGGTGTTGAAGGTGGAGGCGTGGTCGCAGCGCTACCTGTCGGATGTCATGGAAATGGTCACGAGTGCCGATTTCGTGATGGTGGCGCTCGATGCGACCGGCCGGCCAACGCCGGTGCCGCCGGAGCTTTGAAACCCATGATCGATCTCTTTGTTTGAGCATGATCTTTTCCGAAAACCGCTTTTCGGAATCATGTTCCAGGTCCGCTGCTCGTCCAGCTAAGCGTGTCCGCGCTGTTGACGTACGGCGGTCCCGTCCGTTCAGCCATCCTTCGCCGGCGCATTCTGCTTCGTGGCAAGCACACGGTCGATGCGCCGGCCGTCGAGGTCGACGATCTCGAAGCGCCAGCCCATCGCATCGACCCTTGCTCCGGTCCTCGGCAGTTCCTGGGTGTAGGAGAGGAGGAAGCCGGCAAGCGTCGTGTAACTGCGGTCTGCCGGCAGGAGAAAGCCCAGATGGTCGGCCATCTCGTCGGCCGGCATCAGGCCGGGTAAAAGCCACGAGCCGTCCTCGCGCTGGACGATGTCGAGTTCGCCTTCCTCCGCATCGGCGCGGAACACACCGGCAATCGCCTCCAATACGTCGGCGGGCGTGACGATGCCCTCGAAGCTTCCGTATTCGTCATGCACCAGCGCCATCGGCACCTCCGCCTGGCGCAGCGCGGCGAGCACGTCGAGGGCGTCGGCGAAATCGTGCACGACGGGCACGGGGTGGACATGCGCCCGCATGTCCAGCGGCTCTTCGGACAGCCTTGCGGCCAGAAGCTCGCGGACCTTGAGGACACCCACAAGCTGGTCGGCGGAGCCCTCGCCGGCGGGCAGCAGCGAATGATCCGTCTCGCGCAGCGCTTTCGCCAGGGCGTCGCGGCCTTGCGACAGGTCCACCCAGTCCACTTCGCCGCGCGGCGTCATGATGGCCCGGGCCTTGCGGTCGGCGAGCCGCATGACGCCGGAAATCATGCGCCGCTCGTCGGATTCGATGGTGCCGGTGTGCTCGGCCTCGGCGATGAGGGTGCGGATTTCCTCGTCGGTGACACGGCCGGAGGGTTCCGCGCTCTGGCCGAGGAGGGCGAGCACGGCGCGGCCGGAGATATCGAGCAGCCAGACGAGCGGCAAGGCGACGCGGGACATGGCCATCAAGAAGGGGGCTACGCGGATGGCGATGCTCTCGGCGTGCTTCAGCGCCAACTGCTTCGGCACAAGCTCACCGATGATCAGCGAGACATAGGTGATGAGCGCCACGACGACGCCGACGCCAGCCGAACTGGCGATGGCCGGCGACACGCCGAGCGTTTCCAGCCAGCCGGCAAGGCGCACGCCGATGGTGGCGCCGGAGAAGGCGCCGGAGAGCACGCCCACCAGCGTGATGCCGATCTGTACGGTGGAGAGGAAGCGGCCGGGGTCGGCCGAAAGCTTGAGCGCGCGGCCGGCACCCCGTTCGTTCTGGCGGGCTCTCAGCCGGGCAGGGCGGGCGGAAACGACCGCCAGCTCCGACATGGCCATGAAGCCATTGAAGAGGATGAGCACCAAGAGGATCGTGATTTCGACGGCGAGCATGGATGCTCTCTAACACCGATGGCAGGCAATAAGCGAGCCGGCGCCGCACCCCTTGCACATAGATCGGGGAGGGTCGGGGCGCTACCGGCAGGCGCGGTAGCCGTTGTTCCTGTCCTTTATGTCGAAGTGGAAATGGTCCTTGTGATCGGCGTCGTAGCCCGGCCCGAGCACCGTGGTGAAATAGCCGCAACCCTCTGCCCGCACCTTGTTGAGCAGGCTCTTTTGGCGGAAAGCGAAGAATCCGGGACGGCGCACGTCGATGTCCCTGCCGTTCTTGAGCGCGATGCTCATGATGTCGAGGGCGTTGCCCTTGGAGTGTTCCGAGGCGACGGCGGTGCCGCGGATGCGCCGGCAGGAGTAGCTGGAGCCCTGGCGGATGGTGCCGATGCCGGAAAGGTAGCGCGTGCGCGCGGCGGGGGCGAGCTCGTTCTTGGTCCAACGGGCGACGGTGGCTGCCATCTGGCAGTTGAGCGTGGCGGCGGGCTTTATCTCGATACCGCCGGAAAGCCCGCTCACCTCCACGGGATGGTCGATGCGGCAGGCGCCGCCGTCGTCGATGGGCTCGAGGTCGCGATAGGTGACGCCCAGGCGCTTCAACTCGCGGCGGCAGGCCACCTCTTCGGCGGGCATGAGGGAAGAAGGCGCGCGCGGCAGGGTGAAGCGCGGGTAGTTCGTCATCATCGGGTTGGACGGCACGAGGTTCTGCAGACCGCTGCCGGAAACGGCAGCCGTCGTCGTGCCGACATCCACGTCCGGGCGCAGCACCGTGTCCACGGTGCAGGCGGAGATCGCCGTCAGTGCGAGGAGCGCCAGGCCCGTCCACGCCGCGCGGGGCCGTCGCCGCGGCCACTCGAATAGGCTTTCCCTGTCCACTATCGGCCCACCACCGGCCTGCGGCCGGCTCCCTGTCACGGAGGGCGAGCCTACCGCCGAAGAGTAAAGGAAAGCTCAGTGCGCGGATTCAGGCCTGTGGCCAAAATGCGGCGGCGGCAGCATTTTTCAGGCGCTCTACCGACAGTAAGGCTTGCGGCGCTTCTTCATGTCGAAGTGGAAGTGATCGGCATGGTCGGCATTCGTGCCGGGGCCAAGCACGGTGGCGAAGGGGCCGCAGGCAGCGGTGCGGATGTCGGCGAGGAATTTCGCGTCCGCACCTTTGGCGTTCCCACCTACTTCCACCCGCCGCCCGTCGGACAGTTCGATGGCGGAAATGTCCAGCGCATTGCCGTAGGCGTGCTCGGAGAGCTTTGCCATGCCGTTGATCGGGCGGCAGACATAGGCGGAGCCGTGGACGACCGTCGCTATACGGGCATCGAAATATTTCTTCGCCGCCGCCGCGCCCTTCTCCTGGAACAGGGCGGCGGCGGCGCGGGCGGTGCGGCAGTTGAGAACGGCCGCCGGCTGCAAGCGCATTTTCGGGGAAAGCGCGGTCACCTCCAGGGGATGGGGCAGGGCGCAGCCGCCTTTCGCCTCCACGGCTGGCGCAGCGGTGAAGGCGACACCGAGGGCGCGGAGCTCCTCCCGGCAGGCGGTCTCAGCGGCCGGCATGGCGCGCGAAGCCGGCTTTTCCACCGCGGGTGCTTCTTGCCGCAGAGCCTCGGCGCGCCGTTGCGGGATCGGGGCACGGTCGGGAAGCTCGATGGCGCCGGCAAGGGAGCCTCCCGCGGCGAGGCAGAGGATGGCTATCGGTGCAAGGCGGGAGCGTGAATGTCGGGCGGTCATTGATCTGCAATATCTATTCAAAATAGCATGTACAATAATATCTGCAACTTAAGATAGCATTAAGCGCCGATGGTTTCCAGCCCATCTTCCAGCCAATCGCCCAGCATGGGCATGCTGAGGAGATAGCCGGCCAGGCGGCTGTTCACCCGCTGCCGCGCGTCGGCCACAGCGTCTGGCCATTCCTCCGCATCGTAGTCGCCGCGTCCGATCCAGGCGATCGCCAGAAGCTCGGACGCCTCGTCGACGTTCAGGTCGGCGATCAGCTCGCGGAATTCCTCTTCCGTGAGGTTTTCCTCTTTTTCCTCGGCGAGCCCATCATGATTGTGGCGGTCGGAGGCATCGCCGCCGAACTCGACCTCGTGCTCCTTGCCGTCGTCGTAGTCGTCGTTGACGGCAGCCGAAATGGCGCGCGCCTTCTCGGCCAACAGGCGCACCGTGTCCGGCCCCAGCGACAGCTCCCATTCCTTTTCGACCGCTCTCTTCACGCACCGCTCCATCGACACATGAGCCCCGCCGATGACCATAGCGCATCTTGGAACGGATTTATGCAGGATGGTGGCGTCAGGACGTCGCGCGGCGGGCGCGCAGCGCCGGCACGACCTCGACGAGGAGGATGGCCGAGAAGATCAGGCCGCAGCCGGCGAGGCCAGACGCGGGCAGCCGCTCGCCCAGGAAGAGGGCGCCGAAAAGGGCGGCGAAGACGGCCTCGGTGGACAGAAAAATGGCCGCCTGCGGCGCTGTCGTGTAGCGCTGGCCGACGACCTGGAGCGTGAAGGCGATGCCGCCGGAGAAGATGCCGGCATAGAGGATCTCGGGGAGTGCTGCGCGGATGGCGGCGAACTCGACCGGCTCGACCACGAGCGCTATGGCCAGCGCCACGACGGCAGTGACAGTGAACTGGGTGACGGCGAGCGTGACCGGCCGCCCGGTACGACTGGCGCTGCGGGCGATATAGATGACCTGGAGCGCCCAGAAGGCGGCGCACAGGATCGTCAGCCAGTCGCCCATCACGAGCGCCACCGCGCCGCCGCCCGAAAGCAGCCAGATGCCGGTGAGGGCGAGAAGGGCCGCCGGCCACACCGCGCGGTGCGGCCATTGCCGGAACAACAATACGCCGAAGAAGGGCACCATCACGACGTAAAGGCCGGTGAGGAAGCCGGAATTGGTGACCGTGGTTGTCATCAGCCCCACCTGCTGCGCGGCCATGCCGCCGAAAAGCAAAAGGCCGATCAGCGTGAAGGCGCGCCAATGCTCGGGCGCGAGCGGCGTTTGCGCCTGTCTGCCTTCGCGCAGCGCGAATGGCAGCATGGAAAGGCAGGCGATGGCAAAACGCAGGCCGATGAAGAGGAACGGTCCCACCGCCTCCATCGCCGTCGACTGGGCGACGAAGCCCATGCCCCACATGGCACCGGCGGTGAGCAGAAGCGTGTTGGCCTGGATACGGGTCATCGGCGGGACGTGGGGAGGTTTTTCGGACCGGGCGGTCTTAGCAGCGGCATTGCAGGGTGCAAAGCCTTTTGCGTTCCCCCGGATCCGATGAGTGCTCTCGAAAAAGGGGAGATCCGCTCCTCATTCGGCCCGCAAGATGCGGATGATCTTTCCGTTGGAATCGTCCGTCAACAGCCAGATGGAGCCATCCGGCGCCACCTCCACGTCGCGCAGGCGGCCGAAGGTGCCTTCGAACATGCGCTCCTCGCCGGTGATTTCACCGCTGCCGTTGCGCTCGAGCCGTGTCAGGAGCTGGAAGCTGAGGGCCGCGACAAGGAAATCGCCTTGCCACTCGGGGAACATCCGGCCGTCATAGACCGCCATGCCCGAGGGCGCGATGGAGGGGTCCCAGTAATATTTCGGCTGCTCGTAGCCGGGCGCATCGGCGCCGCGCTCGATCCGTTGGCCGGAATAGTGGCGGCCGTAGGAGATGACGGGCCAGCCGTAGTTCCTGCCGGCTTGCGGGCGGTTGACCTCGTCGCCGCCGCGCGGGCCGTGCTCGACCGTCCACAGCGCACCCGTCACGGGATCGAGCACCGCCCCTTGCGGGTTGCGGTGGCCGATGGACCAGATCTCGGGTGCGGCTTCTCCGCCATCTACGAAGGGATTGTCCTCCGGGGCGCTGCCGTCGGGATTGATGCGCATCACGGAGCCGGCGTGGTCGAAAGGGTCCTGGGCGCGGTTCATCTCGCCGCGGTCGCCGATGGTGAAGAAGAGGGTGCCGTCCGGGGCGGGCACGATGCGCGAGCCGAAATGCCGGCTTTCACCGGTCCTGCGGTCGAGGGAGAAGATGACCTCGACATCCTCCAGCCGCGCCGACCCACCCTCCTGTACCAGGCGGGCACGGGCGATCGCCGTGCCCGCGCCGCCCGGGCCGGGCTCGGAATAGGAGAGGAAGAGCGTGCGCGATTGCTCGAAATCGGCGGCGAGCGCGACGTCCAGAAGCCCTCCCTGGCCGAACACAGCGACTTCAGGAACGCCGGAGAGGGGCTCGGAGAGCCTGCCGTCGGCAAAAATGCGTACTGTGCCGGTGCGCTCCGTGATAATGGCGCTGCCGTCGGGGAGAAAATCGATGCCCCAGGGATGCTCCAGCCCCTCGGCCAGAGTTTCGGTGCGTAACGCGACGTCACCCGCCTCGGAGACCTGTGCACAGGCGGTGGCGGGAAGAACCACCGCAAGAAGCGCGGCGAGAAAGATATTCGGCATTTGCTTCGACCCCTTGCTCAACCCGCGATCCGGTTGAAATAGGGTAGGGCACGCGGCGGGCCAAGGCCGGTCCTGCGTATCGTTGGCGTTACTCCTCCCTCGGGGCGGCCATATCCGTTTGCCGGCAACCATCGGATTTCCGGCGCCGGGGCGAAGATTCCGCGTGAAAAAGCCACAAAGATTGCTATATTTCGCGTGAGTTGAACGAAGCGGTTCCGTTGGCCAAGGCTGCCGGACCGTTTTCTTTTTGTGTCCGCAGGCGCCGGGCAAGTGCCCGGAAGGCGGCGCGGATGACGTCAGGAAGGTGGTACAGATGAACAAGGTCCCGATGACCCTGGCCGGATATGATTCGCTGAAGGAAGAGCTGCGCTGGCGCCAGCAGGAAGAGCGGCCGCGCATCATCGAGGCGATCGCCGAGGCTCGCGCCCATGGAGACCTTTCCGAGAACGCCGAATATCACGCCGCCAAAGAGGCGCAGAGCATGAACGAGGGCCGCATCGGCGAGCTCGAGGATTTCATCGCCCGCGCCGAGGTCATCGATGTCAAGAAGCTTTCCGGCGATACGGTCAAGTTCGGGGCCACCGTGGTGCTCGTGGACGAGGATACGGACGAGGAGAAGACCTACCAGATCGTCGGCGACCAGGAGGCAGACGTGAAGTCCGGCCGCATCTCCATCTCCTCGCCGATCGCGCGGGCGCTGATCGGCAAGGGCGCGGGCGATTCCATCGAGGTCAACGCGCCGGGCGGCGCGCGCGGCTACGAAGTCCTCCGGGTGCAATACGGCTGAATATGGGGGCCGGGGCCGTGACGGCGGACGCCGGGGCGAGTGCTGCCGCCGCCCCGCCCGACATGCGCCGCGTGGAGGTGGTCGCGCCCAACTTCAAGCGCCGTCTCTCCGGCGTCACCAGCACGATCGTGCAGCTGGTTCCGCTGCAGGCGCGGGCGATGGGGGTTGCCACGCTGGGGCCGGGCCTACCCGCGGACCTGCCGAAGATGCGCTGGTGGCAGGTGCCCGCGCTTTTGACCAAGCCGGCGGAAAGGCCGTTCCGCATCTGGCATGCGCGGCGCAATACCGAGATGCTGGCGGGGATCCTTGCGAAGCACGTCTTCCGCGCGCCGCTCAAGCTGGTCTTCACCTCTGCCGCCCAGCGCGATCACCGTGCATACACCAAATGGCTCGTCCGCCGTATGGATGCGGTGGTGGCCACCAGCGCGCGCTCCGGCTCCTTCCTCAAGGTGCCGCATCGGGTGGTCATGCACGGCATCGACATCGAGCGCTTCCGCCCGCCGCGCGGGGCCGGGGACGAGTGGGTGGCCAGCGGCATGCCGGGGCGCTACGGTATCGGCTGTTTCGGGCGCATCCGCCACCAGAAGGGGACGGACCTTTTCGTTGCCGCGATGATCGAATTGCTGCCGCGCTATCCGGACTGGACGGCGCTGGTGTTCGGCCGGGCGACTGCGGAGAACAGCGCTTTCGCGGACGAGCTTCGGGGCCGCGTGCGGGATGCGGGGCTGGGCGATCGGGTCCGTTTCATGGGCGAGGTGCCGGATGTCGTGCCGTGGTACCGCCGCATCGCGCTGTGCGTGGCGCCCTCGCGCAACGAGGGTTTCGGTCTGACACCGCTCGAGGCCATGGCGTCGGGCACACCGACGGTGGCGAGCGATGCCGGCGCCTATGCGGAGATGATCGCGCCGGGAAAAACCGGCGTCGTTGTGCCGGCCGGCGATGGCACGGCACTCACCCGCGCCATCGAGGCCTATATGGCCGATCCGGCGACGGCGAAGCGGCAGGGCGGGGCCGCGCGCGCCCATGTGACCGCGCGGTTCGCCCTGGCGCGCGAGGCGGACGCGCTGGCGGAGGTTTATGAAGGGCTCTGGAAGGGGGAGGCATGAAGGCCGAGGCCTTCATCGTCCACCTTGCCCGCGCGCATGGCCGGGCGCGCCAGGTGGAGCGCCTGCGGCAAAGCCTGCCGCTGCCCGTCACGGTCATCGAGGCCGTGGACGGGCAGACGCTGCCCGAGGAAAAGGTCGCCGAGGTCTATAAGCCGCGGCTCCACAGGCCGTACTACCCCTTTCCGCTGCGGATTTCGGAAGTCGCCTGCTTCCTGTCGCACCGCGAGGCCTGGCAGGCGATCGTCGACCGCAAGCTCGACGCCGGGCTGGTGGTCGAGGACGACGTGGAGATCGATCCGTCGCGCTTCGCCGACGTGCTCGACCTGGCGCTCGCCCACGCGGGGCGGGGCGATCTCGTGCGCTTTCCGAAGAAGGCGCGGGGCGAAAAAGGCCGCGTGGCGGCACATTCCGGTTCGGCGCGCCTCATCGCTCCGCGCCACCCGCGCCTCGGCATGCAGGCGCAGATCGTCGGCCGCGATGCGGCCAAAGTGCTGCTCGCCTTCACGCACGTGTTCGACAGGCCTGTCGATACGACGGTGCAGATGCAGTGGCTGCACGGCGTGCGCGTGCTGAGCGCCATGCCGGTCGCCATCCGCGAAGTTGCTGAGGAGTTGGGCGGGACGACGGTGCAGGGGAAGGGAAAGCCGTTTGCTGAGGTTCTGGCGCGGGAGGTCCGCCGGGCGATCTATCGGGCGGCGGTAAGGGCCCGCAACGTTCTGGACCTGCGAATGCCGGCACGGTAGGCGTGGCGGACGAATGAGAGGCATGGTCGATATGGTCAGAAAGAGAGCATTCATCGTCGGCAACGGCTCTTTGCCTTTCGACATGTCAGAGCGTGTCGACGCCAGCGATCATGTCGTTCGCTTCAACGAGCCGAAGATGTCCATCGGCATGAGCGGCACAAAGACCAACTGGCTGTTCGTCGCCAATTCGGGAAAGCCGATGCAGCGGCGGCTGAACGACCCAAACTATCCCACTTCGCCGATCGTGCAGGCCGCAGACATGGTCTTCTTTCTCTATCACCCGAGAATTATACGCGACTACTTCATCCAGCCCAATTTCCTGTCGCGTCTCAAAGGGCGACGCGGAGACTGGACCCACGAGGCGCTCGCAATGTTCGGCGAGGCGGGCAAGACGGTGGCGATCCTGCCCCCGACCTACTACGAAGAGGGGTGCGCGGAGTTGGGCCTGACATCTGCGATGCTGACCAGCATGTTCCCAAGCTCCGGATACTTTGGTATCCGGTACGCGCTTGAGCGCCTTCCTGCTGAGGAATGGGATGTGGAGATTGCCGGTTTCAGTTGGCAAGGCTGGAAACGCCACGCCTGGGGTGATGAGCAGGCCTGGGTGAAGCAGAAGGCGGGGGAGCGCAATATCCGCATATGGTCGGTCGAAGAAGACCGGGCGGACTTGAACGAGAAGGACAAGGAAATTGGATAGAAAGCTCGATATTTATATCGGTTGGGATTCCCGTGAGCCAATCGCCTATGACGTTGCGAAAAAGACATTGATTGAGCGGGCTAGCATTCCCGCCGAAGTGCATCCGATAAAGCTGGCCGAGCTGGTGGAGAATGGCGACTATACGCGGGATGTCGACCCGCTTGCCTCTACCGAGTTTACCTATTCTCGCTTCTTTACGCCTTGGCTTGCCGGCTATCAGGGCTGGGCACTTTTCTGCGATTGCGACTTCCTCTTCCTGGACGATGTGGAGAAGCTCCTCGAATATCGCGATCCGTCGAAGGCGGTGTTGTGCGTCAAGCACGACTACACGCCGAAGGCGACGGTGAAGATGGACGGCAAGGTACAGACCAACTATCCGCGCAAGAACTGGTCTTCCTTCATGCTGTTCAACTGCGAGCATCCTTCCACCAGGAAGCTGACGCCGGAACTGATCAACCGCGAGTCCGGAGCCTATCTGCACCGCATGCAATGGGCCGCCGACGAGGAGATCGGTGGACTGCCCGAGGCCTGGAACTGGCTGGAAGGCTGGAGCGAGAAGCCGGCTTCTGGCACGCCGAGCGCCGTGCACTTTACCAATGGCGGCCCCTGGTTCAAGGATTGGCAGGACGTCGACTACGGCGACCTTTGGCGGGCCGAGGCCTCGAAGGTCGATCCCGACTGGAAGCCGATCTGAGGCTGCCCGTCCGGCACCGGACTAGGCGCGCTCTGCCGGCCGGCGGAGGGCGACCACAGCTTTCAGCCCCGTGCTGTTGGCCAGGTCGGCCTCCGTCGTGAAGACGGAAGATATCCCTTCATTCGCAAGAAGCTTTCGTCTATCAGGTTCTGCCAATGGCCGGACCTAGGCTGCTTTATTTCCGTCAAGGGACAAAATTGCACATGACAGACACGCACGTTGTCAACGTCGTCACGACCATGCACCGCGGCGGCTATGAGCAATATGGTCAGATCATGGTACGGACTTTCCTCGAACATTGGCCGGAAAATGTACGGCTCACCGTCTATGCCGAAGATTTCGAGTTGCAGGAACACTCCGAGCGCCTTGAGGTCGTCGACCTGCATCAAGCATGCCCAGCCCTTGTTGCCTTCAAGGAAGCCAACAAAGCCCCCTGGCAGAACGGGGTGACGGGATCGAGCGCGGCAAAAGAAGCACGCGTGAAGCTGACGGATAAGTACCATTTCAAGTACGATGCGGTGAAGTTTTCCAACAAGGTCTTTGCGTATTGCGCTCAGGCATCGCGCACAAATTCCCGCTATCTCGTGTGGCTCGATGCCGACACGGTGACGACAAAGCCTGTTCCGGAAGACTTTATCACCTCGCTTGGCGATGCCTTTCTAATCTATCTCGGCCGCCGCTACACCCACAGCGAGTGCGGGTTCCTGCGCTTCGACATGAGCCATTCCAACGCGCTGGAGTTCTTCAGGGTTATGCAGGCAATGTATGAGTCGGGGGAGATTTACACACTCAATGAGTGGCATGACTCCTTCGTCTTCGACGTGGTTCGCAGCGTCCTGTGCGCAGCGGGCACAATTGATGCCGAGACAATTGCCCGTTACGACGTTGCACGTCATCCGTTTGTGCACTCGGTTCTCGGAGCCTACATGGACCACTTGAAAGGTGGTCACGCCAAAAAGCTTGGCAAGTCGAGCTTGCGCTCCCGGGGGATGGAACCGCTGCCGCGCAAAATTCTCCGCAAACTTGGACTTGTGGAGGACGTCTAGCAATCGTGACCCTCTACGGCTTCCACACCGGAGTTGGGCTGAGCCCCACCGTAACGGGGGCTTTCTGCCGCGGTGCGAAGGCTCCCCTGCGACACGTATCGACTTTCCTCGAGGGTGGGCTTCCCGCCGACGCAGCGGCGGTGGCGATGTACGGCATACTCCGTGGTACGGGCCTGCTCTACAGGTATTCTCAAGAACGGAAGATCGACTTCTACTACATCGATCACGGCTATTTCACTCGAAGCACGCATTGGCTCGAGCGGCTCGGTCGCTCACACCGATGGTTCCGTGTGACCATGAATGGCCACGCCACAAATCGGATGACGGACGGGGACAATGATCGGTTCCGGCGCTATTTCGCCAATCACTACCCTCTCTTGCCTTGGCGCGGAGGAAAAGGCGATGCCATCCTTATCCTGCCGCCCACACCGGCTATCCGCTGGTTCTTCGGCTGTAGCAATTGGCGCGAGGAGACCGTCCGTCGTATCCGGTGCTTCTCCGAGATGCCGATCATCTGGCGTGAAAAACCCGGCGCAAAAAACGTTGATGAATGGGGGAATCCGGACGGGACGTTTTCAGAACCCGCCCCTCCGGCCGATCCAAATCTAACGGTGAGCAGCGGCAGCCTGCAAGACGACCTTGATCGTGCAGCGGTCGTCGTTTGCTTCAACAGCAACGTGGCGGTTGAGGCCATTCGACAGGGTATTCCGGTGCTTTGCGAAGAACACTGCGCGGCCCATCCCATCCGCTTTCCCTGGGAGGCGCTTGCCAGTCCGCGGATGCTGCGCATCGAGCCCGACCGGCAGACCTGGTTTGCACATCTAGCCAACCACCAGTTTTCGCTATCCGAACTTAAAAGTGGCTATGCGTGGGAGCATCTTAGAAGCCGTTCACAAACCTATAATTGAATGCGATGAACGCGATATTGTCGCTGATGACGGCGGCCACCTGGCGCAGCCCGGCACTCACTCAATCGCCACCAGCCCCTCGTCCTTCACCTGCCGGATCGTCAGCGCCGTCCTTACCGTGTCGACGTTCGGCGCCGAGGTCAGTTCCTCGATGACGAAGGTCTGGAAGGTGCCGAGGTCGGTGGCCACGCAGTGCAGGAGAAAGTCCGAATCGCCCGAGACCATCCAGGCGCGGCGGACGATGGGCCACTTGCGGGTGCGCTCGGCGAAGGTTTTCAGCTCCACCTCCGACTGGTGGTGCAGGCCGATGAGGCAGAAGGCGACGACGTCGTAGCCGAGCGCCGGGCTGTTCAAGAGGCCGCGGTAGCCCTTGATGATGCCGCTCTCCTCCAGCCGCTTCACCCTGCGCAGGCAGGGCGGGGCGGAAATGCCGACGCGCCGCGACAGTTCGACGTTGGTGATGCGCCCGTCGTCCTGCAGCTCGCGGAGAATCTTCCAGTCGATGGCGTCGAGGTCAGCCTTCAACGGCATGCAGCTCCCCTGTCCTGCGGCGATGCGCACGAATCTGTCGTATTTGCGAAATAAAACTTATGGCATACGCTCGCCTGAGCCAAGTAAGTTGCCTAGTGGTGCGATCCTGACAGATGGTACCCATCTGTCAGGACAAATCGCCCCACCAGATTAATAGCTTGTGGGCCGGCTTTTCCAAACGGATGGGTACCCATCTGTTTGGGTCAGGCCACTTGCACGATCCGCATTTTATAGCCGGCGCCTTCGGCAGAACAGGCGCTGCGCGACAACCGGTAGCTGTTGGAAAACCGTTCTTCGCCTTGCGCGAAGGGGTATGGAATAATTAGATCGATTGCGGCTCGCGGCGCCTGCCGCGCGGCCCGTTGGGATATTGAAAAGGACTTGGAGCCATGACCAGCCGCCACGCGCCCGTTCTCATCGTCGGATCGGGACCGGCAGGATACACCGCGGCGATCTATGCCGCGCGCGCCATGCTGAAGCCGATGCTCGTCGCCGGGCTGGAGCAGGGCGGCCAGCTCATGATCACCACGGACGTGGAGAACTATCCTGGCTTTGCCGAGCCGATCCAGGGGCCGTGGCTGATGGAGCAGATGCGCGCGCAGGCGGAAAATGTCGGCACGGACATCGTCAACGATCTCATCGTCTCGGCAGACCTCAAGCAGCGGCCCTTCCGGCTCGTCGGCGATTCGGGCACGGTCTATACCTGCGATGCGCTGATCATCGCCACCGGCGCCAAGGCCAAGTGGCTGGGCCTTCCTTCGGAAGAGACCTTCATGGGCTTCGGCGTGTCCGCCTGCGCCACTTGCGACGGTTTCTTCTACCGCGGCAAGGACGTGGTGGTGATCGGCGGCGGCAACACGGCCGTCGAGGAGGCGCTGTATCTCGCCAACCTCGCCAGGAAGGTGACCGTCATCCACCGGCGCGACGAGTTTCGCGCCGAGCGCATCCTGCAGGAGCGGCTCTTCCAGAAGGGCAATGTCGAGGTGATGTGGGATACGGTGATCGAGGAGATCACCGGCGAGACGCCCAAGCCGCCGCTGCCGCCGTCCGCCACCGGCATCCGCGTGCGGAACGTGAAGACGGGCGAGGCGAAGGAGCTGCCCATCGACGGTGTGTTCGTGGCGATCGGCCACGCGCCGGCTGTGGAGCTTTTCGAGGGTCAGTTGAAGCAGAAGCCGAACGGCTATCTATGGACCGAGCCGAATTCCACGCGCACCGACATGCCCGGCGTCTTCGCCGCCGGCGACGTGACCGACGACATCTACCGCCAGGCGGTGACGGCGGCGGGGCTCGGCTGCATGGCGGCGCTGGAAGCGGAAAAGTATCTGGCGGAGATGGAGACGCACCTGCCTGCGCCGGCCGTAGCGGTGGCGGAGTGAAGGCGCTTCTGAGGGCTTCGGCAGGCGAAGGCCGGGAGGCGGCTGAGTAGAAAGACGGCAAACGCCTAAAAATAAAAGGGGAACTCGGCGTTGGATTGGGACAAGCTAAGGGTATTCCACGCTGCTGCTGCTGCGGGATCCTTCACTCATGCGGCGGAGACGCTGCATCTTTCGCAATCGGCGATCTCGCGCCAGGTGAGCGCGCTCGAGCAGGAGGTCGGCGTGCCGCTTTTCCACCGGCACGCACGCGGCCTCGTGCTGACGGAGCAGGGCGACATGCTCTATCGCACCGCCCACGAGGTGCTGATGAAGCTCGAAAGCGCGAAGGTGCGCCTTTCGGAGACGAAAGACCGGCCTTCGGGCCTTCTCAAGGTGTCGACCACCGTCGGGCTCGGCACCGGCTGGCTGACGGAGCGGCTGCCGGAGTTCGGCGAGCTTTATCCCGACATCCAGCTCCAGCTCATCCTCGACAACGAGGAGCTGGATCTCACCATGCGCCAGGCCGACTGCGCCATCCGCATGCGCCAGCCGCAGCAGCCGGACCTCATCCAGCGCAAGCTGTTCACCGTGCATTTCCACCTCTATGCCGCGCCGGCCTACGTCAACCGGCACGGCAAGCCGGCTTCGATCGACGATCTCGACCGGCACCGCATCGTCACCTTCGGAGAAGCGGTGCCGGCGCATCTGAGCGACATGAACTGGCTGGAGACGGCGGGGCGGCCGGAGGGCACGAAACGCAGCGTCGGCCTGCAGATCAACAACATCCTGTCGATCAAGGTCGCCGTGCAGCGCGGCGCCGGCATCGCCATGCTGCCCGATTATGTTGTGGGTAACGAGAGCGGGCTGGTGCAGCTTTTGCCGGAGACGGCGGTGCCTTCCTTCGACACCTATTTCTGCTATCCCGACACCATGAAAAACCAGGCAAAGCTGCAGGTCTTCAGGGATTTTCTCATCTCGAAATCGCGCACCTGGTCCTTCTGATGCAAGATCTGCCAATTGTTCCATGCAAAAATGCATGGCTGAAATGCAAAAACCCGTGGTTGTTATTTGAGCAACGAATGCTCATATCTTGATCACTCCCGGGGGTGTTCTCCTCCCATTTGCCCCCGCGAGTGTTCCCCTCTGGAGGTTTCGCCTTAAATGGCACTTCCAACGACTGGGCCGGATCTTCGTGATCCGGCTCTTTTTTTTGCGCAGGTTCTACTCCCAGGAGGAGGGCGGTTCAGGCCGCCTTGCCTCTCCCGTTCAGCACCTCGTCGGCCAGCCGGCCCGTAAGCTCGGCCATGTGGTCGAAGCTGGCGCGGTAGGTGGCGGCGCCCGCCGTCGCCGAGCGCAGCTCGATGATCAGGTTGCCGATCTCCGCCTCGGGGATCATGGCCTCCACCACGTCCCAGCCCGGCCAGTCGGTTCGCGTGTCGAAGCCGAGGATCTGCCCGCGCCTTTGCGACAGGATCGCCGTTACCCGGGCCGTCGCCTCCGACGGCGTGTCGACCTCCACCTTCAGCACCGGTTCCAGCAGCACGGGGCTTGCCGCCGCCAGGGCCTCGCGCATGGCCAGACGAGCGGCAAGCTGGAAGGCCATGTCGGAAGAATCGACCGAGTGGTAGGAGCCTTCGGAGAGGTTCACCGCGAGGTCGACCACGGGGAAGCCGAGCGGCCCGCCCTTCAGCGCTTCGCGCACCCCGGTTTCCACCGAAGGGATGTACTGCTTGGGCACCACGCCGCCGGTGATGGTCTCGGTGAACTCGAAGCCGCTGCCGCGCGGCAGCGGGCGGATTTCCAGCACCACGTCGCCGAACTGCCCATGGCCGCCCGACTGCTTCTTGTGGCGGCCGCGCTGGGTGACTGCCTTGCGGATGGTCTCGCGGTAGGGGATCAACGGCGGGCGGGTCTCGACGGCGATCTGGAACTTATCCTCCAGCCGCTCCCTTGCCACCCGCAGATGCATCTCTCCCTGACCGCCGAGCACGGTCTCGCCCGTGTCCTGGTTCTGCTCCAGGACGAGCGAGGGGTCTTCCTGCAGGAGCTTCTGCAGGGCGGTCGAAAGCTTGACCTCGTCCTTGCGGTCGCGCGGGTTGAGTGCCATGGCGAAGACCGGCCGGGGAGCCTCCAGCCGGGCGAGCTGCGCCGCAGCGGCCTTGCCCGCCGACAGCGTATCGCCGGTGTTGGCGCCGTCCAGCTTGCCGAGGGCGACCGTCTCGCCTTCGCCGGAGGACGAAAGCTTGACCTGCTCGCGGCCCGTCAGCCGGTAGAGGCCGGAGACACGGCCGGCGCCGGCAAGCTCCATCCCGTCGGTGGCGCTGCCGCAAAGCACCCGGGCGACCGAGATCTTGCCGCCATGGCCGGTATGGATGGTCTTCATCACCTGAAGCACGGTCTCGCCGCCGTCGACGCCCAGCCTTCGGCGCGTGGCGGTGACGTCGGGAGCGTCGTGCCGGACGGCCTTCAGGAGCCTCAGAACGCCATTGCCCTTTTCCGCCGAGCCGATCAGGACCGGGGTCACCGCTCCCTCGCGCAGATCGGCCGCAAGGTCGTCGAAAACCGCGTCGCGCGGCGGCTCGATCTCCTCCAGAAGCTGCTCCATCAGCATGTCGTCGTGGTCGGCCAGCGTCTCCAGCATGGAGAAGCGGGCCTCGATCTCGCGCGCCTTCTCGTCGTCGGGGATAGCGGCGATCTCGCTCTCCGCATGCTCGCGGTAGATGTAGGCGCGCTCCAGCGCCAGGTCGATGGAGCCGACGACGATGCCGTCCTTGCGCAGCGGGATCTGGCGCAGGAGCAGCGGATTGCCGCTCGCCGGCTGCAACAGCTTCAGCGTGTCGCGCACGCCGGCCGCACTCTTGTCGATCTTGTTGAGGAAGAGCATGCGCGGCATGCCCAGTTCGTCGAGCCGCCGCAGGATGAGTTGGAGGGCCGGCAGCTTCTTGTCGTCGGCCTCGGTCACCACCACGGCCACGTCGGCGGCGGCCAGCACCGGCTCGGCTTCCTGCGCAAACTCCACGGAGCCCGGGCAGTCGACGAAGGTCATGCTCTCACCCATGAAGCTCGTGGTGGCGAAGGTGGCCTCCACGCTCATGGCGTGCTCGCGCGTTTCCCCGTGACTGCCGGCCCCGTGGCTGCCGGCCCCATGACTGCCAGCTTGGGCGCCGGCGCCGGTGCGCGCAAGTATGGCTTCGAAAAGTGTGGTCTTGCCGCTTTCAAGGGGGCCAAGAATGGCGATGCATTTTGGCCCCGTGTGTCTTTCTCCCGCGCGGTTTCCCATGATTGCCGACCTCCTCTCACGCGTTCTCTCATGAGCGGCGGCCGGCCTCGCTCGGCCGTCGCGCGGGCGGATACCGTTGGCCGGTATTCCGCCGTCAAGGCATCGTCACACGAGAGGGGAGAGAGAGCAAGTGGAAGAAGGGCCGAGGCAGCGAGGTGCCGATCACAAATCGAGGACCCAGGTCTGGCCGACAAGGTCCTTGCCGAAGGAATGGTGAGGCTCCTCCTTCTCCAGCCGGAAGCCGGCCGCCTGGTAGATGCGGCGCGCGGAGACCAGGATGTCGTTGGTCCACAGCGTCAGGCGCTTGTAGCCCCTGGCGCGGGCGAAGGCGATGCACTCGTCCACCAGTCTGCGGCCGAGGCCAAGGCCGCGCGCGGCGGGCTCGACGTAGAGCAGCCTGAGCTTGGCCGTCTCCTCGGACGCCCTGACGAGGAAGACCGAGCCGACGATCCCGCCGTCGCGCTCGGCGATCCAGGAGGCTTCGAAGCGTGGATCGAAATTGGTCACGAAGGCGCTCAGGATTTCCGCGACGAGCGCCTCGTAGCTTTCGTCCCAGCCGTATTCCTGATGATAAAGCAGCCCCTGGCGGTGGATGATCCAGCCGATATCGCCGACCCGCAGCGGGCGGAGGGCGTAGGGGACCTGGCGCTCCGCCGCCGCGCCCAGAAGACGCTCCACCGTCCTCATCGCTGCCGTCAGGGTCTCCCGGTCAGCTGCGGAAAGCGGGGCGAGCAGCGCCTCCACCAGGTCGCGGGCGGCGCGGTCGAGCGGCTCGAAGGCCCGGCGACCCTCCTCCGTGAGCTCCAGATGGGACTGCCGGGCGTCTTCGGCGGAAGGCTGCCGTTTCAGGAGACCGCGCCGCTCGAACTTCTTCAGCATGCGGCTCAGATAGCCCGCGTCGAGACCGAGATCGTTGCCGAGGACACTGGCGGTCAGACGGTCCCTGTGCGCCAGCTCGAAGAGAACGCGGGCCTCCGTCAGCGAGAACTCGCTTTTGTACATGCCCTCTTCGAGCACGCCGATCTGGCGCGTGTAGAAGCGGTTGAAGCGTCTCATGGCGGCGATCTGACTTTCCGAGGGCGCTTGGACAGGCTGCATGGCACGACCTCCTTGCGGCCAGTGTGGGGTAATTAGTTGACTGAGTCAAGTAATTGTGTGTCGTGAGGAGGTTCCGATTTGCGGGTGTTCTCAAGGAAATGTCGGCGCCCCTTCGCGCCCCCCTCTGTCCTGCCGGACATCTCCCCCGCGAGGGGGGAGATCGGCCGTCGCGACGACTTTCGCTAACCGCCAATGTTGCAGGAAGGGTGCCGGAGCAAACAGCCGGCGCAATCTCCCCCCGTGTGGGGGAGATTGCGCCGGCTGGACAGAGGGGGGCGCGAAGGGGCGCGGGCTTGTCGGAGCGACCGCCTACCGCAGTTCCGCCGTAAAGCGCTGGATGCGGCTGCAGGCTTCCTCCAGCAGCGCCTCCGAGGTGGCGTAGGAGATGCGGAAGTTGGGGCCGAGGCCGAAGGCCGAGCCGTGCACAACCGCCACGCCCTCGGCCTCCAGAAGCTCGGAGACGAAGTCGGCGTCGTTCTCGATCACCTTGCCGGAGGGCGCCTTCCGGCCGATGGTGCCGGCGCAGGAAGGATAGACGTAGAAGGCGCCCTCGGGCACCGGGCAGTCGATGCCGCGCGCCTGGTTGAGCATGGAAACCACGAGATCGCGGCGGCCCTGGAATATCACCTTGTTGCGCGGGATGAAGTCCTGCGGGCCGGTGAGCGCTTCAAGCGCCGCCCACTGGCACATGGTGGCCGCGCCCGATGTCTGCTGGCCCTGGATCATGTCCATGGCTTTGACAAGCTCGATAGGGCCTGCCGCATAGCCGATGCGCCAGCCGGTCATGGCGTAGGCCTTGGAGACGCCGTTCATGGTCAGCGTGCGCTCGTAGAGCCGCGGTTCCACCTCGGCGATGGTGCGGAAGGCGAAGTCGCCGTAGGTCAGGTGCTCGTACATGTCGTCCGTCAGCACCCAGACATGCGGGTGCTTCAGGAGCACGTCGGCGAGCGTCTTCAGCTCTTCGCCGGTGTAGGCCGCGCCAGACGGGTTCGACGGCGAGTTCATGATGAGCCACTTGGTCTTCGGCGTGATGGCCTTTTCCAGCGCCTCCGGCTTAAGCTTGAAGCCGTCCGCGAGCTTGGTCTCGGCGAACGTGGCCGTGCCGCCGCAGATCGCCACCATCTCGGGATAGCTCACCCAGTAGGGCGCCGGGATCACCACTTCGTCGCCGGGGTTCAGCGTCGCCATCATGGCGTTGAACAGGATCTGCTTGCCGCCGGTGCCGACGATGGTCTGCTTCCAGTCGTAGTCGAGGTTGTTCTCGCGCTTGAATTTGCCCGCAATCGCCTCGCGCAGCGGCTGGATGCCGGAGACCGGCGCATACTTCGTCTCGCCGCGCTTGATGGCGTCGATGGCTGCCTGCTTGATGTTGTCCGGCGTGTCGAAATCAGGCTCGCCCGCGCCCAGTCCGATGACGTCGCGGCCCTGGGCCTTCAGCTCGCGCGCTTTCTGGGTCACCGCGATGGTGGCGGAGGGTTTTACGCGTGAAAGGGCATCGGCAAGGAAAGCCATCGGTCAATTTCTCCAGCGGGATTTCGCGTCTCGATCCGGCCTGGCCAAGACATGCCTTAATGTCCGATCGCGCGGCAATTCGCAAGGGTGCGGGCGGGTTCGGCGTGCATTGCGACAAGCCTGAAAAATGCGCTTTATTTTTTTAACGAGGGTTCAATCGTTCGATGCAAGGTTCGCCGCCACAGGGATACTGGGGGCAGGCGGTGACGCACGGGACAAGTTCAACACAGACCATCCGGTGGGGCGCCGGTGCATGCAAGACCGCACTGCGCGCTCGTTGCCGGGCGGGGAGCTGAGACGTGGCCGACGCAGACAGCCTTGCCAGACGCATCGACCAGGCGATTCTTGTCGATGAGGTCGGCATCGAGACCGGCCGCTACGGGCCTTATTTCGTGAAGACCATGTACCAGCCGGTCTTCCGCAACACGGCGGGAGAGTTGGTGCCCTGCGGGGTGGAGGGGCTGGCGGGACCGCACAAGGACGGCCGCCCCGTCAGCACGCGGGCGTTCTTCGCCGACGTGACTGCCGCGGACGATACGCTTTTCGTCGAAAATCTCTGTCACACGCTGCACTTGCGCAATTATCCCAATATCGGCGCCGACGGGCTGATGGTCTTCATCAAGCACTATGCCAGTGCCGATTTCGGGTTGCAGACGGCTCTCGATCAGGTCGACGGGATGATGCGGTTCCTGGACGAGATCGCGGTCGATCCGGCGCTTGTCGTCTGCGAGATCGCCGAGACTGCGGACGAGGGCCTGATGATGGACCTCGCCGCCGAATTGCGGCGCAACCGCATCCGCCTCGCCGTCGACGATTTCGGCGTCGGGCGCTCCACGTTCACCCGCGTGAGGCTGCTCGACCCGGAGGTCGTGAAGATCGATGGCGGGTGGTTCCGCCGCATCGCCAGGGTGGCCGTCGCCACCAGGCTTCTGACGTCGCTTGTCGATGCATTGCGGCGCGAGGGCCGGCTGGTTCTGATCCAGGGCATCGAAACGCCGGCGCAGTTGCGGGTGGCGATCGAGACAGGTGCCGACCTCATGCAGGGGTATCTGCTTGGCCAGCCGAAACTTGCCGGTTCGCTCTTCAAAGCGGAGCGGATGGACGTCAGACACCTGCTCGCTCCGGAAGACCGCGTGGTGCCGCTTTTCGCCAACCGCGACCACTCCGCCTGACCGCTTGCCTCAACTGCGCTGATGGATTCCTGCAGGATTATTCATTCGTCGCGGGAAGCGCGGCTCTGCTATCGAATGCGGGCAAGAGGAGCGCGCGATGAAACTCTATGGAATGACCGACAGCGGCAACTGCTACAAGCCGAGACTGCTTCTGGCGAAGCTTGACGTCCCTTACGTCCATGTCGAGACCAGTTCGCGCGACGGCACGACCCGCAAGCCCGACTATCTGGCCAGGAATCCCAACGGCAAGGTGCCGCTTCTGGAGCTCGACGACGGGCGGTATCTGTCCGAATCGAACGCCATCCTGCTCTACCTCGCGGAAGGTACGCGCTTCCTGCCGGCCGATGCCTATGAGCGCGCGCTGGTCCATCAATGGCTGTTCTTCGAGCAATACAGCCACGAGCCGAACATCGCCGTCCGCCGGTCGCTCATCCGATATCCCGAAAGGGCGGCGATGGCGACACCGGAGAGAATGTCGGCGACGCTCAAAGGCGGCAACCAGGCACTCGGCGTCATGGAGCGGCAATTGTCGCAGACGCCGTTCTTCGTCGGCGAACCTCTGACGGTGGCCGACATCGCGCTCTATGCCTATACGCACGATGCCGGGGTGGGCGGCTACGACCTTGGTGCCTTTCCGGCGGTTTCGGCCTGGCTGAAGAGGGTGGAGGCCGATCCGGGCCATGTGCCGATGGAGCATACGCCATAGGCGGGGAGAGGCACCCGATACGCTCCCTCCCAACCTTCACAGCTTTACCCAGGGCTGTCATGCAAGCGTTATAGAACGTCGTCAAAAGGGTCCCCATCCAGTCAACGGATAACAATGAGGGAGACCCCAATGACTCGCACGTTTCTTCTGGCGACGACCGCCATGATCGCCTTGCCCTTGAGCGCACAGGCGCAAACCAAGGTCGAATGGTGGCATGCAATGGGCGGCGAGCTCGGCGCGAAGCTCGAGGAGATCGTCGCCGGCTACAACCAGTCGCAGGACCAGTACGAAGTGGTGCCGGTCTACAAGGGCACCTATCCGGAGACGATGACGGGGGCGATCGCCGCTTTTCGCGCCGGCCAGCAGCCGCATATCGTCCAGGTGTACGAGGTGGGCACCGGCACGATGATGGCCGCCGAGGGCGCCGTCTATCCCGTCTACAAGCTCATGCAGGATGCTGGCGCCGAGTTCGATCCGGCAGCATATCTGCCGGCGGTCGTCGGCTACTACGCCGATACCGACGGCAACATGCTGTCGATGCCGTTCAATTCCTCGACACCGATCCTCTACTACAACAAGGACGTGTTCGAGAAGGCCGGCCTCGATCCTGAAAAGGCGCCTGAGACTTGGGCGGAAGTCGAGGAAATCTCCAAGAAGATCATGGAATCCGGCGCGGCCCCCTGCGGCTTCACGAGCGGCTGGATCTCCTGGGTACAGCTGGAAAACCTTTCGGCCTGGCACAACCAGCCGATCGGCACTCTGGAAAACGGCTTCGCCGGCCTCGATACGGAGCTGACCTTCAACGGCCCGGTGCAGGTCAAGCATTGGGAGAACATGAAGCGGTGGCAGGACGAGGGCGTCTTCCAGTATGGCGGCCCTGTCGGAGGCAACGACGCACCGCCGAAGTTCTATGCCCAGGAGTGCGCGATGTACATGAACTCCTCGGCCTCGCGCGCCGGCGTTGTGGAGAACGCCAAGGACTTCGAAGTGGGCTACGGCATGCTGCCCTACTATGATGACGTGGAGGGCGCGCCGCAGAACTCCATCATCGGTGGTGCCACCCTGTGGGTCCTCGCCGGTCACGAGGACGAGGAGTACAAGGGCGTCGCGGACTTCTTCAACTATCTTTCCTCGGCTGAGGTGCAGGCCGACTGGCACCAGTTCAGCGGCTACCTGCCGATCACGACGGCCGCCTACGAACTCGGCAAGAGCCAGGGCTATTACGCGGAGAACCCCGGCACCGACGTCGCCATCAGGCAGATCACGCTGAACGCGCCCACGCCGAACTCCAAGGGTCTGCGGTTCGGCAACTATGTCCAGGTCCGCGACGTCATCGACGAGGAGTTCGAGCACCTTCTTTCGGGCGGCAAGTCCGCGCAGGAAGCGCTCGACGCGGTGGTGGAGCGCGGTAACGCGCTGATCCGCGACTTCCAAGCCTCCAACAGCTAGGCGGTCGATCCTCACCCTTCGTGAAGCCCGCGCCACGGCGCGGGCTTCCACCTCATTTCGAAGTCTTCATATGCAGACCAAGCGCACAATCTTCGGCAACCGCGTACTGCCTTATGCGCTGCTTTTGCCGCAGCTCGCCATCACTTGCGTTTTCTTCCTGTGGCCGGCCGGACAGGCGTTTCGCCAGTCCTTCCTGCGTGAGGATGCCTTCGGGTTCAAGACCCGGTTCGTCTGGTTCGAAAATTACGAGAAGCTGTTCGCCGACCCGCTGTATCACAACTCGCTTTGGGTGACGGTCGTCTTTTCGCTTGGCGTCGCCTTTCTGTCACTCGTCGCGGCCCTCATCCTGGCTCTGGCGGTGGATCGCACGCTGCGCGCAGCGCGCACCTACACCACGCTTCTGGTTTGGCCCTACGCCGTCGCGCCGGCGGTCGCCGGCATCATGTGGTGGTTCCTGTTCAACCCGACGATCGGCATCCTACCCTACATGCTGGAGATGCTCGGGTATAACTGGAATCACCGCAACTCGTCGGTCGACGCGATGATCCTCGTCATCATCGCCGCGAGCTGGAAGCAGATCTCCTATAATTTTCTTTTCTTCGTTGCGGGACTGGCGGCCATCCCCCATTCGTTGGTGGAGGCGGCGGCGATCGATGGAGCCGGGCCCTTGAAGCGCTTCTTCACGATCATCTTCCCGCTCCTTTCGCCGACCACTTTCTTCCTGCTCGTCGTCAACGTCGTCTACGCCATGTTCGACACCTTTGCCGTGATCCACGCCACCACCGAAGGCGGGCCGGCGCAGTCGACCAACATCTTGGTCTACAAGGTGTTCGAGGATGGTTTCATCGGCCTCAACCTCGGTTCCTCCGCCGCGCAATCGGTGGTGCTCATGGCCATCGTCATCGTCCTGACGGTCATCCAGTTCCGCTGGATCGAGCGGCGGGTCCAATACTGAGAGCCGAAAAATGGTCGAGAACAGGCCTCTCCTGAATCTGCTTTCGCATCTGGTGCTGATCGCCGGCGTGATCGTCGTCGCCTTCCCGGTCTATGTTGCGATCATCGCCTCCACGCGCGGTCCGACCGACTTCCTGTCGGGACTCGTTCCGCTGCTCCCCGGCCCGCACACGCTGGAAAACTATCACCGGATCCTGTTCTCCGGCGTGTCGACCTCCGGCGCGCCGCCGATCGCGCTGATGATGACGAACAGCCTCGTGATGGCGCTCGCCATCGCCATCGGCAAGATCGCCATCTCCCTCATTTCGGCCTTCGCCATCGTCTATTTCCGCTTCCCCTTCCGGCAGCTCGCCTTCTGGACGATCTTCATCACGCTGATGCTGCCGGTCGAGGTGCGTATCGTGCCGACCTTCAAGGTGGTGGCGGATCTCGGCCTGCTCAACTCTTATGCCGGGCTGTCGATCCCACTGATCGCCTCGGCGACGGCGACCTTCCTCTTCCGGCAGTTTTTCCTGACGGTTCCCGACGAGTTGACGGAGGCGGCGCGGGTGGACGGTGCCGGACCGCTGAAGTTCTTCCGCGACATCCTGCTACCGCTGTCGCGGACCAACATCGCCGCGCTCTTCGTCATCCTCTTCATCTACGGGTGGAACCAGTATCTGTGGCCGCTGCTGGTGACCACCGATCCTGGCTATTACACCGTCGTGATGGGCATCAAACGTATGGCGGAGGTGGCCGACGCGGTCCCGCAATGGAACATGGTCATGGCGACGGTGGTGCTGGCCATGCTGCCGCCGGTGGTCGTGGTGGTGGTGATGCAGCGGTTCTTCGTCAAGGGCCTGGTTGAAAGCGAGAAATAGATCATGAGTGCAATAGCCATCCGCGGCGTCAGGAAGAGCTACGGCAAGACCGAGGTGATCCACGGGGTGGACATCGACATCGCCGATGGCGAGTTCATCGTCATTGTCGGCCCGTCGGGCTGCGGCAAGTCGACGCTGCTTCGCATGGTAGCGGGGCTGGAGACGATCACCGAGGGCACCATCGAAATCGGCGGCCGAGTGGTCAACCGGCTGGAGCCGGGCGAGCGCGACATCGCCATGGTGTTCCAGAACTATGCGCTCTATCCGCATATGAGCGTTTACGACAACATGGCCTACGGGCTGAAGATCGCCGGCCTTTCCAAGGCCGATATCCGCGCCCGCGTCGACAAGGCGGCGACCATGCTGCAGCTTCAACCCTTCCTCGAGCGCAAGCCGCGCCAGCTTTCGGGCGGGCAGCGCCAGCGGGTGGCCATGGGCCGGGCGCTGGTGCGCGATCCGGCTGCTTTCCTTCTCGATGAGCCGCTATCCAATCTCGACGCCAAGCTGCGCGTGCAGATGCGGCTCGAGATCAAGCAGTTGCAGCAGTCTGTCGGCACCACGGCGCTTTACGTGACCCACGACCAGGTCGAGGCGATGACGCTGGCCGACCGGCTGGTGGTCATGCACGACGGGGTGGCCGAGCAGATCGATACCCCCATGGCCGTCTATGCCCGGCCGGCCACCACCTTCGTCGCCGGCTTCATCGGCTCGCCGGCCATGAACATGCTGTCGGTGGAAGCGGCGGGCAGCCGCGGCCTCACGCTCGCCAACGGCCGGACGGTGAAGCCGCGCGACATCCGCCTGCCGGAAAAGGGGCGGAAGGCGATCCTCGGTGTCAGGCCGGAACACCTGACGCCGGTCTCCGGCGCCAATGCCGATCTGGAACTCGACGTGGCGGCGGTGGAGACGCTGGGTGCGGACACGCTGGCGCATGGACGGCTTGCGGGTGCTGCGAACGGCAGCGGTGAGTTGGTGGCGCGCTTGCCGGGAAGTACGCAGGTGCAGCCGGGCGACCGGCTGCCGCTTGCCATCGAGCCGGGGATGGTGCATCTGTTCGATGCGGAAACCGGCGCTAGGCTGGAGGAGCTCGACCTGCCGGCCAGGCCGGCGCGGACGGCCAAGCCGCTTGCCGAGGCGCTGAACGCTTGAGGCGCGTCAGGCGACGGCGCGCAGCCGTTGCGCCCTTCTTTCAGGCACCGCGCGCATCGTGTCGAGGACGGCGTTGAGTTCGTCCATATCGACGTAGAAGGCGCGGGCGAGATGGACCGGGATCAGCTCTTCCGGTATGCCCCGCTCCATCATCTTGGCGACCGCCAGCATGAGCTGCGCGCGCTCCGTCAAGCGGGATTTGATGCTGTCTTCCCTTAGGTGGCGCATGGTTCTTCCCCCTGGCTGAGTGGCACGGACCAAGGCGTGCCGTCATGCCGAATACGCGGCTGCACGAAACGGAAGTACACGGCCGCCGAAGCGCGGCGGGGAGGGCGAATCAGCCCAAAGCCATTATGCCCGGTGCGAATCGGGGCGCAAGGCTCGCCACGCCTTAGAAAGTGAAGGAGGCCTGCGCAGGCTCCGCGTCGGGCGGGACGGCGCGTTCGAGCGCCAGCATCTTGCGCTTGGTGGTCGTGCCGCCGGGGGCGGAGAAGCCGCCGAGCTTGCCGCCCGCCGCCAGAATGCGGTGGCAGGGCACGATGAGGGGGATGGGGTTGCGGCCGAGCGCGGTGCCGGTCTCGCGCGCGGCCTCGGGAAAGCCGGCCTCCCCGGCCAGCGCGCCATAGGTGGTGGTCTTACCGTAGCCGAGCCTGCGCGCCGCCCCGTAGATGGCGCGGCGGAAGGGATCGACGCCTTCGAGATCGACGACGACGGCGGAGAAATCCTCGCGCTCGCCGGCGAAATAGCGCGTGGCGGCGGCGACGACCTCTGCCGTTGCGCCGGACGGCGCGGCTTGCCTGGAGCCGGGCAGGCGTTTCCTCAGCGCCTCGGCCGCCTGGGCGGGGGCCGCCATGGGAAGCGTGAAACGGGCGATGCCGCGCGCGGTCCACCCGATGCCGCAAAAGCCGAAGGCGGTCTCGAAGACGTGATGAGAGATCATGGGGTGCTCCACGGCGATTCCGCACGGCGGGCATGATAGCGGCGGCAAGGTACAAATCAAGAACGAATGTGGCCGCACCCATTGAAGATTGAACGGCTGGCACCGGTGTTGTATGGACGGCAGGTGGGGGCGATGATCGATATGGAAAGCGACGGGTCCTTGCCTCCATTCTCCCGGCCTCCATTCTCCCGAATATTGAGCCTCGGCACGCTTCTTGCGGTACCGCTTCTCGTCGGCTGCAGCACGGCGGGCGGCGGAGCGGACGAGAAGGTGGTCGCCAGCAGCCTGGCGGCGGAGCAGGACGCCGATCTTGCGGGTGTCGGGGAGATCGAGCCGAATGCCTATGCCGGGGGCGCGGCGTCGCTGGCGGCGACGGCCTTCGAGGAGAGCGGGGCGGTGCGCCCGGTGGCCGCGCAGAGCGCCGAGCTCGACGGGCTGATCGCCAAATACGCCGCGCTCTACGGTGTGCCGGTGGGGCTGGTGCGGCGCGTGGTGGAGCGGGAGAGCAATTTCAACCCGGCCGCCCGCAACCGCATCTATTGGGGCCTGATGCAGATCCGCCACGATACCGCGCGGACCATGGGCTACCGCGGGCCGGCGAGCGGGCTGCTCGACGCGGAGACCAACCTCAAATACGCCGTCAAATACCTGCGCGGGGCCTATATCACCGCCGGCGGCAACGAGGACCGGGCCGTGGGCTTTTACGCCAGCGGCTATTATTACGACGCCAAGCGCAAGGGCCTGCTCAGGGAAACCGGCCTGCGCAGCTGAAGCGACGCCCGCCGGCGGGCCGCGTCTTGCGGGCGGGGGCGACGGCAAGAAGTGTCCGCTGCCTCTTCGGGGCGTCTTCAAAAGCATGGCCAAACGGGTATATGTCTCCGCGCTGTCGGTTTGGGTGGGGCTGTTTCGTCTTCGACAGGGGATTTGTCGAGAGAGGGTTATAATGAACGATACAGTGCTGACGAACCGTCCGGTGACGGCGCAGAAGGCTGCGCCGCCAGCCATTTCCGTGCGCGGGCTGGTCAAGCATTTCGGCGACGTGAAGGCACTCGACGGCATCGACCTTAACGTGCCGCGCGGCATGATCTTCGCCATCCTGGGGCCCAACGGGGCCGGCAAGACGACGCTGATCCGCGTGCTTGCGACGCTCCTTTCGCCCGATGCGGGCTCAGCCGACGTGATGGGGCACGACCTCGTTTCCCACCCGCAGGCCGTGCGCGGGGCGATCGCCATGACGGGGCAGTTCGCCTCGCTCGACGAGGACCTGACGGGGCGCGAGAACCTTTTGATGCTGGCGCGCCTGTGGGGCTTTGCCGGGCGGGCGGCGAAGCAGCGGGCGGACGAGCTTTTGGCCGCCTTCGACCTTTCGGACGCGGCAAAGAAGCAGGTGAAGTCGTATTCCGGCGGCATGCGCCGCAGGCTCGACATCGCCGCTTCGCTCATCGTCACGCCGGGCATCCTGTTCCTCGACGAGCCGACGACGGGCCTCGACCCGAAGGCCCGCCAGGGCGTGTGGCGGATGATCCGCCAGCTGGCGCAGTCGGGCGTGACCGTGCTTTTGACCACGCAGTACCTGGAGGAGGCCGACCAGCTGGCCGCGCGCATCGCCGTCATCGACCACGGGAAGAAGATCGCCGAGGGGACGAGCCGCGAACTGAAGGCGGAGATCGGCTCCGGCTTCCTGCATGTGGCGCTGGCCGACCAGGCGCGGCTCGACGAGGCGGAGGCCATTCTCGAAGCCCGGCTCGGCAACACCGTGCAGCGCAGCGCGGAAGGCGCGCAGCTCTCCGTCGTCGCCGAGACGCCGCGGGCGGCCAACGAGGCGCTTGCCGCGCTGATCGCCGCCGGCATCGAGCTTGCCGATTTCTCCATGGGTTCGCCAAGCCTCGACGAGGTGTTCTTCGCGCTCACGGGGCAGGGGCTGGAAGACGAGAATGAGGGAGAAGACGAATGAGCGAGATCAGCCCAGCCATGCTGCAGAACGTGCCGCGGCCGGCCGCGCCGTCGGCCTTTTCCAATGCGCTCGTCTTCGGATGGCGGGCGATCCTGAAGTTCAAGCACGTGCCGGAGCAGCTCTTCGACCTCGTCATGACGCCGCTCATGTTCACGCTCTTGTTCACCTTCGTGTTCGGCGGCGCGCTCGCCGGCTCGCCGGGCGAGTATCTGCAGTTCTTCCTGCCGGGCATCCTGGTGCAGACGGTGGTGTTCAACTCGGTCTATTCCGGCATGGGGCTTTCGACCGACCTTTCCAAGGGGCTGTTCGAGCGTTTCCGGTCGCTGCCCATCTGGTCGCTTTCCCCGTTCGCCGGGCTGATGGTGGGCGACGTCCTGCGCCACGTGATCGCCGGCGGCATCATCCTCGGCATTGGGCTTGCCCTCGGCTACCGGCCGGAGGCGGGGATTTCCGGCGTGTTCTTCTCCTTCCTGCTCCTGATCGCCATCGGCTTCGGCACGGGGTGGATCTTCCTCGTGTTGGGATTGCTCATCCGCACGCCCATGACGGTGATGACAATTGGATTTACGTTCATCTTCCCGCTGGTCTTCGCCTCCAACATCATGGTGCGGCCTGAGACCATGCCGGGCTGGCTGCGCGTGTTCGTGGAGAACAACCCGGTCTCGCACATGACGACGGCGCTGCGCGGGCTGATGGCCGGCAGCGCGACGGCGGGGGAGGTGCTGCTGGCGCTGGCGGCGCCGGTGGCGCTGACCATCGTGCTGTCGCCGGTGGTGCTTTGGCTTTATCGGCGGGATTGAAGGGCGCGGCGCCCGCGATTCCCCTCCCCCTTGTGGGGAGGGGTGAGGGGTGGGGGTCGTGGCGACATGTGCCGGCGCATCCCTAGTGCCGGGACAAGACAATCACCTCCGACGGCACACGGGCGCGTCCACCCCCACCCCTTACCCCTCCCCACAAGGGGGAGGGGAGGCGTGAGCGCCCCGCCTTTCCTGGCAAGGGACGTCCTTATCCGTTGCCGCGCTTCATGCGAAGCCGGGCTATGTCAAAGAACCGGGAAGACGGGCGGCCTTCGTGTCGCTCGTCATATTTTTTTCGCGACCCTCGGGCCGCCCGTCCGGCGTTTTTAAGTCTGCCCGCCGGAGGCGCCGGCCCCTCCCCGCGAGACCGCCGTCGCGATCCACGTTCCCGCGGGAGGGACGGGGAGCATGATAGGGGCGGCTCGGGCAGGGGGGATAAAATGCGCGGTTGGGCGGGGCGAAAAAATTATAAGCGATTGTTTTGGAACGAATGTTTTTTTGAGGGGGCGGGAATTTATCCCCGCACGAAAGCCGCAGGGCGACAGGAAAGTATGAAAATTTCACACTTCATGCTAAACTGAGGCCGAAGGAGCGATTTCATGGCCAATCCAGAGAAGCGGACCATCAGCCTGCCGGCCGAGCACGCGGCCTTCATCGACGCCAAGGTGGCCTCGGGCGACTATGCCTCGGCCAGCGAGGTCGTGCGCGCCGGGCTGCGCGCGCTCAAGGAGCGCGACGCGGCGGTGGAGCGCTGGCTGCGCGAGGAAGTCACTCATGCCTATGACGCGATGGAGGCGGAGCCGGAACGCGGGCTGGCGGCGGAAGAGGTGTTCGCGGAGGTGCGCAAGCGCCATGCCGAGCGCATGAAGGCGAAGGCTTGAAGCGGCGGCAGGTCGTCTTCGCGCCGGAGGCGCGGGACGACCTTCTGAGCATTTACGACTGGATCGCGGATGCCGTCAGCCCTGCGACGGCGCTTGCCTATGTGGAGCGGGTAGAAGCCTGGTGCCGCGGGTTCGATCTTGCAGCCGAGCGAGGGCGGTTGCGGGAAGAAGTGAGGCTGGGGTTGCGCGTTGTCGGTTTCGAGCGGCGCCTGACCGTCGCTTTCACCGTTTCAGAGGATCGGGTGACGATCCTTCGGTTGTTTTATGGTGGGCGGGATTGGGAAGGAGAAGATTTTTAGCTCGCCGTCGCCTTGCTCGGCGGAAGCGCAACTATTGCATTTGAGGTAGCGGGAAGCCCTCTACTACGGCTAAGCCGCGTCGGCCATGTTCGGGGCGGGGGCTATTGCCGCGACGACGGCGTCGGTGGATTCGCGCAGGAAATCGGGATCGCGGCGCAGGTCGTCGAGGGAACGGGGCTCGGGGCGCTCGCCCGGCCAGTCCTCGAAGGCGAAGCCGAGGGCGGCGGAGGCCTCCCGCAAGGCCTCGTCCAGCGTACCGGCGACAGCGATCACACCCGGCACGTCGGGGAAGGACACACCGTAGCCGCTGTCCGGCTCCTTGTGGATGAGCGCGACGTAGTGGGTCATGCCTGTCAGTCCTTTGGCCAGCGCGCCTGGGCGTAGATGGAACGGACGGTGCCGGCGGGCGGGGATATCCTTGCGCGGATGCGGCACGATGACAATCTGGCCGTCCGATTTGTGGCGGAACTTGTGGTACGAAACCGCCTCGCCACCTCATCTGGTTAGCAATGTTAGTTGCAGGTCGTCTTCGCCGCCTAGATATGCTATGAAGTCACCCGAGTGGGGGAGGGGTGAGATAATGAAAATACAGAATTTTAGAATACGCAGATTCAAATGTATAGAAGATGCCAGCATTGACCTTAGAAATATAAATATTATTGTTGGATCGAATAACTCTGGAAAGAGTAGTATTATACAGGCACTTCATTTTGGTATATCTATACTTCAATCAATAAAGCTTGCGGAGAAATGGACTCGTAAAGAGCCGCTGATAGCAACGCTTGGGCCGGATGAGATAATTTATTCGCCGGCATTGGATCCTTATACCCTTGGGCAAGGAGGGAAGCTTGTCGAAGGTATAAATCGCTCAATATTGTTTGATTTCACTCTGGAGGATGGTCGCGCCTTCTCATTGGAAGTGGCTAAAGGTAAGAACAACAACGTTCAAGCACGCCTCGTAAATCCCGCAGTGGCTGAAGCTCTAGCCAGTTTGGACAATCCATTCAGCATTTTTTCTCCTGGATTGGCGGGAGTCGCAAAAAGTGAGGTGTTTGTATCTGATGGCGTGCTGTTACGCGCGCTTGCTCGCGGAGATGCGAATGTAATTTTGCGCAATATGTTGCTTCGACTTTGGCCAATGGATGATAATAGAAGGAGGTTTAGTGTTGATCTTTCTGAGTTATTTCCGTCTATCGAAATTGAAGTTATATTTAAAGACGATATAGACGAATATATATTTGTATATGTTACAAGCGATGGAGGTAGAATACCTATAGAGCTTTGCGGAACAGGATTTCTGCAGGCTGTCCAAATACTGTGTTACCTTCATAGATTTAGGCCAAGCCTTATTGTTCTTGATGAACCTGACTCGCATCTTCATCCAAACAATCAAAGAATCATTTCAAATTTGCTGTCTAAAATTTCTGATGAACTGGAAACTCAAGTTGTAATTACTACGCATTCACGGCACATTGTCGATGCCCTCTCAGGGGTGGCACACTATATATGGGTTCAGTCTGGCGCTGCTTCGCCAGCTTCGGCTGCGGATCAAATAGAAATTCTAATGGATCTTGGGGCATTAGACCTGCGTGAAAGGGTTTGAGCGCAGGATTATGCTGCAATTGTCTTGACGGAGGATGAGATCACGAAGAATCTGGCAACTTTGTTGCTTTCCAGCGGCTTCGTCATGGAAAGAACGCTTATCTTGCCATACCGGGGTGTAGTAGATCTGCATAATCTTAGAACGATAATAGATCACACGCGTAGGATATCCGGAGCAAGGTTAATAATACACCGTGATCGTGATTTTCTCGATGAGACGGATGTTGAAGAGTGGAAGACCTCGGTTCGAGAAATGCAGTGTGACCCCTTTGTGACTATGGGTGTGGACATAGAGTCTCACCTAATTTCCGTAGATTATCTATCTATGTGTAATCCACACCAAATCCGAGATATGTTTTCAGAATTACTTAGAGAAGTCATTGAAGAAATCAAGGAGGAGGGGTACGAGCATGCGGTCAATTCAAGACTAGATTGGGAGAGAAAGAGGGGGAATACGAGGGTCAATGTGGGGGCGTTAGCGCGCACGATGCGAGGGAGAGTGGATGGGGATCCAATAAAAAACATTGCAGGAAAGAGAATCCTAAAAAGACTTAGGAACCACTATCGTCAGCGTACCGGTTCCAACCTATCCGTAGGCTTGGAGTCGGAGCTGATAGCAGACGATAGTTTGCGCGCGATAGCCAACCGAGTCTTCCCCCGCCGACAAGTTGCCTGAGTGCTGCCGCCAACTCTTGCTACTGCTCGTGACTCGTTAGAAGTACCCCTGCAGCGGCCGAACCTCCAGGCTCCCCGCCTTCAACGCCGCAATCGCCTCCACCACGGCCTGCGCCCCCGACATCGTCGTATAATACGGCACCTTCTGCATCAGCGTCGCGCGTCTCAGCGATTTCGAATCCGACACCGCCTTCTGCCCGTCCGTCGTATTGAAGACGAGGTGCACCTGGCGGTTGCGGATGGCGTCTTCGATGTGGGGGCGGCCTTCGAGGACCTTGTTGATCTTTTCGGCGGGGACGTCGTTTTCGCGTAAATAACGGGCGGTGCCGCCGGTGGCGAGGATCTTGAAGCCGAGGTCGGAGAGGCGTTTTACGGCGGGAAGGACGCGGGGCTTGTCGGCGTCGCGGACGGACACGAACAGGGTGCCGGAGCGGGGGAGGTCCACGCCGGCGCCGAGCTGGGCCTTGGCGAAGGCGAGGGCGTAGTCGTGGTCGAGGCCCATGACCTCGCCGGTGGATTTCATCTCGGGGCCGAGGAGGGTGTCGACGCCGGGGAAGCGGGCGAAGGGGAAGACGGCTTCCTTGACGGCGATGTGGCCGGGATTGCGCACGTCGGGCATGGCGCCGTAGTGGGCGAAGGCGTCTTCGAGGGCCTCGCCGGCCATGATGCGGGCGGCGATCTTGGCGATGGGCTTGCCGATGGTCTTGGCGACGAACGGCACCGTGCGGGAGGCGCGGGGGTTGACCTCGAGCACGTAGACCTCGCCGTCCTTGACCGCGTACTGGACGTTCATGAGGCCGCCGACCTGAAGGGCGCGGGCGAGGGCGGCGGTCTGGCGTTCGAGCTCGTCGACGAGGTCGGGGGAGAGGGAGTGGACGGGCAGCGAGCAGGCACTGTCGCCGGAGTGGATGCCGGCCTCCTCGATGTGCTCCATGATGCCGGAGACGAAGACTTGTCTGCCGTCGGAGAGGCAGTCGACGTCGATCTCGATCGCCTCCGTCAGGTAGGTGTCGAAGAGGAGGGGGTTTTTCGACAGGAGCGTGTTGATCTGGCCGGTCTTGTCGGCGGGGTACTTTTGGCGGATCTCCTCCGGGACGAGGCCGGGGACCGTGTCGAGGAGGTAGGACTGCAGGCGGCTCTCGTCGTGGATGATCTGCATGGCGCGGCCGCCGAGCACGTAGGAGGGGCGGACGACGAGGGGGAAGCCGAGTTCGGAAGCGACGACGCGGGCCTGCTCGACGGAGAAGGCGATGCCGTTCCTGGGCTGTTTCAGGCCGAGCTTGACGAGGAGCTTCTGGAAGCGGTCGCGGTCTTCGGCAAGGTCGATCATGTCGGGGGCAGTGCCGAGGATGGGGATGCCGGCCTTTTCCAGCGCGTCGGCGAGCTTCAAGGGGGTCTGGCCGCCGAACTGGACGATGACGCCGACGAGCTCTCCGGCGGCCTGCTCGGCGCGCAGGATTTCGAGGACGTCTTCGGGCGTCAAGGGCTCGAAATAGAGGCGGTCGGAGGTGTCGTAGTCGGTGGAGACGGTCTCCGGGTTGCAGTTGACCATGATGGATTCGAAGCCGGCCTCGTGGAGCGCGAAGGCGGCGTGGCAGCAGCAATAGTCGAACTCGATGCCCTGGCCGATGCGGTTGGGCCCGCCGCCGAGGATGACGACCTTCTTGCGATCCGAGACGCGGGCTTCGTCGGCGGGGTGGCCTGCGAACGGGGTCTCGTAGGTGGAGTACATGTAGGCGGTGGGGGCGGCGAACTCGGCGGCGCAGGTGTCGATGCGCTTGAAGACCGGGTGGACGCCGAGGGATTTGCGAATCTTCAGAATCTCTTCCGTCTCTTTCCTCACCAATGAGGCGAGGCGGGAATCGGAGAAGCCCATCGACTTGAGCATGCGGAAATTGGCGGCGTCCTCAGGCAGGCCGTGCTCGCGGATGCGCTCTTCCATGGCGACGATGGCGGCGATCTGCTCCAGGAACCAGGGGTCGATCTGGCACATGGCGTGGACCTCGGGAACCGAGGTGCCCATGCGGATCGCCTGCGCCACCATGCGCAGGCGGTCGGGCGTGGGGGTGCCGAGGGCGGCGCGGATGGCGTTCTTGTCGTCGGGGTCGTCGCCGTTTTCGCCGAGGCCCGGGATCTCGATCTCGTCGAGGCCGGTGAGGCCGGTCTCAAGGCCGCGCAGCGCCTTCTGCAGCGATTCGGCGAAGGTGCGGCCGATGGCCATGACCTCGCCGACGGACTTCATGGCGGTGGTGAGCACCGCGCTGGAGCCGGGGAACTTTTCGAAGGCGAAGCGGGGGATTTTTGTCACCACGTAGTCGATGGAGGGCTCGAAGGAGGCGGGGGTGGCGCCGCCGGTGATGTCGTTCTCCAATTCGTCGAGCGTGTAGCCGACGGCGAGTTTCGCCGCGATCTTGGCGATGGGGAAGCCGGTGGCCTTGGAGGCGAGCGCGGAGGAGCGGGAGACGCGCGGGTTCATCTCGATGACGACGAGGCGGCCGGTCGCCGGGTCTACGGCGAACTGGACGTTGGAGCCGCCGGTCTCGACCCCGATCTCGCGCAGGACGCGAATAGAGGCGTTGCGCATGATCTGGTATTCTTTGTCGGTGAGCGTGAGGGCGGGGGCGACGGTGATGGAATCGCCGGTGTGGACGCCCATCGGATCGACATTCTCGATGGAGCAGATGATGATGCAGTTGTCCGCCTTGTCGCGGACGACCTCCATCTCGTACTCCTTCCAGCCCAGCACCGATTCCTCGATGAGGACTTCGGTCGTGGGCGAGGCGTCGAGGCCGCGCTCGACGATCTCAAAGAACTCCGAGCGGTTGTAGGCGATGCCGCCGCCCGTGCCGCCGAGCGTGAAGGAGGGGCGGATGATGGCGGGCAGGCCCACATGGTCGAGCGCGGTGGCGGCGACGGCCATGGCGTGGGACATGTAGCGCTGCTTGCGGTCGCCCTCGCCGAGCTGCCATTCGGTCTCCAGCGCGTCGAGGGCGGCGTCGAGCTCGGCGCCGGAATATTGGGCGCGCAGTTCGGTGCGCTGGGCCTCGTGGGTCTTGCGGTCCTCCTCCTTCACGTCCGTTGCGTTGGCAAGCTTGGATTTGGGGGTTTCGAGGCCGATGCGGCTCATCGCTTCGCGGAAGAGCTTGCGGTCCTCGGCCATGTCGATGGCCTCGGCGTTGGCGCCGATCATCTCGACATTGTAGCGGTCGAGCACGCCCATGCGGCGGAGCGACAGGGCGGTGTTGAGCGCGGTCTGGCCGCCCATGGTGGGCAGCAGGGCATCGGGCCGCTCGCGGGCGATGATCTTGGCGACGACTTCTGGGGTGATGGGCTCGATATAGGTGGCGTCGGCCAGCTCCGGGTCGGTCATGATGGTGGCCGGGTTGGAGTTGACCAGGATGACGCGGTAGCCTTCCTCCTTCAGCGCCTTGACGGCCTGGGTGCCTGAATAGTCGAACTCGCAGGCCTGGCCGATGACGATGGGGCCGGCCCCGATGATCAGGATCGACTTGATGTCGGTGCGCTTGGGCATGGAGGGTCCGTCCGTGGCTCGGGCGTGGGCGGGCACGCCGCCCCCGTCGCAGGGAAGTCAAAACTGTCAGGCTAGGCGGGCCTTATAGGCAATGGCGGGCAGCTACGGAACCCCGAAAATGCGCCTAGACCAGTTCATCGTTTCACGGAATCGATGAACTGGTCCAGCTCTTTGCTTTGTCGCAATTGCGGACGGAAAACCGGTTTCCACTTTTCCTGGAATTGCTCTGAGGCACGTTGTTGCCCGGCGGGGGGCGGCGGTGCATGCTTGCTGCCATGGCAGAGCATGAAACCACCTATCCGCCGCTCAATACGCTGAAGCCCGTGTGCGAGGATGTGTGGATCGTCGACGGTCCGACAATCCGCTTCGGCATGCCGTGGCCGAAAATGCCGTTTCCCACACGCATGACGGTGATCCGGCTTAAGGACGGCGGCCTCTTCATTCATTCGCCGACGCCGCTTACCGAGGGGCTGCGGCGGGAGATCGCGGCGATGGGAGAGGTGCGTTTCATCATCGGGCCGAACCGCATCCACTACTGGTGGATACCGGACTGGCGCGCAGTTTATGGCCAGGCGCAGGTCTGGCTCGCCCCGCGCATCCGCGAGCAGGCGGGCGCGCGCATCGACTTTACGGCGCGGGAGCTTGCCGGCGAGAGCGGCTATCCGTGGGACGGGGAGATCGACACGCTGCCCGTCGCCGGCAGCTTCATGACGGAGGTCGCGTTCTTCCACCGTGCCAGCCGGACGCTGGTGCTGACGGATCTCATCGAGAATTTCGAGGCGGACAAGCTCGGCCGGCCGATGCGCTGGCTCGCCTATCTGGGCGGCGTCCTGGACCCGGACGGCCAGATGCCGCGCGACATGCGGCTGACCTATGCAAAGGAAAAGCCGGCGCTCAAGGCGGCGGTCGAAAGAATGATCGCCTGGGACCCGGAACGCATCATCATCGCCCATGGCCGCTGGTATGAGAAGGACGGGGCGGCGGAATTGAAGCGCGCGTTTGACTGGGTTCTGTAGGGAGCGGCAGGCGGGGAATGCCGCGGCCGGGCATTAAAGTTGCATGAAATGTCCGCGCCCCTTCGCGCCCCCCTCTGTCCTGCCGGACATCTCCCCCGCAAGGGGGGAGATTGCGCTGGCCGCTGGCTCCGGCACCTATCCTGCTATTGACGATTGGCGAAATCGCTCGTGACCGCCAATCTCCCCCCTTGTGGGGGAGATGTCCGGCAGGACAGAGGGGGGCGCGAAGGGGCGCGGCGTGAAGCGCAACTGTAGAGCTAGGCAGGCTGCGCGGTCGGGGTGTGCCTGCTCGTGGTTGCCATGGGCGCCCGAGCGCCTCTGCCGGCTGGGGTGCGGGATGGGGACTTTCCAGAGATCTGAATTCCGGCCTCCAAAGCCGGTGTAGGTAGAGAACCTACCGACCGATACAAGGTTCTCGCTAACCTCGAATTTCGAACCATTCACGCTTCTGGAGGATATGCGCTACCTGAATATACATTTTTACATTATGCTTTCGGCTTATGAACCTACAGGACATCGAAGCTTTCGTGGCAGTCGCCGAGAGCGGCTCCGTGAACCGCGCCGCCGTTCGGCTTAATCTCACACAGCCAGCAACAACCCGGCGTATCCAGAATTTCGAGGCCGCTACCGGGGGCACGCCTCTATTCAATCGAGCGGTGAAACCGGCCGTCCTTACCTCTCACGGGGGCCATGTACTCGAATATTGCAGACGAGTTCTGACCGCTGTGGCTGAACTGGAGGCTTGCACGACGAATGCCGCCGATCCTGCCGGCAACCTGAAAGCAGGCATTGCTCACGGCCTCGGCGAGATGGTATTGACGTCGCCGCTCGATGCCCTGCGGCAGTCGTTCCCACGGATCAGATTGCAAGTCAGTTCGAACTGGACCACGAACCTTATCGAGGATGTGCGTAGCGGTGCGCTAGATTGCTCAGTCGGCCTGCTGACGGATGCGCATATGGTCCCGACAGGGTTGTCTCGAATACCCCTCGGATCAGAGCAGGTTGTGGTCGTTGCCGCTTCCTGGGGACAGAGAAAGCGGGACGGCAATCCATGGCGGCTCCGCGACCTTGCAGGAGAAGGCTGGTTCCTGAACCCACCTGGATGCGGCTGCCGGGCTGCTCTCGTGAAATCGTTCGATCGGCTGCAACTGCCTATCCACATTGCGGCCGAGGTCTTCGGCGAAGACCTTCAACTTTCGCTGCTTGCCCATAGTGGAGGGTTGGGGCTTGTTCCTCGTCGTCAGTTCGAGCACAGCCCGCATCGTCATAAGCTTCAAATCCTAGACATGCTGGATTTTACTTTACCAGTGACCGTGGCCCTAATCCGAAATGCCGCGTCTGGGCGGTTCGATCCCGCTATTGAGTTGTTGGTGAGCGAGCTGAAGGCCAAATTAGCATAATGCGCTTTTAGCATAATAATTATATAAAATATGCATTTGATTTATATAAAGAGGGAGCGCATCTTCCCGCGGTATTCTGAAAGTTTGTGGCAGTCAGCACCTGAAAGCCGCAAATTCAATCCAATCTTACGCACGGATGCCCCCGATGATCGTCACAGTATTTCGCAGCCGACTCAATCCCGGTGTGGAGGAGGAATACGATCCAATGGCAAGGCGCATGAGCGAGCTGGCGCGGACCATCCCCGGCTACATCTCCCACAAAGGTTTCATCGCAGAAGATGGGGAGCGGGTGACGATCGTCGAGTTCGAATCCGAGGAAGCCCTACGCGAATGGCGCATTCACCCCGAGCATGCCAAGGCGAAAAGGCGCGGGGTCGAGAGCTTTTTCAGCGACTATAGATTCCAGATATGCAGTGTCGTTCGGGATCGTGCATGGGCCACCAAAGCCAAGCCCGGAGCGTCGGAATGACAGCGCCGTGCGTTTCATTAGAGTTAGATCATCTCACGGTTGCGGCGCTGACGCTCGAAGAGGGTGTTGCCTATATCCAGAGCACACTAGGTGTTGAGGTGCCGCCCGGTGGCGCCCATCCGTTGATGGGCACGCACAACCATCTGATGCGACTTGGCGACAAAGAGTTCCTTGAGGTCATTGCGCCCGACCCCAAGGCCGTGCCGCGACGGGCGCGTTGGTTTGCGCTTGACGATTTGAGAATGCGTACGCGTCTCAGGAGTTCCCCACAGCTTATCAGTTGGGTGGCTCGTGTTCCCGATCTTGCCCGGGCGCTCCGCCAGGTTGAGGGAGTGGCCGGCGAAGCCGTGGGTGTCACGCGTGGGGCTCTCTCCTGGCTAATTTCCGTGCCGGACGACGGATCGATGCCGTTCGGCGGCGCTTTCCCGACCCTCTTAGAATGGCCGAGGGGCCCGCATCCCTCATTGCGTATGGTGGATCGAGGCTGTCGGCTTGAACGACTCGATATCACGCATCCGGAAGGTGTTCGCCTTGCCGAGGTGCTTGCCCCCGTTTTCACCGACGATCGCGTTACCATCTCCACCGGCCCGACGGCTCAAATCCGAGCAACGATCACAACGCCAAGAGGTCAACGCGAACTGGTTTGAGTGACGGCTCTTGATGACGCCTGGAGTCGTCAGTGACATGAGCCGGAAGTCGGGAACCCTTCGAAGGGCGAGAAATGACCTCCGCAATCTCCTCAAACCGAGCCGTTTACAGCATCCCTCGCCAATGCCCGCAGCGGGCCGCGAGCCGAAATTCAAACTGACACCGCCGGTATTTCCGCACCCTCACGCCACCGGCCCAACCTGCCAGTCAAGCGGCGGCTGCGGCGATTTGCGCATCCGTTCCGCCGCCAAAACCGGTGTCGGCGGCTGTGAAAGCTTCAACTTGTCTTAAGCCGTCAATCCAAGCTTAAAGATTTCTGCCGCACGGTGCCGCTCGATTCCCTGGGGGTACGGCTAATGCGGCTTTCCGCGCTCTTTGGTTCCTTCACTACAAAAATCGTCATTCCGGTCTTTGCGATCGCCGCCGCGGTAAGCGTGGCGGTGGCGGGGATTCTCATGTGGTCGAGCGTGGAGGCCGACAATGTCGCGTTGGAGCGGCAGGAGGGGCTGGTGGGGCTGGTGGTGTCGCAGATGCAGGCGACGGTCGCCTACAACCAGGAAAGCGTCACGGTCTGGGACGATGCCCTGAATGCCGTCAGGGACGGCAGCGATCTGGAGTGGATCGACTACAACATGGGAAGCTGGATGCACACCTATTTCGGCCACGACGCAGCCTATATCCTCAATTCGACGGATGGGCTCGTGGCCGCCTTCTCCGTCGACGCGGACACGGGGGAGGGCGGCTTTGCCGCGCTTGCCGGGCCGGCCGCGCCGCTGATCCGGGCGCTTCGTCAAAAGATGCGCACGGGAGATATGGAGGGAGTCGGCGGCCGCTTCCTGAGCCCCGGTGCGACCGACCTGATGGTGGTCGAGGGCCATCCGGCCATTGTCAGCGTCAAGCCGATCATCTCCGATACCGAAGAGATCGAGCAGACGCCGGGGGAGGAGTATCTGCATATCGCCGTCAGATATCTGGACGGCGATTTCGTGGCGGAGCTGGAGGGTGACTATCTCTTCGAGGGAATGCGCTTTGCCTGGGACGAGGACGCGGGGGAGGGCGAGGAGGCGCTGCCTTTGACGGCTGCCTCGGAAGAGGTGATCGGCTACTTCATCTGGCGGCCCTACAGGCCGGGGGCGGCGGTGCTTTCCCGGCTCGCCCCGGTGCTCCTCGGGTTTCTGGTGCTGGTGCTCGTGACCATCGCCACGCTCCTTCTCGTCATCAGCCAGCGGTCGAGGAAGCTGGCCGCGAGCGAGGCCAGGATGACGTTTCTCGCCCTGCACGATCCGCTTACCGGGCTGCCGAACCGGGCCTTGTTCGACCAAAAGCTGGATGCGGCGCTGCGGGGGGTCCGGGACGTGGGCAGGAAAGTGGCGGTGCTCTATCTCGACCTCGACCGGTTCAAGCAGGTCAACGATACGCTGGGCCATCCCGCGGGCGACATGGTGATCAAGGAGTTCGGCGAGAGGTTGAAGGCGCTGACGGGCGAGGGCGACACGGTGGCGCGCATCGGCGGCGACGAGTTCATCGTGATCAAGCCGAGGCTGCGGCAGGCGAAGGAGGTGGAGACCCTGTGCGAACGGATCGTCGCGACATCGGAGCGGCCGTTCGAGATCGAGGGCCATCAGGTCTTTTCAGGCGTGAGCATCGGCGTGGCGTTCGCCCCGGCGCATGGCGCGGAGCGGACGGAGCTCACCCGGAAGGCGGACATCGCCCTTTACCATGCCAAGAGCGCCGGGCGCGGCCGCTATGCCATCTTTGGCAACGCCATGGATGCCATGCTGCAGACGCGCCGCGACATCGAGCGCGACTTGCGGCTGGCGATGGGCCGGGGAGACGAGATCAGCATCCACTACCAGCCCCGCTACGCCGCCACGGATATGCGGATCACGTGTGTGGAGGCGCTGTTGCGCTGGAACCATCCGTCCAAGGGGTGGATCTCGCCCACGGTCTTCGTGCCGGTGGCCGAGGAGACGGGGCTTATCGAGGCGCTCGACGAATTGGTGCTGCGGGAGGCCTGCAAGGCGGCCGTTCTGTGGCCGGACGTCACGATCTCGGTCAACACCTCGGTGATCGAACTGCGCAATCCCGGCTTCGCGGCCAGGGTGGCCGATACGCTGAGCGACTGCGGGCTCCGTCCCGAACGGCTGGAGATCGAGGTGACGGAAGGCGCCGTATCGGACAATATCGGTCATTGCGAGCAGAACATCAGGGCTTTGCGGGAGATGGGCGTGCAGATCGCGCTCGACGATTTCGGAACCGGCTTCTCCTCGCTCGGCCGGCTGAAGCAGCTTCAGGTCGACCGGATCAAGATCGACCGCAGCTTCGTCCAGGGGTTCGGGCGGCTGAGCGGCGACGAGGCGATCGTGCAGGCGATGATCCATCTTGCCCGCGCCCGCGGGCTTCGCACCACGGCCGAAGGCGTCGAGACGCGGGAGCAGAGCGACTACCTCAAGCAGGTCGGCTGCGACGAGCTGCAGGGTTTCCTTTTCTCGTCTCCGGTCACGCTCAACCAGATCGACGCCCTTCTCGGGGTCAAAAGACGGACGCTTACGGTGGTGGCGAGCGTCGCGTGAGGCGGAGGGCTGTGGAAAATCGTCAAATGTACTCGCTCGGGCGTCTGGAGGTATGCCGAATGTGCAGGATCTCGATGGTACCCGTCTTGACGGGGTAAAATATCTTATAGGGATAGTGGCCGACGAACAGAACGCGGACATTCAGCACGTCGGTAACGGTGCCGGCAGTCGGCTGCTCCGACAGCAAGACCACCGCAGAATCCAGCCGCGTCTTCACGTTGCGGGCGCCGCTGCGTGACCGTGTTTCCAGATAATCGAGAATACGTTCGCGGTCGCGAAACGCTTGCCGCGTGTAGCGAACCTTCATCTATCGAAGCGTTTGGCGGCGGCTGAAATCATGGCGTCGGTGGCGAATTCGCCCCGATCGGCTTCTTTCAGTGACTTGGTCAACGCTTCGCGTTCAGTTTCGCTCACGCGGTATGTGCCGGTTCGACGTGCCTCGATCACACGAGCGTAGTCGGCCAGGTCTTGCCGGTCCTCCTCCGCCCAATGCTCGGCTTGCTCGAGGACTGCTTTTAGTGTTGTCTGGTTCATGGTTGCACCATATCACGCGTCTGAAATGTGAACCAACACCTACAGCATCGGCCCGAAAACCGGAATCGGTTTCGGAAGCACGATTGCGCAGGTTCAATAGTTTACAGCGTCCTTTGTGCGTCCAAAAGGACGCACGGCGCTGTAATGTGAAAAGCGGGCACAGGCTTCTTTTGTCGTCGTGGCGGTCGATCTTCTCATGTATAGACGATAGACAAACCCTAACGGTCGACCATGCGCTTTCCCACCAGCTTCCTGGACGAGATCCGTGACCGCGTGCCCATTTCGCAGGTGGTGGGGCAGCGCGTCACCTTCGACAAGCGCAAGACCAACGCGGCGCGCGGCGACTATTGGGCGTGCTGCCCGTTTCACGGGGAGAAGACGCCGAGCTTTCATTGCGAGGACCGGAAGGGGCGGTACCACTGCTTCGGCTGCGGGGTTTCGGGGGACCATTTCCGCTTTCTGACGGAGCTCGACGGGATGAGCTTTCCGGAAGCCGTGGAGCGGGTGGCGGAGATGGCGGGCGTGCCGATGCCGGCGCGCGACCCCGAAGCCGAGCGTAAGGAGAAGGAGCGGGCGAGCCTCACGGACGTGATGGAGATGGCGACCGGCTTCTTCCAGGACAGCATGCAGGGGCCCGGCGGGGCGGAGGCGCGGGCTTATTTGCGCGGGCGGGGGATCTCGTCGGCGACGCAGCAGGCTTTCCGGCTCGGCTTTGCGCCGGATAGCCGCAATGCGCTCAAGGAGTTCCTGGCCGGCAAGGGGGTGGGGAAGAACGAGATCGAGGTGTGCGGGCTGGTGCGGCACGGACCGGATATCGCCGTTTCCTACGACTGGTTCCGCGGGCGCATCATGTTTCCCATCGAGGATGTGCGCGGGCATGTGATCGCCTTCGGCGGGCGGGCGCTCTCCTCCGACGTGCCGGCCAAATACATGAACTCGCCGGACACGGAGCTCTTCCACAAGGGCCGTGTGCTCTACAATCTCGCGCGGGCGCGCAAGGCGGCGCGCGGCGGGCCGGTGGTGGCGGTGGAAGGCTATATGGACGTCATCGCGCTCGCCCAGGTGGGGGTGGAGAACGCGGTGGCGCCGCTCGGCACGGCGCTGACGGAATATCAGTTGGAACTCCTGTGGCGCATGACGGGGGAACCGGTCCTGTGCTTCGACGGCGACGAGGCGGGCCTGCGCGCGGCGTGGCGGGCCGCCGATATGGCGCTGCCCATGGTGCAGGCGGGGCGCACGCTGCGCTTCGCGCTTTTGCCGCAGGGCAAGGACCCGGACGACCTGGTGCGCGAGGCGGGCCGCGAGGCGTTTGACGCGCTGGTGGCCGAGGCGCGGCCTTTGGCGGACATCCTGTGGATGCGCGAGACATCGGGGCGGGTGTTCGACACGCCGGAGCGGCGGGCCGAGCTGGAGCAGAACTTAAGGGCGCTGTCCGGCCGTATCCGCGACGAGAGCGTGCGGCGCCACTACGCGCAGGAATTGCGCGAGCGGGTGCAGACCTTTTTCGGAGCGGCGCGGCAGGGAAGGCGCGGCGACCAACGCGGCTTCGGCGGCAGGCAGCAGCAGGGCAGGCCGGGGGCGGCGGCGGGCAGGCTCGCGGTCTCGGAAAGCCTGGCGCGGTCGGGCCTGGTGCGCTCGGCGGGCGGGCACATGCCGCTGCGCGAGGCGGCCATCATGGTGGCGCTCATCAACCATCCCGCACTCATCGACGAGCATTTCGACGCGGTGGAGATAATGGCGCTGGCGAGCGCCGAACTCGTCCGCCTGCGCTCGGCTCTGCTCGACGCGCTCGCCCACGGGGTGGCGCACGAGCGGGAGGCGCTGAGGGAGGCGCTAACGGCCGCTGGCGCCGGCGGGGCGCTGGAACAGGCGGAGATGCTGGTGCGGCGGGCCAACCAGTGGCCGGCACTGCCGGAAGCGGCGCTGGAGGACGCGCGCGAGGCGTTTCTTCAAGCGTTGCACTTGCACCGCAGCGCCGGCTTTCTACATAAGGAGCTCAAAGCGGCCGAGCTGGCGCTCGCCAACGAACCGACTGAAGAGAACTATCGGCATCTGGTGGAGATTCAGGCCGAGTTGCGCAATGTGCAAGCGACGGAAGCGCTGATCGAGGGGTTCGGACTCCTCTCCGGGCGCGCCGGGCGGTCGTGATGTCGCCCCCAAAGCGGATCGCCGGCAAAGGGCGGGTGATTCGCTTTTTTCATGCGAATCATGGCACAGCGGCTTGACCTCGGCGCCGATTGAAGGAATCAGGATCGATTCGGCTGGGCGGAAAACGAACGAGAACGGCGCACGGCATGGACGGCCGCAAGGCCCGCTATAGATGTTAAGGTTAGCCGGGCGTTAACGCTGCAGCGGCTAGAGCCTGGTGAATGCGCGAATCATGCGGCGTGGTGACGCATGAGGCGCGAGCCGGTTGGAGAAAGCAAGGCATGGCGACAACCAAGGAAAAAGAAGAAGTCGAAACGGAACGCGAGAGCGCCGACGGCCCTCTGCTCGACCTTTCGGACGACGCTGTCAAGAAGATGATCAAGGCCGCCAAGAAGCGCGGCTATGTGACCATGGACGAGCTGAACGCCGTTCTCCCCTCGGGCGAGGTTTCGTCCGAGCAGATCGAGGACACGATGGCGATGCTCTCCGACATGGGCATCAACGTCGTCGAGGACGACGAGGCGGGCGAGGACAACGACTCCTCCGAAGGCGAGGAGGAAAGCACCGAGCTGACGGCACAGACCGGCACCGCCATTGCCACCACGGCCACCAAGAAAGAGCCGACGGACCGCACCGACGACCCCGTGCGCATGTACCTGCGCGAGATGGGCTCGGTGGAGCTTCTGTCGCGCGAGGGCGAGATCGCCATCGCCAAGCGCATCGAGGCCGGCCGCGAGACCATGATCGCCGGGCTGTGCGAGAGCCCGCTGACCTTCCAAGCGCTCATCATCTGGCGCGACGAGCTCAACGACGGCAAGATCCTGCTGCGCGAGATCATCGACCTGGAAGCCACCTATGCCGGCCCTGAGGCCAAGCAGGCGCCGGTGGTGACGCGGCCGGACGAGGACGCCAAGCCGGCGGAAGAGAAGCCGAAGCGGGCGCGCGACGACGACATCACCGATGTCGGCGGTGAAAGCAGCGCCGAGGAAGAGGACGACGAGGAAGACGAGGCCAACCTGTCGCTGGCCGCCATGGAAGCGGAGCTGAAGCCCGCCGTCATGGAGACGCTCGACTTCATCGCCGACACCTACGCCAAGCTGCGCAAGCTGCAGGACCAGCAGGTGGAAAGCCGGCTCTCCGACGGCGACAACCTTTCGGCCGGCCAGGAGCGCCGCTACAAGCAGCTCAAGGGCGAACTGATCACGTCCGTGAAGTCGCTGTCGCTCAACAACCAGCGCATCGAGACGCTGGTCGAGCAGCTCTACGACATCAACAAGCGCCTGGTGCAGAACGAGGGGCGGCTTCTCCGCCTCGCCGAAAGCTACGGCGTGCGGCGCGAGGATTTTCTCAAGGCCTATCAGGGATCGGAGCTGGACCCGAACTGGACCGGCGCGGTGGCCAAGCTGACCAGCCGCGGCTGGAAGGAGTTCACCAAGAACGAGGCCGACACGATCGAGGCGCTGCGCACGGAGATCCAGAACCTCGCCCAGGAGACGGCGATCTCCATCGGCGAGTTCCGCCGCATCGTCAACCAGGTGCAGAAGGGCGAGCGCGAGGCGGCGATCGCCAAGAAGGAGATGGTGGAGGCGAACCTGCGCCTCGTCATCTCCATCGCCAAGAAGTACACGAACCGCGGCCTGCAGTTCCTGGACCTCATCCAGGAAGGCAATATCGGCCTGATGAAGGCGGTGGACAAGTTCGAGTACCGGCGCGGCTACAAGTTCTCGACCTATGCGACGTGGTGGATCCGGCAGGCGATCACGCGGTCGATCGCCGACCAGGCGCGCACCATCCGCATTCCCGTGCACATGATCGAGACGATCAACAAGATCGTGCGCACGAGCCGGCAGATGCTGCACGAGATCGGCCGCGAGCCGACGCCGGAGGAGCTGGCGGAAAAGCTCGCCATGCCGCTCGAAAAAGTGCGCAAGGTGCTGAAGATCGCCAAGGAGCCGATCAGCCTCGAGACGCCGGTGGGCGACGAGGAGGATTCGCATCTCGGCGACTTCATCGAGGACAAGATGGCGGTGCTGCCGATCGATGCGGCGATCCAGGCGAACCTGCGCGAGACGACGACGCGGGTGCTCGCCTCGCTGACGCCGCGCGAGGAGCGCGTCTTGAGGATGCGCTTCGGCATCGGCATGAACACCGACCACACGCTCGAAGAGGTGGGCCAGCAGTTCTCGGTTACCCGCGAGCGCATCCGCCAGATCGAGGCAAAGGCGCTCAGGAAGCTCAAGCATCCGAGCCGCTCGCGGAAGCTCAGGAGCTTCCTCGACAGCTAAAACGAGATGAATTCAGGTGTAGTCGGGTGCGTGCCTTCACCCTCGTGGTTCGACAAGCTCACCATGAGGGTGAAGGCAGACCGACGCTGTACAAGCTTCGATGTCGAAGGACGAGCGTAAATGCCAGCCCTCATGGTGAGCTTGTCGAACCACGAGGGCGGATTGCCATCCACACGACCCGGCTTCAATTCATTACCGTGCTCTAGGTAACTAGAAGGCCGCGTCTCAATCCAAACATTCCCAAAGCCGGGCCTCGTGCCCGGCTTTTTCTTTTCGCGGGTGCGAATTTTCGCCGCACTGCAGCATGGCCGCAGCCGTTCGCCGCGATTTCGTCACCATCTGGGAGGATTACCGGTGCGCATTGCGCTCCGCTCTGGTTTGGCGGTGCATAGTTCATTGATTCCGTTCGTGAAAAGGAGAAAGTCCTATGGAACGGCGTAATTTCATCAAGGGGTTCATTGCGTTGGGCGCCTGCCCGGTCTGCGTCAAAGCGGCCAGCGCGGCGGGTGTTCACTGGAGCTATTCCGGCGGGGAAGGGCCGCGGCATTGGGCCGAGCTGGACAGGAAGAATTTCGTCTGCTCGGGCGGCTCGCAGCAGTCGCCGGTGGACGTTTCCGGTACCATCGAGGCGGACCTGCCGCCCATCTCCATCGGCTGGCACAAGGGCGGCGGCGTGATGGTCAACAACGGTCACACCATCCAGGTCGACATGCCCGCCGGCAGCACGCTCGCGCGCGGCGGCAGGAAATACGACCTGCTGCAGTTCCATTTCCACGCGCCCAGCGAACATCATGTGGAAGGCAGGACCTTTCCCATGGAGGCGCATTTCGTGCACAAGGACCGCGACACCGGGGCCCTCGGCGTGCTTGCCGTGTTCCTGACGCCGGGCGCAGCCAACACGACCTTCGCGGGGCTTGCCGCGGTTTTCCCGGCGCGGGAAGGCGCGCAGGTGTCCGTCGATAAGGTCGATCCCAACGGCCTTCTGCCGACTTCCCTGCGCTACTGGACCTATGAAGGCTCGCTGACGACGCCGCCATGCAGCGAGAACGTCGACTGGATGGTGGCCAGGGAGCCGGTTGAGGTGACCGCCGCCGACATCGAGCGGTTCACGGCGCTCTATCCGGCCAACGCCCGGCCGATCGTTTCCCAGAACCGCCGTTTTATCCTGAGCTCGCACTGACGCGGCGTCTTGGCGAACCTGGCCCGGCGGGTTGCGCCGGGCCTTTTCCTCTCAGGGGCGGGGGAGGGCCGGCTCGATGTCGGTGAAATGGAAATCGTCGCCCTTGAAGAGGAGCGGCATGCCTTCGAGCCTGGCAACGGCATAGCACATGCAATCGCCATAGTTCAGGCCGGCGCGATGCCGGCCCTTGCCGTAGCGCAGGAAGGCTTCGCGGGCGGCTATGGCGTGTGTTTCGGTAAATGGGAGGATGGCGATCTGCGCCTCGCGGCGGAACTCGTCCAAGAGGTCGAGTATCGCCGGGCCCCGGCGCGTAGCAAGCACCATCGACGTCTCGATCAGGCCCGGTGCGGCCATGCCTACAGAGGCGGTCGTCTCGATCAGTGCCTGGAATGCCGCCCGCTCAGGCTCGTCGAGGATAACCGCAACGACGGCGGAGGAATCGACGATCATCGCGTCGGTATGCCGTGCTCGTCGTAGCCGAGAATCTCGTCTTCGCTCAGGTCGCTGAGGACTGGCAGACGCGATGCCTGCCGGATGATGCGGTTCAGCCGCTCGTGCCGTTCGGGATCGGGCGGTTTCGCAACCAGCCGCTCGCGCTCGACCTCGTGCGCCAGCGCCTGGCGGATCGCTTCGGTCTTGGAGATGCCGCGGCGGGCGGCGAGTTCGCGGGCGAGGCGTTCCACTTCCGGATTTCTGATGGACATGCCCATGGCGGCGGTTCCGTATATACAGCTTTCCTTTTTATATACGGTGAAGGGCGGCGGACCGCAAATACGGGCGCGCCGCAGACCTTGCGGCCTGGGCGCGGCGAGCGCATAGTCGGCGGTGGCGATGGGGCAAAAAAAGGTCCGGCGCCGGCGGGCTTTTCCCGAGCGTGGCACGGCGCCGAGGGAGGTGTGACGTGACCAGCTTCCGGGCGTTCCGCCCGTGTTCGTCACGCTCCGCAAACCGTTGCAGCGCAAGGCGTTGAGGCTCCGCTAGCATCCGCCGCAGACCGCCGAGAGCCGCCCGAAATGTTGCCATAGCGTTGCTACAGCCGCACCCTGCGGAGGGGGTGGGTTGGCCCCTTGGCACCCTGCTCTAGGGCATAGGCGCACTGGCAAATCTGAGAAAATTTTGGGTCAGCAGGGGACGGAGTGCGGCTAGGGGGAGCCTAAGTCGAACCGTTCTTGCAAAGGCTGATAGAAGAGTATGTGCAGAAGGGAGCCGATTATAGCACCAACATCGTTAGGCGTTCCCTGCGCTGCCGCCATCTCCTCAGCTTGCTCGTAGTAGGGCTGGCCTTCCTCAGTTATCTTTCCGATAGAAGCGAGGGCGCAAATTGATGCGTGATGGGCGCCTTTCTCAAAATCCGGGCTTTTGGGAGATTGCGTAGCAAGGCGGGTGTAGTCCCTGCCGATAGCTTGCCCGTTCATGTTTGAAAGGGCGGTGAAGACGTCATAGAGAAGATAACCCTTGTCAGCTTGGGACAATGATCGACCCGAGGTGACACTGCCGTGAAAGCCGATCATGACCCCGATGAAGCCGAGAACGAATTCATCTCGCCAAAAATGCGGCGGAAGGCCGCTAAAGTTTTGGTAGGTGGCAATCAACGGCTGAATGGCTTGGATGGTATGCTCAGTGGCCTTGCGTCGATTTCGGCCAAACATGATCCCCCCTCCCGCATATTACAGAGTTGCAAACAGTCGGCCTTGACCTAGAGGCACGTCGCCAGCGATCCCGATTCCACCGCCTTCTCCCACTCCGGCCCGAGCGCATTGCGTGCAGAGATGGCCTGTGCCGCCCCCGGCTCGCCTTCACGAAACATCCTTACCGCGAATGCCTGGTCGTGGCTGCCCGAATGGATGACGGGGCCGGGCTGATACACGGTCGTGGCGTTCATCATGCCGCCGCCATAGATGCCGGTCGTTTGATAGGTGCCGGGACCCTGGGAAACGCGAGTGTTGTTGGCAGCACTTGATCCCATAATCACATAGCGATCAAAGCCCGCTTGGAGCGTTGCGATAGCAGCCTGCTTTTGCGCTACCCGTGCCGCGCCGATGCCGCCGCAAATGGGGGCGGCGCTCGCTTGCACAATAGCGGTGTTTTCGGATGTCTGAATAACGTTTGTACCTGCGCAACTGCCCGCGATCATGCAGCCCAGCAGTAGCGATAGCCTAATCATGACTAGCCCTCCCAAGTGCAAAGAGTACCTCTTGAGGCGCGGGACGACAAGCAAGCGCCGAGAGGGCGGCTTTTTCCCCAGTAGGCAGCGACTCTCCCAGGTCCTATATTGTTGCTACACAACACTTGGACGGGAGCAGGGATAATGAAGAAGAAGCTCACAGACACATTCATCAATGCACAGAAGCCCTCGGCAAAGGCTTATCGCGTCGGAGACGAGCAGCAGCCGGGATTGATGCTCCGCGTCACTCCAGCCGGAAGTAAGACATTCGTCATGTCGTATCGCATTCGCGGTGCGGCCGGAACAAAGAGCCTCTCCCTCGGAGCCTACGGCGTTTGGACGCTTGCAGATGCGCGCAAGCGCGCTGCCGACATCATGAATGCTGCCAGCAAAGGCCGGGATTTGATCGCAGAAGAGGACGAAGCACGGCGTGCCAAACAGACGGAAAAAACCGTCTCGTTCCTGCTAGACGAATATGAGAAGTCAATCACCCATCCGAAGCGCAACGGTGGCCCACTGCGCACAGCGGATGACATTATGAAGCGTCTGCGCAGGGTGCTGAAACCGCACCTCGACAGGAAGGCCGACAGCCTCACGCGCAGCGATATGAGTGCGTTGCTCGATGCTATCTATAACAAGGGCCATGCGCGGGCAGCCGAGATTAGCCGCCAGCAGATCAGCACGATGTACCGTTGGGGCCTCTCGAAAGGCTATGTGACGCACAATCCGGTTGACGGCACGGAGACCTACGGCCGGGGCGAGCCACGTGAGCGGGTGCTCACAGGCGGTGAGCGTGACGCGAAGGAGCAGCCCACACCCAACGAGATTAAGGCGCTGTGGGAATGGTTCGATGCCGGAGCGGCAGCGATGCCGCCAGACTGTATTGCAGCCCTTCGCTTGCAGCTATGCACCGGGGCGCGGATTGGTGAGATCGGCGGAATGACGGCGGCGGAACTTCACGAAACCGAGCCAGACGCGGACGGCGAAACAAAGCTCCTTTGGACACTTCCCGCCGCCCGGTCGAAGAACAAACGTGAGCGCGTGACGCCGTTGGTCGGCCTCGCCCGCGAGATCGTGGAAAGGCAGCTTGATATATGGGTCAAAGGTCCGCTGTTCCGAGCTGCTATGTCGGATCGCCCACTTTTAGCAACCGACCTGGGCAAAGCCCTCGATAAGCGCAAGCTGCCCTGCGCCCATTTCACATCGCACGATCTGCGCCGCACGGTCGCCACGCAGATGGATGAGCAGTTGGAAATCCCGCTGGACACGATTGCATCGGTTCTCGGGCATCAACGCGGGACAGCAGCAACCATCACGCTCGTACGCCGTTATGTGAGGCCGAAGCTTGACCCTCGCGTTGAGCAGGCGCTAGCCGCATGGGACAACCGGTTGCGCGTGCTGGTTGGGCTTGTCGAGGCTGACAACGTGCGGCAACTTCGTCCCGTGCATGCTTAAAATCGTGCTTCGTCCAGGAGCGTGTACGATTGGCCCCGAACAGGGGCCTTCTTTTTGCGCGCTTCCTGCAATTAGCGCACAAACAGGGAGTTTTCACTGTGTGGCGTGCATAGATCATGCATGGATTGCGTGAAAGGCACGGTTTTCTTGCATCAAAACAATGAAATTTTGCAAAGACATCGCGCGGTGCACCGTGCTAGAACGGTCTTCGGCGGAAACGGATATTCCGCACAATAGCCATGACGGGGCGGCCTCATACGCAGGCTGAAAATAACCCCAACAAACAAGCGAAACGGTCCCCTCAGGGGGCCACCCGATCCACAACGGCGCACTCAGTGTGCCTATCGGAGGCTTGTTTGATGGCAACCCCCACACACGACACGATAGATAGCGCCCTCAAAGGGCTAGCCGACCTTCAAGCGGAAATCACGATGGGCGACCCCGCGCGGCAATTGCTGCGGCTCAAGGAAGTGATCCGCATGGCACCCTTCCAGAAGACGAAAGTGTACGAGGAAATCCAAAAAGGCCGTCTGCGCACCTTCAAGCATGGCCGCAGCACCCTTGTCCGACTCCGCGATTATCACGCGTGGCTGGACCTTATCGAGAGTGGAGACAACAGGAGTGAGAACGATGAACTTGCATAGCCAAGCCCAGCCCCAACCGGAGCAGGAGCCGAACCCGTGGACCGCCGACACACAGCGCAAGTTCGTGGCTGGCGTCCTGCACGTGTTGTCCAATCTGCACCAGCGAGTTGGCGCGCTCGAAGCGTCCGAAAATTCGGAGCTTGTGACGCTGGCGGAGCGTGTTGAGGCGCTAGAGGAGAAGGCGGAATAGCCCAAGAAAAAGGGCCCTAGCAGCAACTCTAGGGCCCCTTTACTGGAGAAATAGAAACCGCAACCTGTAGCAGCCAGTCGGATTTCCATATGCAACGCGAGAGTACACCGACAGATTCCGGAAGTCAAGCGGGGATTTCTCCTCCCGCTGAGCTTAACCATGACACAAATCCGCAAGCGGAAAGACTTCGAGCGGTCCAAAAAACCTTTCGTCGGTGGCTCAGTGATGCCTATGATCTAGAATTCCTCGACATCGTTCTAGCAACCGCCGCTGTTCAACAATTGGATGGTGAGGCCGTCTGGCTGATGATTATAGGCGGCTCCGGCGACGGAAAAACCGAAACTGTAACGTCGCTCAGGGAAGGGGCTTTCTTCGAAAGCCATTTGACGAATGCATCCTCCCTCATGAGCCACACGCCCAAGAAAGAGGCGGAAGGCGGTACGGGCGGCATACTCAGAAAGATGGGTAATCGGGGAATACTGATACTGAAAGATTTCACCAGCGTCTTAAGCCGTCCCTACGAAGCCCGCCAGGAGATACTAGCCGCACTGCGGGAAATCTACGACGGGTATTGGATCAGAAGCTCCGGCGCTGATGGCGGCAGAACTACAGAATGGGAAGGCCGCATCACAATCATAGGAGCCTCCACCTCAGAGTATGACCGCCATTATGGGGTAATAAGCCAGATGGGCGAACGCTTCATGCTTGTACGGCTGGATGGCCGGCGAAATCGGCGTGAGAAGGGTCGCCAAGCGAGGGACAATAGCGAACATGAAGTCCAAATGCGGGCCGAGCTTTCGGAGTGCGTGACCGGGCTGCTAGAGGCCGTCGAGCCGGAAAGCCTGCCCGCCCTTACCGTTGAGGACGAGGACCGCTTGCTAGACGTGGCTGACATCGCCACCCTGATGAGAACGCCCGCTAGGCGGGAGGATGGCGTCTTCCTTGGCATGTACGAACCGGAGCAGCCAACCCGCTTCCTGAAGCAGTTGAAGCAGCTTGTGCGGGGCGGGATGGCAATCGGCCTAAGCCGTGAGGCGGCTATGCGGGCGGCTATGCGCTGCGCCCGCGACAGCATCGAGCAACGCCGCCTCGCCATCATGCTGGCCCTGCTCGAAGAAAAGGCGATGCAGCGTGAGGATATTGTGAAGGCCGCCCATATCCCACGAAGCACAGTTGCGCGCGCTCTGGAGGAGCTTGAAGATTTGGAGCTTACACAACGCGGAAGGATAAACGACAAGCTTTGGAAGCTCTCAGACGAGGTTGACATCCCATCTCTGGAACTACTCAAGAAAGGAGGCTTGGGGCAATGACCACCAAGCTCGATCAACTCCACGCCATGCTCGACAGCATGGACGAATACGAACGCTACCGCCTGCTATGCATGGCCGAGATCGAGGAAAGCCGCCGTGAAAATGGCGGTGTTCCCATCATAGAATGCGAGCGAACAGAGAGCGGCTTGGCCTTTGACTGCCCCTACTGCGAGGTCCGCCACGTCCACAGCTTACCGGACGATGCAGGAGGCCACCGCTTAGCGCATTGTAAGCCGGGCAGCCCCCTGCATGATGGCGGTTACGTGCTAGTCCCTATCGAAGGGACTTTGCCGCGTGGGCCGCAGAAGCCGAGGCGGCGGGGACGTAAAGCCCAGTGATGGTTTTGCCAGATTTCAGGGTGATCTTTTGTAGACCGTTTGTCAGGGTGGCAACCGAAAGGATCGGGGAGTTTGCAGGGATGTTCATTTGGGATTTCCTGTTGCCTTGCGCACTTTTTGCGCATCGTCAGAGCGGCACGGAGAAGCGCCGTCAGCGAGCGATTCTGTCAGACCGTCTCCGGTGCAGCAACGGCTCCGCAGAGCGACCACGGCGGCGGGCGGACGGCAAAGCGTGTCGGTTTCGGCGCATCAATCAGCACACCGCGCGTGAGAACGCAGCGCTTACGAAGGGAGCTACGAGGTTGAGCCACAAGCTCTACGCCAGCCTGATATGCGACATTTGCAACGCAGCCTTGATATGTTCGCACTTGCGAAATACATAGAGAGCGTGCTGCAATGCGCTTGACACGTTGCCATTGTGGAGCATCTCCTATGTACGCGTGCGTTAACTGGCCGGTAATGCGGGGGCGAGATCGTGCGCGGGAGGACTGACAAAATGAAGGCGAAGATTATCAATGTCTCGCTAACCAAGGCGAATAGCCTTGTGTACGCGACCAGTAACGATTTGCCGGGCCTCTACGTGAGCGGGCGTGACGAGGCTTCGGTTATGGCGAACATCCCCGAAGCCATCCGGGTAATGTACCTAGCGGATGGCATAGAGGTGCTCGTTTCGGAAACGGAGGCCGCCGATACCCATGTGCCGGCGCCTTGGGTCGCTGTGCCGGTAACACGTGCCGCCTAGCAGAGTGTAGTAGGTGGCTCCACATCCATAACGGCGGCCAGGTTCCTTAACTCGTTGATTCGTTCGTCGGGCGTCATTCCGGCAGGATCACGAACGTACTGCTGCTGGTTCTCTCTGTTACGACACACAACCATATCACCAGCACGAAACCTGCTAGGTATCAGCCCGAAATGGTTCCTAATGGCCGACCAATACTGATCTTCGGTCATACTCTTCTCACCAATACACAACGACGAATCGTGAGCTGACGTGAATCCAGTTTGTAGGAGGGGCAAACTGTGGAGGATACGAATCAACTACCACGCCGTCGACATTTGTCTTTGAGGCCGAACCCACCAGTCTGGGGGGCCTCGCTACTTGCACGCGACTCAACAACCAATAGTGAAGCGTACCGCAGACCGTTTTATGGCGATAGGTGAAGCGCCGTTATAATGACGTGATTCTCTGTTCCCTGCCCGTTCTCATGCCTGCAAATACGCGAAACTGGATGCTGGGCGCCGCCGCGAGCGTGCGGGCAACTGGGGCGGGCTTCGGCCCGCTCCCTTTCTCACTCCGCCGGCGTACCGAAGGGAACAATCCGAATGAGTACCCAAAAACGCATTACGGTCTCTGTTTCGGGATAGCAGGCTGTGGGGGATTTGGGGGGCTGACTGGCCGGGGTAGAGGCTGCTTCGTGATGCGAAGCGGGGCCAATAAATCCTATGCGCTGCCAACCGCATTCCTGCCCTTGTGGAGTTCTGCGCTCAACGCCCCCAGCGCGATCAAGGCTTGTTCGTCCTGCCAATGGGCGAAGTGCAATTCCCGCTTAGGGCCGATGTAAAAGGGCATGTAGCCCATGTACGGTCCCATCTTCAAAGCAGCCCTCGTGACCTTCTGCATGTCGCTTGCGGTGGGCGGCTGTTCGTCGTCGTAGTCTTGATATTCCCAACAGTAAAATTCCGCTAGCTGCCTCACGTCCAAGACCCTTTGAAGGGGTTTTTCGAGTGAGAATGCTTTTGCGAAGTATTCAAGCATCGCATTCTGGATTTTTCCGGCCATCATCCTGCACCTTTGCATCATATTTGTATAGTATAATACAAATCTCACTTGCAAAATACCGGTCGATCAGCCGAAAATCATCCCGATAGCGCGGCGGAACCCGCCCGCTCACCCGGTTTCTTCGAAAGGACTTATGAAATGCCTGAAGGTAGCTATTCTGACGACCTCTATAGAGATGCAGACGGCACGCTCAAGCGCGTTAAGCAGGAAGCCGTGCAAGAGGCCGTCCAACAGGTGACGCAAGCTTACACTCAACATCAGGGTCAGCAGCAATTCTGGAACGGCTTCTATGGCCAGCATAAGGATATCAATCCCCAAGACCATGACGTGGTGCAGGCCGTGCTGAACGCCAACATGAAAGACTTGGCCGATATCCCGGTTGCTGAAGCCAGTGAGAAGCTAGCTGGGCTTGTCCGGGATCGTATCGAGCGGCTTGGCAATGGGCCGGAGCCGTCAGGCCAGTTCCCGCAGGATGGTGAACCCTTCGGCCAGCCAAACCGCCGACCCCGGATCAACCAGGAGACGGGATTTCCTGAGGGGAGTATGGGCGACGTCCTAAAGCAGCGTAAGCAGGCTCGCCGGGAAGCGGGTTTGCAGTTTCGGCGCCGGCCCCAGGCGGAGTAAACGCGAGATGGAGCGGCCAGCCGCCTTGTGTGGGGATTTGCGATGTGGGCCCCCGCGCTTGGTCTGCGTGCAATTGGTCGCCCCATACCGGGAGTTTGAGCCGCCTGCTTCTTGCCTTGCCGCGTGTGGCGCTCCTCCCGGCTTCCCTCTTAACAACACGGAGATTGAACCAATGCCTACCGACTTCCCATCGATGAAAGCGCGTGCCGCGGCAAACCGTAAGGTGATTACGGACGCCCAAGGTCCGATCATGTCGGGCAATTTGATGTTCGGCAAAAAGGCCGATCCGTTTCCGAAGGGCATCGTCAAGCCTTCTACCTACAACAACCGGCCCAGCAAGGGATTGCAGACGAAATGACCAGCATCAACCGAAGCCGGAAGGCTGGCCCGAAGGGTTGGGACAAGAAACCGCTCCAGCGTCTCATGGACGGCGAGGAGGCGAAGACGGGCTTTAAGAAGCTCGATATGCCTCCTCCAGAGTTCACGCGCAGGCATGAACGGATCATGCAGGAGAACAAGCGCAACCCCGGTCGCTATGTGCCCGATGGGGTGCGGAAATGAGGGGACGTTGGACCTACGGACACTACGGCCAGAATAGCGCCGTGCAGATCGACCGAGACGGCCAGCCCATCGCAGGCACGACGCGCTTTTTCAGCAATGCCGAAGAGGCCGCCGCGTTCGCGGGAGCCGATGGGGAAGTGCCATCCGGGCATACCTCGCTTGGCTCACTAGTCCGTGCTCGCAAGCAACAGCGCCTTTCCGCAAATGACAAGGCTCAACAGAAGCTCTTTCCGACCCAGCCGCACCGAGGAAGATAGCAGATGACACGCCGCAGACGTGCAATCTTTGCGTAACCGGCAGCTTAGAGAGATGAAGACCGATGCCCCTTTATCCCGATAGGAAAGTCCATCACACGAAACTTCCCAAGGTGCTTGGTGCGGACCCTCGCTCGAAAGAGAACAAGAAGGCTATCTCTCTGCTCACGGCCCTCGATGAATTGGCCCGGTTGCACTTCGGTGCTGGCGTGCAGGAGCTTGAGGCGCTGATAGAGGCAAGCCGGGCTAAGGCTTTCGTGTCCACGAAAGTGAAAGAAGCTGCGGAGCCCTTCAGCAATTTCGCCATCCCGGAGAAGGAACTTAAGCGCAGGCGGGAAGAGGCCGAGCGGGAAGCTGCCGAGAGGGCCGAGCGAAAGAAGCAAGAAGCCAAGTGGTGTGCCGAAGAAGAGGCCGAGCGCAGGGCCCTTGAGGCCGAGCAGAAGGCCAAAGCTGAAGCCGCAGAGAAGGAGGCACAGGAACGTGCGAAGAAGGCGAAGGCGGCATTCACGCCGCAGCAGATCGAAGCCTTGAGGGCGATGGTCGGCAATGCCGGGGAGCTTCCGCTATGAGCGCGAACCGCATGCCCTTGCATGTCATTCGGGCCTCGCAGGCCGCGTTGATTATGCGTCTCCTCCGCCAGCATGACAGGCGCAAGGACGCCTTCAAGACCTTCGAAGAGGAATGGAACCGGCTGGCCGAGGCCGAGCAAGCCCAGCTTGAGCGCGTGCTAGAGGAGGGCAATCCATGAGCATGATGCCCTACCAGCACATTCGCGTGTACGGCCACGATGGTCGGCGCATTGGGGATGAATATCTGTCCCTCGACGCGGCGATAGACGCCCATCGGAGGACTGTCGCTCTTGGCCGGGCTGCTATCAGCAAGGTGATCGAACGTACGCCCAGAGAAGACGGCCCAGACAAGATTACCGTGCTTGCGAATTGGGTAAATAGGGCCAAGGCCGATGCCTGAGATTGAAGCCACGTACTGCGAGACATGGCCGGGCGGATACCAAATATCCGGGGCTGGTGGCGCGATGCTGGTCCCTTCGCTTGCAGCCGCCGCAGCCTTCATAGGCGAAGACATGTTCACCGTGGTTACGTCAATGGACACCTTCGGCTTCTGTATAGGGAAGCGGGATGACGTGATGCTGTGCGTAACGCCAGCTTGCGGCGCGTTGGCCGAGGCGACGACAGGGAGGGTGCACTGATGGGCAACGGGTTTACCAGCTTCGCGGTCGGTTTTGGGAAGGGCTTCCAGCAAGCTCGCGAGGCGCGGGCAGAGCGTGAGCGGGATGCCTTGAGCTTGCAGCTCCAGCGCGAACAGCAGCAGTTTGAAAATCAGATTGCAGAGAGGGCGCAATCGCTGGCCGAGCAGAAGGCCGAATTTGAGAACCGGGCGAAGGATGCGCAGGCGCTCGACTTTTGGTCGAAATCCCTCGATCCGAAGAACGATCCTGCAATGCGGCGCTTCATGCTTCGCGAGGGCGCTAGGCGGCTTGGCGCGGATACCAGCACGCCCTTCTTCAAAGACTTTGACAAGATGCTCGCTGGGCTGAAGGATGAAACCCTACAGTCCACGCGGGAGCTTCTCTTCGCCGCACATAAGGGTGCGCCTCCGGGGTGGCTGACCCAGATGAGCGCGGCTGTGGCGAACGGGCAATTGACCCTAGATCAGGCGCTTGACCAAGCCCGGCAATTCTCGCAGCAGAGCCAGCGCAGTCAGATACTAGGCGGCGGTGGGCAACCCGCTGGTCAGCCGCCCCAACCCCAAGGCGGCACACTTGGCCAGATGTTCCAACCCGAAAGCTTGGTGACTGCCGCACCTGATATCGGTGCCCAACAACCTATAGGGCAGCCCGGCCAGCAGCCTCCCGAAACGATGCGCCCGGAAGAGCTTCGCCAGGAAGCGTTGGGCCTGACAAACCAAATCCGTGAAGCTGTCCGGGTTGGCGATAACGAGCTAGCGGTACGTCTTGAGCAGGAACGGGATTTTCGGCTCCAGCTTGCCGACGAGATACAGACGGGCGCGCGGGAGCAGGAGCGCCTGGAGTTTGAGCGCGGACAAGACCCCGCCGAAACGAAGCTGCGAGAGGAGCTTGGAAAAAAGACCGGTGAAATCTGGGCTGCGCATGTCGAGGCGGCCAATCAGGCAGCAGGCCAACGGCAAGATTTTGAATTGCTGGATGAGCTTATAGAGATTGCCCCGCAGGGCGGCTTGACCGGTCGGCTAGCGGAGGCGTTCCCGCAGTTCGACAATGCGGCTGCGGCCTTCACGGCCATCGTGAACCGTCTCACGCCGACGCTTCGTGTTGAGGGCAGCGGTTCCACGTCCGATGTAGAGTTCGATGCGATGCGAAGTGGCCTTCCCCGGTTGCGAAACAACCCTGAGGCTAACAGGCTAATCGCCGGGGCCTTCAAAGCGAAGGCGGATATCAACAGCGCACGCGGCGACGTGGTGATCGCATTCCAGAATGATGAGATATCGGCAGCCGAGGCACGCAGGCAGATTGCTGCACTTGATCGGCAGTCCATTTTGAGCCCGGAACTGCGGGCGCTTCTGGGCCAAGGGGGCGACGGAGGCGAAGCGGGCGGCAGTGCCCCAAGTGAGCGTTTCCGCTTCAATCCTGACACCGGCGAACTTGAAGAGGTGCGGTGATGCCCATCGAAGTTGAGTTGCCGGATGGACGGATAGCCGAGTTTCCAGACGGCACGTCTCGCGCTGTCATCAAGCGTGCGTTGCAAAGGCAGTTCGGCAGGCAGCCTCGCCGGATTGAAGGGACTGAGGCGCAACAGCGCCGGGCGGCTTTCGGTCGGCAGCGTGGTACGCGCACGGCTCCGCCTTCGGCACTTGAGACTGTGCAGACGATTGGACGCGGCGCGGACGATCTTGTGCGGCTTGCGGCGCGTGGTGCGACGTTTGGCGCGGCGGATCGCATTGCTGGTGCGTTGCCGGGCGGTGGCGGTGACTTTCAGCAGCAACGGGTTCGCACAGAGCAAGCGCAACAGCGCACTGGAGCGGCGGGCACGGCGGCAGAGATCGCCGGAAGCACGGCCACACTCGGCGGTATCTTCGGCGTAGCATCAAGGGCCGTGCCCGCCGTCACAAGTCGCTTCCTTCCGGCCACGGCGACAGGTGCCGGGATTGGCGCAGCCGAGACGGAAATCAGAACACGGGCTGATGAGGGGCGAGCGCCCACAACGGGCGAGCGTCTGACAGGTGCGGCATTCGGCGGTGCTGGCGGTGGCGTTGCAAATGTTGTCGGAAGGCTTGCCAGTGCTGGAATGCAAAAACTTCTCGGTAGTGGTCCGCAGACTCCAGCCGCATCGCAGCTACGAGAACAAGCGAACCTTCTCTACAGCCAGATGCGCGAGGCCGGTGTACGCATCCAGCCCCGTCAGTTTGAAAACGCCGTTGAGAAAGTTGAGAGTGCGGTAAAAGAGGCGGGCTTCCGAGAGCGCACGCACCCCGGCATTGCAAACATGCTGCGGGATTTGAAAGCCGATGCCACGCGCTACCGGAAGGCCGGTGGCGTCGATCTTGAGGAAGTCGAGGGCATCCGCCGCGTTATTCGTGATCTTGGTGCAAGCCCGACAGAGCAGCGCCTTGCTGGTGTTGCGAACAGGGAATTGAAAAGCTGGCTCGACCATCTGCCGGATGAGGGTGCCGGAACGCTGAAACAGGCCCGCGCCCTGCAACATCGCGTCTTCAAGGTCGAAACCATCGAACGGGCCTTGCAGGACGCCGACCTCGCGGCGGCGAGAAGCTTGCCAGCATTGAAAGGCGCATTTCGGCGGATCGCCAAGAGGCCGGACTTTGAGCACACATTCAATGCAGCGGAGCGCAGGGCGATTGAGAAGGTTGTGAAGGCAGACGCGTTTGATGAGGCTTTGCGCGATACGCGGTCACTCATGGGTCTTCTGGGTGTGGGCAGTCTGACTTTTGCGTTCGGTGGGCCTACCCTTGCCGGGGCTCTGGCTCTCGGAGGGCTGGCAGGAGAAAAAGCTGTAGCGGGTACGGCCAGTCGGAGAGCGCTGGAAGCTAGGCATTTGATCGCGACGGGTGGGCAGCTACCGGGGCCAGCAGCGAGACCAGGGGCGGCTACATTCGGCCAAGTGATGGGGCTTGAGGCGCAAGGCCGGTTTAACCGGGAGGGTAGGCGATGACGCTGCCACTAATCAAGGGGCCGGTAGTCTGTCCACCAGATGGACAAGACGTACAGCACCCACAAAAGGAAAAACCCGATTGTCAGAAGGATTTCAAACATGACGATTTGTTCCCTTATTTCAGTGACTTGAGGGGCAAGTATAGCACACTTCGACAGAGGAACATATTCCTTTTTCCGCCTTCGCGGCGAGCATAGGAGGCATGACAAATGGTAGGTGAGAGCCCGTTTGGCCGAATCTTTACGCCCCCGAAGCGGGAGCTAGCGCGGCCCACGGTCGTCAATGCGGGCGGGCCAGCGAGCCAGCCGAGAGGCGGGCTGCAAGCTGCGAATGCGCAGCAGCCAGATGATGAGGTGCTACGGCGTGCCGCCTCCGCCCCGCCTCCACGTAATCCCGCAGCCAGACAATCGTATGCCCAAGCCTTCTTTATGGGCATGGGCTGGAGTCCGGTGCAGGCGAGTGCGATTGTCGGGGCGGGGATGCAGGAGTCTGGCAGCGGGCTTAATCCCAATGCCGTGGGCGACAACGGCACGGCGCACGGCATTTTCCAATGGCGCGGTGATCGGCTGGACAATCTGAAAGCCTTTGCGAAGCGGAACAACGCCGATTGGAGGGACTTCGACACGCAGCTTCGGTTCGCTGATTTCGAGCTTCGGAACAATGAGGTTGAAGCCGGACGGCGGTTGAAGGGTGCGCAGAATGTCGAGCAGGCCGCATTCGCCATGGCCGGGTTCGAACGCCCACGCGGTTGGCAAGGCTGGGAGAACACCGATCCGGCGCAGATACATGGATGGAGCAATCGGCTCGCGTTTGCGCAGCGGCAGCTTGGCGTTGCCACGAGCTTCGCAAGGGGCAATGAAGCCGATGTTGATGTGACGGACCAAGCGGCCTATCGCAGATGGCTCGACGGACTTGAGGCGGGCCAGCGGGGCGCTGTTGAGGGCGCGTTGGGCGGGGCGGGCCAGCCGATGCGCGGGCCGGGGAGCGGGGATGAGTTGCTTGGCCGGGCAGCAAGCCGTGATCCGGTGCGTACTGGAGACCTGCGAACGCGGAAAGAGCGGTTGGGCGATATATTGGGCGGCGCGCTCTCCGGCTTGGGAGCGGGAAGCGAGCAAGAGCGGTTCGTGCCGGAATTGCCCAACTTCGCAGCCGCACAACAGATGTTCGAACAACAGGCGCAAAGCGGGCCATTGCAGCCACTAGGCAGCGGGCAAACGCCGCAGCTTCCTCGCTTGGGCAATCTGTTCGGATGACAGCCCGCCAATTCGCCAAATTCCAAGGCTCCGCTGACATGCTTGTGGGCCTCCGCAGCATCGGCGCATATTGCGGCCGCACTCCTAGGACGATCCAGCGATGGCTTAAGCAGCGAGGCTTTCCGGCAGGTACGATGCCAGATGGTCAGATCGTCACGACGACGCGGCTTATTGACCAATGGATACTATCGCAGCGTAAGGCGACGTGGGGCGAACCTTCCTTGAAAGGGCGGGCGTTTGATCCGGCTGAGATCGTCATCACAGAGAGATAGAGCGGTGCGAGCCGCAGTGCGCGTGTCGTGATCGGTGTCGCGTTGCTGACGGCTTTGCGCGGCTGAGTGACGGCGCGGTGAGCGTATCTCGACGGCGCAGCCGCATGCGCAGCATGCATAGGACGGCGGGAACTTCATGCACTTGAGATGTTTCAGCTGGCGAGGACCGTGCGATACGGCGCTTCCTTCGCGCGGAGCACGCCCTTTCCAAAGGCTCTGTTAAGAAAGATCAATGAAATCAATGTGTTAGAAAATTATACCGTGTAAGCCGCTGAAATCATTAGACTTCTGAGTTCTCTGGGCAAAAGTGGCCAAAGACCGCAGCATCTCCTGGGCCCTTATTGAGAGAGAGAGAGGATTTCTCTGGACACTTGCGGAGAATGTCCGCACATCTGTGCATCTCCGCAGCCTGCCCGACCTCGCATCCGCAGTTGAAACTCCTCCCATCGGCTTTATCTTCTGGCGATAGCAGCCCGGCGTTTTGGGTGAGCAGCACGCAGATTTGTTGCTGTTCAGTTGCCATAGACGGGATAGCCAAGCGAAAAAATCGCTAGAAGTGCTTACATAACAATATCTTAGCGTATCAAAGGGAGGTGTGACGTGACCACTTACATCATGCTTGTGAACTGGACAGAGCAGGGCGTGAAGAACGTGCGCGAGTCGCCCAGCCGGCTCGACGCCGCCAAGAAGGCGCTCTCGGAGATGGGCGGCGCTTTCAAGGCGTTCTATCTCACCATGGGCGAGTGCGACATGGTGGCGATCGCCGAGGCGCCGGACGACGCGGTGGCGGCGCGCTTCGCGCTGGAACTCGGCATGGCGGGCAATGTGCGCACCCGCACGCTGAAGGCCTTCCCGGAGGAGGCCTATCGGGAGATCATCAAGTCGCTCGGCTGAGCGGCGTTCTTGACAGGCAGAGCGTGCGGATGCACCACCGGGACATGCGGCAGACGATCCTCACGGTTCCCACGTCCGGTCCCGGACTTTACGAGTTCACCGGGGAGGCGGCCCGGTTCGTCCGGGAGGCGGGCGTGAAGGCCGGCCTGCTGACGCTTTTCGTGCGCCATACGTCCTGCTCGCTGCTCATCCAGGAGAACGCCGATCCGGATGTCAGGCGCGACCTCGACACCTTCTTTAGCCGGCTGGTGCCGCCGTCGGACGACAAGTCGATGGGCTGGATCACGCATCGGCTCGAAGGGCCGGACGACATGCCGGCGCATATCAAGGCGGCGCTGACGCAGACCTCGATCGGCATTCCGGTGATGGAGGGCAGGATGGTGCTCGGCACATGGCAGGGGCTGTACCTTTTCGAGCACCGCACGCGCCCGCACCGGCGCGAGGTGGCGCTGCATCTGGGGTAGCATTACAGTTGTAAATTGAAATTCGAGATGGCGCGGCGGTGAATCGTAACTGTAAAACTAGGTATGCCGCAGGCAGCCTTCCGGGGAAGGCTGCCTGTCGGTGGGGTCGGGACGGACGTTCGGCGGGACATCAATTGTCGAGGCTGGCGCCGAAGTCGTCGGAGGCGTTGTAGCCGGTGTACACCTTCTGCGTGCCGGTGCTGGAGGTGACGATCTCCCGATCCACGACCTTTTCCTGGTGCGCCGTCCGGTTTTTCGGAGTGGCGTTGGACCGGCTCGGGCCGAAGTCATCGGCCGCGTTGTAGCCGATCTGGACCGGGGATGCGCCGGCGGGTTCCCCGGTGTGGATCGCCACGGGGCCGAGGTCGCCCGGAGCGGCGTTGGGGTTGCTGACCTTGAAGCCCTCAGCGGAAGCGCTGCCAGCAGCAAGGACCGAGACGGCGGAAGCGAGGATGAGGAATTTACGCATGGTATTTCTCCTTTAGGTTCGGGTTGAGAGGGCGTCCTGGGCTCGGGTTCGTTCCCACGGGCTCTCTATGACCGCTAATATGATCCGTGGAGGGGAATGCGATAATTCCGAATTATCCGAATAGACTATATTGTTTTTCCGAATAATTGAGTAGAATGATCGAGTCGGGCCGGGCTGGAATTTGCGGAGGATAGGGGCGCGCCGTGCATGCACCAGGCCTTTCGGAAACGAGCGCCTTCGTCGCGGTGCTCGAGCAGAAGAGCTTCACCAAGGCGGCGAAGCAACTCGGCCTCTCGCTGCCGCGCGTCAGCGAATTGGTGCGCAATCTCGAGGAGCGCCTGGGCGTACGCCTTGTCGAGCGCACGACGCGCTCGGTCAGCCCGACGGCGGCCGGGGAGCGGCTTCTGGAGCGGCTCAGGCCCGTGCTCGACGATTATCAGGCGGCGCTCGAATCCACCAACGAGTTCCGCGACAAGCCCGCGGGCTTGCTGCGCCTGACGGTGGCGCCGCCGGCGGCGGATTCCATCCTGGAACCGGCGATCCCGTCCTTCCTCGCGCTCTATCCCGAGATCAGTCTCGATATCTCAGTCGATGGCGGGTTTGTCGACATCGTCGCCGGCCGTTTCGATGCAGGCATCCGGGCGGGGCAGCAACTCGAGCGCGACATGATCGCGGTGCGCGTCAGCGATAAGATCCCGGTCGTGGTCGTGGCGTCACCGCGCTATCTTGCCGAGCACGGGGAGCCGCGGACGCCGCAAGAGCTTTCAAGGCACAATTGCCTCGGCCTTCGCCTGCCGAGCGGGGCCACGATGCCCTGGCGCTTCAGCATGAAGGGCCGCATGGTCGAAGCTCATTTGGACGGGCGCCTTAGCGCCAACGCGACGATGCTGGTCAGGGCCGCAGTGGAGGGTACGGGCCTTATCCAGGCGTTGCACGATATGGTGGCGCCCGACCTTGCCGCGGGGCGGCTTGTTACGGTCCTCGACGACTGGGCGCCGCCCCCGGTCGACGGGTGGTTTCTCTACTATCCGAGCCGCCGCCAGATGCGGCCTGCTCTGAAGGCGCTCGTCGATTTTCTTCGCGAGCGGCGGCCGTAGGCGGCAAGCCGATGTGCCGGACTGGCAGGCCGCGTGCAACCGCGCTAGAAAAGGTGTCAGGTCAAGGGAGTATTCCGATGTCATTTCTGAAACGGCTTTTCGGCGGTGCCGGGCAGGAGGGCGGCGCGGCGGAGACCGTCGGCACGCCGGCCGAGCACAAGGGCTTCACCATTCGGGCCACGCCCTTCCCGCAGGACGGGCAGTACCAGACCTGCGGCATCATCTCCAAGGAGATCGACGGGGCGGTGAAGGAACACAAGTTCATCCGCGCCGACCGCTTCCCGAGCGCGGACCTCGCCGCCGACCAGGCCCTGCGCAAGGGCAAGCAGATCATCGACGAGCAGGGCGAGACGATCTTCAACTGAGATCGCCGTTCGCTGGACCAGTTCATCGATTCATGCGAATCGATGAATTGGTCCAGCTCGTTGTTTTTGTCGCAATTCCGGACGGAAAACCGGTTTCCACTTTTCCTGGAATTGCTTGTCTTATGACTTTTTCCGCCGAACGGGCGAATAAGGGACCGCTGGGAGAGGGTAGCCG
>NZ_WQNH01000046.1 GCF_009812055.1 Chelativorans xinjiangensis | reverse complement strand
CCCAATTGGGTGCAGCCGGGAAGGGCGGGGAGCCCGAGTGACCGGCCGACGGCGGGACAGACTCCGGTGGGGCGCGTTGGACGCGCCTAATTTGAGGTGCCCCCAAAGCGCCTCGTGCGGTGCCGAAGACGCGCCCCGCTTCCCACCCTGAGCTTGTCGAAGGGTCAATGGCCAGACGCGAAAGCGGGCGTGGCGAGGATGAAACGCGCCTGCCCTCACCCTGAGCTCGTCGGCGGGCGGGCGAGGCCGCGGCGAGAGGAGATCAGCGATGTTGCCCAATAGTCGGCGTCGATACCTTGAACGTTGCACCTCCCGGCGGCGGCCCCGAATCGCTTTGGCAGACGAAGGCGTAGGCCGGCCACCGCCTTTCCCGGAGGGGCACCTCGCGGGTCGTGCACCGCAGCTCGGGCCGTTCATGCTCGACCCACTGCACGAATTGGAAGCCGTCGGTCGGCACGACGACGCCGCCGACCTCGGCCAGGTGCTTGACTTCCGGCACAGCCCGCCACCAGACGCGATAGGCGGGCGAACGCGGGAGCTCGCCCGACAATTCGTAATAGAGCGCCGCCATGCGCAGTCCGTAGGGCATGACGAACAAGGGATGTTCGACCGGCGCATCGGCGACCATCTGCCTGATCGTCGGCTTCAAACCGTCGAAAAGGGGTTCGCGGTCCTGCAGCAGCGTGGCGACGTGCTCCGCCCGCACGATCCCGACGACCAGCAGCAGCGTCGCCACCGCGTCGCGAAGAACCGGGCGGCGCGCGAGCCACCAGGCCAGCGTCGCCACGACAGCGACGAGAAGCGGCCCCAGAACCGGGAGATGGAAGGCGCGGATGTCGTAGGCGCCGTACCACAGCATGAAGGGCGTGAAGGAAAGTGCCGCACCGTAAACGAGTGCCAGGCCCCGCCAGGCAGCATCGCGACGCCTGCAGCCGGCGACGAAAAGCGCGATGCCGACGACGATCAGCGGCGCCGAGACCCACGGATGGGCGGAGCGAAGCGTAAAGACCAGGTCTTCCAGCGTTCGCGTCGAATCGAGACCGGACCCGTAAAGATCGGCGAAATAGGTGCCGCGGATATATTCGACCAGTTCCATGGGCGGCGGCGGCAGCGGCATGTATTCCGAATAGGCCGTGTGCGGGCTATAGGCGGTGTAGGCGAGATAGAGGTACTGACCGGCCCCGAGCAGGATGAAGAAGACAATCGCGGCCATCGGGCGAGGGCGCAGGATCAGGCGGAAATGCAGGACCGTCAGCCAGGTGAAGACCGGCAACAGCATGATCATCATCAGGTGATTGCCGAAGGAGACCGCATAGACCGCACATGCGGCGACGAAGAAGCCGACCCTGCGGCTTTCCACGAAAAGAAGGAGCAGGAAGACGGTCGTCAGAATGAAGGCGAGCGCGAGCGGGTAGACTTCCGCTTCCGTCGCCTGGATGGCCATCAGGCTGGACGTGCCGAGCAGGAGCGCTGCGGCGACGGCGGTGCGGATGTGGCGCGTAAGGCGATAGACGATGAGGAGAGCGACGGCATTGGCGAATGCCGCCGGAACAACGGCAAGCGCGAAGGTCATCGCCCACCACGGCGGCAGCGGCAGCCCGAGGGAGCGTACCCCTGCCCCGAGCAGAAGCACGAACGGATATCCCGGCCCGTGCAGCATGATCGGCGTGTGGCCGAGGATCTGGATTTTCGTCGAATCCCCGGCGTTCAACTCCCCGCCCAACCCGGGAAACATGCACCAGCCGTAATAGACGAGCGAGGCCAGGAAAACGGCCACTGCCGCCGCCGAGGCGCGCCGCCAGCCTTCCCGGTCCCCGGATTGCCGGCCGCCCGTCAAGAGCCAGCGAAGCAGCCGTGGCATTGCTCCAGGCGGACCCGCCGCTATCGCGGCGCCCTGCCGATCCATTCCGTTACCGATTTCCCTCGCCAGCCGCATCAGTCGGTACCCGGTTTTTCCGTTGGAATGATATCGTTCGCCGAGAACGATGCGGAACGAGCGCCGATACGCGGGATGCCTGGAGCGATCATCGGCTCGCGCACCGTGCCGCCCACACCGAAGGGAAGTTCGACGAGCGGTATCCGCAGACGAGCCGGCGCATCGGCGGCGTGGAGGGAGGCGGTGCCCTTCGCCTCGACCTCACCGTCGACAAGCTTTCCGCGGCCCGACAGGCTGATCTCGAAACGGTCGCCCTCGAAGCGGACCCGCGGCACATGAACAACGCCGTCCCGCACGTTGGCAGAGGCAATGAGGGTCGAAAACGATGTCCGTCCGGCAGCGGGTATAAAGGGCTTGCCGGTGCCAAGGTTCACGGTGCCGGATGCCAGCCGCTGCAGCGTCGAGACGATGTCGGCACCATCGAGGCTTCCGTCGCGGACGACGGCGACGCCCCAGCCGTCGAGCGAGGCGATAACGGCGCCGAGCGTCTTCCCCTGTCCCGTGAGTTCGGTCGCCGCCGTGATGACGCCCTCGGGCGGATGGTCCTGGCCGATGGGCAGGCTGATGGTCTCCGGCCAAAGCGCCCGACCGATATCGCTCACCGATACGCCGTCGACGCGGCTGGCAAAACGTACGGATGCCCCCGCTGCCACCGGTGTGACGAGCAGCGTTCCTTGCACACGGCCGCCAGCCAGTTCCGCCTCCTCCAGCGCCACGCTCATCCGCCCCGCGCGGTTGCGAAATCTCACGGTGGGACTTGCGACGCTGAACAGTCCGAAACTACTTGCCGGAGCCCCGGCAGTAAGGTCGATATCGATACCGCGCAGTTGGCGGGGCACGGCGGGGAGCCTCAGCAACTCGGCCAGTTTCTCCGGAAGGAGCGCTCTCAGGTAGGGGCCGAGATCGAGTTCATCGACTTCGAGCGCTCCGTCGAGGCGCGGTCTTTCGCCTCCCCATCCGAAGGCCAGACTGCCCGATGCCGACATTCCGGGCAGTTCGAAGGTCGCATCTTCCAACGCCACGGTATCGCCTTCGGTCGCCTTGAATATGCCGGCTATGCTGAGCGGGCCGACAGCGTGGTCCGGCTCAAGCAGCGTGATCGCCCGCCTCGGCCGGTGAGGCCCCGACCAAAGATCCAGGAAATCGAGCGCCCCCGCCGACAGGACCGCCGGCCTTGCGGCGATCGTCAGATGGCCCTGGCTTCCCTTTGTGAGAATGCTTTGCGGGTCGTCGAGGCCGGCGCTAACGTCGATCCGTCGCCGGCGCCACTCCAGCGAGCCGGCAAGCTCGACGAACGGCTCGATCGCTCTCCGCGCAAACTTCATGTTGATGCCGGTAATCTCTTCCGCCCGCCCGGTACCGTCATCCTCCAACCGGATGGCACCGTTGCGCAGGACGACTTCGCCGATGCCGCCATCCCCGGCATTGGCGAACAGGGGATGCTGCGCATAGCCCGCCAATCTGGACAACAGCTTCCGCGGATCTTCGCCGCTCGCGTTCCAGTTCAGGCGGATCCGTGCGTCATCCAATGTCAAGCTGCGAGGCTCGATCCGCCCACCCAGCAGCGGGAGAACGCGAAGCGATGCGCTAAGAGAGGTGATCGTGAAGCGCGGCGGCTCGTCGGGGCGACCGTTTTCCCTTACTTCCACGTCCTCCATGGTGACGGTGGGAAACGGCAGCACAGCGACGGTCGTGTTGCCGTGAATGCGGACATTCTCGCCGGTCGAGGCGTGGATAAGGCTGGCAATCCGCCCTTCGGCAAATTGCGCCGAAGCATGCGGAAGTATGGCTATGAGTGCTGCCGCTGCGACAGCGGCTATTGCCAGCACTATGAAGATCGACGTTCTCATGGCAGCAATTCTGTTGCCCCGCCACACGACAATCTAGCGCGCCGAAGCGAGCAAAAATAGGGTTGGCCGCCATGATGTTGAAAAGTCACGACAAGCCGGCGCCCGGCAACCTGTGGACGAAAACGTTCTATCTCACCCGAAAATCAGCCTCGGCAGGAGGAGCACCGCACCCGGTACGAAGATCAAAAACAATGTCACCAGCGCCACCGCCGCGAAGAGCGGCGCGGATTCGCGCGTGTAGGCACCGATGGGGCATTGCAGGATCGAGCACACGGCGTACATGGCCGCCCCTACCGGCGGCGTGAAATTGCCGATGGTGGCGGCCAGGATGAAGACGATGCCGAAATGGACGGGGTCGCCGCCGAGCTCGCGCACCAGCGGCAGGAAGATCGGCGTCAGCATGATGATGAGCACGGTGGCGTCGATGAAGAAGCCGATGACGAGCACGAAGAGCGCGATCAGCACCATAGCGCCCTGGAGATTGCCGGTCAGGCCGAGAATCCAGCCGGAGACCACCTCCGGCACGCGGTCGAGCACGATGCCGTAGCTGAAGATGGCCGACAGAGCGATCAGGAACATCACCGAACCGACGTCGCCAAGGCTGCCCTCGAGCGCCTCGAGAAAGCCCCGCACCTTCATCTTGCGGTAGATGAGCACGCCGATGAAGACGGCGTAGATGACCGCGAAGGCGCCGATCTCCGACGGCGTGAAGACGCCCATGCGCAGGCCGAGGAGCAGGAAGACCGGAAACAGAAGCGCCCAGATGCCGCCGGTGAAGGCAAGGACGGCCTCGCGCGCGGTCGCCCGCCTCTCGCGCTCCGGCTTGTAGCCGCGCCGTCTGGCCGTCAGCCACACCGCCATGGAAAGGCCGAGCCACAGGAGAAAGGCCGGCACGAAGCCGGCGGCGAACAGCCGGCCTATCGAGACCTGGCCGATGGTGCCGTAGAGGATCATGCCGACGCCGGGTGGGATAATCGGCGTCAGAACGGCGCCATAGGATAGCACCGAGGCGGCAAAGCCCAGGGTGAATCCGCGCTTGACCATCTCGCCGCCCAGCATGCGCGACTGCATGGCGGCATCGGCGATCGCCGAGCCGGACACGCCGCCCATCAGCGCCGAAAGGGCGATCGAGACCTGCGCCAGTCCGCCCGTCAGCCGCCCGGTGAGCACCGACGCCAGTTCCAATAGCCGCTCGGTGATGCCCGACCGGTTCATGAAATTGCCGGCCATGATGAACAGCGGCACGGCAAGCAGGGCGAAATTCTGCGTCTGCGAGACGGTCACCTGGACGGGGATCGTGAAGGGCAGTTCCGGGTGCTGGATGAAGAACAGCGCACCCGAAATGCCGATGGCGAAGGCGACCGGCATGCCCATCAGGATGAGCGCGACGAAGGCAAGGGCGACGATCAGCACGGCGCTCACCGTGCGGCTGCGGAGGAGGCGCGGAAGAAGCCGTCCTCCTTAAGCGCGGCGCGCACCTTGATGAGCGTGGTGACGAGCAGCAGCACGCCGCCTATGACGATGCTCGCCGTCACCCATGAATAGCTGACGCTCGGGATGCCCTGGAAGGCGCGCGCCCGGCTGACCCAGGAAAGCCACGTGCCTGCATAAACGACATAGACGAGGAAGGCCGAGATGACCCCGTAGTTCACATAGGTGAGCGCGCGAGCGGCTTTCGCCGGCAGCCGCGTCGTCAGAACGTCGATCGACATGAGCGCGTTGCGCCGCCAGGCGATGTCGGCGCACAGAAACGCACCCCAGGCGAAGAACGACGTGGAAAGATCGATGGTCCAGTTGAGGGGGTGGCCCAGCATGCGCGCCACCCCGCCAGTGAAGATCAAGACCACCATGAGGAGCAGGAAGACCCCGGCAAGGACCGCCTCGAGCCTTTGCAGGAAAGCGTATATGGCTGCCATGGGCTATCCTCGCCGGACCCTTCTCGCCCTCCGCGGGCGGTGCTACCGCCCAATCTCTTCCTGCACCTTATCCTTCGCCTCCACGAGGCCGAGCGCCTCATAGGCCTTTTCGCCGGCCTTTCGGAACGCTTCGAGATCCACGTCCTCGACGACGGTCATGCCCGCTTCGATCAACTGCGCCTTGGCCTCCTCTTCCGCCTGCTGGATGGTCGCGGAAGTCTCCTGCCCTGCTGCCCGGCATTCCTCGACCAGCGCGGTCTGGAACTCCTCGGGCAGCCCGTCGAACCATTGCGCGCTGACCACCTGGAAGTTGACGAGCAGGATATGAGCGGTCTCGTTGGCGTGGCTCAGCACCTCGTTGAGGTTGGCGGAGGTGATGTTGGGATAGACCAGTTCCGCCCCGTCGACCGCCCGCTGCTGCAGGCCCGGATAGATGTCGGTGAAATTGAGGGCAACGGGTACTGCGCCCAGCGCGCGCACCGATTCCTGCCAGATGGGCGCGGGCGGCGTGCGGATGCGTAGGCCGGCGAGGTCTTCCGGCGTACGGATTTCCTTGTTGGTGAAGAAGTGGCGAAAGCCTTGCACCCAGTCGAAACACACTACCTTCAGGCCGTGTTGGTCGGCCAGCTCGCTCTGCCATTCCTGCATCGTGGGCGAATCGGCGAGTGCGTAGGCCTGCTCTAGCGACTCCACGAAATAGGGCCCGTTGACCACGGCAATGCCCGGCACATAGTTGCCGAGCCGGGCGGAATCGGTGTTCTGGCCGATATTGGCGCCCTGGCGGATCTGCTCGATGATATCCTCTTCGACGCCGAGCTGTGCGCTGTGGAAGACCTCGATGGTGAGCCCGCCGTCGGTGCGCTCTTCGACACGCTCGGCCCAGTTCAGAAAGCCCTGGTGGTAGGGCTCGTCGGGGCCCAGAACATGGTTGAAGCGGAGCGTGAAGGTCTCCTGCGCACCGGCGCCGCCATGGAATCCCACGGCAAGGGCTAATGCGGCGCAGGCAATCGAAAGCCGTCTCGTCAATCTACGCATCTCTTCTCCTCCTTACGCGAGTGCGTTCACTCCATCGGCCGGCGAAACGGCAGAACGCCAAGCTTCGCCGACAGGCGAACAGAAAGCCGGATGCATGAACCATGGCGCGTCCCCCAGACGCCGTGGTTCATGCGCCGGCCCCTCCCGGCATCTCGATGCCGAACCTGTCGGCAAGATGCCGAAAGGCTTCGAGCGTGACGGGGTCGAGGGGGACGCCCTCGACCGCCCGCCGGTCCGCCTCCGCCCATTCGCGATCGCCGGGGGCCATGACCTTCCCACCGGTACGCGCCGCCGAGCCGCGCAAAGCGGCCAGATAGCGCGTCATGCCGTCGGCGAAGGTTTTCTCGCCCACGAAAGCATCGGGCCTCAGTGCGAGGACGAAGGCGCCGAGGCCGCGCGGTGTGGAAAAATCGGGTCCGAACATCGGCGCGATGTCGAGGCTCAGCCGCATACCCGAGAGGACAGCGCTGAAGATCTCGACCAAACCGGCAAGGCCCGCGCCCTTGAAGCCGAACTCACCGCCGAGCGGAGCGAGCATCTCGGCCTCCTCGGCATCTTCCGTGTCCTCGCCATCGGTGCGCGAGGCGGTGCTTTGAGGCAGCTTCAGGCCAAGGCTCTTGTAGAGCTGGACGCGGTTAAACGGGATCGCGCTTGTGGCCATGTCGAGCAGCCATGGGCGCCCGCCGGGAACGGGCACCGCACAGGCGATCGGGTTGGTGCCGTGGAAGCGCTGGGCGCCCTCGTGCAACCGGACAAAGCTGTCGGAATTGCACATGGCCACGCCGATCATGCCGGCCTCGGCCGCGGCAAGCGCATAGGCGCCGGCCGGGCCGAAATGGGAGCTGTTGCGGATGGCGACCGCGCCGATGCCCAGGCTTTGCGCCAGTTTTCCGGCCTCGTTCATGGCGAAGTAAGCGGCGAGCGCGCCGTGGGCGTCGTCGGCCTCGAGGGCGGCGGCGGCACCGCCCTTCCAATCAAGGTGAAGCTTCGGCCTCGGGTTCACCCGACCGTGCGAGAGGGCCCGGACGTAGTGGTCGAGCAAGCGCACGCCGTGGCTGTCGATGCCGAGCCGGGAGCCGTGCAACATGGCGCGAGTGGCCGCATTCGCCGTCGCGGCATCCGCGCCGGCGACCGAGAGAACGGCGCGGCAGAAGCGGTCGAGCGCGTCCGCCATTACCCGGTGCGGGGTGCCCTCGGTCCTTTTGCGTTCGAGCGCCATCACAACGTCTGCCCTCCGTCCACGACCATGATCGTGCCCGACGTGAAGGCGGACTCGTCGCCCGCGAGATAAAGGGCTGCGGCGGCCATCTCCTTCACATTGCCGAGCCGCCCCATGGGCTGGCGCTCGACAAACGCGCGGCGGGTCGCCTCGGGGTCGTCGGCAGTGGCAATGCGCGCCTCCAGCGACGGCGACTGTGTCGTGCCGGGGCAGAGCGCGTTGACGCGCACGCCGGTGCGGATCACGTCGCGCGCTACGGCCTTGGTGAGCCCGATGACGGCGGCCTTGCTGGCGCCGTAGGCCGCGCGGTTCGCCACGCCGGTGATCGAAGAGGCGACGGAAGCCACGTTGATGATCGAGCCGCTGCCGCGCTCGATCATGCCGGGGAGGGCTGCGCGGATGGTGAAGAAGCAGGAGGTGACGTTCTGGTCGAGGCTTCTCTCCCAGTCCTCGTCCGAGCAGTCGAGCAGCGTACCGTTGTGCACCCAGCCGGCGCAGTTGACGAGGATGTCAACGCGACCTGCATCTCGAATAGCGCGAGCGACGGCAGGACCGTCCGTGACATCGAGGCTGATGGGCCGGATCGAAGGCGAATGCTCGGGCAGGTCGCGCATCTTCTCGGCCGTGCGGCTGGCGGCGACCACCTCGGCCCCCTCCTCGGCGAAGGCGAGCACAATGGCGCGCCCGATGCCTTGCCCCGCACCGGTCGCGAATGCGCGTTTGCCCGCAAGCCGAGCCGCCATCGCCTTCAACCTCCTCCCGGGCCGCGATTGCTTCACCTGTTGTCAAAAAACGTCTAATGTCTACACTATACGAAATGCTTGTCCTGGACAAGCCGTTTCGGGATGGCGCATCTCACCGGCAAATGCTGCAGGAGGGGAGAGCAAGTGAGCGCATCGCGGGCTGGAGACCGAGAAGGGAGCAAAGGGCCGCAGGATCGTTCGCGGGCCGGCGGGCAAGGCGCGGGCCTTGCACCCCGGCTCTACCAGCGTGCCTTCGATATCCTCGCCGCGCAGATCGGCGACGGCGTGCTTGCGGCCGGCACGCGGCTCACCGAATCGGGCGTTGCCGAGCAGTTCGACATCAGCCGCGCGCCCGCCCGACGGGCGCTGGCCGAGCTTGAAAGGAGCGGCTTTGTCGTCAAGTCGGAAGGCAGAGGCTACGCGGTGCGCAAGCCCTCGGAAGGTGTGAGCGCGCACCGGACGGGCGTTCCGGCGGAAGAAGACCTTCGGCTCGTCTCCCGGCCGAGCTGGGAGCGTATCTATGCGGAAGTGGAGGACGAAATCGTCGGCCGCATCTCGTTTGCGAGCTGGCGCGTCAACGAGGCGGAACTGGCGCGCTACTATCACGTCAGCCGCACCGTGGCGCGCGATGTGGTGGGCCGCCTGCAACAGCGCGGTGTCTTGCGCAAGGACGATCGCTCGCGGTGGTATGCGCCGGCGCTGACGCCAGAGCATGTCGGCGAGTTGTACGAATTGCGGAGCATCCTGGAGCCCGTGGCGCTGACCAAGGCTGCGCCCAACATGCCGCTGAATTTTCTGGCCGGCATGCGGGCGCATCTGGACGAAGCCATTGCCCATGCCGACGCCATCGAGGGGCCAACCCTCGACCGGCTGGAGGAGGAGATGCACGTGACGCTGCTCGAATATTGCGGGAACCGCACATTGATGCAGGCGATCACGCTGCCGCAGTCGCTTCTGATCGCGCACCGGTTCCTTTACCGCTGGACGCCGCGGCTATTCAACACGGAGCCTTTCCTGCCGGAACACATGGAAATCGTGCGGTATCTGGAGGCGGGCAACATCCCCGGGGCGGCAAGTGCACTCGAGCACCACCTGAAGGTTTCCAGCGGCCGGGCGCTGGCACGCGTGGACGTCATCCGGCGCGAGTTCCGTGCCGAGAGCCTGCCTTACCTGGATCGTCTGGACGAGAGCTGAGCGCCGAACGCGCTGCTATGGCCCCTACAGGGCCGGGCCGGAGGATGCCGTGGAAGCAGTCGCATACGCGGCACGGCGGCTGCGTCCGAAATTTTTCCGGCAGCGTGACCGGCGGTCTCGCTCCAGCCGCAGTTCGGCAGATAATGACGGCCAGGAAAAGGGGATGCGGTCCATGAAAGCGAACACGCTCGGCTTCTTCCGGGTAGCGCTCCTGCTTCTTCTCATGCCGGTGGCGGCGCGCGCCGACGACCCGCCCCAATCCGGGCAACCGGTGTTCGACCACGTCGTCGAGCTTGTGATGGAACATTTCTACGACGCGTCGGCGCTCGACCGCTTCGTCACGGCGGTGCGAGACGAGATGGAGGACCAGGAGGCGCCGGTGACGGCCGACAGCACCGAAGCGCGGGTCGACGCGGCGATCGATACGGTGCTTGCCAGCCTCGATGCATCGCACACAGGGCGCTACAAGCCGGATGGGATCGATTATTTCGAGTTGATCGACATCTTCCGCTTCGCGGTACGGGACCACATGCGGCGTTTGTTCCCGCCGGAAGGCGAGGCGAGCTATCTCGGCATCGGCATCGTCGCCCAAGAGGCCGACGGCGCGCTGTTCGTCAGCGATGTCTATGACGGTTCGCCGGCGGATCGCGCCGGAATACTGGTCGGCGACGAGATCGTCTCGGTGGACGGTGCGCCCTATGACGAGATCAGGTCCTTCCAAGACAAGGTTGGAGACACCGTCGAGGTGCGCTTGCGCCGGCATGAAGGCGCCGAACCGATCACCATCGAGGCCACGGTAGAGCGGCTGCGGCCGCTGCAGAGCTTCTCGAAGGCGATCGAGGAGAGCGCGACCGTAACGGAGCGCGACGGCCGGCGGATCGGCTATGTTCGGCTATGGACGCTCTCCAGTCGCGATGCGATGGACGTCGTCGCCCGGGAGCTTGCCACCGGCCGCCTCAAAGACGCGGACGGGGTGGTCGTCGACCTGCGCGGCCGCTGGGGCGGCGGCCAGTCCGATGCGGCCGAGCTTTTCGTCGGCGACACGGCGCCGTTCCGGCTTATCCTGCGCGACGGCGAGGAAATTCTCGCCAATGTGCGCTGGAACAGGCCGGTTGTCGCCATCATCGACGAGGGATCGAGAAGCGGCCTCGAAGTCTTCGCCTATTCGCTGAAGACGAACGGCATACCGCTCGTGGGAGCGCGGACGGCGGGCGCGTTGCTGGCCGGCCGTGCCTATCTCCTGCCCGACGACAGCCTGCTCATCCTGGCAGTGTCCGACGCGGTGCTCGGCGAGGAGACGAGGCTCGAAGGGCGCGGCATTCAGCCGGATACCCCGGCTACGTTCGGCCTGCCCTATTCAGCGGGTCGCGACCCTCAGCTCGATGCTGCCATCGAGGAGATGCGGCGCATCCTTGCCGAGGGATAAGGCTGCGAGGCCCGCTACGGCGCTCTATTCCAATCGAGGTGTTGGGGATCGTTCTCGAGCAGGATCGGCTTGCCATGCGGCGTGGCGTGGGCCGCGCGCTGCCAAGCTGCAGCCAAGGCATCCACATCGCCTGGCGCAGCGACGCTTTTGGCCACAAGGAGTTTTTCGAGTGCGGAGAGCCAGCATTCGTAGTAGTCGCTGCCATCCTCGGCTACGCCCCTCTTCTTCAATTCCTCCGACAGGCTCTTGGCCCACTCGCTCCAGGAAAACACACCTTTCTGGTGGAGCGCGAGCGTCAACGCAAAAGCTTGCGCCTGCCAGGGCTCGGAGAATGCGCGATCATCGTCGGCCTGCGGAAGCAGATCATGCAGGCTCAAGATAACTCTCCCATGCATCGACAGAGACGGTCAGCGCCGGATCGCTCGTCTCACCCCAGATCTCATGCCCTTCAAAAACCACGGTGTAGACCCATTGCGGGTTTTCCCCTTTCCCATGGGCGTTTGTATCGGGGAAGACGAACCCGCCCCGCACGGCTTCGATGACGCCGAGCTTGCCGCGCGCGTAGCGCGGCAGCCGCGTATGGTCCTCGGTGTGGAAATTCCTCGTTCGCACACGATCGCCGGCCTTGAAGCGCGCCGGGGCCGAGACCGGCCTGTCGCACGGCGCGCCCTTTGCCAGAACCGCCGCGACGTCAGCCGCCTTCAGCGTCCGTTTCGGCCTGGCGCCTTCGACCAGCGCCCGTCCCTCGGCCAACTCATCCGCGGTGACAAAACCATGGCGTTGAAGCAGGACCGCCAGCGCCTTGATCCAGATCTCGTAGTAGCTGGATGCGTAGTAGTCCGCCGGGTGGAGGCATTCCCGGGCATGGCGGCTTTCATCGATGGTCCAGGCGCCCATCGCGCCTGCCGCAAGTGTTACGCCGAGCGCCCGCTTCTCCCACTCGGCGTGGAAAACAGGCTCGTCCCTTTCCGGCGCAACCGCCCCGAAGCCCATCTGCCCGCCGAGGTCCTGGGGCCCATTCATGGCTGGTATGGCTCCAGCGCCAGGCCGGTGCCAATCATGGAATCGCGCGTGACCAACGCCGCCAACTCCTCCTCGCTCAGGCCTTCGGTGCCCTTTGGCCGCAGCGGCACGACGAGGTAGCGCAGTTCCGCGGTCGAATCCCAGACCCGGATCTTCGTCTGCGCCGGCAGATCCACATCGAATTCCTCAAGCACGCCGCGCGGATCGATAACGGCCCGGCTGCGATAGGCCGGCGCCTTGTACCAGACCGGCGGCAAACCCAATACGGACCAGGGATAGCAGGAGCAGAGCGTGCAGACGACGAGATTGTGCGTATCTTCGGTATTGAAGACGGCCTGCATGTGCTCGCCTTGCCGGCCGGTGAAACCCAGCGATGCGATCGCTGCGGTGGCATCCTGCTTCAACCAGTTGGAATAGTCCGGATCGCACCATGCCCGTGCGACAACCTTCGCGCCATTCCGCGGGCCGACCTTGGTTTCGTAGGTGTCGACTATGGCGTCGATTGCCGCGGGTTCGACCAGTCCCTTCTGTGTCAGGATAATCTCCAAGGCGCGCACCCGTGCGGCCATGTGATCGAGGTCATTGTCGTGGTCGTGGTCGTGATCATGGGCGTGGGGCATGGACAAAAGGATATGCGTCGAATCCGAGAAGGACAAGGCCGGTGACGCATTGGTGAGAGCACCCTAACAGCGAAGGTTGGGGGCTGTTGCCACGTCTGAATAAGCCGGTCCCGGACCGTTCCTAGAAGCTCTCGAACCGGATCGCAGCAAGGCTGGCGGCGACCAACACCAGGAGAGATGCGGTGACGGCGAGCGTTAGCCGTCCGCTGATCTGGAAGAGAAGCCTCGCGTCGACGCTGAGGCCGAGCCCGGCCATCGCGACGAGCGCAAGTGCCTTGTGAAGGGCGACGGCGCCTGCGGCTATTTTTGCCGGAATCAAACCGATGGTGCTCAGCGTGGCCAACAACAGGAATACGAGGATGAACGGGGGCACCATCCTGGTGAACACCAAGGCCTCCCGCCAGCCTGACGGTACGGCATCGTCCGTTGGCGTCGCCCGGTGCCTTGCCGCAAGCGCCGACATAGCCACCACCACGGGCCCAAGCATCAGCACGCGTATGAGCTTGACCGTCGTGCCGATCTGTACGGCCTGCAGGCCGGCCGGTGCGGTGGCCGCCAGCACCTGGGGGACCGCGTAGATCGTCAGCCCGGCCAGGATGCCGTATTCGCGATCGGCAAGATCGAAGAGTGGAATGAGGAGCGGCAGATAGACGACCACGACAACGCTCAGAACCGCACTGAACGTGATCGCCGATACAACGTCTTCTCGTGACGCCCGGATGGCGGGGGCAACGGCGGCAATCGCGGAGTTGCCGCAAATGGCGTTGCCGCAGGCAATGAGCGCGGCCATATGCCTGCCGATTCCAAGGAAACGGCAAATGACGTAGCTGGCGATGATCGACACCAGGACAACGCCGACGATAGTGGCGGGGAGGCCAACCCCCGCTTCGGCTATGCGCTGCAGGCTGATCGACAAGCCCAGGAGCGCGACCGCTACCTCCAGGAGGATTCTCGCGCTAAAATCGATGCCGGGAAGCAGCCTTGCGCCGGGCTCATAAACGACGCGGAACGCGGCGGCGATAAGAATCGCCAGCACCAACGCATCCAGACTGAGCCCGCCGGACAAGCTCCGCCCCAGCGCATCGGCAAGGCTGGCTGTAAGAGCGATGCCGACACACAGAGCAAAGCCTGGAACCAGGCGCAAGATGCGCGGAAGCCTCATTCGACGAAGGCACGTTCTATGACGAACTCGGCGGGGCGGCTGTTGGAGCCCTCCCCGAGCCCAGCCTCCTCGAGCAGTACCTTGGTTTCGCGCAGCATGTCTATGGAGCCGCAGATCATCGCGCGGTCGACGGTAGGATCGAAAGCCGGCACGCCGAGATCAGCAAAAAGCCTGCCCGAACGTATAAGGTCGGTGATGCGACCCTGTCGCCGATAGGTCTCGCGCGTGGCGGTGGCGTAGTGGATGAGCCTGCCTGGATCGAACAGTTCGCCCAGCATCTCGTCCCCGCGGATTCCCTCCACGAGATCGAGGCCGTAGCGGAGCTCGGCCGCCTCGCGGCAGGTGTGGGTAAGGATGACCTGATCGAACTTCTCGTAGGTTTCGGGATCGCGGATGAGGCTGGCGAAAGGGGCGATCCCGGTTCCCGTCGAAAGCATGTAGAGCCGCCGGCCTGGAACCAGGGCGTCGTTGACCAGCGTCCCGGTGGCCTTCTGGCGCACCAGGATCTCGTCTCCCGGCTCGATCTTCTGGAGGCGCGATGTCAGCGGCCCGTCGGGCACCTTGATGGAGAAGAATTCAAGCTCCTCGTCCCAGGACGGACTGGCAATGGAATAGGCACGGAACAGCGGCTTGCCGTCCACCATCAGCCCGATCATCACGAACTCGCCGGAGCGGAAGCGGAAGCTCGCCGGCCGCGTCGTGCGGAAGCGGAAAAGGCCGTCGGTGTAGTGATGCACGTTGAGGACGCCAAGCGTGTGGGTGCCGGCGGGTGCTGCGGCAGTGATGGCTTCTGGGCTGGTGATGACGTTCATGGATCGGTAGTTCTCCGATGGTTGCAGATGTCGCTCAGGCGGATTCGGGCGCTCCCTCACGCAGGAAGCGCAACTTGTCGGGAACGCCGTTCCACTCCTCGGCGTCGGCGAGCGGATCTTTCTTTTCGGTGATGACGGGCCAGAGGGCGGCATATTTCGCATTCACCGCGAGCCATTTCTCCGCGCCTTCAGCCGTGTCGGAGATGATGGCATCGGCCGGGCATTCGGGCTCGCAGACGCCGCAATCGATGCACTCGTCCGGGTGGATGACGAGCATGTTCTCGCCTTCGTAGAAGCAGTCCACGGGACAGACTTCCACACAGTCGGTGTATTTGCAGCGGATGCAATTGTCCGTGACGACGAAGGTCATGGCTTTCCCTTTGAGGCGTTCATCAGTCGCCTCGACCATGCCCCCAAAGTCGCGGGTGCTTCAGTCAACTAGTTGCTATCGCCGTTCGAGGCGGCGTGGTCTGCTTCCTCATCGACAGGAAGGGAAAAGGCATGACCACTCATGAGCCATCTCCGCGAGAGGCTTTGGCGGCACACGGGATCCCCCTCCCCCCACCACGCGAGGTCCGGGTCTCGACTGAGCGCGACAGGCTGACCCTCGTCTGGGGCGATGGCCGCCAGGACGTGTTCGAGGCCCGGACGCTGCGGCAGAACTGTCAGTCGGCCAAGGCCAAGCGGCTACGCCTGACCGGCACGACCATCGGGCCCGCCGCGGATCTTGCCATCGCTTCGGTCAGCCCGATCGGCACCTACGCCATCAACATCGCTTTCTCGGACGGCCACGATCGCGGCATCTACCCCTGGAGCTTCCTTGCGGAACTGGCGGCCGGCGCGAAGGCAATAACTTGACGGACAGTCCGCCGCCTCCGGGTCTAGCCTTGTCGCAGAAGCCTATTTTTCAGGAGAGCAGGAATGGATGATATCCGGTCGGGCCTGTCGGAAGTGGAGTGCGACGTGCTTGTCATCGGCGGCGGCACGGCCGGGCCGATGGCAGCCTACAAGGCCCGGAAGAAAAATCCGGAAGCCACGGTCATCCTCTTGGAGAAAGCGAATGTGAAGCGCTCCGGCGCCATCTCGATGGGTATGGACGGGTTGAACAATGCCGTCATTCCCGGGCATTCGACGCCGGAGCAGTACACGAAGGAAATCACCATCGCCAATGACGGCATCTGCGATCAGGCCGCCGTCTACAAATACGCCCAGAACTGCTATTCGATCATCCAGGAGCTCGACCAGTTCGGCATCCGGTTCCAGAAGGACGAGACCGGCGAATATGACGTGAAGAAGGTCCATCACATGGGGACCTACGTCCTGCCCATGCCGAACGGCGACACGGTCAAGAAGGCGCTTTATCGCCAGCTACGTCGCATGCGCGTGCTCATCTCCAACCGCTTCATGGCCACCCGCCTCCTGACCGGCAAAAGGGGGCGTGCGGCGGGCGCCATCGCTGTGAATACGCGCAGCGGCGAATTCCTGGTCATCAGGGCCAAGGCCGTGATCATGTGCATGGGAGCCGCCGGTCGGCTTGGCCTGCCGACCTCGGGCTATCTTTTCGGCACCTACGAGAACGCGGCCAATTCAGGCGAGGGCTATGCCATGGCCTACCACGCCGGCGCAAAGCTCGCCAATCTGGAGTGCTTCCAGATCAACCCGCTGATCAAGGACTATAACGGCCCCGCCTGCGCCTATGTCGCCGGCCCCTTCGGCGGCTACACGGCCAACAGCCGAAACGAGCGCTTCATCGAGTGCGACTACTGGTCCGGACAGATGATGCAGGAGTTCTACAACGAGTTGATGTCGGGCAAAGGTCCGGTCTTCCTCAAGCTCAACCACCTGCACGAGGACACGGCGAACCACATCGAGCAGATCCTGCATACGGTTGAACGCCCGACCCGCGGCCGTTTCCACGACGGGCGCGGCACGAAATACGCCCGTGACATGATCGAGATGCACATTTCCGAGATCGGCTTCTGCTCGGGCCACTCAGCCTCCGGCGTCTATGTCGACGAGTTCGCACGTACAACCATTCCCGGCCTCTATGCGGCCGGCGACATGGCGAGCGTGCCGCACAACTACATGCTTGGTGCCTTCACGAACGGCGCGGTCGCCGGCGAGGACGCGATCGATTTCGCGGCGGAGGTGGATTTCGATGACTATGACGGAGAAGCTATCGCCGTGGAGCGGGAGCGGGTGCTGGCACCTACCAGGAGAGAGGACGGAATTCCGCCCAACCAGATCGAATACAAGATCCGCCGCCTCGTGAACGACTATCTGCAGCCGCCCAAGGTGACGAAGAAGTACGAAATCTGCCAGGCGCGGCTGGCGGAGGTGCGCGAAGATATGGAGAACGCCATGGTCGCCCGCGACGCGCATGAGCTGATGCGCGCGGCCGAAGTGGCAAGCATCCTCGACTGCGCCGACATGGCGGCTTTCGCCTCGCTCTTCCGCCAGGAGAGCCGCTGGGGTCTTTATCACTGGCGGGTGGACCATCCCGAGCGCGATGACGAGGCGTGGAACTGCCATGTCCTCCTGTCCAAAATGGACGGTGCGATGTCCTGCGAGAAGCGTGCGGTCCAGCCTTACATCATCCCCATCGCCGACGACGAGAAGGATGCCTACTACAACCAGCGGGTCCGGGCGCAGGCCTGACACGCAGCCCCGGAGTTCGAGAACGATGCCGCTAGCCAACACAGCCACATCCGTCCCCGTCGTCGTAGACGAGGGAAAGTGCATCGCCGATAAGGGCTGCACGGTCTGCGTCGATGTCTGCCCGCTCGACGTCCTGAGGATCAGCGACCTGACCGGCAAGGCGTACATGAAATATGACGAGTGCTGGTACTGCATGCCTTGCGAGGCGGATTGCCCGACCGGCGCCGTCACCGTCAATATCCCCTATCTCCTGAAGTGAGGGCGGCATGACGCTTCAACCCTTCGAGAATTTCAGCGATGTCGAGGATCTGGCGGTCGGGCTGACAGACGACGACCCCGCCGTCCGCCGCGTCACGGTGATGGAACTGGCCGACACGGCCGCACCCGAAGCCATCGCCCATATAGGCAACGCGCTCAAGGATGGCAGCGCCGAAGTGCGGCTGCAGGCGGCCATTGCACTCGGGGAGTTCGACGGGGCGGAAACGGCAGCCGCCCTCACCATCGGACTGCAGGACAGCGATCTGCGCGTCGCGCAAGCGGCGGCCGATAGTCTCGCCGAGATGAAGGACCCACAGGCCGCCGTGCCGATCCTGCCGCTCACCCAGCATGAAAGTGCGCTCGTGCGCGCCGGCGCGCTTCGCGGTCTCAAGGAATTGCGTAACCCGGATGCGCTGGCGAGCGGGCTCAAGGCGCTGAGCGACCCCGAACCTGAGGTCCGTGTGCAGGCTATCGGCGTGGTCGCCTACTTGAAGCCCGACGAGGCCCTGCCGGCGTTGATCGGCCGCTGCCGCGACACCTCCCCCGAGGTCAGGCGCACGGCGGTGGGAGCCCTCGCCTTTTCCGCATCGCCCCATGTCGCCGACGCGCTCATCGGCGCCTTGCGCGACGAGGACTGGGCAGTTCGCGAGACGGCTGCCGAGGTGCTTGGCAGGTCCGGCTTTCGCCAGGCAGTCGATCCGCTCATGGTCAAGCTTGACGACGCCTTCTGGCAGGTTCGGCTGAAGGCTGTTCGCAGCCTCGGGCAGTTGAAGGCCGCCAAGGCCGTCCACGCCATAGCGCCGGCTCTCAATCATCAGATCGGCAATCTGAGGAAGGAGGCCGCCGCCGCGCTCGGCGAGATCGCCGACGGCGCCGCGCTTGTCTATCTCGAGAAGCTTGTTGATGATGCTGATCCGGATGTACGCAAGAATGTGCGGTGGGCGCTGAGCCGTATCGCCGGCTAAGGAGGCGATCGGCCGCCACCGTCGTATTTTGTTCGACCCAGGTAGCGAGGCTTACCCAGGAAGGAGCATTGGCAATGGCATCGTTGATGGCCGCAGAGCAGGCACGGCCGATGACGCTTCGTCGCGCCGCGCTGCAACAGGTCGGCCGGGTTCCGAAATACAGGAAGGTCAAGGATGAGCTGATGCGCGGCATTCTTGCGGGCGAGTATCGGCCCGGCACCTGCCTGCCGAGCGAGAACGAATTGGCGAAGCGCTTCGGAGTCAGCCGGGTTACCGTGCGGATGGCGCTCGACCTCCTGCGAGAGGCACAGCTCGTGGATGGTCATCAGGGCAAGGGCCATGTGGTGCGGAACCTGCAGGCGACCCAGGATCTCGGCCGTCTCCAGGGGTTTGGCGAGATCATGGCTCCGCTCGGCGTTGTGACGCGCTCTCAGGTGCTAAGCGCCGGCCGGATCAAGGCCCCGCCGGAAGTGGCGCAGGCCCTGCAGCTGGAGCGTGGCGCACCGGTCATCAAGATCGAGCGCCTGCGAATTGCCGCGAACGTGACGATGTCCATGGACGTCAGCTTCTTCCCACTCGAGATCGGTGAATCGCTGCTTGGTCTCGATCTGGCCAATGTCGACATATTCAAGCTGATCGAGACCTCGCTCAGCGTCGAAATCGGCTTTGCCGATATCGTGATGGATGTTGTGTTGCCGGAGCCAAAGGTGCGCGACCAGCTAGGACTCGACGCGGGCGAAAAGCTGATCCGCATCGAGCGGCTGACCTATGACCAAAGATGCCGGCCTATCGACTTCGAATACCTCTTCGGCCGCGCTGAATCCCATCGGTTCAAGCTAAGGGTGCCGCGATGGTAGGGGTGATCGGCAGACGGCAGTTCCTCCGGCTGGCCGCCGCGGCGTGTCCGCTCGCCATCCTCCCCCGATCCGCGGCCGCTTCCGCGCTCGTGGAGGTTCCGGCGTCGCTGGAGGGGCCGAGCCTTGACATTCCCGATCTCGGCGGAAAGCTCCACCGCTTGGCCGACTATCGAGGCAAGGTGACCGTCGTCGCTTTCTGGGCGGCTTGGTGCCCGCCCTGCCGTGCGGAGATACCATCCCTCGCCCGGCTTAGCCGCCAACTGCCGGCCGAGCGGTTCGCCATCCTCGCGGTCAATCTCGGCGACACTTCCGAGCGCATCGGCAGGTTCCTTGACCAGATCGACGATGATGGGCTGTCGGTTCTCACCGACCTTGCAAGCAGCCTCGCCTCAGCCTGGCATATTCGCGGGCTGCCGGTCAGCTATGTACTCGATCCCGCCGGCCAGGTGCGCTATGCGGTGATGGGCAGCCTCGAATGGGACAGCCCCGCCATCCGCGACCAGCTTCTGAAGCTCGGCGCCTCCTGATCGAAATCGTCCGGCTCCGGACGCAAATATCACGACACTTGAAGAACAGGACTGACGAATTCTGCCGTTTTTCCGGTTGCTTCGTCGGTCATGTTTGCAACTCGACGCAAGTCGAGCAGCTGAACTTGTATTAGTTCTTGCCCATGCTTCCTGTTGATTCAGCAAGCATCTGCATTCGGCATAGGCTCCAATTTCGCAGCAGCACCCAAACTGGGGACTGAATTTTGCGCTGCAGCATCAGGATTCCCCTATAAAACCAATACTTTATGTGACCTTCCAGCCCCGCATATCCGGAACTGGCATGGGAATTGCGTTGCTTGTGGTGGCTTAAGACAAACAGGCACTGAGGAGCAGCCAATGAAACATCGTTCGCTTGTGCTCGGGCTCGGGCTCGCGCTGACAGTCTCACTTCCGGCTTTTGCCAAGACGATCGACATCGCCATTGGGCATCAAAGCATGTGCACCGACACCTATATGGCTGGCATCGTCGTCAAGGAACTTCAGCTACTGGAAAAGCATCTCCCAACGGAGGGGGCCTATGCCGATGTGACCTACAACATAAGCTGGAGCGACTATACCTCGGGCGGGCCCATTACCAACCAGATGCTCGCCAACAAGCTGAACATCGGCGTGATGGGCGACTACCCGCTGATCGTCAACGGTGCCAAGTTTCAAGAGACGGAGTCCCTGCGAACCCTCTACGTGGCCGGCACCGGCTACAATCTGAAGGGCAGCGGCAATGCCGTGGTCGTTCCGGTCGCTTCCGACATCTACAGTTTCGATGACCTGAAGGGCAAAGCGGTTTCCACCCCGGTTGGCTCGGCCGCGTGGGGCATGCTGCTGAAAGCGCTACAGGACTCCGATATCGGCGTGGAGCAGATTTCGCTCAGGAACCAGAGTCCTGCTGTCGGGGCCGCCAATATCGCCGCCGGCAAGATCGACGCCCATGCAGATTTCTGCCCCTGGTCGGAGCTGATGGAATTTCGCGGCACGGGCCGCAAGATCTATGACGGCAGCGAGACGGGCGTCCCCTATCTTCACGGTGTCGTCGTCCGCGAAGACTTTGCCCAGGAGTATCCGGAAGTTGTCACGGCCTTCGTGAAGGCGGTCATAGATGCGGGTGATTGGATCAAGGCCGATCCCTTGAACGCCGTCGAGCAGATGGAGAAATGGACCGGTGTCGAGAAGGAAGTCCTCTACATCTATTTCTCCAAGGGTGGCCACCTGACGCTCGACCCGACCATCAAGGACGAATGGGTCGAGGCGCTGAAACTCGATCACAGTGTTCTGGAGCGCGAGCAGGCAATCCCGCCGCTCGACTTCGACGCCTGGATCACCGAGGACTTTGTGAAAGCGGCCTACGCCGAGATGGACCTTGACTACGCGGCGGACAAGGCGGCGGTCATCGACCCTGCCGATGCCAATGCAGGGCTGCCCAACGAGATATGGCATGCGCGCGACGGCATCTCGACCTATGGCACCATGCCTGAATTCCTTAAGGCGGTGGCCGAATTCGAAGCCACGGGCGCCAAGCTCAACGCCACCTATGTCTACGACATGGAGACGGGGCTGAAGCTTTTCGGCAAGACCGCCTTCTTCGTGCACACGCCCGATGGCGGCTACGAGACCTTCATGCGAAAGCCGGAAGCTGATGCCTATGCGGCGGAGGCCGGCGGCGAGGTGATCGACATGGCGGACGCCGTGGCCGCCTTTGCTCCGACCGACTGACGGCAAGAGCCTTTTGGGATGCCGGTCCCCGGGCCGGCGCCTCCGGACAGCACAAAAAGCCATTCATGACAGGGGAACAGATAAGCGTCATGTCCGCAAAAGCTCACGCCAATGAATTGGAGATGCCAGAGACCGGCGATACCGGCGCCGAAGATGTCGGCGGAATGCAGGCGGCGCGGCCGATCCCGTCTGGAACAGGACGTGACCGGGCGCCTGGAGCAAGTCTTGCGGCGGCTGCCTGGGGCCTGCTTCGAAGCCACGGCCCTACCATGGCGATCAGCCTGGGGGCGCTGCTTGCCGGCCTGGTGCTCTGGCATCTCGTCACGCTCTACAAGCTCGACTTCTACATCGATTTCGAGAACGTCCCCTCGCCTGTCCGGGTGGGCAGTTCCTTCCTTGCCCACCTCGCGACGCAGGATTTCTACATCCACATCGGCGTCTCCATGCAGCGCATCATGACGGGCTATCTGCTGGCGGCCGTCCTCGGCATCACCGCCGGCGTCGTCATGGCGCGCTCACGTATCGCCCGCGCCGCCATCTACCCTTATATCGAAATCCTGCGCCCGATCCCCGCCGTCGCCTGGATTCCGCTCGCCATCCTGATGTGGCCGACGGAGGAGTCCTCGATCATCTACATCACCTTCCTCGGGGCGCTTTTCCCGATAGTTCTCAACACGCTGCACGGCGTCGAGCAGACGCCGGAGGTGCTGGTGCGGGCGGCGAGATCGCTGGGCGCCTCGCGCCTACAGATATTGTGGCACGTCGTCCTGCCAGCCGCCCTACCCAGCATTGCGGCGGGGCTTGCCATCGGCATGGGCGTGAGCTGGTTCTCGCTTCTGGCCGGCGAGATCATCTCTGGCCAGTACGGCATCGGCTACTTCACCTGGAACGCCTATTCCCTCATCAATTATCCCGATATCGTCGTCGGCATGCTTGTCATCGGCGGGCTGGGGACGCTCTCCACCTATGCCGTCAGGCTCTTCATGCGACCGTTCCTTGCCTGGCAGAGGAGAGCTAGATGAAGGCCGGCCGGGCAACGACCATTTCCAGGGCCATCTCCGGCCGTTTCGCCCTGTGGGCTGGGATCGCAATCGGCGTCGTTCTCCTCCAGCATGTGGTCCAACTGACCGCGCTCACCGTCACATTCGGCAACTTCCCGAACTATTGGACCGGCTATAACTGGCCGAAGAACCTCTGGACGATCTTTTCGTCCACCCCATCGCTTTCCGACAGCCTGTCGATCGCTGCCGACGAGTGGCTGTTGGAGGCTGGCTACATGAACCGCGATTTCGGCCGCGGCATTGCCGAATGGGCATTCAGCGTCATGCCTTCCAAGATACTGGTGGTTCTGGCACTGGGCTTCCTCGTCGCTACCGTCTTTGTCCTGCTTTTGGATCAGCGCCGCGGTAGCGGCTCCGGATTGCGCCGGTCCATCGTCAGCCTGGCTGCCGCCGGGGCGCTGCTCGTCGCGTTTACTTCAGCCAGCATGCATTGGGTGGGGGCTTGCGCGGAGCCTTCCTGGGTCGTCGGCCTCACCATGGTAGGCCTCAACGTGCCCCTGGCACTCTGGTTGGAGCCGGCCGGCCCATGGCTTTCGGCTGCCGGCTTCCTCCTCCTGGTCCTGGCCGTCATCCTTGCGGCAGCTCCCGAAAAAACATTCGCAGCGCGCGGGGCGAGAGGCCTCGCCATTGGCAATCCATATGGTCCGTGAGGTATCGAGCATGAATGTCCAGGTTGTATCGCTTGAAAGGCACAGCAAGGCGAAACGCTACGGCGGCAAGAGCGGCGGGCGTGGCCACGTGGAAATCAAGGACGTCACCGTCCGCTTCGGCCATGGCGCGGATGCCCAACAGGCCGTGAAGGAGACCTCGCTCGACATCCCGCCGGGCCAATTCGTCTGCCTTCTCGGCCCCTCCGGATGCGGAAAATCCACGCTGCTCAACTGCGTTGCCGGCTATGTCAAGCCGAGTGCGGGCACGGTCCTGGTCGACGGCGAGACGGTGAAGGAGCCGGGGCCGGATCGCGGCATGGTGTTCCAGCAATATTCGCTGTTTCCATGGAAGACTATCCGCAACAACATCGCCTTCGGCCCCATGGTAGCCGGTCGCGGCCACACCGAGTGCAGTTCCATTGCCAACACCTTCCTTGAGATGGTCGGCCTGACCAGGTTTGCCGACAGATATCCTGCCGAGCTTTCCGGCGGCATGCAGCAGCGCGTCGGCATAGCGCGGGCGCTCGCCAACTATCCGAGCGTGCTCCTGATGGACGAACCCTTCGGCGCGCTCGATGCCCAGACCCGCCTGATGATGCAGGAGAACCTCCTGAAGATCTGGAGCGAGTTCGGCACAACGGTTGTCTTCGTAACGCATGATGTCGACGAAGCGATCTTCCTCGCCGACCGCGTGCTGGTGATGAGCGCCAGCCCAGGCTCTGTAATCGCCGACCTCGCCGTGCCGCTCCCCCGCCCGCGCCTGGCGAAGATGGCAACTGCACCGGATTTCATGCAGCTCAAGAAGCAGTGCCTAGAACAGATCCGGTCGGAGAGCCTTAAAGCTTTCGAGCAGCAGGATCGGTGATATGGTGATGCGAGCGCTTCTTCTGGCCCTGGCCATCCTTGTCGTGGCACCCGTCCATGCGCAGGACGTGAAGGGCGTCACTCTCGATAAGCCCTCCCCGGTCGGTGACTTCGAGCTCATCGATCATCGGGGCGAGCCCTTTACCCGCGAAGACCTGATGGACCGGTGGTCGCTGGTCTTCCTGGGCTTCACCCATTGCCCAGACGTGTGTCCGTTCACGCTCGCTAATCTGGAAGCGGTGAGAAGCGAGCTGTCGCTGCTTCTCCCACCGGAGCGGCTGCCGCAGATCGTCTTCCTAGCCGTCGACCCGGATCGCGACCGGCCGGTGCTGGCTGACTATGTGGCGCATTTCGACCTGTCCTTTGTCGGCGTCACCGGCGAGCCCGGCGAGATCGCCCGCTTCGCGCATGGCCTGGACGCTTACTACCGACTGGAGAAGAAGAGTGACGACGATGATTCCTACGATGTTGTGCATAGCGCCGCCGTCGCCGTGATCGATCCGGATGGCGCGGTGAAGGCCAAGATCACGCCGCCCTTCCATCCCCACGACACAGCCAACTACCTACACCTACTCCTTCGTGGAGTGGAAGGCACCAACTGAGCCGGAGGCGCGACATGCAATCACGGAAATTGGCGGCAGTGCTCGCGGTAATCCTCTCGGCCATGATGCTCCTTCCCGTCGCCGCTCACGATCATGGCGCCCGCCCAGTTGTCACTGCGGCGGGCGTCGAGGTTCGGCAGGCATGGTCGCCGGCCAGCGTTCCGGGCGTGAATACCCGCAGCGTTTATTTCGAGCTTATCAATGGCAGCGCCGCTCCGCTGGTCATCATCGGCGCCGAAAGCCCCGGCATTACGGGCGTCGCTATTCACGAAACGTCGACGGCCGGCGGGCTGACCAGCATGGCGACAGTCGAACAGCTCACTGTGCCACCCGGCCAACGCGTTTCTTTCAGCCCACAAGGGTTGCACCTGATGCTAACGGGGGCCGAGCATCATCGTCAGGGGGAACTGCTCCCTCTCCGCCTTCTCTTCGCGGACGGGACGAGCCTTTTCTTCGAAGCGCCTGTGCGCAAAGCAAGCGGCCAGCACCAGCATCACCGGTACGATACGGCGATACCGAAATCCTAATGACGGCCATGAACGAATGATGTTGACGAAGGCCGCCCGCACCTCCCGAACAACCGGACCGCCCAGCAAGGCGGAGCGGGCCGTATGAAGTGGCTGCCGGCGCTCATTGTTCTGTGCCTGACCGCCAGTATCGCCAGAGCCGATATGGTGGACACGAGCGGCATGGAGCCCTGGGAGGTTTGTGGGCTTTGTCACGGTCTGGAGGGCGTAAGCCCCATGCCGAGGTTCCCACATCTCGCCGGGCAGCGCCCGGACTACATCGAGAAACAGTTCCGCGACTTCCGCCACGGCCGTCGGCGCAACGATGGCGGGCAGATGGAAACAGTCACGATGGAAATAGAGGCGGGAGCGCTGGCGAGGATTGCCACCTATTTCGCCGAACAGCCACCACCTCCACCCGCGCCGAAAAAGGGACCCCGATTTGAGCAAGGCAGGGAACTGTTCCTGCACGGCCGGTCTGCGCTGGGAGCCTGCGCCGACTGCCACGGCCCATCAGCGCGGCCGACCGGCATCGATGCGCCACGGCTCGAGGCGCAGCATCGCGACTATCTCGTCAAGCAGCTTTCCGATTTCGCCGACGGGATGAGGAGCAACGATCCGGACGGGATCATGCAGACAGTTGCAGCGGCACTCAAGCCGGCCGAGCGGGAGGCGTTGGCGGATTATCTGGCAGCGACCGAGCGGCGAGAGAGGGATTTCAAATGATGCTTACGGAAAATTCGTCCGACACGCGCAGCGATGACGACCGCAGATCCGCCGTCTATCTGAGCGAAATCCAGATGGATCTCGACGAGGGCGCCGGGTTCCTCGATCGCCTGAGCCCTGCCGAGCTCTCCCGGTTGCGCGCAGCTGGCACTCCATGCTCCGCACGGCGCGGCGAAGGCGTCTTCTTTCAGGGGGATACCCACAACGGCATCTGGCTCATCGAAAGCGGCATCGTGCGCACTTTCTATGTCGGCCCTTCCGGTCGTGAGATCACGCTCGCCATCTGGACGTCCGGTCATTTCGTCGGCGGGCCGGAAGTGTTCGGCGGCGGCGCCCACATCTGGTCGGCCGACGTGCAGGAGGACGCACGGCTCCTCTTCCTGACCGGGGCGAATATCCGCCGTCTCGTGGAAAGCATGCCACAATTCGCGGTCTGCCTGATCAACGGGCTGGTGGCCAAGGGCAAATGCTATTCAGCCCTCGTGCAGATGCTGGGCACGCGCTCGGTCGTCGAGAGGCTTGCTTATCTCCTAATCATCTTCGCCGACACCCACGGCCGGCGGGACGGCAATCGGCTCCACATCGACAGGAAGATCACCCATGACGAACTGGCCAACATTGTCGGTGCGACGCGGCAATGGGTGACGATGACGCTCGACAAGTTCCAGAAACGGGGCCTCATCTCGATCAGCCGCCAGCGGATCGTTATCGAGCAATATGACATGCTGCACGGGCTGACGGAGAGCGTTTAGGATGTGCCTCATGCCACTGTGAAGCCGTCTTTTTCGTTGGCAGGGCTTTGGGGTTCATGTTGCAAACCGGAAGCCTGTCTGAACGATAGAACGTCGGATAAGATTGGATCGCGTGTCGACCCGTGGCGCGAGCGATCGACTCCGGTCGAGCAGTCAGGTCAGCCAGTTGACTGGCCCGGTTGCTCGATGGGACCCTATTTCCAGTTGTCGATCCTGATATCGTCCGGGTGGGGAGCGGCACATCAAACAGTGGGAGTGACAAGGTGGCGGGATTCGGATGGACTCGCTGATCACGGCCGCGGCGCGCGCGCTCGCAGCGGGTGATCCGCTGGGCGCACTGAACCGGGTCGCCCTGCGCGAGGACGCGCCCGCGCTCGCGCTTCGAGGCATCGCAATGGCGCAGCTCGGCGATCTCGTTCGCGCGAAGACCCTCCTGCGGCGCGCGGCGCGCGCCTTCGGCCCGAAAGAGGCCGTCGCCCGCGCGCGGTGCGTCGTCGCCGAGGCCGAGATCGCGCTCGTCTCACGTGACCTCGGATGGCCTCAGAAGGCGCTCGGGAAGGCGCGGGCGACGCTCGAAGCGCACGGCGACCCGGTGAACGCCGCGTATGCGCAGTATCTCGAGGTCCGGCGCCTGCTCCTGATCGGGCGCCTCGACGAGGCCGAGCGTGGGCTCGCCGAGCTCGACTTCGCGCCCTTCCCGCCCGCATCGCGGGCCGCCCATGAGCTGGTCGTCGCGGGGATCGCTATGCGGCGCATCCGGACGAAGGCGGCGCGGGCAGCGCTCGCTCGGGCCGAGCGCGCCGCGCGGCAGGCGGGTATCCCTGCGCTGACGGCGGAGGTTGAAAACGCATCCCTCGCCCTGAATGCGCCCGCGGCCCGCCTGATGGCGCGCGGCGAGGAGCGACTCCTCCTGCTCGAGGAAGTCGAAGCCTTGCTGGCCTCGGAGGCGCTCGTCGTAGACGCGTGCCGTCATGTCGTACGGAACGCAGGCACGGTGATCTTGCTTGCGACGCGCCCCGTATTGTTCGCACTCGCACGCGCGCTGGGCGAAGCATGGCCCGGAGACGTGCCGAGGGGCATACTCCTCGCGCGGGCGTTTCGAGCGAAGCATGCCGATGAATCGCACCGTGCACGGCTGCGAGTCGAAATCGGACGGCTTCGTGCGGAGCTTCGGACGCTGGCCGGGGTGAGCGCGACGAAGCGAGGATTTAAGCTGGTGCCGCGCGGCGCAAGCGAGTTTGTCGTGTTGGCGCCGCCCGTGGAAGGGGAGTATGCGGCGGTGCTTGCCCTTCTCGCCGATGGCGAGTCATGGTCGAGCTCGGCTCTGGCGATCGCGCTCGGCGCCAGCCAGCGGACCGTGCAGCGGGCACTCGAGCAACTTGCGGCGGCGGGCAAAGTGCAGTCGTATGGTCGCGGACGAGCGCGTCGTTGGATGACCCCGCCCGTGCCGGGATTCCCGACGACATTGTTACTCCCCGCTCCGCTATCGAGCGTATAGGATGGAAGCATGAAACGATCAGCGGCCGAAATCCTTAGTGAATATGGACCCTTTCCGGGTGTCGACAGCGTGGGTGGGGTTACGTTTGACGGTCGGCAAGTCTGGTTTGCGTCCGGAGACAAATTGAACGCCTTCGATCCGGCGAGCGAGAAGATGCTGCGTTCGCTCGATGTCGCCGCGCATGCGGGAACGGCCTTCGACGGCCAGCACCTGTTTCAAATCGCCGAGGAACGCATCCAGAAGATCGACCCGAAGACCGGCAATGTGCTCGCCACCATCCCGGCGCCTGGCGGCGGCGGTGACTCGGGGCTCGCTTGGGCCGAAGGGACGCTCTGGGTGGGGCAGTATCGGGATCGGAAAATCCATCAAATCGATCCCCAGACGGGGGCGATCCTCCGCACCATCGAGTCCAACCGCTTCGTCACCGGAGTTACCTGGCTCGACAACGAGCTCTGGCACGGCACATGGGAGGGTGACGAGAGCGAGTTGAGGCAAATCGATCCGCAAACGGGAGAGGTCCTCGAGAGGATCGAGATGCCGCCTGGAGTGGGCGTATCGGGGCTCGAGTCCGACGGCGGCGATCGGTTTTTCTGTGGAGGCGGAAACAGTGGGATGGTGAGAACCGTCCGCCGGCCCAGGCGAAGCGCGAGAAGCTGATCTTCTTGCTTCCGTGGGCCGCCTACCCTGTCGAGCATGTGGCGCGCGCATATGGTATGCGCTTCGAACATCTCATTCCTTCCCGACCATCGGGCCGGGGCTGCAATCCACTGATCCAGTGTCCGCTTTTCCGTTGCCGTACCTTCATCCACATGTAACATGCAGGGCATACCGCTGCGCACAATCAGGGCAACGGAAACTGGGGAGAATTCACATGACACTGGTCAAACGGCGTGCGTTCATCAAGGGTGCGGCTTCCGCAGCCGGGCTTTCGCTGGCGGCACCATACATCTCGCGCACCTACGCGCAGGGTTCATCGGGTAGCGTCAATATCTTCGCTTGGGCGGGCTATCTCAACGACGAGATGCTGGCGGCGTTCGAGGATGCCACCGGCATCAAGGCCAGATTCACGCCTTACGGCACCAATGACGAGCTTCTTAACCAGCTGCGCGCCAACAACGGCGTCGGCTTCGACATCATCTGGCCGACGGTCGACCGCGTGCCGAACTACGTCGAGTTCGGCCTCGTGCAGCCGATCGACGAAACCAAGGTCGATGTCGACAAGTGCCTGCCCAGCGCCTGGTCGAACTCCGAGAATCTCGGCGCTGTTATAGACGGCAAGCGCTACCAGGTGCCCACCGACTGGGGCACGGAAGCGCTGTCCTTCGACAAGGAGCAGGCGCCGCTGGAATACGGCACCGCTTCCTACGGCGACATCTGGAAGCCGGAGATGGCTGGGAAGGCAACCGTGCGCGGCCATTCCGGCCTCGTCGGCATCGGCCTGTGGCTGGAGGGCGAAGGGAAGCTTCCCATGCCCATGGTCGAGGCCTTCAAGTCGGAAGAGAACATGACGCAGATCTACGACGTCATTCTCGAGGAAGCCATCGCCCGCAAGGCCAATGTCGCCCAGTTCTGGAACAACGAGAACGAGGCGCAGGGCGCCTTCCGCGTCAATGGCTGCGCCATCGGCCAGACCTGGGATTCGACGGCGGCCGCCCTTGCCAAGGAGGGGCTGCCCATCGGCTTCATCGCGCCGAAGGAAGGCGCGCTCACCTGGATGGAGGGTGTCGCGATCCCGTCAGGTGCCGAGAACATTGAGCAGGCCTACGCCTTCATCAACTGGTTCCTGACGCCGGAAGCCGGCGCCATGTACACCAACGCCACCTCCATCAATTCCACCGCCGTGGGCGCGGCCGATTTGACCTCCGACGAGGCCAAGGCATTCTTCGCCGCCGCCTATCCGGGCGACGCGCTGGAGAAGCTGTGGTGGTGGCCGATCCAGGAAAGCTGGTTCGTGGCCAAGCGCAACGAATATCAGGACCGGTTCCTCTCGGCCTGACACATGTTTCGGGGTGGGCGAACCCCTTCGCCCGCCCCTTCTCACTCATCGGGCAACAATGTCGCATTCGGTAGAGCTGCGGAACGTCGGCATGGCCTTCGGCCAGACCCGCGCTGTCACGGACGTCTCCTTCACCGTGGAAGGCGGCGAGTTCTTCTCCATTCTCGGGCCGTCGGGCTGCGGCAAGACGACCATTCTGCGCATCGTCGCGGGCTTCCTCGAACCGACCGAAGGAACGGTGCTGATCGGCGGACGCGATATGAAGGGCCTCGGCCCCGACCAGCGCCCCACGGCCATGATCTTCCAGTCGCTCGCCCTCTTCCCGCTAATGCCTGTATGGGAAAACATCGCCTTCGGCCTGGAGGCGCGCGGCGTCGCCAAGACGGAGCGGCGCAAGAAGGCGAACGACCTGCTCAAGCTGGTGGCGCTGGAAGGTTTCGGTGATCGCATGCCGGGCGAGCTTTCCGGCGGGCAGCGCCAGCGCGTGGCGATTGCCCGCGCTCTCGCGGTTGAGCCTCAGGTTCTGCTGCTCGACGAGCCCCTATCCGCGCTCGACCTGAAGCTGCGCCAGCATATGCGGGCGGAACTGCGCGCCCTGCAGAAGCGCACGGGCGTCACCTTCATCTACATCACCCACGACCAGTCGGAGGCGCTTGCCATGTCCGACCGCGTGGCGGTGATGAGCGAAGGCGTGCTGCAGCAGGTGGGGGCGCCGCGCGAGCTTTACGACAATCCCGCCACGCCCTTCGTTGCCCGTTTCGTTGGCGAAACGAACGCGATCACCGGCAGGGTCGCAGCCATCGAGAACGGCATCGCCACGGTCGAGAGCGCTTTCGGGCCGCTCAGCGGCCGCGCCGGCGACGGCCTCTCCGCAGGGGCGGCAGCCAGGCTCTATGTCCGCCCGGAGGCGCTGCAGCATAAGACGCGGGGCGAGAATCGGCTGATGGCCACCATCGAGCGCATCGATTTTGAGGGCGCCTTCGCGCTCGCCCATGGCACGTTGGAAGATGGCAGCCGGCTCACCGCCTCGATTGCCAGCACGGAACTCGGCGAGGCGCCGGAGATCGGCACGCGCGCCTCCTTCGCCTTCCAAAGCGCCAATGCGGTGGTGCTGCCCGATGGCTGAGCTTTACAAGCGCTTCGGAGGTGGGCTCGGCACCGTCTTTCTTGCGTTGGTCGCCGCGTGGCTAGCCGGTATGGTGCTGGCACCCAATGTGATGATGATCGACTATGCGCTGCGGCCCAACCTGCCGCCTGCGGACATTGGCGGCCCGCGCGACGTCTATTCGCTGAGCAACGTCCTCTACCTTGCCAATGAGGGCGTGCACCGCGCCATCTTCTTCAAGACCGTTTGGGCGAGCGCGCTGGTGGCCTTCGTCACACTGATGGTCTGCTATCCCCTTGCCTACTGGCTGGCGCAAAACGCCACGCCCAACCAGACAGCCATCGCCATCCTCGCGCTCACCATCCCCTTCTGGATCAACGAGGTGCTGCGCACGCTCGCCTGGTACATCCTGCTCGCCTTCCGCGGGCCGCTCAACGCGGCTCTCCTTGCCCTCGGCATCATCGACGAGCCTGTGCGCTGGTATGGCGACGGCGGCGTTCTGGCGGGCATGACCTACGCCTACATTCTCTTCATGCTCTTCCCGATCTACAATGCCATCGAATCGCTCGAAAAATCGCAGATCGAGGCAGCGCGCGACCTCGGCGCCTCCGTCTGGCGCACCCATTGGCGGGTCGTCATCCCGCACGCCAAGGCGGGCATCGCCACGGGCTGTGTCTTCACCTTCATGCTGGCCGCCGGCAGCTATGTGGCGCCCGCGCTTCTCGGCGCGCCGGGCAGCCGCTGGTTCACGGAGATCATCTACAACTGGTTCTTCGAGGGCGGCGACTGGAACCGCGGTGCAGCTTATGCGCTGGTGCTGCTCGTGCTCTGCCTCACGGTCGTGCTCGTCACGCTCAAGATCGCCCGCGTAAACCTTACGGACGTGGCCAAATGAGCGCCGCCGACCGCATCATGAAAGGGCTCTTCGGCGTCTATTTCGCCGCCTTCTTCGTCTATCTCTTCGCCCCGCTCGCCATCATGGCCGCGGCGACCTTCAACACGAGCCGCTTCCCCACCGTCACGCCGTGGCAAGGCACGACGCTCGAGTGGTTCAACGCACTTGCCGCCGACCGCGGCATGTGGGACGCGCTGTGGACCTCGATCATGGTCGCCTTCTTCGTCGTTCTGGTGGTACTGCCGATCGGCACGGCGGCGGCCCTGGTGCTCACCAGCCTCCACGCGCGGGCCCGCAGCTTCCTCTACGCCGTCATGGTCTCGCCGCTTCTGACGCCTGGCGTCGTGATCGGCATTTCGACGCTGGTGCTGTGGCGCCAGCTCGGCGTAGGCGGCGGCGTCTTCCTGATCGTTCTCGCGCAATCGAGCTTCATCATCTGCTATATAATGCTGATGGTGGCCGCTCGCCTACAGCGCTTCGACCGCACGCAAGAGGAGGCTGCGCTCGGCCTCGGCGCCTCGAAATTCATGGTTTTCCGCCGTGTCATCCTGCCTTTCCTCAAGCCGGCGCTCTTCGCTGCCGGGTTCCTGGCGGTGCTGCAGTCCATCGAGAACTACAACACGACGCTCTTCGTGCGCGGCTTCGATACGCCGCTGACGGTCTACATCGCCACCAAGGTGCGCACGGGGCTGACGCCCGCCGTCAACGCGCTCGCGCTGATCATGGTCGCGGTGACTATCGTGGGTGCCGTCACCTATGAAGCGGTGCGCCGCCGCTCACGCACGGCGCGGGCCAGCAAGGAAGAAGAACAGCCGGGCTAAGGCTGGAAGGGGCCAAGGAAAACCCGCAGTTGCGCACTCAATCGAGCCCATGGTGCTCATAGAGCTCGTCCATGCTCAGCGATGCCAAATCGGCGAGCGGAGTCTGGCCCTTTACGCGACCACCGCTCAGGATGACGACATCGTCGCAGAACGAAATGGTACTGCGATGATGGCTGATGACGACCGTCGTGCGGCGGCCGGCCCTCGACCTTAGCGTTTCGACAATCGCTGCCTCCGAGAGGCCATCCACGGCGTTGGTGGCTTCGTCCAGAATCAGGATGTCGGGATCGCGGACCAGCGCTCTTGCCAATGCAATCCGCTGCCGCTGCCCCGCCGACAGATTGACGCCCCGATAGCCGACGACGGTTTGGTATCCCTGGGGCAGTTTTTCTATGAACTCATGCGCCTCGGCCAGTTTTGCAGCCTGCTCGGCTTCGGCGGCCGCGGCCTGCTTCTGCCCGTAGGTGATGTTCTCCAGAATAGTGCCGTCGACCAGCTCGAGCTCCTGGCTGGCCAGCGCGATCTGGCTTCGCCAATGGGTTGGATCGATCTGGCTCAGGGGCAGCCCGTCGACGAGGATAACTCCCTCATCCGGCTCCACGAACCGGCAAAGGAGGTTCACGACCGTCGTCTTGCCGGCGCCCGACCGGCCGATGATCGCCGTCGAGCGGCCTTTGCGGATTTCGAAACTCGCGGAATGTAGCACCACGGCGCGGGAGCCCGAATCCGGATACCGGAAAGTCACGTCCTCGAACTTCACGAGTTTCTTGAGGCAGTGGAAGGGGATGATGCCCTCGGGCGGCTTGGGCTTGTCCGACGAGTCCAGCAACCACCTGACTTCTTCCATCGACCCACTCCAACCCTGCAGCTGGCTCCAGGCCATTTGCAAAGACCGCATGTGCGGCTGCAGCCTGTAGAGAAGGACGACGAACGCCACGATTACCGGGAAACTCACACCCACGAACCATGCGCCCACAACCACGCCCAGGAAGAGCATCGCGTGGAGAACCTCCGTCAGGAGCGGCAGCGCGCCCTGACGGGTCTGCAGGACGAAGCCAGCATGGCGAACCGCGTCCGATGCCCCGTCAAACACTGCCTTTTCCCGTTGCTCCTGCCCGAAAATACGGATCAGCCGCCCGGCATGCACGAGGTGGAGCATCCTCGATGCGAGTGCGCTGTTGTGGGAGGTGACGCTGCGGCTGGGGGCCTTCAGGCTGGCCGACAGGACGGCATGCGCGAGTTGGACCACGGCCAAGCCGAACGCGACCAGCAGCGTCATCTTCCAGGAAAGGAGCAGCAGGAAGGCCAACAGAATGATTGCAGCCGAGGCGTTCACGATCGCCCCAAGGACAGTCTGAACCGCATCCGAGGCCCGCCAGGACTCGTTGGAAATGACATTCAGCAGACGGCCAGGATCCTGTTGCAGGAAGAAGGGGTAGCCTACCCTCAAGAGCTGTTCCGACAGGGCGCTTCGGATGGAATGGCTTGCTTTGCCGTAGATGAATGTCGTGAGCACCGTATTTGAAAATGCCAGGATGTTCTTCAGCACGATCAAGGCGAGGATGACGGCGGAGATCACGACCAGCCGTTCCCCGTTGCCCAACCCCGATCCAACCTCCTGGAAGAAGGCGGAGAGGCCGCTCATTTGGGCGCCATCCTCATGCCCGACGATGATGCCCAGCATGGGGATGACCAGACCGATGCCGACGCCTTCGAGCGCGGCGGCGACCAGGCCTAGAACCACCACGGCCGGAAGGAGGCGCAATTGTTGCCCCAGCGCCTCGCGCAGCACCGGCGATCCTGGTAGTACCAATCGCAACATGGTGGGCGTCACCTCAACTCAACTGTTGCCTGTTGGACATGTTGCAACTCCGGGCGCTCCGGCCGCCTGGCTAACAGCAGGCCGATGAATTTTGCGGCGCCGAGGATATTCATGAACACGATCGGCCAATGAGACAGGCGCAACTCGGGATCGAACTGCGGACCGCCCACAAGCTCTTTGCAAGCCGACCGCATGGTCCAGTAGAAATGGAGAAGCAGCCAGGGGGCGTGGCGGATGTGCTTCAGACAAAGCCCTCCATTGCCAAGGCTGTAATTTCGGTGGAGCGTCTCGATGGCTTGGCGAACGTTTCGGCCGTGGTGATGGAAAACCGTCATGTCGGGCACATATTCGACCGGGATACCCAGCAGATATGCTCGCACGAGATAGTCGGTGTCCTCTGCGGACCGTAGCGGACCGCCGGTACCGAAGCGCTCGTCGAAACGGCCCACAAGGGCCGCAACCTCGCGATGCATCGTCATATTGCACCCGAGTACGAAACCGCCAGGATGGACATCGCGCGTAAGCCGTGCGCGCACCGGCGAGCGTTTGATCGTGAACGGCAGGTCCTTTGGATCTCCGAGTTCGACGCCGCCGCCTCGGATAACGCACTTCTCGCCGCTCGTGTAATGCCGCTTCAGATCGCGGAGATAATCCCGGTGGATCTCGCAATCATCGTCGACAAAGACGAGTATGCGGCCACGGGCGCTCTTGAGCCCGGCATTGCGAGCGACGGCCAACCCCGGACGCGGCTCGGAAACGAGCGTGACTGCAATGCTCGACGTTGCGGCGATGCGGGCCAGATATTCCGAAGTGCCGTCCGTGGATCCGTTGTCGACAACCACGAGTTCGGCCGTGATGGCGGCATGGGATTGGCATGCCGCCTGAATTGACCCGATGCATATACCAAGCGACGAGGCGCGGTTGCGGGTGCACACGATGAAGCTTGCCAGCGGCATCGGTTCGTCTGCCCCTGAGGGATCGGCGGCCGCTGGAGCAAGCGCCGCCGTGTGGTTCCGTGGCTGGGGAGATCCGGCAGTCATTCTAGCTCATGTGATAACGAGGAAGGACAGCGGCGGCAGGCACTGATTGCAAATATCGCGAGAGCGCGTCCAACCGCCTGGTGGCGGCGATCGAGATGAGGCTCAGCCGCGGCGCATAGGCTCCAGCGAGCAACCCGTATTTCTCACGGCGCCGGATGTGCGCCCATTTTCGCGTTCGGGTCAGGAACTCATGCGTCAGCTCTGGCCGCTGCTCGTCGCCAATGAGCTGGTAGATAAAATAAAAGAGATTCAACGTTCCTCCCTCATAGCTTGGTCTTGTTTCCGCAGGCTGGGTCGCGACCCTGTCTTCAAGCGCGAGAATGTACTCGGCCGCCCGACGAACCGTATCCTCGGTCACCGCCTCGCCGAGGTCGCACAAGGTGCCGGGGGCGACGGCAAGGGCTTCCTGCTCAAGATTTTCGGTGACGATCGCCAAATGTGTTCTGCGCATCTGCCGCTTGTGCCTGTTTGAGACGCTGCCGTTGTGGATACGGTAGGTGATCAGGCTGTCTTCGATCATCGTTGCCGGAAAGCGATCGGTAATCCGCCTGAAAAGATCGAAATCTTCCGCGTGTACATAGCGCGGATCATATCTCAATACATTCTCCGGTATGACTTTCCTGTTGTAGACGACCGTCGAGTGGATGAAGATCGTGAAGAACATCGACAGTATGCGCAGGCTGCAGAGCCGATGGAGCGGATCGGCCGTGCCCCTGACGATACGATCGCCGATGAGTGTGTCGATACCCGACCCGCAGATCGCGCACTGAGGTTGTTGGGCAAATACCGCCACCTGCCGCGAGAGGCGCGAAGGATAGGCAATGTCATCGGCGTCCATCCTGGCGATGAGATCGCCCTGGGCCAAGGCAAGGCCCTCGTTCAAGGTCGCAATCAGGCCGCGGTTTTCGCGCGAGACGATCGAAATTCGATCATCGGCTTTCTGGTACCGCCGCAGAATCTCAATCGAACCGTCGGTCGAGCCATCATCGATGGCAATGATTTCCAAACGCTCGTAATCTTGGCGCAGGATGCTCTCCAGCGCGGCGGCCAGATAAGGCTCGGCATTGTAGACGGGTAGCAGAACGGAGACCAATGGGGTGGGCATGGTTCAGCCTTCAATCAGTTCATTGAAGATCGGGGTCCGGAATGGCCTTGGTGCGATCGATCGGACCACGCCGCGCTGCCACGCCCCTTTGGTTCTGTGCCCTGCCAAGCCATCCCGTGAATGCTCTCGCGGGATTGCGATCTCTCCGGGCAACGTAAGGGAAGTGGCGCTTGAGCGCGTTGATCGGTTTTTCGAAAAACAGCCAGGAAACGGCAGCAAGCATCAGCGTCCCCGCCCCCGCGATCGCGAACCGGCCTAATCCCTGTTCCGAGACATTGACCGGAAGCCAGGGCTGCGCCTTGACGACCAGCGCCAGCACGAGAGCGTGATAAAGGTATACGCCGTAGCTGACCCGTCCAAAGGCCACCAACGGCCGCGTCTCCAGCAGGCGGCCGGCATAGCCCTCAATCCGTGCCGAACAGAGACCGACGATCATGACCAGCGGAACGAGGGGAAATACCTCCATTCCGATCCAGCGCACCCAATCCTGCGTCGGCGTCAGTTGGACCGATCTGAACCACAGCAACAGGAGGAATGTGGCCGCAAGGGGTGCCCAGCCCAACCGCATCCATTGCGGCCATCCCGCGGCCCGGGATCGATAGGCAGCCAGTAGCGCTCCGGCCCCCAGCACATCCATAGACGCCGGAGGAAGCACATCGCGCGCTACCGACGGCGCCCCCGTGAAGGGCCAATAGAACCGGTACACCAATGACAGGACGATGACGGCTATGCAGATCCGCTCGATCCAGTGGCGCGGCGCCAGCAGGATAAGCAAAGGCCAAACGACATAGAATTGCTCTTCTATGGACAGCGTCCAGGTGTGGACCAGGACCCACGGCGTCCAGTCATTCTGGAGAGCGTACCAGAAGTTCGAAATGTAAAGCGCGTGCCAGAGGAGGATCCATCTGGACTCCTCCAGGTTGATCAGCCAGACGAACCCCAGCATGGCGAAATATGGCGGAAAGATCCGCAGAGCCCGTCGAATGTAGAACGACTCAAGGGCGGGCAAGGCTTCAAATTCCGCCGCCGAGCGCGCGTCCAGGAGAAGGCGGGTAATCAGGAATCCGCTGAGGACGAAGAACAGGCGCACACCGACGTGGCCCCAATAAGAATCGTCTGCCGAGAAAAAATGCGCGTACAGTACCATTGTGACAGCTATGGCCCTCAGCCCATCAAGCTGCCGGTCGCGCCCATTCGACATAGATTTGTTCCCTCAGCGTTCAGAACCTGACCGAAAACTCCTTGATGGTGTCAGCTCCCCGATCAGACGCGTTCTGCCGCATAATCCATCATTCGCCTTGTTCGTGGGCCTGCAATATTCATAGGTATCGAGAGCCGAGAATCGAGCATGCATTATCAAATGGACCCATGATGTGGCAAAGTTCATCATGTTTTCCGACGTATCGAAATAGATTTTTACTTGACAATAACCAATAGTTAAACGCCATATCCAAAGATGATCTCAGCGCATGCTAATTAATTTCACATATGAAAATCGCAGAATCTCGCTAAGAAAATTTGAAATGTTGACTTAAGCGCTTCCTCGAGAAGCTTGACACGCAGGCCGGCCCCTCGCTCTCAACTTTGCTTCCAGGCTGCTTGAAAGCGCAGCTTGGTGTCAGGCGCGGACTAGAGCACGTCCTGTTTAATCCGGGTCATATCCTGCGGCCCTGAAGTAGTTGGCGCATTCGGCCGGCGTGAAGAGGTCGATGATA